>JAZQQW010000092.1:0-112334 GCA_045629255.1 Treponema sp.
GGTTCTGCAAAGATTCTGGGCTTTGACCTTATGGATAACTTTGACAGTCCTTACTGTGCCCTTAACGTGCAGGACTTCTGGAGAAGGTGGCATATTTCGTTAAGTACATGGTTCCGTGATTATGTTTATTTTCCTTTGGGCGGAAGCAGGTGTTCCAAAATTCGTACTTACATAAACATTATGGCTGTAATGACTTTGAGCGGTTTGTGGCATGGAGCGGGATGGCATTTTATTGCATGGGGCATGCTTCACGGCTTTTTACAGATAGCCGACAGGATTACATTAAACCTGCAAAAGAAAATGCCTTCGATATTGCGTCGTCTTGCTACATTTTTCTGGATAGATGTAGGATGGTGTCTGTTCCGTGCGCCTTCATTAAGTTCTGCACTTTATTCCATCAAGTGCATGGGCGGATTTATTTTAAAGCACAGAAAGATACATGATTTTTATGCTATGGGACTTAATGGTACTGAACTTAATCTTTTGTGGATATGTATTTTTGTACTTCTTGCAGTTGATGCCTTTAATTACAAAGGAATTTGTGTTCGCAAATATTTACAGAAATGCAGTGCTTTTACACAGATTCTTGT
The DNA here is from genome assembly GCA_045629255.1 of Treponema sp. Classification (GTDB taxonomy): domain Bacteria; phylum Spirochaetota; class Spirochaetia; order Treponematales; family Treponemataceae; genus Treponema_D. Next base: position 591 of record JAZQQW010000092.1, read on the forward strand.
TGTTGCCTTGAGTGTGATTTTTATTGTAGCAGTTGGTGTATGGGGAGGTGAATATAATGCAGCAAACTTTATCTACTTCCAGTTCTAAGACCAAGATTTTACGCATTCTTGCAGTGTTGGTTACACTTACGCTGATTGTGCTGGGAATTTATGTGCATTCAAGAATGGTGAGAAGAAATGATAGATATCATGATAAATCAAGTTTTTTCACAATTAGAAATTATGATGTATTATTCTTTGGTACGAGCCATGTAAAACGAGGTGTAAGTCCTTTCCAGTTGTATAAAGATTATGGAATAACTTCATATAATATGGCAACTAATTGTCAAGAAATTCCCATGTCATATTGGGCACTTATAAATACAATGGAATATAATAAACCTTCCATTGTATTGTTAGACGTCTACGGCTGTCGTTTAGATTTTCCTGATGCTGATCCTAAAGTAAGAGGACATTATATTTTTGATAATTTTACAATTTCAAAAAATAAAATAAAAGGAATTTCTAAATTGTATGAAGATTATGATGTAAAAAAAGAATTGATATTTCCTTATTTTTCTTATCATAATAAATGGACTGAAAAAACATCTTTTATTAATGCATGGAATGAAAAGTCATTTGTAGAAAAAAATCTTGCCAAAGGCTTTGAAGATGTACCGTATTTGAAACGGGAAATCGATGATTATAAAAACATGAGGCTAGTTGATAAAAATGAGTACATTAATAATGAAAATACTGATTGCATGAAATATATAAAAGAATTTGTATTTTTTTGCAAAAATAATAATATTCAGCCTGTATTAATGTATTTGCCTCCTGCATGTGGAGTGTTGCAACAGAAAGAATCAAATTCTGTACAGAAACTGGCAGGTGAACTAAACGTACCGTATTATAATATGCTTTACAATGCAGAAAATATTATTGATGTAGATATTGATTTACAGGATTGCAATATTGGAAAAGAAGATATTGAAAAAGATACAATAGGTAATGGCAATATTCACCTAAACTTCTCCGGGGCACGCAAGGTCACGGATTACATTGGCAATATACTGCGTAATGATTTTAATGTTCCTGACCACCGCGGAGAAGCTGACTATGCAAAATGGGACGAAGATTATAAAGAATACCGCAAAGCCATTTTCGACCAAATGCGTGGCATAAATGAATTTGACGTACTTCTTATGGCGTGTAATTTTGCAGATATTTCTGTCAAACTCTACACAACACAAAATGTACAGTTTGACTATGTAGAGCAAAAATTGATTGCACAGCTACAAGATAATATTACAATAATTCCAGTCTCATATGAAGAAAATGACAGTGACCTGCGTATTGTCATAACCGATGACGAAACAGGAGATACTGTGACAGATAAATTATTTTTCTCTGGCTGCAAATTTCATGTAAAATAGAAGAGATCTATTACCAAAAGAATCGTCATACTGAACATAAGATTCAGCATGACGTATACTGCAAGTTTATTAGACAGCCCAAAATCATCAGCCTGCAAAAAAACAGCTATATGTGCTATTTTTTTTCGATGGAAATAATATCGGTTGAAGGATTAAAATCAATATCAGGTCTGACATACACAACATTCATCTCCATCGGATTATGAATCTGTATATAATGACCGTTCTGGCGGAAAAGATATTTGCCGTCGATAGGTCTGTGCCCGCCGAACCAGAGAGCTTTCTGCCCGTTACTTCCAGTCAGATGCGAATAAAGTTCTTCTACACTACCCTCAGTGGCTTCATCATTTCCTGTCCATGTAAAGTTCAAGACTACATCATTCTGTATGGTTTCGTCGTGGTAATTTATAATATCATCTCTGCTGTAAAACGAACAAGGTTCTGCATGACTGATACAAAACTTGTCAAAAACAGCAACAATCGGCAAAAGATATTCAAAACAATGTATCAGATGAAGAACTGCATCATTATAATAATCACTGACGAAGTCCTTGACCATCTCTCCTTCCATAGCATACTTTCTGAAAGAATGATCACCTAAACCTTCATAGTTCAGCACATTCTCATGATTTCCTTTGAGAAAATGAAAGTACTTTGGAAATGCACATTTCAACTCCATCACAGTCATCATTGTGGCAAGAGTCAAATGCATTTCCTGGCGCATAGAGGGATTGTCAAACTGCCTGTTTTTCCAGCTGTCAAACGAAGACATCCATCGCATCTGGTCTGCATCAGGAGATTCTGAATGCACTCCATCGCCAACACAGACAACAATAAGATTACCTTCGTTGAGTGCATCAAGTACAAACTGACCTTTTATTTTGCAGCAAATGAGATTAATCAAAAAATCAGGACGAGCATGAAGATCTGGAACAATTATAACCGGAATATTATTCTGCAAACCGCTTGATCCGGCACAAAAATCAAGCAGACCTCCTGCACTGCCATCACGGGCAGAAGGTCTGTAAGTTCCGCCTTTCTCAAAAATAGAAATTGTCCTGTTCAACAGAGCTGACAAGTCATCAGCTTCGGGAAGCTCAGAATTTTCTCTGAAAGAAAGTATTCTGACTTTAAGAGCATGAAGCTCTTCTTGTGTCAACATACTTATGCCATTGCTATGTTTTCAGAGCCAATAGTAATCTTATCGCCCAAATTCAAGCGGACAAACTTGTCAGAAGGAATACGGCTGCCATTGAGGAACGTACCGTTTGTACTGTTCTCATCTTTCAAAAAGTATGCATCCTTAATTTTCTGGATACTGCAATGATGTCGGCTTGCCAATTTACTGTCAATTACAACATCGTTGTCACTTTCTCTACCGATAGTAATCTTTGTAACAAGTTCGATTTTCTTTTTGTTAAAAACAAGGTAAGACAAATCTCCCTGTTTAATCTTATTCAACTGCTTTCCAGCAGGACTGCTTGTAACAATAGTTGTTTCTGCCATAAATAGAATTCTATCATCTTAATAGTATTTTTACAACACAAAAATGCTTTTGCAGCAATATTAAGTTCAATTAAGCTGATAAAATTCAACTTTCAAACATTTAAATACTTTTATCACATTCAAACTTAAAACATCAGTTCAAAAAAAATATCATTTATAAAATAACTTACACATAGCATAATAGGATAAAAACTAACTTTCTAAGAAATTCAAAATTCACTGCAAGAAAAAGGCCGTCTCAATATGAAAATTAAAAAAATCATACTTTTTTACCATTGCGTTCAATTACAGGCTTTGCATATATTGTGACTTTATTCAAAAAATAAATATATTCCTGACATATCGATTTTTTTGAGTAATCAAGTTATAATTTTGTATGCTCATTTTGAAAATCTTTCTGTATCTGATATCAGTTATTTTCATCTTAATTTTCGCATTTTTCTTTTTTGTTTTTTTCGGTTCTCCGGAAGCAAAAATACGTTTAAGCAAAAAACTTGAAAATCTTATGCAAAAGCTTGACGAGGCGGAAGCTGAACTTGCAGAAATGACAGAGGGTAATGGCAAACTTTATAATATGGAGTTTGAATACAAAAACAGTGTCAAAAATGAACATAAAACTCTAAGTCTAAAAAAAACAAAAAACGGAATAAAACTCAAATTATGGTCAGAAAAACACCTTTTAAAAAAAACTTATTTAACAGAAAAAACTCTGGAAAAAATCGGAGAAAAACTTTTTGAGATAGATTTTCAGAAGCTGAAAGATGAAGACAACTCACAGAATGAAGATATCAAAAACTATGTATGCGTTTACTACTGCACATCTACCCGACAGCTTGGCACAACGTGTATAATTCCTGTAAAATCAACGCCGCTTGAAGAGCAAAAAAAGTTTCTCATGTTTCTAAAAAATCTTTTTCTGCTTTTCGGTGAAAAACTTACTTACTAGCCCGAATGTCGAGTATGTTTGACACAATGCTGAGGATTTTTCCATTAGCCCAGACAAAGTAAGGTTTGTTTTAGAGCAGAAAGCTGCAGCATTCGAACACGCTGCACATAATTTGACAATTCAAGAAAAAAATACCGGCTGACAAAAAATCAGACCGGCATCTAAAAATTACAAGTATTTTACTCGTTGTCTTCTTTTTCTTTTAGAACTGCAAGGAATGCACTCTGAGGAAGTTCTACATCACCTGCAAGAAACATTCTCTTTTTTCCAGCCTTCTGCTTTTCCAAAAGCTTGCGTTTACGTGTAACATCACCACCATAACACTTAGCAAGAACGTCTTTGCGGACAGGATTGACAGTTTCACGGGCAATAATCTGAGCTCCGATTGCACCTTGAATTGCAATCTTGAACTGCTGACGTGAAATTTCACCCTTAAGGCGTTCGCAGACAACTTTTGCACGGGAGACTGCAGACGGTCTGTAACAAAGCTGTGCCAGAGCATCGACAGGCTTACCATTGATAAGTATGTCGATTTTGACAAGATCTGTCGGACGAAAATCTGTCAGTTCATAGTCAAAGCTTGCATATCCACGGCTGTAAGACTTAAGCTTATCATAAAAGTCAAACAAAACTTCTGCAAGCGGCATATCATAAGTAAGCTCGACACGTTTTTCGTCAAGATATTGCATATTCTTCTGAGATCCACGCTTCATACGGCACAATTCCATTATTGAACCAAGATATTCAGCCGGAGTGATGATAGTTGCATCGATGTAAGGCTCTTCTGCAGCTTCGATTTTTCCTTCCGGAAAATCTGTCGGATTATCAACAAATGCCCATTCGTGACCAGGAGCTTTTACTCTATAGCGAACACTCGGAGCAGTAAAAATAACAGACTGGTCGAAATCACGCTCAAGTCTTTCCTGTATGATTTCAAGATGCAAAAGTCCCAAAAATCCACATCGGAAGCCGTTTCCAAGTGCAACAGAGTTATCCTTTTCATACACAAGAGAAGCGTCATTGAGCACAAGTTTTTCCATGCTTTCTTTGAGTTCTTCGTAGTCGTTGGAATCCATTGGATATATAGAAGAAAAAACAACGGATTTTACCTCTTTAAATCCGGCAAGAGGCTCAGCAGCAGGATTTGCTACGTTTGTTATGGTATCGCCAACGCCTACATCACTGACAGTTTTTATTCCGGCAATGATATAACCTACATCTCCTGCTTCCAGTATGCCGGTCTGTTCATACTTAATCTTAAATACACCAATCTGTTCTGCCTTGTACTCTGCATTTCTGCCCATAAGGCGTATAATATCGCCCTCTTTAATGCGGCCTTCCATAACACGAATATGAACAACAACACCTCGATATTCATCATAATGACAGTCAAAAATCAAAGCCTTGAGCGGAGCATTGACATCGCCTTCCGGCGCAGGAAACTTTGTGACAATAGCTTCAAGCAAATCATCAATACCAGCACCTGTCTTTGCACTGACCAAAACGGCATCATCTGGATCAAGCCCAAGATCATGGTCTATTTCACGTTTTGTGTTTTCAATATCTGCACTAGCAAGGTCTATCTTGTTTATTACAGGAACAATTGTCAGATTCTGTTCCAGTGCCAGATACATATTGCTGACAGTCTGACTTTCAACACCCTGTGTTGCATCGATTAACAGCAAAGCGCCCTCACAAGAAGCTATAGCACGGCTTACTTCGTAAGAAAAGTCAACGTGACCAGGTGTATCAACGAAATTCAGTTCGTAATCATGACCGTCTTTTGCATGATAAGGAATTGTAACAGCTTGGCTTTTAATAGTAATGCCTCGTTCACGCTCAATATCCATGTTATCCAAAATTTGAGATACCATCTGACGATCTTCGATAATCCGAGCCTTTTGAATCAAACGATCTGCCAATGTTGACTTACCGTGGTCAATATGCGCAGTTATACAGAAATTTCTTTTATATTTTAAATCAAACATACCTTAACTAACCTAAAAAATTAAAAATAATATGGTGAATCCAAAGGAACAGTGAATCCCAAAGCTATGTCAACAAAACCGTTTTTCTTCTTTTTTGCAAAAATCTGAACGGTAGCTGCTGTCAGAGCCTTATCAATATCAACTTTTATAACCTGCACAGGATCATCTATACTGAATCCAGCCTCATCAGCCGTAGAGCCTTTGATAATACGTTTTATCACATACTGTTTTTTATTCTGGGTGGAACCAGGAACCAGATCCATTCCCAAAAACGGTACGAGTACATTTGACGGACTGTCATGATCATAAACATCCTTTCCAGGATTCTTCGGACGCGTTTCCAAGTATGCCAGATGTGAAGAAATTATTCCATCCTTATCCTCTGTTTTTATGAAAACAATTGTATCAACAGAGTGCTGCAGATTAAACACCATCATGTCATCAAGCGATGTAACAGGAACTCCACTTATCTCAACTATAGTGTCACCTACTTTGAGACCGGCTTTATCGCCGATTCCGCCTGGCATCACATAGTCAACAGACAGACCTTCATTAACAGCCCCGCTTCCAGCCCTTCTCTTTGTTTTGCCGAAGCAAGAAATCCATGAATGTTTCCGCTCACCTTTGTTAAACAAAAAAGGCAAATCATACCACAGATATTCTACAGGAATAGCAAAATTCAAGCCCTGATAATACGGAACACCGGCAAAAACGATAGCCTGAACATTGCCATTGGAATCTATAAGCGGACCACCAGAGTTTCCGCTGTTTACAGCAGCATCAATCTGAAAAACTTTGCCAGAACTAAAAAGCTCTCTATCTTTTGCAGAAATGATACCGCTTGTCAAAGTTCTATCAAGTCCAAGAGGAGAGCCAATAGCATAAACTCTGGCACCAACATCAAGATCAGTACTTGATCCCAAATTAAAAACATACGGCGCATCGACTTCAGTTTTGAGCAAAGCCAAATCTACAGAAGCGTCATAACCTATAATTTTTGCAGGAATCTTTGTATCAGGATCTTCTGCAAGGCGAATATAAAGTCTTGCAAATCCCTGATATTCAGGATTCACACAGTCTTCTATAACGTGATGATTTGTGACTATATATCCGTTTCTTGTAATAAAGAAACCGCTTCCCAAAACTCCGTCATTATATCCGACACCATGCTCAAACTTGATACCTTTATCTACAAAGACAGTTACAGTACCTTTTATACACTCTGCGAGAGAATTCTTTGCGTTCTGAGTCTTTGTATATCCTGGAACATTTTTCTTTGAAGCAGCATCCAGTGCATCACGCTGCATAGAAAGAGAAGCTATTTTGCCATATCCGACAGCTGACAAAGAATCGAAATATTTGACAGCTTCCAGATAATTCTTTTTTTCAACAGCTTCGTTATACTTTTCAACAATTTTCTTTTCACAGGAATCATAAAGGCTTTTTGCATTTGTATAAGAAGGATATTTATCCGTCAGAAGTTTTGCCTGCCATAAAGCCTTTACAGCTTCTTTATCTGCTATTTTTTTAATTGAAGATATTTCATAAGAAACAGCTTCTTGTTCTGTATATTTTTTTCCATTTCCAGAAGGTGTTCTTTTTATCTTGCTTGTTCTTGCAGTTGAATCACCTACAAGAACAGCAGAAAAAAACATCACAAGTAAAATTTTCTTTACATTTTCATTCATTTTTCTTTTCATCATTAAATACGCCAGAAGGTATTACCCTACCAAATATAAGGTTGCCTATATGAACTACCTGCACACGATTTTCTTTGTCTCCAAGAACAACAGAAAGTCCCTGAGTATTATCTTTATCAAAATACTCAACTGCAGATTTTACAATATCAGCACTGCCAGCGTCTCCTAACCAATAAAAGGTTTCATTTGTACTTTTGGTTACAGGAGAAGTTCCGTTTGGTCCGTCAACTGAAACAGGTATATCATTCTCACATGTAACAGTAATAACTTTCTTTGAAACAATATCATAGAACATATTCTGCTCTATAGTTTTGCCGGAATTCTTGTCATGGGAAACGCAAACTCTGATGTTCCAGTTTCCATCATTATCAGAATCCCATGAAGAAATCACTCCTTCATTTGGAAGATACTCTTCGATAAAATTCGGAATCGTATCTTTATCCAAGTCAACCTGTATCTTCTTCAGATAAAAATCAGCACCATTTGACGGAACTCCAAGCAGATTTTCCATAATCTTCTGTTCTGTTTCCATAGAATATACATTCTTGTCATTCTCAGAAAGCACAGCATAGAACTCAGAAGTTTCGAAAACAGAATCTCCATCTGCATCGACAAGGCGAACAGATGGAATATCGTCAATAAACTGAGCATGTGCGTAAAGGACATTGTTTGTATAGTAATCTGCCGACAGCATTTTTCCGTTCAGTGAAGAAAAACTGATAAAAGCATTTTCTCTTTCTTTTGTAGGAACTATATAACTTGAAGAAGCCATTGTAAGTTCTTCTTTAGTTATAAAACGCTCATCAATATTAAGCTTCGGGAAAAAGAAAGAAAATCCGCTTGTCTGTGTAATAACAGGATCTTCAACAATGGTAACAGGTGTCCATATCAGCTTATCACCGATAATGTTGAACGAATACACTTTCTCGTTGTCATAGTTTTTTATCACAAATGTAGACAAAGATGGGAATGATTGCCATGTAAAATCAACCTCACCAGCATCAAGAGCAGCGGCTTTGTATAGTTTGCCGGAAACAGGTATACCAAAATCACAAAAAACTTCCCAGTCTATACATTCATCTTTGTTTTCATCAAAAATAATGCGCTGTGGACGGCCGCGATAATAATAAACTGTCAGATCATCGATTCCATCACCAGACATATCGCTTGTCAAAGTTCCACAGAAAGCACAGAAATATTCATTTGCTTCCTTAATAACACTTTCTTCTGTCAAAAGCGGCATAAAATCACGAATGTAAGAAATATTCAAAGAATTTTCTGCAAAAGATGCAATGTATTCAAATGCTTCTTTTTCACTGATAAGACCTGTCAAAAGTGCAAGTTTTGCATACAGCGGATGAACAAGTGAACGGGCTGCAAAAGATCTCAGAATAATCTCAAGTTCATCATCATGAGCAAACTGTGCTGCATGAATTTCAAGCTCTGCTTCGTCATCAAGGCTCATGTTTTTATATTTGCCAAGCTGTCCTATAAAATACGATGCCAGCTGTTCAACAGCCGGATCTTTGTTGAATGGTGTCTCATACTTAAAGAAAAGCAGAGGGAAACGGCTGTCATTCGGGAATATTCTGCATGCGCTTGCAATCTTACTGCGTGCATTTGCATAAGCAGCAGCATTTCCTATTCTGTAATACGATTTCGCACGTATATATTCTGCAGATGCAGAAAAAACAGGAGGTGCAGCATCAAGAACTTCGACAGCGTCAGCAGAACGTCCTGTATCAGAAAGTAAATCTGCATACAAAACACGAGCATTATCCTTATTATAGTTCACCCAGTCTGCGCAATCCAAGGCATGCTCAACAAGAGAAAGAATTTCAGCCTTTGTACCGCTGTTTTCGTTGACTGCAAGAGCAAGAACGTACCACAAATCTGACACTTTGTCGTCATAATTCAAGCCAAGCTGTGACTGTGACAAGGCGGCAGTCCAGTTTCCCTGAGCTGCATAACTGCTGGCAGCTTCCAGACAGCGCAATGCTGTACGTCTGTTTGCAAGATATGATGTTTTTGCAAGTGAATCAGCAGCTTCTGCATGCAGTGCTGAAAAAGAAATCATGGCAGCAAAAAAACAAAGTACATGAAATTTAGTTCTCATTTTTTTTCCCTTAGTTAACCTCTAGAAATCTCAATTTCTGGAGATGACATTTAAAAATGCGATATTTAAAACTGTCTGAAAACAGATAGTCGTAAACTCGTAAGGCAACCTCATTCATATTGTTTTGAAGTACCTTTTAAAATCCAATTATCAAAACCAAGACATTCTCCCCACAGACAGACAATATCCTGCTCTATGGTATCCAGTCTTTGTACAACAGGCAAGTAATCCCGTTTCTTTCCACACTTCCAATCTGTAAGAATTGAAGAAACTGACTTTAACGAGCCTGATGAGTTTCTTATATTATCGCCAGATTGTCTGTTTCTAATCACAAAAGGAAATTTAAGTCCATCAAGACAGACTATATGTTCATCCATTTGCAGCTTAATGCCGGATGAAACTACAGAAACACTTACAGTTCTGCCGTCTATCTGATATTTTCCGTTTCCACTAATTATAACAAGAAACCCTCTTTCTGTCGCTAGTTTTTTTTCTTTTTGGATTAAAATCTCTTTTCCATCAAAATTAACTTCAACACTGCCGTTCACCATTGAAAATGACGAACCTTCTTTCAGCTTTTCCAGAATTCCTTTCACAAACGAAAAAGGAACTCTTCCGGAAAAGCCCAGCATATCAAACGAACAAAATAAAAGCCTTGTCTGGAGAGCAGCAGGTTCACGCAAAAAAGATGCAGATGACATAGTACACGCGCCTTCAGATAAAGTCTGACAGACTCTGTTTTTTGCTTCTTCCAGGGATTTTTGCAAAAACTCTTCATCCAAAGACATCTTATAAGATAGAGAAAGAACAGCTTTAGACCACCCCGGAAAAAGTTCGTCCAGTTCCGGAGAAAGAACGTTTCGTATTCTGTTACGGAACATCTTGTTATCTGCATTTGAACTGTCAGTTCTGTAGGAAATATGCTGAGCATCAAGATAATCTTCGATATCTTGGCGTGAAATCGTCAGAATCGGCCGAATATAAAAGTCTCTTTTCATGCGGATGCCGGACAAAGCCTGTGTGCCGCCACCTGTAAGAAATCTCATCAAAAGAGTTTCAAGCTGGTCATTTTTGTTGTGAGCAAGGCATAAAAAATCGATATTGTGTTTTTTTACGAAGTTTTCAAAAATTTTGTAGCGGAAATTTCTGGCACTTTCTTCAACGCTCTGCGAAAGAACACGAGACTGGTCTATGATTTTTCCACGCTCAATCTCTACTCTCTCGCAAAATACTCCAATTGTACGGCAATATTCCTGGACAAAATCTGCATCACCGGAAGTTTCTTCTTTTTCACGTAAATTATGATTTACTGTAATGACAAATAAAGACGAAGTTCCAAGAATATGACAAAGAGCTGTCAAAAGAGAAATTGAATCCGCGCCACCACTTACGGCAACTGCAATTTTCCCACTATATTCAAAATCTATGCCAACTGAAAGGATATTAGTTTTTACTTCTTCTTCAAAACGTCTGACGATATCAAAATCCATAAAATAAAAAACGCGCCTTATTATTCATCATAAAAACTTCCAAAAGTTTAACGAGTCCAGTCAGCATTCAATCATTATCAGCATCGTCTGAACTAACAATCCATCGATTTTATAAAGACACCGCTGAAAATTGCAAATTTCAGCGGTTCTCATAAAAATGATATTTTTTTAGAAGTATTCTTAAACAAAAAAAACCGGACACACAATGTTGTCCGGTCTTAAAAATTCTGGTAACATCCGAAACTTCAGATTTCAGAAGCTGCCTTATCTAAAAAAAATCACTTCTTTGGTGGTGCGATTGTAACAACGAGGTCGTTCTTGCTTGTAAGAACTGTTACCTTGTCGCTCAAGTTCAAGTCAGCAACTGTGAACTTCTGACCAATTTCTACCTTTGAAACATCTGCAACGATAGACTCTGGCAAATCAGCTGGCAATGCCTTTACAACAATCTGTGGAACATGCTTTACAAGGAAGCCTCCCTTCAAAACACCAGCAGGAGTTCCTGCATAGTGAATCTTCATTGTTGCCTTGATTTCTTTCTTTCCGCTTACAACGTGGAAATCTGCATGCAAAACTTTGTCAGTAAGAATGTCATACTCTGTATCCTGGATGTATGCCAAGTTATCCTTACCATCGATTACAAGCTTTACCAATGTTGTTGGAGTTACAGTGCGCCATGCTTTGTTGAACTCAATAGCGTCTATATCAAGCATTGTTGACTCGCCCTTCTCGTTATAAGCAACTGCTGGAATACGACCTGCTGCACGAAGCTGCTTAGCAGCCTTCTTTCCAGTCTCTTTACGAATTTTTGCATTAATTACAAACTGTTCCATAATTGTAGAACTCCTTAATTTTTTACACTAAAAATATGTTAACTGGGCTGGCTGGATTCGAACCAGCGGAATGACGGCACCAAAAGCCGTTGTCTTACCACTTGACGACAGCCCAAAATATTAAGTGCAAAGCAAAAAAACACAAAATATTTTACTTTGCAAATAATTCTTATTGAAACTCAAGAAATGCTATTATCTGCTTTATCGAACTCTGCAGCACTCTGAACATGTCCGGCATTATATTCTGCCAGAATCTGCTCCTGCAACGCATTCCTGAACTCTGAGCTTATAGGATGTGCAACATCCTTATACTCTCCATTTGCTGTTTTTCTGCTAGGCATAGCAATAAACAGCCCTGTTTTTCCCTCGATAATCTTTACATTGTGAATCACAAAGCAATTATCAAAAGTTACTGTTACATAAGCCTTAAGCTTGCCATCTCCATCAACTCTGCCAATCCTTATCTCAGTCACCTGCATAATAATCTCCTCCGCAGATAGAAAAAATGCAATGAATCAGCACAGCACAAGCGACCATTTTTTTGAAAGCTCTTCACAAGCTTTTCCAGCCGCGGATGTACCATCAGCATTTCGACCAAAGATTCCATAGACTGTAGAGCCAGACCCTGTCATATCAGCAAAGTCTGCTCCAGTGCGCCGTAAACTTCCAATAGCCTCGCCTATTACCGCATGGTGAGCAGAAACAGGTGAAGTAAAATCATTGCAAAACTGCCATGATTTTATAGGCTTCCTATACTCATCGTCGAAATCATATAAAATTTCTTTTCTTTCTTCAAGCACTTCATCTACCCAGGAATAAGCAGCCTTTGTGGAGACACTTACGCCGGGAAAAAGCAGGACTACATCGTAGTCTTTCCGGCAGGCTATACGCCTGATTTTTTCTCCTCTACCTTCGACAATAGCTGCATAGTGACTACCATCACCATCCAGAAGCGCCTTCGTAAAAAAGAAAACATCGCTTCCAACTTCTCCTGAAATTTTCAACAAATCATCAGAAGACAAATGCGTACAAAAAATTTTATCAATGGATTGTAAAAAGGAAGAAGCATCACTTGATCCGCCCCCCAATCCACCGCCAGAAGGAATATTCTTTTTCACTTTTACATGAACAGAATCATTTATTCCGGTCAGCACGCAGAAAGCTTTGTATGCAGAAGTCAATGTGTTGTCAGCAGGAAGATCCATGCCATCACATTCAACAATACACATATTTTTTCCGGAAACCTTTTCAACAGTTAAAATATCAAAAAGACTTACTGTTGTAAAAATTCCCTGTATATTGTGGTAACCGTCAGACCGCTTCTGAAAGACTTTCAGTCCGATGTTTATCTTTGCCGGAGCCATAACGGTTATACTTTCAACCATACGTGGATACATTATCATACATTCGCAGATAATGTCAAGTTTTATCACAAAATTCTACTCAAATCCAATTGACAAAACTCCATATGTAAATTAAATTGTGATTTACAAGGTGGGAAAAATTCTAGTTCTTTGCAAGAGGTTCTGTTATGATCGATTATGATGATTTTGTCGAATTTGCTTCTGCTGTTGCTTACGATGATGAGTTTGAGACAGATGAATTTGATGACGATGATTCTTATGATGATTTTGAGGATGATGAAGAAAGCGATTCTTACGATGATTCATTCGATTATGATGATGATGAATATGATGAGCCTTTTGATGATCAGGAAATAGAAGACGGATACGACAACCGTCGTCGCAATTTCGATGATGATGATTTTTATACAGATGAAGAGGAAATTGAAGAAGACAGCGATCCTGCCGACATGGATTCAAGTTTCTAATTATTTCTGAATTAATAAAAAAAGCCTTACTGGAAACAGCAAGGCTTTTTTTATATCTCTTAATGATTATTACTTAAGCTTTTTTCCGGCATGCCAGAGTTTTTCAAGCTCATAAAAGTCACGTGACTCCTGAGTCATCAGATGCACAACAATTGAACCGAGATCGATGAGGTTCCAATCATCCCCCTGCGGTGTCTTATGTGTAGTCTCGTGAATTTCGAGGTCATTGTCTTTGATATAGTCTTTTACATCTTTGTACAAGCCCTGCCAGTGCGCACCACTTGTTACAGTAACAATGACAAAATAATCAGTCCAGCTGTTTAATGCAGATATATCGAGTACACTAACATTCTGTCCTTTTCCGTCTTCCATCAGCTGAGCAATTTCAAGAGCTCTCTGTTCCATTGTTTTTTCCATATCTTCAGTCCTTTTCTGTACAGTGCTATTCAGATACTGTTACAGTATTTTTTTTATCTTCTTTTCCGAAAACGCCGCGCACATAACGGCCGTCCCAGTCATCACCCAAAATCAATGTAAAATCAACATTCAAGTCAACTTCATCATCAGTAGCAATATCTTCATCTATGATATTATAGCAAGTTATAAAGTCGCCCAATGCTTTTGCAGCTTCCTGATTTCCAATATGGTTGATGATTACAGTATGTTCATAATCATCTCTCTCTGCATTGCCGACCTGAAGCAGTTCATAACCTGCATTCTGCAGCAGAATAGAAGCATTTCGGGCAAGTCCCTGCCTAGAAGTTCCATTCATGATTTCAAGAACGTAAACACGACGGTTTGACTTGCTGTCAGTACTGATAAGCATACGTATCTTCTGCTTTACAACATCTTTTATAAGCTGACCATTCTGATACGGAAACAAAAGTGTCTGTCCGTCAACAACACGGGCACTTCCGATTACAGACTGCACTGTAAGTGAATCCGTATCCAAATCAGTAATCAGTGACATAAGCTTGTAAAAATCATCATCTTCAATGTTTGCCTTCATGCACTTTGAAAACAGCGGAAAATTTTTCTTACCGAGAATTTTATCACGATTATCTTTCATCGAGACAAGAAATGCAATAAAAGCAGACTGTCTTCTTTCCTCTTTATCACTTTCTTCCTCATCATTCAACTGATAATCAAGAAAATCTCGAATTTTATCTCCGTCAAGATTTACAGCTCCGCTCGGCAAAAGCCATCTTTTACCGCCAGACGACACCTCATCAACAGGACTTGATATAAAAACTTTCAGACCGCCAATCAAATCAGCAATAATTCCGAAATCGTCTTCATTTATTTCAACTGTAAATGGTATATCAAGATCAGTAAGCTCTGAAATTTCTTTATTGTAAACAGCAATACCTTTATTCTTATAAATGCTGTCTATACGGTCTACACGTCCGAGAGACTGCCAGATGGCTCCTGTATTTCCGAGAACATCAAAGATAGCACCTTTATGTGTCTGCGGATAATAAATAAATATATTTGTAGAAACAGCAGCTCCTTCATTGTTTCTGATAACAAACAGAACTTTAATAACCTGATCATTTTTCAAGTTTTCTTCTACAGGATCGACCCGCAGTTTCTGAAAAAGAAATGCACAGCCAACTGCTATTACAGAAACCATAAGAAAAATAATAATCAGATTCACAGTATCTTTTGATACTTTCATTACAATTTCCTTTTTTAGAGAGCTTAGAAAGACTTCCGCATCCTAAAAACTCTTCAAAAATTTGATGATTAAAACCGCTTTATGCAAAGCAGCAAAACAATCCAAAACTCAAAAATAAATCTCATCAAAAATTTTCTGAGACACCTTTTATATCGTTCAGCAGACTGTCCCTGAATTCAAGACTTACAGCGGCAGGCTTTTTGCCATTTTTTTCCAGATAAGTGATATTTTCCTGCAGCACAAAAAGAGTCATTTCGTTCAACGGCTTACGAAGCTGAACATCCAGATACTCGGTACCTGACTGAGGGCGCCCCGGTTCTATTTTATCCGCAGCAAAAATAATTTTTGCAAGAGGACACATATTTACTCCGCCAAAAGTGTGCAATGCAACAGATTGCAAAATATCTGCATCACAAACTCCGAAATCAGAAGCAAGCATGACAGCCGCTGCACGTCCGTGCAAAAGAGAGTGCTTTGATTTTTCTTCATCACACAGCGGCATGCCGTCTTTTAATGCAAGAAGATAAACTCTACTATCTTCCATATCTTTGCATATATCATGTGAAAGCCCTGCAAAATAGCCAGCCTGCTCATCAAGACCATAAACCCTGCACATTCTGGCCGCTGTTTCAGCAACACGAATACTGTGTTCGAATCGTGATTTTTTTTCTGCAGAACATGCGAAACTACGGACTTTTTCCATCAATGATTCATCAATTACCATAGCCATAAAGCCTTCTCTGTATAATATAATTGAAAACATCAGCAGGAACAAGATATTTGAATGCACGACCTTCGCCGGCACGAGTACGTATATCTGTTGAACTTACTGGAAGCTCAGAGTTTTCAAGCTGTACAGCGTTGGTAAAAAGTGCATCTTTTGTATAATCAAAAAAAAGATTATCTTCAAACTTAGCATCTGCATATTCCCCGCTCGGCTTATTTGAAAAAGATGCAGCTTCTTTCAGACACGGTCTGTGAGCAACAATAAGCTGACATTTACGGCTCAGTTCTTCTGCTTTATGCCATAAATGAAAACCTGGCAAAAGATCATCTCCCATAATCAGACCGATCTTTGAATCAAGGCTTGAAGCGTATTTTTGCTCAAGATAGCAGATAGTATCATAAGTATAAGAGACTCCCTTTCTATCTATCTCACATGATTCTGCTTCAAATCGGTCGTCTTTACTGCATGCAAGCCTCACCATCTCAAGACGTAAAGCCGCATCGACTGCATTATTCAGCTCTTTGTGAGGAGGTGTATAAGTCGGAATAAACAGAACTTTGTCATATTCCAAGGCATTGCAGACTTCATCAGCAAGAACAAGATGACCTATGTGAATAGGATTAAAACTGCCTCCGAGCACAGCGAGCTTCATATTTCATGCCTCCGAACCAGGAAACTGAACTTCCATACTTTCATCTACAGAACGTTCTGCCATAAAAGCAGATTTATTTGATTCTGAAGAACCTGCATGATTCTGTCCCGGAGCATGTGTTCTTTCCATTTTTTCTACAAGCTCAATGATTGCACTTCTTGCCGTTCCTATATTTTCTCTTGCAGCAACAGAAACTGCGATAACAGGAATATCAGGCGATGTCTGAGCAATCTTGTCCCTTATCAGCCCGGCATTTTCTTTTGCACCTTCAATGTCAATTTTATTGCACAAAACGATACGCGGCTTTTCAATAAGTCCTCCGCCATAATTTTCAAGCTCTTTGACAAGAGAATCATAAGCAGTAAGACAATTCTCATCGGAACAGTCAATCATAAACAACAGACCGGCAGTTCTGGAAATGTGTTTCAAAAATCTAATGCCAAGACCAGCACCTTCAGAAGCTCCCTCGATTATTCCCGGTATATCAGCGATAATAATGTCATTATTCTCATCGACATGCAGGACACCAAGATTCGGAACCTTTGTAGTGAACGGATACGGAGCTATCTTAGGTCTGGCATTTGTAAACATATCGAGCAGACTTGATTTGCCGGCATTTGGAAATCCGACAAGACCAATATCAGCCATAATGGAAAGTTCAACCTTAATCTCCCTTTCTTCGCCCATAGTTCCCTTATGAGCATAGCGCGGAGCCTGATTTGTACTGGATTTGAAATGTACATTTCCCCAGCCGCCTTTACCACCTTTCAAAAACAGCAGGGTTGATCCGTCTTCTTCATCTTTGAAGTCATGAATTATTTCATTTGTATCAATATCACGCAAAATTGTTCCTGGAGGAACAGGAATCACAACATCATCACCATCCCGACCATACTTATTCCAGCTCATTCCGTCCTGACCGTTACGAGCCTTAAAAACAGGATGAAAACGAAGATGTGCAAGAGTACGCAAATTTCTTTTTACACAAAAAATCACATCTCCACCGCGTCCACCGTCACCACCGTTAGGACCACCATTCGGAATATACTTCTCACGTCTGAAAGAAGCGCAGCCATTACCGCCTTTTCCAGAGACAACCCTGATTACTGCCTCATCTGCAAATTGAATCATAAATCACCTGTCGAAGCCTCTAAAAACTTTTGTTTTTTAGGCTCCTAAAAAAATGTGACATTCAAAACCGTACAAAAACAACGATTTCAAACTCATCAGACCCCTCATCAATATTTTTTAGAGGTATCTTTTACTAACGTCTTTCAAACACCAAGCAAAAACTTTTATTCTACCTTTACGAAAAGCGTTAAACTTACCCGACACCTTATTCATACATTTTAGAGGTGTCCACATATTCAATGCAAAAAAAATGCCCGGTCTGAAATTCCAGACTGGGCATCTCATAAATCTATAAAAAGCAAAAATGGCAAACTTAGTTAGCCTGTGGAACTACAGAAACAAGCTTACGATTCTTTCTTTCGCCAAACTGTACAACACCATCAACTGTTGCAAAAAGGCTGTCATTTCCAGCTCTCTTTACATTATCACCAGGATGAATTGGTGTTCCACGCTGTGTAACGATGATAGAACCAGCTGTCACAAAAGTTCCACCGTATGCTTTAACGCCCAAATGTTTCGGATTTGAATCGCGACCGTTTTTTGCGCCGCTTCCGCCTTTACTACGTCCCATATTAATCCTCCGTAGAAATTTCTACAATCTTTTCTCTAAACTGTACGTGTGCCGGATATTCCTCAGCCAGAGATTTCATTCCACAACGGATAAAATCTGCCGTACAAATCAGTCTGTCTTTCGACACACCTTTATTCACCACACGAAAAAACACCTTTCCGCGTGAAGAAATGTTCTTTTGAACAATCACTTCCTCTGATTCTTCCAGAACCTGCATCACCGTGCGCAGCAAAGCACTCTCTGCCGCACATACAATATCAGATCCCCTGACTGCAAAGCCCGCATGCCCAGAAGCCGAAACTTCAATAAGCTGCCCTTCACTGTCACAAACCAGAAGAACCTCTGTCATCAGCTTATGCTACTACAATATCCTTTACTGTAACTGTAGTATACTGCTCGCGGTGACCATGGAGACGGTGATAGTCCTTCTTTGACTTGTATTTGAAAACAAGAACCTTCTTATCCTTAAATGTTTCACCAATAACTACAGTAACCTTTGCACCCTTAACATAAGGAGCACCAACAGAAACCTTGTCACCATCGCTAACCAACAAAACTGTATCGATTGTAACTGTATCGCCTTCTTTAGCATCGCTGATTTTGCTTACCTGAAGAACAGCGTCCTTTTCTGCCTTGTACTGATTGCCTTTATACTCAACAACTGCGTACATCTTTTACCTCTGAAAAAATATTTGCCATAGTAAGTAGCGGTTTTACTATGAGCCTTAAACCTATAGTGTGTCGTATTTTATCAAATTTATTGGAGCAAGGTCAATATAAAATAATCGATTTTATGCGAATTCAGTAAAGTAAATTCTAAATTTTTTATAATTTTTCTTCTATATTTTTGTCCTAGCAAATTTCCAGAATAAAATATAGATGCAAATTAAAAAGCAAATTCAAAAACTTTCAATTTTCAAAGATATTTCAATAAACTAAATGAAAAGATAGTTTTCGGTACAGAACATATAACAAAAAAGACATCATGCTAAACAAAATTATTTCATCTGTTATTTGCTTAAAAAATAGTTTTCCATACTAAATAAGAAAATACAATAAACATCATTAAAAAATATTTTTTTCAAGATAACCGTGATAACAAGTTTTTCTAAAAACTTTTGTAACACAATTCAATTTATTTTATTATATTTTTTGTTAGTGAATGGCAAAACAGATTTTGACACTGCTGTTCTGCAATGGTAAAATACATTGCAATTCAAATAAAATAAAATCAAATAGTTACCAAACTTTTGGAGGCTTTATGAAAAAATTAACTAATTTGACTGCAAAAATTATCGGTACGACAGCTGTTGCAGCCGTTTCTTTTGGTCTTCTTGCTTTCTCATGCAAAGCAAATAACGGTTCTGCAAACGTAGCTTTTGCAGAAACAAAAAAATCATCAAAAGAAACACCAGCTCCAGTTGCACTTAACTCAAATTCTATGGAAGTCGTTGAATCTTTGCAGAATGTTTTCAGATCGATCAGTTCAAACGTCCTGCCTGCTGTTGTCGAAGTTGATGTCACAGAAAAAACAACAGTTCCGATATATCAGAATCCGTTCAAGGACTTCATGCCATTCTTTGGCTTTGGTGATGACGGCGATGACAGTGAAGGACAGACACGCGAGATGGAGCAGTCCTCTCTCGGAAGCGGTGTCATTGTAAAGAAAGCCGGCAAACTTATCTATGTTCTGACAAATAATCATGTAGCTGGCAAAGCTACATCAATCAAAATCAAACTGAACGACGGACGTGAATTTTCAGGTAAACTCGTCGGTGCTGATGAAAGAATGGATATCGCACTTGTTTCTTTTGAAACAACAGATACAGACATCACAGTCGCAAAACTCGGAGACAGCGATATTGTACAGCAGGGAGACATTGTTCTTGCACTCGGAAGCCCGCTCGGTTACTTTGCATCAGTAACACAAGGTATCGTCAGTGCTACAGGAAGAAGCGGAACACAGATTGGTTCCATAAGCGACTTTATCCAGACAGACGCATCTATTAACCAGGGAAATTCCGGCGGTCCTCTTGTAAACATTTACGGAGAAGTCATCGGAATCAATGCATGGATTGCTTCTCAGTCTGGCGGAAGCCAGGGACTTGGTTTCTCTATTCCTATTAACAACATCAAAACTGCAATTGACCAGTTCATTGCAAAAGGAAAAGTCTCTTACGGATGGCTCGGTGTCAGCCTGATTGAACCGACAGAAGAATACAAGAAAAACCTCGGTGTCGACGCAAAGACGACAGGTGCATTCGCAGCAGAAATCTTCCTTGACAGTCCGGCAATGAAAGGCGGTATGCAGGCAGGAGACTTCATCATCGCACTGAACGGCAAAGACGTAAAAAACACAGACCAGCTTGTCCGTGACGTCGGAAACCTTCAGGCAGGCGAAACCGCAAAGTTCTCAGTTCTCCGCGGCAAAAACAAAATTGATATTTCTGTCAAGATTGAAGAGCGAACACAGGATGTCACTACAAACAACAGCAAGCTCTGGCCTGGATTTATCGCTTCGCCGATTACAGAAGAAGCAAAAAAGCAGCTCAAAATCAACGGAAACGTAAAGGGTATCATCGTTACAAGCATTCAGGAAAAGTCACCGGCAGCCGCTCTCAGACTCCAGAACGGAGACATCATTACAGCTGTAAATGACAAGAAGATTTCTACTGTACAGGAATTCTATGAAGCCCTTGATACTAAAAACAACAAAGAAGTCTGGTTCGATGTTTATAATGACGGACACACAATAAGCACTGGTCATTATAAAATCGGAAAGTAAAACATTGAAATTTTAAGACAATAATAACAAAACCTCTGGAAATATGCTTTTTCCAGAGGTTTTGTTATCCTGTAAAAAGCAAATCGTCCAAAAATGATTGAAAAATAGAAAAAATACGAAAATTTTTCGTATTTTTTCTATTTTTCATGTAACCTTACTTATGTTCAAAGGTTTGTTTTTATGTAAGGCAATAACGAGCAGCGCTCCTTACGTCCGAGAACTCCTTTGATAAACAGGTTTCAGAGTGGTAACTGAGACCTGTTTTATTTTAAACTCGCAGCTGCTTATCCAATATATACAAGCCATTTCTATAAAATAAATTTTACATACAGTATTTTTCATTCCGGAGGATTATTTTATGAAAAACATCTTTTTTAATTCTGCTGTTATTTCTATGATATTTTCTATAATTTTATTTTCAGGATGTTCCAATAAAAAAAACAATATATCAAAACCTTCAGAAAATGTTACACAGTCAGCAAAAATCATTGAACCTCAAAAAGAAAATGAGATTACACCCATAGAAGAGGAAACTGTACAAAAAGTTAATTTTCCAAATTATCTATATGTAAACTCTCCAGACGGACTTCGCATACACAAAAAACCATCTCTTGAATCAGATTACATCAGCTCTGTGCAGTACTGTTCTCAGCTGAAGGTTGTAGCACTCGGCGAAAAAGTTACAATCGATAATATAGAAGACAATTGGGTAAAAGTTCTTCTTCCATGTTTGGAATGGAAAACAGAATCCAAAGAATACGGTTGGGTTTTTGGCGGATATCTGCAAGAAGAAAAACCTCCATTTTCTATAGAAACAGAAAATGGACTTATTGAATACATGCAGTCTGCATGGCTCCATGAAATTGTTCCTGGAGTTTATTATGTATATTGTTTTTCAGGCCCCGAAGATGATTTTTCGTTCATGTGCGGCAAAGAAGGAACAAGTGATTGTGCAACAGGTACATGGAAAGCTGAGGGAATCGACAAGATAAAAGTCTCTTCTGAGTTTTGGTATCAGGACGGAGACGATTATAAAGTCACGGATAAAAAAGAAAACTCTTTAACTATTGAAATACTGAACGAATATGAAATCATCATTGACGGAAAAAAATGTTTTCGAACTTCTCCAGATTTGCTGTATAAACAGATATCTGGTTATGACAAAATCAACAGCTACAAAAAATATATTTTCCAGACATTCAAAGATAACAGAAACTTTTTTCAGCTCATGAAAGATTATACACAAAACTGGACTTATGGAAATTTTAACAGGGAAGAAGTTATCAGAACACTTATAAAATACGGTTTGTATGATGATGAATACAGCGAGCAATATAACAATTACTGGAATTAACCTGTTTTTGTTGAATCTTGAATTGTCAAATCAAAGCATAACGTATCAGAAAAAAGAAGACCTGAAAACTGCGATTTTCAGAGCCTTCTAAAGTAAATCAAAAGTTATGGTTGTACAATATCAGTATAAAGCATACAGTACAATCTGCTGATGAAACTTATTTTTTGCAATCTGAAAAAAAATATACCGCAGACAATGTATCAGAATTGCACAGAGAAGATAAAAAAACACACACATGGGAATAAAATATCCACTGTCACAAGGCATCATTCCGCCTGTTATTTTAAGATAAATTGCAAGAAAAACGACAGGAAGAAAAAGAACTTCAAGAATCCACAGAACCTGACTCGGCTTTGTCAAAAGATAATCAAGTATAAGCCTTTTGGAATCACGTGAAAAATATCCTGTAATCAAAAGTCCCCTGCCCTTTGGTGGTGTCATTGTAAACATGTTTGAAAAAAATACACCTTCGTATGATTTACGCTTAGAAAGTTCTTCAAGTCTTGCGATGGACTGTTCACTTTTTCGTGGATATATTTCAAACTCTTCGTGTTCGGCAGGAAAAATTCTCATGCATAGATTATAAACCATAAATAAGAGTGAAAGCAAGTAAGTATGATTCGCAAACCTATTGAACTTTCTGCAATTTTAATTCAAAGCTCTGAACAGGCTAAAACCAGAAACGATTTTTGCAATAACAAAATTGTATTCAGGATATCATGAAACACTACAGCCCTTTGCTCAATACGCAATTTTCGATATAATTACAGACGTCAGACAAATTTTAAAGGCGGAGCATGGTATGGATTTGTTCAGTAAATTCCAGGAACTTGGCATCCAGTATCAGATACAGGAACATGAAGCAATTTTCTCAGAAAAAGACGCCGAACATGTAAAAATTGAACTGAACGGAATTGATGTAAAAAATCTTTTTGTAAAAGACAAAAAAGGAAACTATGCACTTGTTACACTCGGTCTGCACAAAAAAGCAGATCTCAAGCAAATTGCGGCCTTGCTCGATTTCAAGCGTCTTACATTCTGTTCTGCCGACGAACTGAAAACATACCTTGACATCACGCCTGGTTCTGTTTCTCCATTGTGCATATGGGCAGACTCAGAAAAATCAGAAACACAGCAACAGTTTCAATAACATTTGATGATTTAGTAAAGTTTATCAAAGATACAGGACATGAGTATGAGACGTTTCATGTTCAAAGTCCTGACAGCCCAACAGAAAAAATCAATTCCGATCCAATCAATTAGTTGTAGAGAAAAAATTACACCTCTAAAAAACATAGATTTTAGATGTTCAAAGTTTTTTATCAGTCTTCAAATTTACCGGAACGAAGCTCTTCTACAATTCTCATCCAGCTTTCATATCGAAGATGGCTGATATCACCGTTTTCCACAGCCTGCTTGACGGCACAGTTTTTCTCAGAAACATGAGAACATGACATGCCGAAACCGCATTTTCCGATGAACTGTACAAACTCTCTAAAATACAATGCAAGATTATCTGCAGAAATATCATGCAGCAAAAATCGGCGTACGCCAGGAGTATCAATGATATCGGCTTCAACGTCATGAATACCGCCTGTAAGAGCTTCGTCAATTTTTATATGCATGAGAGCTCCCTTTGTCGTAGTATGACAACCTTTGCCGTACTTTTGAGAAAGGCTTCCCGTCTTGAGAACGACATTGTTGTCCATGACGTTTACAATAGAGCTCTTGCCGACTCCACTCTGTCCGACAAGAGCCGACAGATGATTTTTGATAAGGTCTGCAAGATCAATCATTCCCTCACCAGTTTTTGCACTGATACGCAGAACTTTGTAGCCGATTTTTTCCCAAGCTGCAAGCTGCTCGGTAAACAGTTCGTCTTTTGCAGCAGGAATGTCGCATTTATTGCAGACAATTACAGGGGTTATTTTCTCATATTCAGCCTGAGCCAGTGCACGGTCTATAAATCGCGGACGAAAAGGCGGTTCGTCTGGAGTGGTAACAATCAGAAGATAATCCAGATTCGAAGCCATCAGCTGAGGCAGCCTCTTTTTGATATTCCAGCGTACATATTCATTGCGGCGGGGAACAACACTTACAATCAAAGCCTTTTCTTCTTCTATAGAAGAATCATCGAGTTCTACAACATCACCCGGGGCAAGAGGATTATAATAATCTGCATCAGATTTAAGTATTTTGCCCTTTATGGAGCAGTCACGGATATATCCGTCTTCACATTCTACTTCAAAAATATTCTTTGTGCCGTTGAGAATTAAGCCTTGCATAATATTCCTTAATTTTGTTGAAAAAAAACATATCTGTCAAGATTGAGAAAGCCTATGAATCATTTTTTATGAAAACTCTGATAAATGCAGTCCAGTCAATTTCACAGAGTGTCACCAGAACTATCTTTATCCTGCACAACGTCAGATATACAGGAATGAGGACAGTTTCCTGCAAAATGGCAGCCATCACAGCCTGATAACGTTCCGCTTTTTTTTGCATGGTGATATTTCAATATAATTCTTGCAACACAAAACACAAAATAAAGAACAATGCATACGGCAATGATAATATTTGCAATCACAAACAAACTCCAAAGCTGTACAGATTACATCCTGTACGGCGCAATACTATCCAAAGCGTTCTGCATATGTTCGGGAAGAGGTATTTCAAACGTGCGGAGATTTCCGTCAATCGGTATCGTAAGCCTGTAAGCTGCCAGCTGAAGTTTTTTGATACCGAGCTTTCGGACAAGTTTATTTTTCTTAAAATCTCCGTGCTGATCATCGGCTGCAAGAGGTGCTCTTGATTTTGCCATCTGTATTCTTATCTGGTGCATACGTCCTGTCCCAAGCGTAATATGCACAAGACTCATATTAATGCTCTGCTGTACAGACTGCATCTCAGGAATTGATGTTTCTGAACTGTCTGCATTATTTTTCTCAGGAATGCTGACTTTATATGAGTTTTCAACTTCAAAAAAAGTTTCGGCAGACTGTTTCCGGCCATGAGCTTCTATTGTGCTTACAAGAGTTCCATTTTTTAAAGCTTTTCCATTTACCAAAGGATTTCCAAGACACAAAGCCATGTACTCTTTTTTCACTTTTTTGCTGGATATGAGTTCTATCCATTTTGCAGCGGCGGATGAGTTTTTTGCAACAATGAGAATTCCCGAAGTATCTTTGTCCAGTCTGTGAACAAGATGAACTTTGTATCCGACTTGTTTTGTAAGTTCTTCATCAAGAGGATGAGAAATTCCCTTGCCTCCCTGTACCGAAACACCGAATGATTTGTTTATCAATAAAATATCTTCATTTTCGTATAAAATAGAAATAGGTTTCATATCTGCCGATATAGTAACGGAGGTTTTCAAAAATGACAAGAATTTGCAAAACTGTACTTGCACTTACTGCGATATTTTTTATGTCGTTTTATGTAAATGCAGAGAATATTTGCGTTCATAATTCAGACAAAGCTGTCACCATTGACTTTCCAGAAGGATATTATGTAGCAGCCTCCGCAGATGGTGGAAGTTCATATCAGATGCAGAACAGAATTCTGCCAATCACGCTGCTTATCAAATCTTATCCGAAAGGAAAATTCTATAAATCTCCAGAAGAAGCCCTTAAAGACAATCTGTCACGGCTTAAAGCACAGAGCAATCAGGAAAACTTTCTGTGGCGCAGACAGAAATGCAGTTTTGCAAGTTTCAAAAACAATCTCGGACAAAATGCATCAGGTTACGGAGCAGCTGTAGAACTGCCTTACGATGAGGGCATTATTGTTCTGATTACATGGGCAGAACAGTCACAGTTTGAAAAATGCTCAGATTTAATGCTCAGCACTCTTGATTCGCTCACCATTGACTACGGAAGCGATTATGAGAAAGGGCTTGTAACACAATATCTGTACCCGGATTCATCTGAAGGCAATATCGATGTAACACTGAACATAGACGGCATGGAAATACATACAGTCCTCAAAAACAGTGACGCAGAAGCTTCTCAGTATCTGATAGAAAGAGAAGACAGACTTCTCGCACAATACACGGTAACGCCAAACATCGAAGAAGCATGTAAACGTTACTACAGAATGATTTTCCGGGATTCCATGGGACGCATGCAGCGAGCTGCATTTGATATATACAATGCACTGGCACCATATTGTACAGATGAAACAGACCTTGCCCAGAAGCTTTTGACATGGACTCAGAATTTCAAATACGAAAGAGACACTACAGCAAGTGACTTTGTTTCACTGCCGTCCATGCTGCTCGGAAGCGGAAGTGACTGCGATTCACGAAGCATGCTGCTTACAGTGCTCCTCAAATCCATGAACATGGAAGCAACTCTTTTCATAAGTCCTCAGTTCAGTCATGCTCTGGCAGGTTTTGTGTCAAACCATCCAGGACACGCATTCACAGAAAGCGGAAAAAAATATCTCATCGGCGAAACTACAAAAAAAGGACTTACATGGGGCATGATGGCTCAGGAACAAAGTGACCAGTCTTACTGGATTACTATACCGCTTCCATAAAAATATTATTTTCAAGGCATCTTTCCGAAAGGTGCCTTTTATTTTTTGACAATGCATTCTGCAAACAGACAGTTGAATTGATATGTCTTTCCTTTTTTCTGCAAATGAATTATATTCTTGCTAGAGGTATAAAGAAGTTATGTCAAAGAAAACTACACCTATTACGCTCCTCTGTGGATATCTGGGAGCAGGAAAAACAACACTTTTGAATAAAGTTCTGAACAACCAGCAGGGATATAAAGTTGCCGTTATTGTTAATGACATCGGAGAAGTTAATGTCGATGCAAAACTTATCGCAGACGGTGCAAAAATTACCGACACGAGCAGCATCGTTCCTCTCACAAACGGCTGTATCTGCTGTACTCTTAAAACAGAGCTTACAAAGAACATCGAAAACCTTATAAAATCAAAGAAATACGATTACATCATGATTGAATCAAGCGGTGTCTGTGAACCCATGCCAATCGCACAGGAACTCGAAACTATCGAAGCAGGCAGAATTGACAATGTTGTCGGCGTTGTTGATGCAAAACGTCTTGTAGACGAGTTTGCAGGCGGAGATGCACTTCTCAAAGATAAAGGAGAAGAGGACATTGAATCGCTTCTCGTACAGCAGATTGAATTCTGCTCTACTCTTGTCATAAACAAAAAAGATCTTGTCACAGAAGACGAATTCAAGAAAGTCCGCAAAGTTATCGAAGTTCTGCACCCTGGAGTCAAAATTATCGAGACAAGCCACGGCGATGTTCCTGTAGCACAGATTCTTGAAACAAACAGCTTCGACTTTGAAAAAGTCTACATGAGCGCAGGATGGTGCAAACATCTTGAAGAAGACGAAATCGAAGACGAGCATGACGAACATCACCATCACCACGATCATGATGATGAACATGACGAACACGAGCATGAACATGACCACAATCCAGCACACGGAGAAGAAGGTCATCACTGCGACGAACACTGCCATCACCATCATCACGAGCACCGCCACGAAGGAGAAAGCGAAGACGAATACGGAATCGGTACATTCATTTACTATCGCCGAAAGCCTTTTGAACGACAGCTGCTCGATGAATACGCAAACAAATGGCCGTCAAATATTATCCGCTGCAAAGGATTGATGTGGTTCTCTGATGAACCGGAAATGGCATGGGTTTTCGAAACTTCAGGCCGTCAGATTCAGGCAGGATATTCAGGACAATGGATTGCAGCTGTCCCAAAAGAAGAACAGGCAGAAATTCTTGACCACAATCCAAAAATCAAAGACGAGTGGGATCCGGAAGTCGGAGACCGCATGATTAAGCTCTGCATTATCGGACAGAATCTGGATAAAGAAAAAATCAGCGCAGAACTTGATAAATGCCTTGCAAAATAAGCAAACTTATCTTTCAAAATCAAACAAACTGACTTTTTAAAGATGAAAACATATAGGCACCTCCAAAATATCATTGACGGAGGTGCCTGTTTTTATTTCCTAAATAAAAAACAAAAACATAAGAAAATTATTTATTGTATTGTTATTTTTAGTGACTTCATGAAAGATTTTAATTTCACTTAACAATAACATCCAGAATAAGCTTTGGCCATATGATGAAATGAATAGAAATCAGAGCATAAATTTCCTGGATGCTTAAGCGATAAAAACAAATAAATTGATTTCCATTTTTTGAAAAAGTAAGAAACTTTGCTTTGCATCTATTTTATTGGCTTATTTTCTGCACTGTATTGATATAAATGCAGAAGAATAATAAAATATAGGCTCTATTTATAACTGGAGATTATATAAAAGCTATATGATTTATAATATAATTATTACTCCCCTGATTCAGGTTTTTGAATTTTTTTATACATTATTCTTTGAAATCACAAAAAGTGAGGGCATATCAGTTGTAGGCCTGAGTTTCGTCGTAACGCTCTGCTGTCTGCCGCTTTACATGGTCGCAGAACAATGGCAGGAAATAGAACGTGGCCAGCAGACAAAAATGAAGCCGAAAGTTGCAAAAATCAAGAAAAACTTCAAAGGCAGCGAACAGTATATGATTCTGTCAACTTATTACAGACAGAATCATTATCATCCAATCATGGCACTCCGTTCATCTTTCAGCCTTTTCTTCCAGATTCCTTTTTTCATGGCAGCATATTCTTTCTTGTCGCATCTGGAATCTCTCAAAGGAGTTTCTTTCCTTTTTATAAAAGACTTCGGCTCGGCAGATGCAACTTTTCACATCGGCTCGTTTGCAGTAAACGTTCTGCCGATTGCAATGACACTCATCAACTGTATTTCCGGCATTATTTATTCAAAAGGTCACGGAATTCGCGAAAAAATCCAGATTTTTGGATGCGCCTTTGTATTTCTTGTTCTCCTCTATGATTCACCGGCAGGTCTTGTCGTTTACTGGACTATGAACAATATTCTTTCTCTTGTAAAGAATATTTTCTACAAGCTCAAAAATCCAAAGAAAGTCCTCTACATCATCGCATGTATATTTGCCCTGATCTGCATGACATCGCCAGTGACATTTCTGAGCAGCGCAAAGCCGGAAATAAAAGCATTTCTCTTCCTGTTTGCAATTGTTTTACTGACTGCACCTTTTGTCATCAAAGCGCTTTCAAAAGTGTTCAGTTCACATTTTGCATTTCTCGACCAGAACAACAAGGTGCGTTTTGCAGTTTATTTTGCATCATCCCTCATTCTGGCGTTGCTTGCAGGACTTGTCATTCCTTCCATGCTCATGCAGAGTGAAACTGTTCAGTTCTGCTACATCGAAGACTGTAAGTCACCTTTCATTTTCCTGAGGGCAACATTTTATCAAGCACTTGGTATTTTCTTTGTCTGGCCGCTATGTTTTTATGCAATGTTTTCATCTTCCGTAAAAAAAGTAATGGCTGTTTTTACTCCAGTTCTGGCATTTACCGCAATTATAAACTGCTTTGCTTTCTCTGGAAATTATGGTCCGATAAATCCGAACCTTTTCTTTATGACGACACAAACATTCGCAGTATCACTTAAACAGCTTTTGCTGAACGCATCAGTTATAGTTTTCGTATGTGCCCTGACGATTTTCCTGATGAACAAAAAAGCGAAAATCATCTCATCTTTGAGCTTTATCATTTTGCTCGGATTTGCTTTACTTGTTGCAAAAAATGCATATCTCATTTCTGTTGACTTCAAAAAGATAGCACCTCCTCAAAAAATCACAAAAGTAGAGCCTGTTTACCATCTTTCAAAGACAGGAAAAAATGTCATTGTTTTGATGCAGGACAGATTGTTTGGTCCTTTTATAGATCCTGTAATGGAAGAAAAACCAGAGTTCATAGAAAAGATGGACGGTTTTGTTCATTACAAGAATGTTATCTCTCAAGGTTACCTGACAATGCTCGGCGTACCTGGAATTTTCGGTGGATATGACTATACCCCATATCAGATGAACAAAAGAACTGACGAAACTATCCAGCAGAAACACAATCAGGCAATACTGACAATGCCAGTTTTGTTTCACGAAGCCGGCTGGGATACTACAGTTTCTAGCATGCCTTACGAAAATTACAATGAATATCCTGTCACAGATATGTATGCAGACTATCCATATGTCAGTCGCGTTAATACACGAGGACTGTATACGGACTTGTGGTACAGTCAGAATAACATGACAAAAGTAACATATCTTGCAAAACTGATAAAAAGAAATTTCATATGGTTCAGTTTTTTCAAGATGGTATCGCCGGTATTTCGAAGAGCTGTCTATCACAACGAATACTGGATATCATACAATCTGTATGATGAAGGTCTTCCAAGGTTTATCGACAACTATTCAGAACTGTGTTATTTTCCGCAGCTTCTCGATACGATTTCTGACAAAAGCACTTTCTTGATGATGGATAACTGTACTGTTCACGAATCTACAGTACTGCAAGCACCAGATTACACAGTCGCCGAAAATGTTACTCAGTTTGGAAAAAGTGAATGGGCACACGAAAGGCATTTCTGTACTATGGTTGCAACTTTCATGCGCTACACAGAACTGATAGAATGGCTCAAAAAAGAAGGTGTCTACGACAATACAAGAATCATCATTGTTTCTGACCATGGAACAGCAATTGATACGCCGTATCTGGAAAACAATCTGCCGGGCATTATGAAAGAATGTTTTTCATGCTCACTTCTAGTAAAAGACTTTAACCAGCACGGACCGATGACAACGGACATGACATTCATGACAAATGCAGATACCCCGTATCTTGCGACAAAAGATATCATTCCGGATGCAAAAAATCCATTTACCGGAACCCCTCTGAAAGTCGAGGACAAAGAAGCAATACTCACGACTTGCCCATCTCAGAGTACACGTATCAGACATGATTCTGGATTTGCCGTCAAAGACAATGAATGGTTTACAGTACGCGACAACATTTTTGACAGCGGAAACTGGGCACAGCTCAATACAGACAAATAAGGACAGATTAAATGATAAACACAACAAACTTATTGTTATACATAGATCCAGGCACAGGAAGCATGCTGTTTTCCATATTTATCGGAGCGGCTGCAACTCTTTTCTTTCTGGCAAAAGCCGCATGGCTGAAAGTGCAGTTACTTTTTGCAGGAAAAAAAGCAAAAGACAAAGTAAACACAGGCAGAAAAAAATATGTTATCTATAACGAAGGCAAACAATACTGGAATGTTTTCAAACCGGTTCTGGATGCTTTCGAAAAAAGAGAAATAGAAATCACATATTTCACATCATACAAAGATGATGAGGTTTTCACAAAAGATTACAAATTCGTCAAATCAGAATACATCGGCGAAGGAAATGCAGCATTTGCACGTCTCAATCTTCTGGAAGCCGACATTGTTTTGATGACGACACCGGGACTCGATGTTTATCAGATGAAGCGCAGTAAAAAAGTTAAACACTACGCCCATATCAGACACGGTTCGGGTGATGCTACAATGTACCGCCTGTTCGGCATAGATTACTTTGACTCTGTCCTGCTTACAGGAGACTATCAGAAAGAAGACATACGAACTCTGGAAAATCTCCGCAGCATAAACAAAAAAGAACTTGTGACAGTCGGATGCACATACCTTGATGAGCTCAAAAAGAAAATGGATTCCATCAAAGATGATGACAATCATAAATTCACAGTGCTTGTATGCCCAAGCTGGGGACCAAGTGCAATTCTTTCAAAATACGGAGAAAAACTTTTAACTCCGCTCGCTCAGTCCGACTGGAACATCATTGTCCGTCCTCACCCGCAGTCAAAAAAATCCGAACCACAGATGCTTGAAACACTGCAGGCAAAATATGCAGATTTTGACAATGTAAGCTGGGATTTTGAAAGAGACAATATTTATTCTCTGAAAAAAGCAGACATCATGATTTCAGATTTTTCTTCTGTCATCTATGACTATACATTCCTATGTGATAAACCTGTTATGTATGTCAATGCAAGTTTGAACCTTGATATTTATGATGCAAGTGACATACCAGACAAGCGCATCTGGCAGTTTACGACACTTGAGAAAATCGGTATCGAACTCAAAGAAGAACAGTTCGAAAATATCAAAGAAATCATACAGAATGCAAGCGATTCGCCTGAACTTGCAAAAGCCAGGGCATGTGCAAAAGAACAGGCTTGGATGCATATCGGCATGGCAGGTGAAAAAACTGCAGACTTTATGATACAAAAGCTCAACGAACTTACAGAAAAAGAAACAGCAGATTGCGTAAATTAAATACAAAATCCTTAAAAAATATAATTTAAGGGTTAGACATTACAAATTCAGTGAAGATTTTCCAAATCTGGCAATTTCCAAAAATCTATTTTAGAAATTGCCAGGTACTTTTGGGCTTCAAAATGGCAAAAAAAGCAGAATTTATCTGCGGGAGTTACAAAACAATGCAAGCCTTGATTTTAGCAGCCGGAATGGGCAAAAGACTTGGTGAACTTATAAAAGACGGAACAAAATGCATGCTTACTGTCAACGGCAAAAGCATGATAGAACGGACAATAGATCAGCTTGTCGCCAACAGCTTTTCTCGTCTTGTCATGGTAACAGGCTACAAATCGGATATTCTCAAACAATTTATCGCTTCAAAATACAACGAGAAAAATCTTGGCGGAATGAAAATCGAATACATTGAAAATCCTATTTACGATTCCACAAACAATATTTACTCTCTGTACCTTGCACGCGAAGAACTTGCAAAAGATGATACAGTCATGATAGAAAGTGACCTCATATACAAAGAAAATGTCCTGCCCTACCTCATAAACTGTCCGTATAAAAACGTCGCAGTCGTTTCTGCATGGGAAGACTGGATGGACGGTACGGTAACAAAAGTCAATGATTCTGACGAGATAACAAACTTCATCGGCAAAAAACAGCAGACAGAATCAGAAAGAAAAACATACTTCAAGACTGTAAACATCTATAAATTTTCAAAAGAGTTCTCTGCGCAGTATTACATTCCATTTCTGGAAGCATATCAGACAGCTTTCGGAAAAAACATTTATTACGAAGAAGCTCTCAAAATCATTTCATACCTCAAGCCAGACGAACTTCACGCTCTCAAAATTCCCGGTTCTCAATGGTATGAAATTGATAATCCGACAGACCACAAAGAAGCCGAAAAACGCTTCCAGTAACAAATATACTGAACTCTCTAAAAATTGCAGTTTTTAGAGAGTTCCTGCATTAATGATGAATTACATTACCGATATAAATTAAGTTTGCTTTTACTTTATATCCAAAACTTTTGTTAGAGACGTTATTTTTTATTCAGGCATTAAAAACAACACAATGTTTTTTTATCTGCAACCGAAAACATCAGAAATTTCAGTTTTTGTACACTTATATTTCATCAACTGCAAAAAAAGATTTACCAGTTTCATAACCAGATATATAATTAAAATGAAAAAATGCTTTCAAAGCAAAATATTTTCAATGTTGGCCCTGAAATTGCAATCTTTGCAGACAGTTAAAAAACTATGTTTTTATGGGAGAAAGTATGAGTGGACAAAAGACAAATTTTGAACCAGAAGACATTCTGGATGGTTTCATACGGATGTATGGCGGTAAACGTGATGAAGTAGGTGTTTTTGCAGCCCCTGCAAGAATTAACATCATCGGAGAACATATTGATTATAACGGCGGCAGAGTTTTTCCGGCAGCAATCGATAAATATCTGTATATTGCAATTCGAAAAAGAGACAACTCTGCAATTTTTTACAACGACATGAGATTTGACGAAAGCTTTACTTTCGATATAAATAATAACTTTTTATACAATAAAAAAGACAGCTACGCAAATTATCTGAACGGTATTCTCGCTCAACTCAAAGAAAGCGGTCACAAATTCCACTGTGGATTTGACATACTTATAGCAAGCAATATTCCTGCCGGTGGCGGCATTTCATCATCTTCTGCACTGGAGTGTGCATTTGCTTACGCAATAAGCGAAACATACGGATTCAACATCGACAAAGTTGAAATCGCCAAACTCGGCCAGATGAGCGAACATAAATTCATGCGAGTAAACTGCGGTATCATGGATCAGTTTATCATTGCAAATGGTAAAAAAGGCACCGCAATGCTCTTGAACTGCGACACTCTGGAAAATGAATACATTCCTCTAAACCTGGGTGATTACAAGTTTGTCGTCATGAACACAAATAAAGAAAGAAAGCTTGCAGACAGCAAATATAATGAACGCCGATCAGAATGTGAACAGGTTCTGGAAATTTTTGCAGCAAAAGGCTTGCGGCTCAAAAACTTATGCAGTTTGGATCCTGCTCACTGGGAAAAATTCAAGAGCAAACTAGATGCAATGCCAGACTTGCAGAAAAGGGCAAAACACTGCGTCTTCGAAAATCAGCGGGTAAAAGATGCTGTCGAAGCGCTTAAAGCAAACAATCTGAAAAAGCTCGGTCAGCTTTTAAATGAGTCGCACGAATCTCTCAAAAATGATTATGAAGTTACAGGACAGGAACTCGATGTTCTGACAGCAGCTGCACGTGCACAAGAAGGCTGTCTTGGTACACGTATGACAGGAGCAGGTTTCGGAGGGTGTGCAATAGCCATTGTTCATCAGGACTTAGTGCCGGAGTTCATAAAAAATGTCGGCAATGAATATTATGCGCAAATCGGCTATGATGCAGACTTTTTCGCATGTTCAAGCGGAGACGGTGTGCGTCGTGTAACAATAGAGTAAAAGCAGATTTTTAAAGCTTCTCTGAAACTGAAATGTTCAGATTTTTCTGTCGTTCATTTCAAAACAAGACATCGTATGCGATTTATTAAGATTTTTGTATTTTCAAATAAATAACTTCGCATATAGGAAACAGAATTCAAAAAAGGCTATCCGTTAAAGCAGTTTTGCCAGAACAGACAGCCTTTTTTTTTCAAATTGATATGTAAATTCAGCTTTTCTCAGTCTCTTATTGCATCAATGTTTCCATGACCTGCAGAAACAAATGGAAGTACATTTTCAGCCATAGAAATATTAAGTCTGACAAGATGAGGTCCTGGTGCAAAAGCTTTGTTCTCCCAATCTTTGTCCTTATTTGCGTCAACAGAATCTATACCGAATGAGCGTGCCATTGCAAGAAAATCAGGAACTTTGTCGAAAATACTTGCACTGTAGTTTTTGTTGAACAGATATTCCTGCTGCTGTCTTACCAATCCAAGACTTCCGTTCTGGAGAACAATAACAGTCACATTCAGCTCAAGCTCAGCGAGAGTTGCAAGCTCCTGTATGTTCATCAAAATACTGCCGTCGCCTGTAATACACACGACACGAGAGTCTCTATTTGCAAGAGCTGCACCAATTGCTGCAGGAAGGCCGAATCCCATAGTTCCCAGAGAACCACTTGTCAGAAACTGTCTTGCTTTTTCTACTGGATAATACTGAGCCGACCACATCTGGTGTTGTCCGACGTCAGTTGCAACAATAATATTTTCAGATTTTACACCGGCTTTTGCAGCAAAAGACGGAATATCACGGATAAATGCACGAGGATTTACACTTTTTGCATCGATATCTTTACTGCGTCCGAGTTCTACACTTTCTGTTTCGTCATAAACATTCTGCATCTCAGAAATCCAGTCAGACCTTTCAGATACACAGCCGAGATCTTCCCCCTTGTGCTTCTTCTCCTTGATAAGCTGAGAAAGCAGCGGGAATGCAGACTCTACATCACTTACAAGAGAAATGTAAGAAGGCATTATTTTATTTATTTCTGCAGCATCTACGTCGATGTGAAGAATTTTTGCATTCGGACAAAACTGTTTTACAACGCCTGTTGCTCTATCATCAAAGCGGACACCTGCAGCAAGTACAAGATCAGAATCATGCATTGCCTTATTTGCAGCAAATGAACCATGCATGCCGACCATACCGAAATTTCCCTTATTGCTGCGAGGAACAGCTCCGATTCCCATAAGACTTGTAACAATTGCAGCATCATATTCTTCGAGGAAACCGGCAATTTCTTTTGAAGCCTCTACAGTATTACAGCCACCACCAAGATAAAGTACAGGCTTTTTTGCATTAAGCAGAGACTGTACCATTTTTTCTATTACAGACGGAATTTCATCTCTCGGAGTTGAATAACGAAGAGCAAGTGCCGAATGCTTGTGTTCTCTCAAAGATTTGATTGAAGGCCACTTGTCAAACTCTGCTGTAGCAGTCTGAACATCTCTAGGCACATCAATAAGAACAGGTCCCGGACGTCCGCTTACAGCAATAGAAAAAGCAAGTGGAATTGCTGTCAAAAGTTCAAGAGGATCTTTAACCATGATGCTGTGCTTTGTTATAGGAAAAGAAAGTCCGAAAGTATCAGCTTCCTGAAAAGCATCAGTTCCAATTAAATAAGAATTTACCTGACCGGTAATTGCGACAATAGGTACAGAATCACATCTTGCATCAGCAATAGCAGTAAGCAAATTCATTGCGCCAGGACCACTTGTTGCCATGCAGACAGCCGGAAGCCCTGTTGAACGAGCCATTCCCTGAGCAATAAAACCAGCAGCCTGCTCATGGCGTACAAGCACATGCTTAATTGAGCTGCGGTTAAGTTCGTCATATAAAGGAAGAATTGATCCGCCGGGAATTCCCGCAACAGTCTTTATTCCTTCAAGTTCCAAAAGTTTGATTATTATCTGAGATCCTGTAGCCTTAATCATGATAGGCAATTTTCAATTTAAATCGGCTTTTTGTCAAGGGAGCCTGTAAAAATGAACCGCTTAAAACAGCTTTGCTCCAGCAGTTCTAAAATCTTCATAAGTCAGCAGGCAACACCTCATTATCATATTCAGTGGTGAATCTTTACTCTTTGCATCTGCTTCTAAGCAATGCACCGTCAGGAATATTTTCTGCCGTATACAATGCGCACGGATGTCCGTCACAGCACCATCTGTATACTTCTCCAGTTGCAGGATTTACAAGTTCCCACTTATCATGCGTAAAAGGAACTGCAACAGTGTCCGGAGTTACAAGCTCAAGTTCACTTGTACCGTCTATCATGTTCAATGCAGTCAGATTATACAGTTTCCATCCGTCTTTTTTCTCTACTGGCGGCAGATACCTGTCCGGCAGATTTTTGACGCGTTCGTCGTAAGCTTTTTTTGCCTGAGGCACAAGAGCATTATATTCATCGTCCCGTTTCTTTTTGAGAGCAGATGCCTTCTCGAACACAATGTCTGACTCTTTTCCGTTGAGTTCGGTACCAAGTTCGGCACTGAGCTCATAAGGACTTTCGCTGGCACCACTTACAGCAACATCAGCATCAGCTTTATTGAAGTAAAAACCTGTACCGTATGGGCGGTGTGACACTTTATAAAGCTCGTCAATAAATGGTTTAGCCTCTGCATCCGAGATTTTGCCGTCAAGAGCGTCCAAAGCTTTTCTGTACGCTCTCGTGATAAGAGCCACGTAATACACACTTTTCATGCGGCCTTCGATTTTGAGGCTGTCAACGCCGGCTTTTTTGAATTTGTCCAGATAATCTATCATGCACAAATCTTTAGAAGACAAAACGGCAGTAAAATCATCGCCCTCGTAAACAGGAAAAAACTCATCAGGTCTTTTGCTCTCGCGCAAAGCCATAGCTCCGCTCTGTGCAATCATGCGGGCAGCTTCCATGCCTTTGTCACTCTGCACATCAGGCGGACACAAAGCCTTAGAAAGCTCAGACCGATTGATCATCACATCGTAATCCCAGCGGCATGTGTGCGAACAGAATCCCTCCTGTGCGCTTCGTCCATTCAGATAAGCACTCATAAGGCAGCGGCCAGCATACGCAATGCACATAGCTCCATGCACAAAACACTCAATCTCCATATCCGGCACGGCGTCTTTGATTTCGGCAATCTCATCCAGAGACGCCTCACGTCCCATTACAACACGTGAAAATCCAAGAGATTTATACATTTTGACAGCTTCCCTGTTCATGCAGCTAGCCTGAGTAGACACATGCAAAGCCGCCTGAGGAAAATTCTTTTGCAGAATAGGTACAATTCCCAAATCCTGCACAATAAAAGCATCTATCGGATACAGTTTGAAATATGGAATTGTCTCGATAAATCTGTCAATTTCATTATTATGGAAAGATATATTCAGCGCACAATGAAGCTTGCGGTCCGGAAACTGATTTTTAAGCTGAATTACCCGGTTATATTCGTCTTCATAAAAATTGTCTGCTTTTACTCTTAGAGAAAAATTTTTGAGTCCTATATATGCAGCATCTGCACCATAAGTATAACAATATCGCAGCTTGTCAATATTTCCGGCAGGAGAAAGAAGTTCCATAAATATCCCTCCGATAAAAAGCAAAAAGCTTCAATGATTTTGCTTAAAAAAACACATTTTTTGAATCAATCATCAGCTTTCGCCGATATTATTCTTTCTGATTACTTTGTTCCGTTCTTCAATTTCCCACGGTCTGACATTTTCTTTCTTGTAGTTCAACAGCTTGCCTATTTTGCCAAGAGCCACATGAGAATCAGGCAAAAACTCATCAGCCAGCTGGAACATAAACATCATGCCAGGCCACGGATCAAGAGTGCATTTCACGCCAACTTCTTCCAGCTTATGTGAAAATTCCATAATCTGAAAGCGCAGAACTTCATCTGTTCCAAACTGAATGAAAACAGGAGGAAAATCTTCTAAATCAACCTTAGATGCCTTGAGCGGTGAAATGAGAGAATTTGTATAATTTGATGAATATGTATAAAGATCAACAGCTCTATGAAGTTTTTCGCCTGAAATAATTTCATCTTTGAGTTTCTTGGAAGAAATAATTTCGGCATCATCAGAAAAATCAAGAAAAGGAGAAAAAAGTATCAGAGAACCAATATCTTTGCGTGACTGTTTTGACAATCTCTGCAAAACCGCACAGGCAATGCTTGCCCCGGAACCATCTGCCGCAATGTAAATCTTTGATTCAGAACCAAACTGTCTGGAAATCTCAAGTTCAGCATGAATTGCACTGAAAACTGCAAAAACATCGTCCAGTGAAGCTGGAAAAGGATGAGTCGGAGCCAGACGAAACTCAGGTAAAACTACACGACATGAGCATTCATTTGCAAGAGATGCACAGAATCCACGGTAACTGGCACATGAACCGCCAACAAAACAGCCGCCGTGAACATATATCAGAACTTTGCCGACAGTAGCAAGCTCCGGCACAAGAACATCGCATTTTACTCCTCCGTATGTATACTCCTTGCGTTCAACATTATTCGGAAGAAAAACAGTATCAAAAGTATCTTCAAATTTTGCCTTGAAATCATCAACCTCTGTTTTAGGTGATATAACGAGATTTTTCAACTTTTTAACTGCAGCTCTGCGATTCATTATCATAGCGCATAGAGTATAGCACATTCACGAGTTTTGTGCTACAATACCCTTCATTATGCCAATTAAAATAGACACTGATTTACCAGCTTATTCAATTCTAGAAAACGAGAACATCTTTGTCATGTCAGACAAACGAGCGTCTACTCAGGATATCAGACCTCTGAAAATAGCCATTGTAAATCTGATGCCTGCAAAAGAAGTAACAGAAACACAGATTATGCGGCTTTTGTCTAACACACCTTTACAGATTGACATTTCGCTTGTCAGAATCTCAGGACATGTTTCCAAAAACACTTCAAAAGAATATCTCAAGCGTTTTTATGTTTCATCAAAGGAAATTTATGACAAAAAATTCGACGGAATGATTATAACAGGTGCTCCTGTCGAACATCTGGACTTCGAAAACGTCGATTACTGGCAGGAAATATGCCGCATCATGGATTATGCCAAGAAAAACGTTTTCTGCACGCTGTACATCTGCTGGGGTGCAATGGCTGGTTTGTACCATCTTTACGGCATAAACAAGCAGATTGTAAAAGAAAAAGTTTCCGGCATTTACAAGAACAAAGTTTTGACTCCGGAAGATCCTCTCATGAGAGGTTTTGATGACTTTTTCCCAGTACCGACATCAAGATTCGCAAACATCAGGTCCGAAGACATACTCAATAATCCAGAACTTACACTTCTGGCAAGTTCTCCGGTTACAGGTATGACAATCGCAAAATCAAATGACAACCGCTCAATCTTTATGACCGGTCATCTCGAATACGATGCCGACACACTTTCCAAGGAATACTTTAGAGACAAGAAAAAAGGACTGAATATCAATGTTCCTGTAAACTATTTCGAAAACGATGACCCGACAAAACCTGCATATTCTACATGGAGAAGTTCCGGTACTCTGTTTTATACAAACTGGCTCAATTACTACGTTTACCAGGCAACACCTTACAGACTCAACGATATTGGCACTTCAGAAAATTAAAGAAAACTCAGATTTTATACGGCCGGATGATTTTCATCGTCGAGCCGTTCTTTATCTGAGACAAAACATTCCGGATTTGATCAGAACAAAACAACCAACAAAATCATTGATATATGATGCATAAAAAAAGCAGACTTCGTTAACTGAAGTCTGCTTTTTTTTCTAAATATCATCGGATTTTATCA
Source organism: Treponema sp. (assembly GCA_045629255.1). Taxonomy (GTDB): domain Bacteria; phylum Spirochaetota; class Spirochaetia; order Treponematales; family Treponemataceae; genus Treponema_D. Next base: position 41,886 of record JAZQQW010000092.1, read on the forward strand.
AAAACTTACTTTCCACAGTGAATAAATGTAAGTTCGTGCTTATTATAGTTAAGATGAACAACACGGCTGTCAGGAATTGCAGAAAACTGTTTTATCAGCTCCCAGTCAATCTCACCCTGCATCTTGATTGTGCAGATCATATTTTTGCATTTGCCTCTTGCAAGCCACGTCTGTATCCAGCCCAAAAGGCGTTCCGGATAACATATTACGTCACTGAAAATCCAGTCAAACTCACCAAGTTCGTCCGGCATTAAAGTGAAAGCGTCGTGCGCACGAAACTCGACCAGAGGGTTTTTCATCAAAGACTCAGCAAGCTCAGTACGATCGACCGCTAAAACCTGAGAACCTAATTCTGTCAAAACCCACGTCCATCCGCCAGGACATGCACCAGCTTCAAAACATCTGTCTCCAGGTTTCGGAAGTTCAACTCCAAAAAAATGACGGGCAAGAACAAGACTCTCCTGCACTTTCAGATATGCACGGCTCGGAGGATTCTCGTGATCTTCTTTCCATTCTATGCTTCCAGCCGGCAGACAACTGGAAGTCTGTGCAGAAGCAATAAGAGTATTATTGTCCAGAAGTGTATACAGTCCGATAGGAGACTGCGGAATATCAAAAGGAAACTCACGGATTTTTAAGTTTACATGAGGCAGCTTATCCTGCAGAAGCGATGCCCGCCGAAAGCTCGTAAAATTATAAGGAGCCCAGGAACGCTGAACAGCTCTGAGCGCATTTGCTCCATCACCGATAGAATCAAAATGAACTATAAAAGGATTTAACATGCAGGAACGGCACCAGTAAGGAACCTGCTGCTGAAATTTTTCGTCAGTTAAATGAGCCAGCGAACTTGTTTCAGATACATAAATCAAGTCGCCGTAATCTTTTACAACTCCCTGTTTTCGCAAAGACGAAATATCAATACCGAAACGGCGGAGAAATTCACTCTCTAAGAGTTCCTTCATTTCAGGAAAAGAGAGAAATGCCATCCCTTGTATATTTTCTACTCTGTATGCCATTGATTTCAGCCAATGATAACAGGTTCGTTATTTATGATAAGACTATAAATACTTTCCAGACCTTCGTCTGTGTTCAACATTTTACTGATATAAGATTCAAGTTTGTTAGTGTCCGGTGAACGCAAAAAACTAAACCCTACTTCTGTCTGACTTTCGTTAAGCTTCTTCCATCGAGGCAAACATATCAGCTTAAGCGGCTGTGAATCGCAGCCTGAAAGTTTTATCTTTAAATTATATTCGTTCTCCATATCAATGCAAAGAGGAACCGGAAAATGTACCTTACATCCGCTGGCACTGATATCATCTAAAACGCCGGGAAATGAACACAAATCATGAGCCTCTACACGACCAAAATCTGTGACTCTCTCGTCTATCCTGTGATTACGCATCATGTTTTTATTATGAAGGTTTACTTTCAAAAGGTCAAGCGATATTTATCGGAAAACACGTTAAATAACTTTAATAAATCTCTAAAAGCAATAATAAAATTATTTTCTCGTATTAATTTTACATTAAATTGACAAAATTCTGTTATAAACTTTCCTCAAGGGCCATTACGGCATTGTAAACGCACTTATCGCACGGACACAAAACTTTGCCAGTTTCAATACCTTTTAAGTCTTTACAGATTGTTGCACCGCTTTTCTGAGCAAATCTATCCATGATATCCCGTGCAAGTTTGACAGTTCCTTTACCATCTGTCATGATTCCTGCTGCCATACATGCTCCAATAACAGCACCGCATGTTGATTCCATGCATCCCATTCCTGCAGCAAATCCTGCAGCCATATCAAGCAAAGTCTGCTCTGACATATTTCCTAGTTTTTTACCAAATGAATTATCACCAGAAAATGAACTTGCACTGTATGCCTTGAGGACAGCCTGACAGCAATTGCAAACACCGTTTCTCTTATATTCAGCAGCTGTTTCTGCAATTTTTTCTGCTTTTTCCAAATCTCTCATATAAACCTCTCGTTTTCATGCTGTCTCTGAAAACTGCTATTTTTATTTTCAGAAACGTATATTTGTATATTCAAACAACTTTCAAAAAGAACTGTATTTATTCTATATTTAATCTCAAAAAATTGCAATTTTCAAAATCATCATAAAAATTTTCATACCAGCTGAACAAGCTCTACAGTTATAAAAGACAGAGTATCTGACGGATAATTTGCAATATCCTTAAATTCAGAATTCAACTTTTTATTTTCAAAAAGACCATTTGACAAAAATCTTACAATCACTATAATGCATTTCTGACCGGGGTGGCTTCTTGAAAGTCTGAGATTATACCCGTAAAACCTGATCTGGATAATACCAGCGGAGGAAGTTATGAAACACAGCATAACATTATCTTATCTTATCGGTACTGCTATATTTTCAGCAGTAATCTCAATCGCATGTCTTTCCTGCAGCAGAACAAAATCTGATTCAGAAAAAAACTTTTCCAGTACAAAATCACAAAGGTTAAATGAAGTTGTCGTTTATACATACGACAGTTTTGCAGGTGAATGGGGTGCAGGACCTGCTCTTGCTCAAAAATTTGAAGAGCAGACAGGCTACAGACTGACGTTCCTGGAGTTCGGAGATGCAGTCCATGCATATAACCGTACAATTCTGGAAAAAAATTCACCACAGGCAGATGTTCTCCTTGGAATAGACAACAACATGTGCGAACAGGCTATAGAGGCAGGTATTCTTGAACCATACAAGCCAAAAAATGCAGACACAGTTCTCGTAAAAGGTCTTGAAGAAACACTTGGCAACGAATGGTATCTTACCCCTTATGATTACAGTCATTTTGCAATAATTTACAATACAGAAAGTTCAATTCCAGAGCCAGTTTCCCTTGAAGATTTGACAGACAGCATTTACAAAAAGAAGATTATCCTTATGGATCCGCGCACTTCTACACCGGGTCTTGGATTTCTGGCATGGACTGTCGCCGTTTACGGAGATGATGCCGTACAGTACTGGAAGCGTCTTTCTCCAAATCTTTTGACAATGACAGCCGGCTGGAGCGAAGGCTGGGGTATGTTCCTTCAGGGCGAGGCTCCTCTTGTAATAAGCTATACAACAAGTCCTGCATACAATGTAGAAACAGACAACGATTACCGTTTCAAAACCCTCATTTTTGAACAGGGACATGTACAGCAGGTAGAAGCCCTCGGTGTTATAAAAGGGGCCCCGAACGCAGATGGCGCACGGGCTTTTGTTGACTTTATGATTACACAGGATGCACAGAACGAACTTCCTCTCACACAATGGATGTATCCGGCAATAAACGGCATAGAGCTTCCAAAAAGCTATCAGGAAGCAGCACCTAAAGCCCCGACTACACTAAATACAGACAGTCACAAAGTCAAAGACATTATCAACGAAGTAATTGCTGTAACATCCCGTTGATTTGTGGATGCAACAGAAACAGAGTCAGATTATGTTTTTCACAGGACTTTCTGTACACAGGCCAAGAACAATGTCATCATTCGCAAACAGTATCAGGTTCAGATTATTGCATATTTCTGTATTTATTCTGTTTACTCTTGTCCTGGCAGCATTTATTCTTCCATACATAATGACAGTACTGCCTAATTCACTGAATTCAACTGCAAAATCTTCAGGCGGGTATAGTGCATCTCAGCTTGTACGCATAGCAGCATACACTTTCGCACAATCGATTGGCTCTACAGTCATCGCCATTGCTGCCGGACTGCCGGCAGCATGGCTCACATCGCGCAGAATTTTTCCAGGCAGAAAGATACTCGCCTCTTTTGCATGTATTCCAGTCTGCATACCACCTCTTATCATTGCACTCGGATACATATCGGCTTTCGGTGTATCAGGACACGTCAGTACATTTCTCAAAACACTCTGTAATACAAAAGACAGTCCGATAACATTTTTGTATACATTTGCAGGTCTTATTCTGACTCAAGGTTTTTATAATTTTCCCGTGATTATGTCGTCAGTGGGAACTGCTATCTCTCAGCTTGATTCACGTCAGGCAGACAGTGCTAAACTTCTCGGTGCCGGCAAATGGAGAATCTTTCGTACAGTTACATTCTATCAACTGCTCTCACCGCTTATTACAGGTGCTGCAACAGTTTTTCTATACTGTTTTTTTTCTTTCATGCTTGTCCTGCTTTTCGGAACAAGAGGCGGCACAACTCTTGAAGTTACCATTTATCATGCAGGAAGAAGTACACTTGATTTCAGAGCAGTTTCAGTTCTTGCAATTATAGAAACATCCTGTGCACTTGCAGCACTTTTTGTTATTTCACTCATGGAAAACAAAGCAAAACGCGAAAAAGAGTTTTCTTTCCATGCAAGAACAGCATCTCCTGTCAAGCTGAACAAAAAAGAAATCTTTCCTGTATTTTTTTACCTGAGTATCATCTCAGTCTGCTTTGTGCTTCCTCTTATATCAATTTTCACAAACTCAACAACAGTACACAAAGCCGGCAAAACTTTTTTCACATTGTCATCATGGGTAAAACTATTTTCAAGTAAAAGTTTTGCTTTAGCCCTTTTGCATACAGTAGAAACTGCTGTTCCTGTCGCCGTCATCTGCACAATATGCGGCACTTTATACGCAAGTTTTTCACGTCTATCGCCAGCTGCACAAAACGCATTATTCCGGACCATACCTATGCTGCCTATGTCTGTATCGTCAGTTGTAACAGGAATCGGAATGACGATACTCGTAAAAAAAGGCTCACCTCTTATTCTCGTACTTGCACAAAGTGCACTGTACTGGCCTTTCGCATTCAGACTAGTTTACCAAAGCATGTGCAAAATTCCACAATACACAATAGATGCAGCTTTTATGCTGTCATCGTGCAAAACAGAAGGCATTGTCAGAGTCCTCATACCTTACTGCAAAAAAAACATTCTCAGTGCACTAGGTTTCTGCTTTGCTCTGAGTGCAGGAGACGCATCGCTGCCGCTTGTACTCGCCGTAGCAAAGTTTGACACGCTGGCAATCTATACATACAGACTCGTCGGAGCATACAAATATCCGCAGGCCTGTGCATGCGGCATCATACTCGGATTATTATGCATAACAATTTATGCACTGACATGTTCAGAAAAAAAGGAACATAAAAAATGAATGAAAATACAGAATACATAATAGAAGAAAATACATTTTTTGAATGCAAAAACATACAGAAAAAATGGGACAATATCAAAATTAATTTTTCATTCAAAGCAGACAAAGGAACTTTCACAAGCATCGTGGGGCCAAGCGGTTCTGGTAAATCAACAGTTCTCAGAATAATTGCCGGACTTCTAAAAAGCGACGGCACGAGTTCAATCAAACTGGACGGCAAAGACATCACAAATCTTGCACCAGGCAAGCGACAGTGCGGCATGGTTTTTCAAAATGCGTCATTATTCTTAAACATGACAGTCCAGGACAATGTTGCTTACGGACTTCGCTGTATGAACATATCAAAAAAAGAAGCACGAAGACAAGCTGTAGAATTTTTAAAACTGTTCAATATGCAGGACTTTGCCAAACGTTACACAGAAACATTAAGTGGCGGCGAAGCTCAGCGCATTGCAATTGCCAGAACACTTATCGTCAAACCGAAACTCGTACTCCTCGACGAACCTTTGAGCGCAATGGACGCCCCTCTGCGCAGAAAACTCGCCGGCGAAATCAGGAATCTTCAAAAAACATTCGGATTTACAGCAGTCATGATAACACATGATTTGAACGAAGCAATTTCCATGAGTGACAAAATCATACTCATGAAAGACGGTTGTAAACAGTGGGAAGGAAAACCAGAAGACTTTCAGGAAGATATGCTTGCAAAATAAAAAATGCACCTTTTCAAATAAAGTATAAAGCGCACACCAGAAGACGTGCAAAAAGTTTTAATCAGAATATGCACTTTACTTTTATAGATTTATCTTTTAATTGGTTTCCGGATTTTTTATATTAGTCCAGGTGTTGCCGGATATGACAATATCCTGATGCAGTACGGAAGCTTCCGGAGTATCATGAAATTTATAATAGATACCGTTTTGCTTGTAAGATGAACTTATAAACGTGTTATTCAAAATCTTTACATCTTTACAGATTGTAAATACAAGAGCTGTTTCGCTGCTGCTTTGGGTACCGTTATCGTTACAAGAATTTCCCTGAAAAAGTACGTGCATGACAGAAGCATTGCGTGCTGTATTTCCGACACCACAGCCGAAAGCTCTGCGTGTAGTGTTTTCAATGACATTATTTCTGATGACAACATCTCCAGGCCAGCATTCCTTTCTTGATACAACCTGCTCTGAGTTAATGGAAATACCAGACTGCCCGTAATGAATTCTGTTGCCTTCAATTATGATGTGCTGACCGCCGTCTAAATAAATTGCATCAGACATTGCGTTCGGCGAATTACATCCATAAAAATCATTATCTGAAATATAGACAAACCGCGCAAAATCTTTGAGAGGGTCAGAACAATAACCGTAGTTTCCGCCGGCATCAATTCCGATATTTCCAGTTTCTGTCAATTTGTTTCCGATGATGTTTATGTTTTCTGAGTTTGCCGTTACTGTAATGCATTCAGACCATCCTGTTGCCATATTATCAAACTCGTTGCCTTTAATTAAAACATCATGGATTGTATTGGATGCATCATCCCCCCAGATGCAAATTCCATGTGCAGAACCTTTATTAGTTGGAATAGTTGTCTTGATGTTTGTAAAATGACAGTTTACTATTGCAATATGATGAGAAGGTGGTGTTATGTGAACGCCTTTGGAACTCTTTTTTGCAACAGCATCTTTCAATTCAAGTCCGTCTATTTTTACATAGGAACACTTATTCAGTTTAATTATAGCCTTACCGGAATCAGCAGTAATTCCATGAAGAACTGCCATTCTGTTATGTTCAGCCTTGATTGTTATGTAATTGCCTGCATTGCCGTTAAGTTCTTTTAAGTTTATGCAGCCTGCATAATTACCGTCTTTTAAAATCAGTGTATCCCCTGCATTTAGATTTTTTACAGCATCGCTGAGAACCTGTGCTGCAAAATAACCGTTTGCATCTTTTGGATCACTGGAGTTTCCTATTATATAGGTTGTGCCTGGTGAAACAATTGAGTTTACAGATTTCAAATCACCGAAACCGGAAGCTGACTTTCCATTGCCGTATTCACTGAGAACAGGTGTAGAAACAGGATCTATACCACTGCGAAGGATATCTATAACGTTTCTGTCTAACTCAGAATCATCACTATCAGAACCATCCTGACAGCTGCAGAGAAAAGCAACTGCACATATACAGAGAAAGATTTTCTTTAACGATGTCAACAATGTCTTTTTCATGCCGCGAATTTCCTTATATTTCCTAATCTAACGATACTGAATATACCTAACTTGTCAAGTATCGGATTTTATAGATTCTTTTGCTCTAATCTGAAATTACAAAAAAATGCAAAATCTTCTATAATACATACATGACTTTGATTAACAGAATAAAAATCACCTCCTGGCTCAAAATATTTTTTGCATCGCTTATTGCCATAATTCTGGCAACCATTTTGAAACTTGATTTTGCAATATCCGCAGGCATTGTGGCGATACTTTCTGTTCTTGCAACCAAAAGAGAAACTGTCAAAACAGCATTCTCCAGATTCATAGCGTTTATGGCAGCACTCTGCATATCTTTTGTCTTCTATAATGTTCTTGGATTCAACATAAAAGCTTTTGTTGTTTATCTTTTCGTTTTTATTGCATTGTGCCAGTTTTTTGAATGGTATTCAGCAATGGCTCTGGACTCTGTCCTCATTTCACACTTCATCACATTCGGACAGATGGGCATTTCGGAAATAAAAAATGAACTTCTGCTTTTTATAATCGGCGCAGGCTGCGGAGTAATTGCCAATATCTTTCTCCGCAAAAAGACAGATTTAATCGAAAGCCTCAAAAATCAGACTGATGCACTTATTAAGCAAAGCCTTTCCCGCATGGGACAGAGAATCACAAATATAACGCTCGAAAACTTTGACGGTTCATGTTTTGTCACTATTGATGAATCTGTTTTCCAGGCAAAAAAACAGGCCAAAGAAAATTTCAAAAACCAGTTTAAGCAAGACTCTTTTGATATGAAATACATCGATATGCGCGAAAACCAGGTACGGGTACTCAAAGAGATGTATAAAACTCTAAGCAAGGTCACAGAAGTACCGTTTACTGCAAAAATTATCTCTGATTTTTTTGAAAAAGTCTCAACTGACTACAGTACTGACAACGACGTTGTACAGCTTCTGAACGATCTGCATGCAATCAGATTACAAATGAAAACACAGATTCTTCCTGCAAACAGAAGCGAGTTTGAAAACCGCGCAAATTTATTTACCCTGCTGAACCTGCTGGAAGAATTCCTTACCATAAAAAACGAATTCTTTATGAGCCATCAAAATAGACTCAAAAGTTAACATTCCACCCCCACACAAAAGAAAACATTGTTTTCCAAGATTGGCTTAATCTATCATATTATGCTGTACAGGGGTATTTTGCACTTCAAATAAGACTTTAAATTTCTACAAAAAGTCTTAAAAACACGTTTTTTCACTAAAAATAACAATTTTTCATTAAATTAGCCTAAAATCGACAGAAATTTGTCTATTTTTTGGTCAATTTTCTAAATTTAATTTGCTTTATTATCAAACTATGTTATAATTTTAAATAAATTAGGCTTAATATGGAAAGAAAAACAGGTGTAGTTATCCCGCTTTCAGCTTTGTACACAAAAGAATGTCCAGCTGCAGGCGATTTTTTGGCTCTGAAGAACTTTGCAGATTTCTGCGAAAAGTGTTCTCTCGGTGTAATTCAGCTTTTACCGGTCAACGATACAGGAACACAGTCATCTCCGTACTCAGGTCTTTCAGCGTATGCTTTGCATCCGATGTACATACGCATCAAGGCTCTTCCAGAATTTGATGAAGCTTATAAACGCGATAAGACTTTTGCAGCAGCATACAGAGCATTCAAAAAAGAATGTCTGTATACTTCACGATTCGACTACGATGAAATTCTGAACAGAAAGACAACTTTGCTTCATTTGCTGTATGCTTTTATAGAAAAAAAGATGTCCGGCAAACTCAAGAAAACAGAAACAGATACAGTTACCCCTGAACAGTATAGTATACAATTCAATACAGAAATTGACGACTTCGTTCAGAAAAACAGCTGGATTGTTTACTATGCAGTTTTCAAGGATTTGAAAAACTCAGCAATGCAAGCTTCCTGGAAGCATTGGTCAGAAGATCTGCAGCATATGACAAGACAGCAGATTGAACTCAGATGGAAAAACAAAGCACATCGTTCGTCACACAATTTCTTTGTCTGGTGCCAGATTCGTGCTTACCAGCAGTTCAAAGAAGCAGCTGATTATGTCAGAAGCAAAAATATCACTCTCAAAGGTGATCTTCCAATTATGATGAACGAAGACAGTGCTGACTGCTGGGCTTGGCCAGAGCTGTTCAATCAGGAAACAAGAGCAGGTTCTCCTCCAGACGGCGAAAATCCAGTCGGTCAGAACTGGGGTTTTCCAATCTACAGCTGGGACAAGCATGCTGCAAATGACTATGCATGGTGGAAAGAAAGAGTCAAATCTGCATCACAGTATTACGACGCTTTCAGAATCGACCACATTCTAGGGTTCTTCCGCATTTGGTGCGTAAACGCAGGAGAAAGCACAGCTTTCCTTGGTCATACAAATCCGTACTCAACATTCAGCAGAAGTCAGCTGACAGAGCTTGGCTTTGACAAAGGCAGAATCAACTGGCTTTCAAAACCGCACATACCGACACGTATTATCGAAGATATTACATGGAACCACGACGAGGCAGTTCGCATCCTCTCTGCAATCGGTGAAAGAGTCGGCAGTGAAGAACTGTGGAATTTCAAAAAGAGCATCAAAACAGATTCTCAGATTTATTCGGAGCATTTCTGCGACGACGGTCAAAAAGATATCGCCGTCAAAAATGCACTTGCCTCCAAGTGGCGTGACAGAACGATTATAGAAATCGCAGACGATTCGTTTATTCCGGTGTATTCATATAACGGCACAACAGCATGGAATACGCTGAATGCCGAAGAAAAAGAAAAGCTCGAAAAACTTTTTGAGGAAACAAAAAAAGCAGAACTCAAGATGTGGGAAAAGCAGGCTATGGAAACTCTGACACCAATCTGCAGAACCACAGGCATGACAGCATGTGCAGAAGATCTCGGAGTAAACCTCGAATGCATGCCAAAAGTTCTGGACAATATCGGCATTCTCTCCCTCAAGGTTGTCAGATGGAATCGAGAATGGTCAAAAGATAAACAGCCTTATATACCATTCAAAGAAATTCCTGCCATGAGTGTATGTACAACATCTGTACACGACAGCCCGACATTGCGCCAATGGTGGAACAACGAAAAATCATCTGTTGAAGCATATATTGAGTGCATAAAAGAGGCCGGTGAAGATGTGCCTGAAACAATTTCAAAAGACAATCAGTTCGACCAGGCAACAGCTTCATTCTGTCTGAACACATCAGCAAAGGCAAACAGCATTTGGTATGTCAATCCACTTCAGGACTATCTATTCCTGGAACAGAAGTACTATCTGCCGAATGAAGATGACGAGCGTATCAATATTCCTGGCAGTGTAACAAAATTTAACTGGACGTACCGTATCCCGGTAACTGTAGAAGAACTTGCAAAAGATAAAGCTTTAATCAAAATCATCAAGTCAGTTGCAAGCATCCATGACAAGTAAATTTGTTAAACCGTCATGACTCTATAAAAGATGCAAAGTCTTTTATAGAGTTACCTGTTTTAAAACAGCAGTTTTTATGCGGTTTTTAACATCACACTTGATTTTTTTATAAAATGCTCCAAAAAGTTCAGAACTTTTTGGGGTTTCCAACAATAACAAGGAGCGTGAAAGTGCAGATTTCCTACAATGAATTCCACATAAGCCGCAGCATAAGAGACTTATGTCACTTTGATGAATCTCTTTTTTCATCATGCGGAAATGTAATATTTGCAAATTTCAAGGCTGTTCAAACATTCCAGACAAAACTGAACGAACTTTTTGATCAGCGCAATGAAAAAGAAAAACGCATTTCAGCCGGCAGTCTGAATGCCATGGGATTGATCGATGAGATTTTCCATTACATCCTCATGTTGTACAGAAGAGACAAAGCACCTGATGCTTTCAATAATCTCATAAATGACCTCGACATGTATTTCGGCAAAGACAGTATGAACTCTCTGCTTTTCGAATTTATGGACGAGTTTCCGCCGACAGAAGTTTACAAAGGCGAATGTTCAAAAGAAGATTTTCTTGCACGATATGCGTTTGACAAAGGAACAAAGAAAGACAGAAGCAACAGAGAGCAGGTTCTGGAAGAGCTCATCATGCTTCATCTCGCAAATGAAAACCCTGCATTCCATGCTTTTTCTATACTTTTCGACGACAAAAAGCTTACAGAAAATCCTCTGTACATCAAAACATGGAATCAGATAAAAGCATTCTTCAAGACACAGCCACTGTTCGGACCAAAGAACAATAACATCATTGACATGCTCAAAGAACCTGTCATTGCAGCACCAACATCTCTCAAAGGTCAGCTTGACTATATCAGAACTTACTGGGGATATCTGCTTACAGACTGGATGAAAAAAGTTCTGGAAGGCATAGACACAATCACTGAAGAAGAAAAAGCCGCATGGCACCCTACAAACGGAGGCGAGGTATCAATTTCTCCATATTCCTATGATGATCTCATGCGTGAATACGAGAACTTTACTCCGGACAAAGACTGGATGCCGAAAGTTGTCCTCATGGCAAAAACAGTTCTTGTATGGCTTTTCCAGCTGTCAAAGAAGTACGAAAGAGAAATAACAAGACTTGATCAGATTCCTGATGAAGAACTTGATACTCTAAAAAATCAGGGTTTCACAGGTTTGTGGCTGATCGGCCTCTGGGAAAGAAGCTATGCAAGCCGCAGAATCAAACAGATAAACGGCAACCCGGAAGCAGCTGCGTCAGCATACAGTCTGCTTGACTATGAGATTGCAGGCAATCTCGGCGGATGGGAAGCTTTGGACAACCTCAGAAAAAGATGCTGGATACGCGGTATCCGTCTTGCATCTGACATGGTTCCAAATCACACAGGTATGGACGGACGCTGGGTTATCGAACACCCGGACTACTTTATCACAACACGTGACTGCCCGTTCCCACAGTACTCATTCTCTGGAGAAAACTTGAGCCAGGATTCCCGAGTATCATTGTATCTTGAAGATCACTATTACTCAAAGAGTGACTGTGCAGTATGTTTTAAGCGCGTTGATAACTATACAGGCGACACTGTCTATATCTATCACGGCAATGACGGTACAGGAATGCCTTGGAACGATACAGCACAGATAGACTTTCTAAATCCTGTTGCAAGAGAAGCTGTTATCCAGCAGATTATGAAAGTCGCATCAAATTTCCCGATTATCAGATTTGATGCTGCTATGGTTCTTGCAAAGAAACACATCCGCCGTCTGTGGTATCCGGAGCCGGGACACGGTGGAGATATCGCAACCAGAAGCCGCTATGCTATTTCAAACGACGAATTTGAGAACCGCATTCCAAACGAGTTCTGGCGCGAAGTCGTAGACCGCTGTGCACAGCAGATGCCGGACACACTTCTTCTCGCAGAAGCTTTCTGGATGATGGAAGGATACTTTACTCGTACGCTCGGCATGCACAGAGTTTACAACTCAGCATTTATGAATATGCTCAAAAAAGAAGAGAACCAGAAGTATAGAGACACAGTCAAAAACACAATCAAATTTGACCCGCAGGTTCTCAAAAGATTTGTCAACTTCATGAACAATCCTGATGAAGAAACTGCCGTTGCACAGTTTGGTAAAGGCGACAAATACTTCGGAGTCTGTACTCTGATGGTCACAATGCCAGGACTTCCAATGTTCGGACATGGACAGATTGAAGGCTTTGAAGAAAAATACGGCATGGAATACACGAGAGCATACCGTGATGAAAAACCAGATGTATGGCTCGTAGACAGACACTGGCACGATATTTTCCCTCTCATGCACAAACGCTATCTGTTCTCCGGAGTAGATAATTTCCTGTTCTACGACGTATGGAACAACGGAGTTGTAAACGAGAATATATTTGCATATTCAAACGGCACAGATACAGAACGTACAATTGTATTCTATAATAACAAATACGACTGTGCAGCCGGCTGGATCAAGCAGTCATGTGACTACGCAGTCAAAACTGGCAGTGGCGAAAATGACAAGACAATGTACTCAAGAACACTTGCAGAAGGCCTTAATCTGAGTACAGGCGATAAGAATTTCTGTATTTTCCGCGAACACAAGAGCCAGCTGTGGTACGTCAGAAGAAGCAATGACATCATAAACCAGGGTATGTTCGTCTCACTCAAGGGATTCGAATACCAGGTTTACCTTGATGTCCATCAGGTAAAAGATACAGCAGAAGGCAAATATGCAAAACTTCATGACCTGTTAAACGGCGGCGGAGTACCAGACCTTGAAATCGCATGGCAGGAATACCGCTACAAAGATCTGTACGCAGAACTCGAAAAGTTTGCCACAAAAGAACTGTTCATCCAGCTCCACAATCTCTTTGCAGACGAAGAAGAGCTTAAAGAGAACAATATTAAGAGACCTGTTCTTGATGATATTCTCGCATCATTCAAAGACAAAGCACTTGTTTACTATGCAAAAGAAGAAGAGTTTGCAAAAGAATCTGCTGCAGATGAATCAAATGCCGAACTTACTCCAAAAGAGAAGCGCAACAGCAAGAAATCTATTACTGCAAATGCAGCAACAAGATTCTCATCTTTCAAAAAGCAGCTTGAATTCCTGCAGTCATGCATCAAGAACAACAAAGCTTCGTTTGAACAGGAAATTGTACTCGGTATCAAGGAAAACGAATATTCAGCAGACATACTCTGTGCATTCGCACTTGTTTCCTCTGCAGGCAGTCACAACTGTATCAAGTGGGGATATTTCAGAAAGCTCTCAGATTATCTTACAGCATGCGGATACAAAGTCGATAACATGCAGAATATATTCAAGAGCATCTTTGAATTCATGCAGATCAGAAGCTTGAACTTCAGTGCTGCAAGTTATCTCAAGTCAGTTTATACAGTTGCAGAAATGCTTACATACGGTGATAAATCACTTGAACTTACAGGTTCTCACAATTACAACGGAATCAGATGGTTCAACAAAGAAAAAATGGATATATCACTGTGGTACATGTTCGCATCTGTATCAGTTTACTGTCCTCGCATCATGAGAGAAAACATCTTCAAACTCTATAAGATGCTTTCGACAGCCAAAAATAACGCAGAATACAAATGTGACAAGTTCATCGAAGTATTCAAGCCGGCAAAGAAGGAATCAAAAAAGAAGACTGCTTCAAAGTCGACAGGAACAAAAACACGTACAAGAAAGAAGACTGAAAAAAGTGAAAGCTGACACAGTTTCTGCATGGCCTGCACAGCCGGTTGCAGGCTATGACAAATGTGCAGAACATCAGTTTTATTTCAAAATCTGATGTTTTCCGATGTTCACGTAAAAACAAGGCAAAAGTTCATAATAAAAAAAGCCTTCACTCTTTTTTCAAAGTGTGAAGGCTTTTTTGTTGTCCGACGGAGCTTTCCCGTCAGACAATATCAGGCAATCCCATAGAATTGCAATTTTCAAATTATACGCTTGAAAACAAAACACTTTTTCTGACAAATCAGAAGAAGCGGCGCAAATTGAGGGAGTTCAAGACAGAGACAATATATGAAATGTCGTCACTCTTTATAACCGGTTTATCAATTACTGCAGGTGTAAATGCATTTTCAATTTCCGGAGTACGAGGCGGCACTTCTCCGAGATTCTTTCTGATAAAATCCTCATCCATACAAGGTGAATTGCGGGCAACAAGAACAACAGAACCGTCATCATCTTCAATCAAATCTTTGCGTGCCAGATACGCAGCATAAGCAGTACTTGTATCTCTGTCTGCAAAAACCTTATATTTGACAAACAGCTCTCTGCAAGCCTGAGCAATCTGTTCTTCCGAAACAGGAGCCGGATATACAAAGTTTTTGAGCATCAAAGAATCAGCCTTGAAGATATATTCAAGTCTCTCAATGTTAGACGGATCAGCAGGATTTGCAGGAGCACGGTCTTCTACAGGAATCATGCTATCCATTACAAGTACATTGTTTGAAACATCACAAGTGAGATTATTTGTTGCCGGAATAATAAAACCGTTTACAGGAAGAGCCAGCTGCCAACTGTACAGACCGGACACGAGGTTTCCGCAGTTACCTGTAGAAAGAGCAAAGAAAATGCTTCCATTTATCAGCTTCTTTATACGGGAGAAAGCAAACGTATAGAAGAACGACTGAGGCAAAAGACGTCCAACATTAGTTGTATTTGCAACAGTCAGATGATATTTATCTACATAGTAGGAATTTGCAAAAACCTTGCGGACAAGAGACTGACAGTCTCTGTCATTTCCGTCAACTTCTATCGGATAAATATTTCCACCGTTCCAGATAAAGTCTTTTTCGTTCATGCCTCTGAACTTCCCCTTCGGCGCAACCAGAAGCGACTTCAGAAGCTTTTTACCGCGCATCGCACTTGCCATACATGCACCGAGTTCTCCAGACGTTGCATCGAGAAGAATAGACTTCTCTCCCTGCATATGAAGAAGATTTTCCAGAGAAGATGTCAAATAAGAAACACCAAAATCCTTGAATGTACCTGTCGGACCGTGATACAAATCCATTATAAACAGATTATCATCTAACTGGCGTACAACAGGTTCAAAAGGAAAAGCACTTGTCGCAATTGATTCACAAATGATAGGGCTGAATTCTCTATGTATCAAAGCAGAAGTAAGAGTACCTGCAAGGTTTGCAAATGAAGTATTTTCATCAGCATACAAAATCCATTTGCGAAGATCGTCCATCTCAGTCGGAACATAAAGTCCGCCATCAGCAGGCATACAATTTAAAAGTGCATCTTTAAAGCTAACCACATTTTTACTGTCACGAGTACTAACAAATTGCATTAAAAGTCCCCTTATTTCAGTATAGCATAAGATAAAGCATTATTCATGTCTAGTACCAATCAAAAACATATAAAGGCACCTTAAAAACAAATTTGAGAGTATGGAACAGTGTTTCAAAAACTGCAATTTTTAGAGATTACATATATTCTTACTTTACAATACGTAGCTATTCAGATAAAATATAGAAGGGAGTGAATTGTTGTGAAAGTCACAAAAAGCGATATTATCAGAGCATTATTGAATGAATCTTTTATGAGGTCTACAGGAGCGACTAGCCTGAAAGATATTGCAGATAAAGTCGGACTGAAAAAAGCATCTTTATACAATCATTTTGAAAGCAGAGACGATTTAGTAAAGCAGACATTTGAAAGCTGCGCAGAGTACATTCAGGCAATTACATTTACCCCAAGAGACATCGATTCCGTTGCAAAAAAATATCCGCCAGAAGTTGTTCTCAAAGGCATCGTAAACAGATATTTTAAGATGCACGAAAAAGCTCCTCTTTTTCAGATTTACACTTTTATCGAAAGCCAGAAATATTTCTGTACAGAAGCATGTGATATAATAAAAAATGAAAACAAAAAACTGACAGACCAGACAAAACTTGTCCTGAAATCACTCGCCTCTTTTGACAAGATTAAACTGCCGGAAGATAAAATCGACGGATCAGTTTCATGGTTCTGTGCCGGCATCAAAGAAATGCTTGACGAGTATCTCATGGAAAGAAAACAGGTTGTCATGAATAATCCTGCAGCCGGCGAAGGTGAGCTTTTTTCACTTCCGTCAAACGAAGGAAGCCTTGACCGAATTGATTCATTTATCGATTACTTCGTTGCTACAATAAAATCACCTTCCAAAAGCTGATTAAAAACTCAACGCTCAGCTTTTGCAATAAAGTCTTTCATTGTATTCATAACGCGCTTTTTGTCTGCAGACCACAGAGGTGCTTCCAGAAGTTTTTTCGGGCCGTCTCCTGTAATGCGGTGAATTACCATGTCTTCAGGCAGAATGCGAAGACACTTCACTATCAAAGCGCAGTATTCTTCCAGTGAAAAAACATGAAACGGATGTTCTGTGTACATGCGAAAAATCTCTGTTCCACGAATAATCTGTAAATTTTGCAGTTTAATGCCGTCCAGAGCAGGCTTAAGGCCGGCAAGATAACTGACAGTTTTAAGCATATCGCATTCGCTCTCCCACGGAAGTCCAAGAATCACATGAACTATAACAGAGATTTTCTGAGCCTTGAGACGAGCATACGCATCTTCAAAAACTGACAGTGGATAGCATCTGTTAATCTTTGCAGCAACATCATCGTTTACAGTCTGCAAACCAAGTTCAACCCATACAGGTTTTATTTTATTCAGCGAAGAAATCATATCAACCATGTCCGGCCCCAGACAGTCAGGCCGTGTGCCGAGAGATAGTGCCACAACTTCTTCTTCCTGCAAAGCCTCACGGAACAGTTTTTCCAGGCGGTCTCTGTCACCGTATGTATTCGTGTACGACTGAAAGTATGCAATGTATTTTCTTTTATCTGTGGAGATTTTACGGGGAAACTTCGCGTCAACTCTTTTTTTTGCTTCTGCAATCTGTTCTTTTATTGCAGCAAAGCCTGAGGCAAATTCGCCGGAACCGCCTGCTGAGCAGAAAGCACATCCATTGTATCCTGATTTTCCATCTCTGTTCGGACATGAACATCCGGAAGACAGCGAAAGTTTATAAACTTTTGTACCAAACTGTTTTTTTAAATATTCGTTTACAGATAAATATGTCAATCGTCAGACTTCTTTTTTTCAAAGTATTTTGATTCTTCAAGATATTGTCTTCTGGACATGACAAGCTTAATAAGTTCCTGATACATGTTATAGTCAACTTCCAGAGCTATCGGAAAAATAAAATACTCAGTTTCGTCGCAATAACGTTCAATAAATGCAGAGCTCGTGACAAATCCAAGGCTTATCATATTACTGATTCTATCTGCACATTTGAGAACTTTTGCCTTGTGGCTGCCGTTATCCAAAATATCACGAAGATAATCAGTTTTTATAACACCTGGCCTCTTCGTTACTTCGCGGACAAGCTTGAGTACTTCTTCGCCCTCTGCATCTGCATTGCGGATAAGATTTTCATCAAAGCCCGGAATATCTTCAATTACGTCGTGTATACAACTGGCCTTAAGAAGCACACTGTCTATATATCCATAGTCAATCAGAATGCCCATGGTATCAATCTGATGGCGGAACATGTTGCCACCGGCAAAACGGGCTTTACCGATGAGAGCTGTTGACAGCTGCATATATGGTGCCAAAAAAATACCATTCAACTGCAGCATATGTTCTTTATCCATCTGAGAGGGTTTTTCTGTCGCTGTATTAAAAACCTTACCCATGAACAACCTCCTTAAATATCCGTGTTTTTCACAAAATAACAATTTTGAAAAACAGCATCTATGAAACAATTGCAAAAAACTCGGGTACATCCAAAAAAATACTTATTGGAGGTGCCTGCGGTGCTGATTCCTGTAATTGCAGGATTTACAGCACCGCTTTTTCAAGCAGTCACCACAAACTAATTTTTCCGGTGACTTCTTACAGCTTTAAATATCGAACAAAAATCAGAGAGCCTTTACATATGAAGAAAGTTTCTCAACTCTGCGCCTGCTGGCTTCGAGTTTTTCACGCTCTGCCTGAACAACTTCAGCCGGTGCATGTTCAACAAACTTACCTGAAAGTTTTGCTTCACTTCTCTTGATTGTAGCTTCTTCTGCTGCGATTTCCTTGTTGAAGCGGACAACAAGCTGATCCTTGTTAATACCTTCGTCGATAAGAAGGAAAGCCTCAAAACCATCACCGACAGAACCTATTGCGCCGGCTGGCTTTGCATTGACGAAATCAATCTTGCTTACACCTGCAAGAAGCATAATCATATCTGTTTTTTCGCGGATAACTTCAGCGCTTGAACCTGCAGTAACCATGACTGCAACATGAAGTTTTGCAGCCGGATCAACACCGCACTCTACGCGCAGACCACGAATATTGCGGATAAGTTCCTGCAATACAGCAAATCTCTTTGTAATAGCTTCGTTAACTCTTGCTTCTGTTTCCTCTGGGAATGGTGCATCAATCAGGAAACCCTGGTTAACACAGTTCGACATGATTTTCTGGCCGGCTGCCTTCTTTCTGTTTTCAACAATCTCAGCAAGAGGAAGCTTACCGTAAATTTCTTCCGTAACAAACGGCAGGTATGGATGCAGAAGTCTGAGAGACTCTTCCATAACATTCAGAAGAACACTGACTGCTCTGTCTTTTTCGTGCTCGTCGCCGTTGCGGAAAGAAAGCTTTGTTGCTTCTACGTACCAGTCACAGAAATCGTTCCAGAAATACTCATATAGAGTCTGTGCACCTTCGTTGTAGCGGTATCCTTCAAGAGCAGCCTTTTCTGAGCGGACTGCGCGGTCAAGACATGTATAAATCCACTTATCCAGCTCTGTAAGATCTGCATCAGTTACAGGAATAAGCGTACGTCCTTCGAGATTGCCGAGGATATAGCGTGAAGCATTCCATACTTTGTTACAGAAACGGCTTCCCATCTTGAAGCTGTCCTTGTCTACGAGAACATCCTGTCCCTGTGCACACATGTAACCAAGTGTAAACTTGAGTGCGTCTGCACCGTACATGTCAATTATTTCAAGAGGATCTATTCCGTTTCCAAGAGACTTTGACATCTTGCGTCCCTGCTTATCGCGGACAAGACCGTGAATATAGATATCGTGGAACGGAGCTTTGCCTGTAAACTCAAGTCCAGCCATAATCATTCTGGAAACCCAGAAGAAAATAATATCATAAGCTGTAACAAGAGCTGTTGTCGGATAGAAAGTAGCAAGATCTTCTGTATCCTGAGGCCAGCCGAGTGTAGAGAACGGCCACAGCCATGATGAGAACCATGTATCAAGAACATCAGGATCCTGCTTTACATTTGTACTTCCACACTTTGTACACTTGCAGATATCTTCGCGGCTAACCATTGTTTCGCCACAATCCTGACAGTACCATGCAGGAATTCTGTGACCCCACCAGATCTGACGGCTTACACACCAGTCACGGATATTTGTGAGCCAGTGCTCATATGTATTCTCCCATTTTTTCGGGAAGAACTGAATTTCGCCGTTTTTCCATGCAGCCAAAGCTTTGTCAGCCATCGGCTTCATCTTTACGAACCACTGATATGACAAATAAGGTTCAACGACAGTTTTACAGCGGTAACAATGACCGACTGAGTGAACCATCTTTTCTTCGCCCTTAAAAAGACCAGCTTCTGTGAGGTCTTCGATAACGAGCTTACGGGCATCTTCCGGCTTAAGTCCGCGGTATTTTTCCGGTACATTCTCATTAAGTCTGCCGTCCGGAGTCAAAAGATTGATTACCTCAAGATTATGTCTCTTACCGACTTCCCAGTCGTTCGGGTCATGAGCCGGAGTAATCTTTACCATACCGGTTCCAAACTCTTTATCTACATATTCATCAGCGATAATTGGAATTTCTTTGCCAGTAAGAGGAAGCTTGAGCATTTTTCCAACAAGCTTTGTATAACGCTCATCTGTCGGGTTTACGGCAACCGCAGTATCACCAAAGAAAGTCTCAGGACGTGTAGTTGCAACTTCGATTTTGCCGCTTCCGTCTGCATACTCGTAGTAAATATGATACATTGCACCCTGAGTATCTTCATGGTCAACTTCATCATCTGCCAAAGCTGTACCGCAACGAGGGCACCAGTTTACAAGACGCTGACCTTTGTACATGAGACCGCGTTCATAAAGAGTAACAAAAACATCACGGACAGCCTTAGAAAGGCCTTCATCGTATGTGAATCTTTCTCTGTCCCAGTCTGTTGAGTTACCGAGCTTTTTCTGCTGCTTAACGATTGTATTATGATGTTCTTCTTTTACCTGCCAAGTACGCTCGAGGAATTTTTCACGGCCGAGATCATTTCTTGTCTTGCCCTCTTTCTTGAGCTGACGCTCAACGACGTTCTGAGTGGCGATACCGGCATGATCAGTTCCAGGAACCCAGAGTGTATTATCGCCGACCATGCGATGATAGCGGACAACGATATCCTGCAATGTATTGTTCAAACCATGTCCCATGTGCAGAACACCAGTGACATTTGGAGGCGGAATTACAACAGTGTACTTTGAAACTTTGACGTTCTTTGATTTTTTATCGAGGTAAGTAGCGTGCATAGGGGAATCTTCATCAGAAGCCGGCTTAAAGCACCCTCTTTCTACCCATTCATTATATATTCTGTCTTCAAAATCCTTTGGATTATAAGATTTCTCAAGTTCAATTGCCTTCATATGCTACCTCTTTAATTTATAAGCCAGTATTATATAAAATTTTTTTTTTCTGTTCTAGTATAGAAAAAGACGCAGAAAACGGCATTTTTTTGGGATGACATTAAGTCTTCTTGCTTTTTCGCAAATGTTTGTATATTATATATAATAGGTTGTTTCTATGAACTTGGGTTTTTAGCAAAAATCTGAAATTAGACATTTTACAAGGATATCAGGTATAGCTTGTTGAAATTACCAGAACTAGGCAATAACATTGATAAAAGCGCAGAATTCAATATTGTTGCTTTCATTGTAAATACACTTTTACTCTTAACTCACATTACGATTTTTATTTCGTTTGTGTTCACACATGTAAAACCAATGGCTATTTTCAATGTTGTTTCTGTACTGACATATATATCATGCTATATTCTGATACGCAAAAATCACGTCCAGGCTTACATATTTATCGTTCTGACAGAAATCATGCTCCATCTCATAGCTGCTACAATCTGTGTAGGCTGGAATACGGGATTCCATTTGTACTGTTTCGGAATGCCCTGCGTAATTTATTATACATCATACATTTATATAGATAAGAAATTTATGAAGCACATAGATTCTATCATAGCCTGTCTTTCGGCTCTTGTATTTTTCATTCTATATATCTATTCATGTTTCAGCAAACCGATTTATACACTCAATGAAAGAATCTCCAGCATTTACTTCTTTTCAAACTCAGTTTTGATTTTCTTTCTGATTATTACCTCTCTCAGAAACTACACGAGAATCGTTATCATAAGCGAACGCAACCTGCACAATCTGGCAGACTACGATGAGCTGACAAATGTCTTTACAAGGCGCAGAGCTCACGAAGAACTCAACACAATGTTCAAAAATTTCACACTGGGCAAAGGAAATTTCTGCATCACAATGATGGACGTAGATAATTTCAAATACATAAATGATACGTTCGGTCATGAAGCCGGAGATTATGTACTCAAAAACATTTCGTCCATCATGAAATCCAAGCTGAAAAGCGCCAAAAGAGAGAATTCATTTGTCTCACGCTGGGGTGGCGATGAGTTTTTGATTGTGCAGTACTTTGATACAAAGAAAATCACCGAAAACGACTGCAAGCAGCTTATACAGCATATACACGAAACTGTTTCAAACACGCCTTTCAGATATAACGGTCAAATCAGACTGCCGGTTTCGATGACAGGAGGCTTTTCTGTACATGCAGAAGGTGCCACAATCGACGAAACTTTCAAAATAGCCGACGAAAAACTCTATCAGGGCAAAGAAAAAGGCAAAAACTGCGTCGTTTTCTGATTGCTAAACATCCAGTTTCTTGCAGGACAATAAAATCCAGTAAAAACTTCCATTCCTGCAAAAATTACTCATTTCACCCAATCTTTATAACATCTTTTTTGAAAAAGAAGCACACTGTTTCAAGACAAATGTCGCCCGATTAAAGGCTCTGATATTTTCTGTTCATAAATCATGTATTCTAACTGAAATAAAGTGCGTTTTTGTTACGCCAAAAAGGCTGAAAGCAACCTTTCAAAAACCTTTTCCACTAGTAGACAAGAACCTTTTCCATTAGCAGACAAAAAACTTTTCCAGCAGTAGACAAGAACCTTTTCCATTAGTAGAAAAGGTTTTTGTCTTTCAGTGGAAAAAGAGTTTTTCGAACAGATTAAAGAGATTTATAAAACATGTCTTGTAATTGGCAGGAAAATAAAATGAAGGATTTGCAAACTGCTGTTTGCAGGGGTAAGGAAAAGGATTTTTGCATTATGCAGATCACACAAAATTAATAGTTTCTGCACAAACATTATTAATTTTATTCTTAATTAAAAATTTATAAACTCGATTTGAAATTAAGACGTGTTTGCAGCATAAAAGTCCATCTCCTGTAAATTCTTGACTCAAATAAAAATCTTTATCCAAAGTTTCAAAGATATCTTTAGAAACAAATATTTCAGAAGATGTTTTCATTATATCTCTTTTTTGATTACATTCTTTACAATCAATTATCTTTTCTTTTTCATACTTCATTTTTGCCGGAAATATCGCATTTATCTTTAATTGAACTATATTTTCAAAAGTTTTTTTCGACTTTATTTCCTTTACTGGAAGAAATTCCATTCCTGTAAATCCTTCCTTTACAAATAAATCTCTAAGCTCAGTTGTTATAAAAAATGTATCGTATATCCAATAAACTCCACCAAATCGATACCTGTTAATACTAAATGATTTTCGCAGATAAAAAGAATCTTTTTGTACCAGTCCGCTGCCACAATTAGTACAGAAATTTGCAATATCATAAGTGTAATCAAGATATGAAGCTTTTCCACTCAATCCCTCCGGTTGAGGATAACCTGAATACCTTCTTAGCCATATTCTCAAATATTTTGCTTCAGATAATTCTTTTTTGGTGTATTCCAGTCTTATTTGAGGCTTAATTGATATCTCAGAAAAAAGATTGACTATTTCACTGAAATATAAATCATCATCATATATTCTTAAAGATATACAATCATCAATTGTTGTATACTTAATTTCTTTTTCATCAAGAAAATTTAATATTTTTTGATTTTTATCCTTTATTGCATTAAAAAAATAGTGATATTCTTTTTTCATTATTCTATCCCCAAAGTTTCTTTAGCAGCTTTCAATAATTCTGGATAATCAGCATATATTTTCTGAGCTTCTTTACAAATTTGTTGAAGACTTAATTTTGTATAATCAATACCGTATGCAAAAGCTTTTCGCCATTTTTTGTGTCTACTTTATTAACTTAGGTTCATTCTGTGCATCAGGTACTTTATTTTTTTTTGAAAAAAATAAAGTACTTTATCCGACATAATTTCTTTTTTCATGTTTTACTGTCTGATTCACAGTTTTCATAACATGGATTAATTCAGTTCAAATGCACCTGTATACAGTTTATAATAGCGTCCCTGTTTCTGCATAAGTGCGTCATGGTTTCCGCGTTCTACGATGACACCTTTTTCGAGAACGACTATTTCGTCGGCATTCCGGACTGTAGAAAGTCTGTGTGCTATAACAAAAACAGTTCTGCCTTCCATCAGGCGGTCCATTCCTTTTTCGATCAAAGCTTCTGTTCGTGTATCAATAGAACTTGTGGCTTCATCCAGAATCAGAACTGGTGGATTTGCTACGGCAGCACGTGCAATAGCAAGAAGCTGTCTCTGTCCCTGGCTCAAGTTTCCACCGTCACCTGTAATTACTGTGTCATAGCCCTTTTCCAGATGCGTGATGAATGTGTCCGCATTTGCAAGTTTTGCAGCTTCCAGAATTTGTGCTTCACTGGCTTCAAGATTGCCGTATTTTATATTGTCTCTGATAGTTCCCGTAAAAAGATGTGTATCCTGCAAAACCATACCGAGCGAACGGCGCAGATCATCTTTGGAGATATTTTTGAGAGCAATGCCGTCATAAGTAATCGAGCCTTTGTCATCGTCAATGTCATAGAATCGTGTCAAAAGATTTGTAATTGTCGTTTTGCCGCTTCCGGTTGAACCGACCAGCGCAATTTTTTCGCCAGGTTTTGCATGGAGTGAGATAGAATGCAGAACTTCCTTTTCCGGCACGTAACTGAAAGTGACATTTTCAAAGTTCACATCGCCGCAAAGCTTGACAAGGGTGTAATCGTCATCGTCTGCAAAGCTTTGTACATCGTCAGAAACAGAATCAGCTGGAACTGGCAGAGACTTAGGAAGATGCCATGCCCAGTCGCCGGTTCTTGCAAATGTCTGCACAAGATGAGGCTTGCCGTCAGCACTGGAAGCCGGAGATGTTTCCATGGCGTTGACAAGTCTGACTTTGCCGTCGTCGATTTCGCTTTCTTCGTCGATTACTGCAAAGATACGCTCGGCTCCGGCAAGTGCGTTCAGGATGCTGTTGAACTGCTGGCTTATCATTGTGACAGGACGGCTGAAATTTCTCGTGTACTGCATAAACGCTGCAAGAGAGCCTAAATCCATATGTCCGCTCACGACACGGAATGCGCCTGCAACTGCGATTATGCCGTACTGAATATGGCTCAAGTTTCCCATAATCGGCATGAGTATGCTTCCGTAAGTGTTTGCACGTGTTCCGGCCTTGCACAAAGCATCGTTCAGCACGACAAAGTCATCCATGGATTTTTTCTCATGGTTAAAAACTTTGACGACACGCTGGCCTTCTATCATTTCTTCTATATAACCGTTAAGTTTTCCGATGCTTGCCTGCTGCTCACGGAACGATTTTGCACTGAGTTTGCCGACATTGCCGATTACAAACAGCATGAATAATATCGTAAAGACGATTATAAAAGTCAAAAGAGGACTTGTGATAATCATCATGACAAAAATGCCTGTTACGCTTACTGCGCAGGATAATAATTGCGGCAGGCTCTGGCTCATCATATCACGCAATGTATCTGTATCATTTGTATACAATGACATCAGATCGCCGTGTGTATGGCTGTCAAAAAAGCGCAGCGGCAGAGTTTCCATGTGTGTAAACAGGTCAGTCCTGATACGGCAGAGTGTTCTAGACGAAACATGAACCATAATTCTGGAATTAAGCCATGTAGCAAAAGCTCCAAAAAGAAAAGCACCTGCCATTACTGCAAGAAATTTCAGAAGCGGAATAAAATCAGCAAATCCTATCGTCTCTCCGCTCGACGCACGGGCTGCAAGCGGCAGAATATAATCGTTTATAAACGGCTTAATCATGGAATCTCCGACAATCGAAGCTCCAGAGCTTGCAATTACTGCAAGAAACACGACACCAAGCAGAGCCTTGGATTCACCAATATATTTCAGCAGTCTGAGAATTGTTTTTTTTGCATTCTTTGGTTTTGCAACACCTCTTCTTTTTACTGGCGGCATATATATCTTCCTATCATCAAATTATGGGCACTTCAAAAAAAACTTACTGAAAGTCCCCGAAAGTTTTAAGCTGTGTAACTGCGGCTTAAAACATTTTTTCTAAGCTGTCTTCTGCAAATCGCAGTTTCCAAAAAAACTTACAAAATCAGTTGTTTGATTGCTGAGAGTCGTAAACTTCTTTGTATATAGAACAAGTTTTCAAAAGTTCATCATGTTTTCCGGACGCTGCAATTTTACCGTTATCCAGAACATAAATCACATCTGCATCCTGAACAGAAGTCAGTCGCTGCGCAATAATGATTTTTGTTGTCTCCGGAAGGCTGTTGCGAAGTGCCGTTCTTATGCGTGCATCTGTCGCTGTATCAACTGCGCTTGTGCTGTCATCCAGAATGAGAATCTTCGGCTTTTTGAGAAGTGCTCTGGCAATACACAGACGCTGTTTCTGTCCGCCGGAAAGGTTTACACCACCCTGCCCAAGTTCTGTATCATAGCCGTTCGGGAAAGATGAAACAAACTCATCGGCATCTGCTGCAATGCACGCTGCCTTGATTTCTTCATCGCTTGCATTTTCATTTCCCCAGCGCAGATTTTCTTTGATGCTGCCGCTGAACAGGACATTTTTCTGCAAAACTACAGAAACACTGTCACGAAGCGCTGTCAAATCATATTTCGTAACATCGACTCCACCGACTTTGACAGTTCCTTCCAGAGTATCATACAGACGGGAAATAAGGGAAATCAAAGTTGTCTTAGAAGAACCTGTACCGCCGAGAATACCGACTACGCTTCCGCTGTCAATGTGAAGCGATATATCGTTAAGTACAACATTGTTTTTGTCTTTCAGATAACTGAAAGATACATTTTCAAAATCAACAGAACCGTCTGCGACGTCAGTCACGGCTTCTGCCGAAGGATTTACAATCTCCGGTTCTTCGCTCAGAACTTCGATGATTCTGACAATGCTTGCACGAGACAAAACAATCATGATAAACATCATGGAAAGCATCATCAGTGCCATAAGAATCTGTGAGATATAGGTGATGAAACTTATAAGCTCGCCTGTCTGCATTGAACCGAAGACTATCATGCGGCCGCCGAACCACAATGCAGAGATAATACATGTATACACAACAAACTGCATGACAGGTGCATTCCATATAACAACACACTCAGCACTTTTCTGCAGGCGGCGCAAAAGATCGGCAGAACTACAGAATTTGTCATTCTCATAGTCGCGGCGCACAAAGCTTTTGACGACACGCGATGCAATGAGATTTTCCTGCACGGTGTTGTTCAGGTTATCATACTGAGCAAGCATCTTCTGGAATCGCGGAAACGCTGTAACAGCAATGGCTGTAAGGACTATTACAAGAAAAGGTATTGCAACAAGGAAAATCGAAGCAAGCTGAAAATTCAGACGGCATGCCATAATTGTTCCGCTTATCATCATAAACGGCGCACGCACGCATCCGCGGATAATCATCTGATATGTGTTCTGAATATTTGTCACATCTGTAGTCAGACGAGTAACAAGAGATGACGTAGAAAAATGGTCAACATTTCCAAAGGAGAAACTCTGGACTTTTGAAAAAAGATTCCGGCGTACATTACAGGAAAAGCCCTGTGATGCAACAGCCGCAAGGCGGGCACCGGCGGCTCCGCATGCAAGAGAAATGCATGACATAAAAAGCATCAGCACACCGATTTTCAGTACATAAGATGTATTGCGGTCAGCAATTCCAATATCAATAATTTTTGCAACCAAAAGAGGTATGACAGTTTCCATCAAAACCTCTCCGATCATAGAAAATGGACTCAGAAGCGAACAAAGTTTATACCTGCGCTCAAGTCCGTTCATTAATTTTCCTACAACAGACATGCATACAATATAACAAAATAACAGTCTTTCGACAACCTTAAAAGTTTTTGGAAAAATCAGTTCTAAAACTTCTGATTTTTAGTACAAAAAAAACGGAGCCTTTGCATCAGCTGCAAAAGCCCCGTCCTTTTTATAAACGAATAATAAAATCGCCTCTAAAAAATAAATTTTCCAGAAACGGCTTTATTACTTCAAAATCTGAATATTTCCGATAAGAGGAACTTTTTTCTCTTCTTCTTTCAAGGCACCAATAAGACCGATGATCCAGCATACCAGAATAAAGATTCCGCCTACGAAACTAACAATCCATCCAAGAACAGGAATAACGCCGACAACACCACAAATGATACCAGCCAATGTAATGACAAGAGACTGATTCAAGTGAAACTTTGCACCTTCCTTGTCACCTGCACAGAATGCAATAATAAGTCCAACCCAAGTAAGATATGCTACGATACCTGTTGTTTTCTTATCCATAAAATAAGATTCCTCCAATAATCATGTTTTGATTTTTCTATGTCAGTATAACATGCAAAATTCCAAAAGTAAATAAAAAAATGGGCAGCTTTCTGCCAATTCTGCCAGAAAACTGTCCATTTTTACTTTTCTGTCTGCCAGAGCCTCAAAGCATTTTCACAGCCGGCTCAAAACGGCAGATTTATTTTTTTAACTTTGACAGTTCCCCAATGCCTGCTTGAGATCTGCAAGGATATCATTGATATTCTCAACACCGACACTGAATCTGATCATGTTTGCACTGATTCCGCATTCAACAAGCTGTTCGTCAGTAAGCTGGCGGTGTGTTGCACTTGCCGGATGCAAAACACATGTACGGCTGTCTGCGACATGAGTTGCAATCATTGCAAGCTTGAGGTTCTTCATGAACTTTTCTGCAGCAGCCCTTCCGCCTTTTATGCCGAAAGAAACGACACCGCATGTTCCGTTAGGCATCATTTTCTTTGCAAGCTCATAATATTTGTTTGACTTGAGTCCAGGATAGTTTACCCACTCAACGTTCGGATGAGATTCCAGGAACTCTGCTACTGCCTGTGCGTTAGAAACATGACGCTGCATTCTGAGAGAAAGGCTCTCAAGACCGAGGTTAAGGAAGTATGCGTTCATCGGAGCCTGAATTGAACCAAAGTCTCTCATGAGCTGAGATGTACACTTTGTGATGAATGCTCCGCCGAGTCCAAATTTTTTTGCATAAGTGATTCCGTGATAGCTTTCATCTGGAGTTGTGAGACCTGGGAATTTATCTGCATGAGCAAGCCAGTCAAATTTTCCGCTGTCTACGATACATCCGCCGACTGTAGCATCGTGTCCGTCCATGTATTTTGTCGTAGAATGTGTAACAATGTCGGCACCCCACTCAAACGGGCGGCAGTTGATTGGTGTTGCAAATGTATTATCAACGATAAGAGGAACACCGTTTTTGTGAGCTGCATCTGCAAAACGCTGAATATCAAAAACTTTCATTGAAGGATTTGCAAGAGTTTCGCCGAACACACACTTTGTATTCGGCCTGAACGCTGCCTGAAGTTCTTCATTTGAACAGTCAGGATCGACAAAAGTAAAATCGACCCCCATCTTACGCATAGTTACATTAAACAAATTAAATGAACCGCCGTAAATCGTCGAACAGGCGATAACGTGATCACCGGCTGTAGCAATATTGAACACTGCAAAAAAGTTTGCAGCCTGACCTGATGATGTAAGCATTGCAGCAGAACCGCCTTCAAGGGCTGCAATTTTTGCAGCAACCATGTCGTTTGTCGGGTTTGCAAGCCGTGTATAAAAATATCCGTCTGCTTCAAGATCAAAGAGCTTTGCCATGTCAGCAGAAGAATCATACTTGAAAGTAGTACTCTGAATAATAGGAATCATTCTTGATTCACCGTTCTTTGGCTGATAACCTGAATGAATACATTTTGTCTCTAATTCCATAATTTCACCTCTCTATAGGCAACTTCCAAAACTAAAAAGTGCCTGACGAATTTTAAAAATCACATTCACAGGACACATCCCCTGATTTCAATCAAGCATGCATCCAATCTATCACAAACGAAACGCTGCGAAAACTACAAAAAATTTATATCCCGTTATAAAAAGCATCTATAACCGAAAACAATCTGAAAATTCAGAGTTTTCAGAAATATTTTTAACAGGAAACTCAACTCTCTGTACAGATTTGTAGAATATAACTTTTGCTCATTTAATGCAATCAGAATAATTCTGCATAAAAATCCATAAAAATACTGATTATTGCAGAAAAAAACTTTGAAAAACAAAAAAAATGAGCTTTTTAAAGTTTTCTATGTATGTATTTGCAATCTGTTGTACACTTTGCAGATTTTTGCTACACTCGCTCCTATGGTAATCTCTTCTATAGATTTAAAGGACGGACACGTAGTCCAGTTAAAAAACGGCAAAGATTTAGTATTGCAGCGTGATGATGCTGACAAACTCATAGACGAATTCAACCTCTATGGAGAGGTTGCAATAATAGACCTTGATGCAGCAATGGGAAACATTGACGAAAAGGGCAACACAAAAAACACTGCACTGCTCAAATCCCTTCTGCGAAAAGGAAATGTCCGCACAGGCGGCGGTGTACGTTCTGTAAAACGTGCAAGAGAACTTATTTCTCTCGGTGCCGAGAAAGTTATCATCGGTTCTGCTGCATGGAACGCAAACCGCAAAGACGGCGAGCCGATTCTGAATGTTGAGTTCCTCGACGAACTCGTCAAAGCAATTGGCAGACAGAGAATCATCATATCTGTTGATGCAATAAACGGTAAAATCGCTGTAAAAGGCTGGAAAGAAACTGTAAACATCTCTCTCATCGAGGGAGCAAAGGAAGCAGAAAAATACGCAAGTGAACTGCTTTTCACATGTGTCGAAAAAGAAGGCTGCATGCAGGGAACTGACATGGATCAGGTCCAGGCTCTGCGCTCTGCTGTAAAGTGCCGCGTAGTCGCAGCCGGTGGTGTCAACACACTGGAACAGGTTGCTCAGCTTGAGAAGCTTCACTGTGATGTACAGCTCGGCATGGCTTTGTACACAAATGCTGTCAAACTTTCAGACTGTTTCACAAACTGCCTGGACTGGGACAAAGTTCAGGGCATGATGCCTGTCATCGCACAGAGTACAGCAGGAGATGTTCTCATGATGGGATACGCAAACAAAGAAGCTCTCGAAAAAACATTTAGCACAAAGAAGCTTACTTTCTACAGCCGCACTCGCAACACACTGTGGACAAAGGGCGAAACATCAGGCAACTTTTTGAACGTCGTAAGCCTCAGAGCTGACTGCGACAGAGATACAATCCTTGCAACAGTAAATCCTGTCGGCGGAACATGCCACACAGGAAGCTGGACATGCTTTACAAGCGCACCAGATGCCAAGAGCAACATGGAAAGATTGTACTCTGTCATCCAGGATCGCTTTGCAAACCCTAAGCCTGGCAGCTATACAGCAACACTCAATGACAAGCGCGTCCGTGAAAAAGTCATGGAAGAAGCCGAAGAACTTACAGAAGCAGACGGCAAAGAAGAAGTCATCTGGGAAGCAGCTGACCTTCTCTACTTTGTAAGCGTCCTTATGTACAAAGAAGGCGTCACATGGCAGGATGTATACAACGAACTTGACAGAAGACACAAGGAAAAATAATCATATTCTTTGAAAATTAAGTTTTTCTGGAACTGTCTTGTAAATGCGGGGAGCTTTCTGCTCCCCTTTTCTTTTTTACGATAACATTTACAGAAATTCATATTGTGAATCCATACCAGATTTTTCACATATTAAATAAACTTTAAGTTAGCAATTACATTTTTTATTCTTTCCGCAAATTTCAATCTTCTGACATACCCTAGATATTCACGCGTATATTTGATATAATCGTTTCCTATGATTAAAATTCAGAAATCAAGTGATATAGAAGAGAATTTTTTTAGTGGCAGAGATTTTGGCTCCAGCATAGACACAGTACGCGATGTTTTAAAAGATGTTCAGCAGAACAAAGACAGCGCACTGCACAAATACTCAGCGCAATTCGACATTTCTAATCCTGCATCTTTTGAGATTCCGATGGAAGAACTCAAGGCTGCAGCTGATAAACTGAAGACAAATAATCCAGTTTTATATAAATCACTCTGTTATTCCCATGAACTTGCCCTTGCTTTCGCAAAAGAGCAGAAGAAGTCTTTCAATGAATTTGAAATTGAACTTAAACCAGGCATGTTCACAGGACAGAAAAATATTCCTGTTGACAGAGCAGGAGTTTATGTTCCGGCAGGCAGATTTCCGCTTGTTTCAAGTGTTGTCATGACAATTACACCGGCAGCTGCTGCCGGCGTTAAAGAAATTATTCTCTGTACACCGCCCCGTGTTCACCCGGATGACAAAGCGAGTGCAGAAAAAAGCGGAACAGGTATTCCAGGTAAGCCGTTTACAGGCGGTAAACCATACGCAGACGAAAACATCATGGCAGCAGCATACATCTGCGGAATCACAAAGGCATTTGCTTGCGGAGGTTCACAGGCAATAGCTGCCATGGCTTTCGGAACAGAAAGCATTCCCCGTACAGATGTAATCGTCGGACCTGGCAACAAGTTCGTTGCTGAAGCAAAGAAACTTGTTTACGGAAATGTCGGCATTGATATGATTGCAGGACCTACTGAAGTTTTCATCATTGCTGACAGCACGGCAAATCCTGAATGGGTTGCAGCTGACCTTCTGGCACAGGCCGAACATGATATAGTCGCACAGCCTCTGCTTGCTGTTACAGACGAAGCATTTGCAAAGAAAGTCTCTGACGAAATAGAAAAGCAGCTCGAAACACTTTCAACAAAGCAAGTTGCCCGTCAGAGTATCGACACATACGGCAGAATCATCGTGTGCGCAAATTTGGAAGAAGCCGCAGAGATTGCAAACAGAAAAGCACCGGAACACCTCGAACTTGCTATGGAAGACGGCAAGGAAAGAGACAAAATCGAATCTCTCGTACATAACTACGGTTCCCTTTTCATCGGACACAATTCTGCAGAAGTATTCGGTGACTACGCTGCCGGTCTCAACCATACATTGCCGACAACCGGCAGTGCAAGATTTACCGGCGGACTGTCCGTCAGAGTATTTCTCAAGACTGTTACTACATTGCGCACGATTCCTGGAAGCGAAGGCGGAATAGCATCTGCAGAAGCTGCCGGTAACCTTGGAGATGCAGAAGGACTTGCAGCACACGCACATTCAGCTAGACTGCGTCTGGAATCATTTACAAAAACCTCTAAATAAATATTTTTAGCGGCTCACTATAAAAAGCCGCCGAAAGCTTAAGTTTTCAGCGGCGCCCAATAACCTTTGGAGTTTCTGATATGAAAGTATGTAAACTTGGAGAAGAAGTTCTCAGACAAAAATGTGAACCTGTCCAGCTGGAAGAAATAAACGATGAACTGCGCTCTTTTTTTGAAGAGATGTTCGAAACAATGGTAAGTGCAAACGGGGTCGGTCTTGCAGCCCCTCAGGTCGGAGTTGCAAAACGCTTTTTTGTAATCACAGCGGACGATGATATCAAAAGAGTCTTTATCAATCCTGAAATCACAAAGACATCAAACGATCTTGTTGATTACGAAGAAGGTTGTCTGTCTATACCTGGTGTTTACGAAAACATAAAAAGACCGGGAACGATTTCCGTTACAGCTTTGAACGAAAACGGCAAACGCTTTACTCTGGAAAACGTCACAGGTCTTCTTGCAAGAGTTATACAGCACGAAAATGATCACTTGAATGGAATTCTTTATATCGACCGTGGAGATGCCGATTTTAAAGAAGCAACAATCGAACAGTTCAAGAAAAGAGCAGAGCGCAATGCCGCAAAAGAAGCAAAGCGCCTGGCAAAAAAAGCCAGCAGAATTCCAAGTGCAAAAAAGGACGTTTAACTAGATGCTTCGTGTAATGTATGGGGGGAGCCCGGAGGCTTCCGCAAAATCCTTAGAGCTCATCCTGAAAGACAGCATAATGTCTTTTTCCATCCCATCGGAAGCATATAAAATTGTCGGTGTTGTATCAAATCCGCCGTCTGCAAAAGGTCGTCATAAAGACCTTATTCCAACAGATGTTGCACATTATGCAGAAATCTGGAACGAAGCACGCAACGACGACATCAAAATATTCACACCGGAACATCTGGACTCTCAGGCACGCGAAGAAATCATCAAAGTAAAGCCTGATGTTTTTATATGCTTTGCTTATGGTCACATACTTGGACCAAAATTTCTTTCACTCTTTAAGTACGGCGCAGTAAACCTGCACCCTTCCCTGCTTCCGCTTTACAGAGGTGCAACTCCTGTAAATGCAGCTATTCTGAATCAGGACGAAGAAACTGGTTTTTCACTCCAGAGAATGTCACTCGGCATTGATGAAGGAGATATCTTCTGTCAGGAGAGAATGGGTCTTACAGGTACGGAAACAGCAGACTTGCTTTTGAAGAAAACTGCACTTTACGGTGCAATTTCCATCACAAACCTTCTGCGCCAAACTGCAAAGACAGGCTCTTTGCCGCCGGCAACACCTCAGACTGGAGAGCCTACATTCTGTACTACAATCAAAAAAGAAGACGGCCACATCAACTGGAAAGACAGTGCTCTCAAAATTGATGCCATGATAAGAGCTTACACTCCATGGCCTGGTTGCTTTACCATGTTCAACGGACAGCAGCTCAGAATCCTCAAAGGAGCAGCAGCTTCAAAAATTGCTTCACAGGATACATCTATTCCAAAGAACACAAATGCAGTTCCTGGAACAGTACTTGCATACTCAAAGCAGAGAGGCATTTTGATTCAGACAGGTGACGGTGTTCTGATTGCAACAGAATTACAAATGCAGGCAAAGAAAGTAATGGACTATAAATCATTTATGAACGGTGCCAGAAACTTTATCGGCTCTGTTCTTGAAAATTAAGGATTTACTATGGACGAAAGAGATATCAAGCATACAAGAGAACCAAAAGAAGTAAAACATGTTTTTTCAAAAGCAAAGCAGTTTTTGAATGAACAGGCAGAAGGTATTCCTTATGGTGGAAAGCATCTGTTTTTTACCGTAATTCTGACATTCATTGTTGTCGCAGTATCATGCGTTGCAGTGTTCTTTGCTTCCCTGCAGGGAGCAGAACAGGTCATGGTACCTGATGTAGTCGGCAAAACTCTGACAAACGCGCTTCTTGAGATGCAGCAGAAAGAGCTTTATGCAAAAATTCAGCTCAGATATACAGACAACATGGAAGATGCAGGAACAATTCTGGAACAGTCACCGGCACCAGGTTCCATCGTAAAAGCATATAGACGCGTCACCCTCACTGTAAGCAGAGGTGCCGCACTTGACTATATCGAAGATTTCTCAGGTAAACAGATTGATACAGCACTTTCACAGCTAGAACAGAATGCAAAGCCGCTTCTTTCTGTTGCAAAACCTGTCTACAAAAAGCACTCCAGCCCAAAGGGAACAATTCTTGCACAGACTCCTGCCGCCGGTACATATATCAATGACAGACTCAATCTCCAGTTCATTGTAAGCTCAGGCCCAGATAACGAAACTGTACAGATTCCGTCTCTCGAAGGTAAAGATATTGCTCAGACACTCAAAATAATGTCTTCTTCACATGTGATTTTCGATTTTACATCACATGAAACTTTTGCAGGCGAAAAAGGAAACACTGTCACAGCACAGGACATTGCAGATCAAGAAGCAAATGCATGGACTCATGTAACAGCAGATTTCGCTTTTTCCCCGGCAAAAGAGAAAGACAAAACTGTTCATGGAATTTTCTCCTGTAAAACCCCGACTTTTCCTTATCCTGTAAACATGCAGCTTATTGCAAGTACAAAGGAAGGCAAAAAGACAACTATTGCAAATTTTCAGCATGACGGCGGAAACGTAACAGTTCCTTATGATGTCGAAAAAGGCACAAACCTTACACTTTACGCAGTAGAGCAGGAAATGTTTGAAAAGCATATAGACTAAAAATCTTGTAAGATTTATTTATAAAAAACTAAAATCCAGTTTTTTATAAATTGCATGCAATAGCAAAAAGGCTGCGGCATAGATTCAAAATCCATACCGCAGCCTTTTTATTTGCAAATAAAAACTTATTTTATAACTTCAACATTGCCATCTGCGTGTGCAACATAAGCAACAGGATGAGCTTTTGTAAAGAAGCCACACTCCACAACACCGACAATGGCATTTATTTTATCCTCGAGTTCACAAGGATTGACCGGAGCCTTCCACAGACAGTCCAGAATCATATTTCCATTATCTGTTATAACAGGACCGGCTTTACGAACACCTTCTCTGATAGTACTTGAAGCACCGAGAGCTGCAAGAGCCTGTGCAACAGGTACACGAGCCTCTGCAATAACTTCAACAGGCAGAGCAAAACCAGTTCCATGATGAGAAACTACTTTTGACTCGTCAGCAACAATTGCAAGAAATTTAGCATTGTACTCTGTGATTTTCTCACGAAGTAATGCAGCTCCGCCACCCTTGATGAGAGAATTACCCGGACCGATTTCATCAGCACCGTCAATTGCCAGATCAAGACTTCCAGAGATTACTTTGTCATTCAAAGTATAAACCGGAATTCCATAACTCTCACAGGCAAGCATTGTCTGAAAACTCGTAACAACAGCTTTTACATCTTTCAATGTACCATCTGCAATTCTCTCAGCCAGACGCTTTACAGCAGGCATTGCAGTCGAACCTGTTCCCAGACCGATTTTCATTCCACTGAAAATCTTTCCCTCTTTGATAAGAGAATCGACTGCGTATGTTGCAGCCAGGACTTTCTGCTCATCCTTAGATATAGCCATCCAAAATACTCCTTCACGATTGCATCCAGAAAAAACAACTGTTTTCAAAATGCATTCGATATATAATGACTTCTTTATGCGATTTTTTCACATTGCAGACACAAAGCAAAAACTTCGCTTTTCAAAATCTGATTATAAAATTCAGCTTTACCCCGCACCATATCTGCATTTAAAATCCATCCAACGTTTCATGTGACGCATGCAGATACTTTTTTGAAATAAGCATTGCAGGATTTTTAATCGTTTATCTCATATTTTTCGCCGGTATAAAGTTCAAACTGTTCGTACCCCTGATACTTGAGCATATCAAAACCGTTACAAACCTTACATCCAGCATCAGCTGCCCTCTGCAAAACAGGGGTAACAGCCGGCATATAAACTATATCAAACACCATCTCTTTGCCGGTAAAATTATAGAAATACAGCGGATCATTGTCCTGTGTAGAAGGTGAGTCACTGTTCATACCGACTGAAGTTGTTTGAATAATCAAATCACTGTACTTTCTGAGAATCTTGTAAGTGTCAGGTCCAAGACCGAATCCCAAAGTTGAATACTTGAAACCATAAGTTTCTGCAAGCTCTTTTGCCTTCACAACGGTTCTGTTAAATACACATGCATTACCGTGAAGTTTTTTGACAGCATAAGCAATTGCCTTTGCAGCACCGCCGGCACCAATAATTGCGACATTCCAGCCGCGCAGATTCTTTGTACCAGTAAACTCAAGCAGAGAACGCGAAAAACCTGACACATCAGTGTTATACGCACACCACTTGCCATCCTGTTTGACAATCGTGTTACTTGCACCTATTTCTTCAACTTTTTTGTCGCATGATGAAACATACTTGAGAACTTTTTCTTTATGAGGAACTGTAACAGACAGACCTTTTATGCCTATTACATTGGCGAAAGAAATCGCTTCTTCGATATGTTCTGCTTTCAATGGAATATAAACTGCATTCATATTATGCATTCTGTATCCTTCGTTATGCAGTGTCGGACTTGAAGTAGAAGTAAGAGGCCAGCCTGTAACACCAAAGACCTGAGTATGTTCATCTATCGAACGGAAATTATACAA
Organism: Treponema sp.; assembly: GCA_045629255.1. GTDB lineage: Bacteria > Spirochaetota > Spirochaetia > Treponematales > Treponemataceae > Treponema_D. Next base: position 80,090 of record JAZQQW010000092.1, read on the forward strand.
TTCAACAATTGCTTTCGGGTCAATATGTGCAAGTTTCGGAAGTTTCTTGCCGGCTTCCTCAGAAGAAACATAAGTAAGATAATTCTTGAGTTTAGCAGACAATATGCGGGTTGATACTCCAAGGTCGCCCATAGCTACGAGAATATGATTGTTATCATGCAGTTTTGAAGCTTCCTGAAAAAGATATGTCACATCGTTGAGAGACTTCGGACGAAATGCAATCTTAGGGATTTCATAACCGGTTGCATTCAGGCCTTCAAGACGCTGAATGATATTTGTTATAGGTTTCTGCATATCATGAACACTTCTGATGATATGCGTACCGAACGCAAGGGCTGCGTCCTGCAGACTCGGAACATGATAATCTTCCTCAAAGTCAACATACTGAAAGTTATTTGCAGCGTCAGATTTTGCGAAAGCCAGAGCACGTGCAAAAAGCATAGTTCGTGCAGCCTCTCCTTCTTTGAACATGCCGCCGTCCATAGTCCTGCGTATTGTCAGAATGCATGGAATTCCTGCCATCTTCGGAAAACGACGGATTTCAAGTCTTTCATCACTTCCCAAAAAATCAGCACGCAATTCAACCATATCTACGTAATCTCTGTATTTATTCAGAATTTCAATATCCTGCTCTAGAGTTGAACCAGTAAGCGTAAGACAAATCTTCGGACGATCCATACATGTCCCCTTTTTTTTATTCGATGTTTCAGCATATCACATAAAAAGGCAGTTTGAAAAGAAGGTTAAATACTGACAGGCGCAAAATCGTTTCTGCGAATACACAACTTGCATCAGCTGATATTTTCTCATGTAAAAAAAAGCCTGATTTACAGAACCTTATAAACACATTTTGCTTATAAAACTCCATAAAGCAGACTGATTTATGAAATATAAGAAATAAAGAAAATTCTAAAAAATTTCTGATGTATCAGTTTTTCAAGTCCTGAAATTATCCGCGGGGAGCTTTTGCAGGATCAATCGGCTTGGAATTTAAAAAGACCATCAAAGACATCTGAGAAGATCCTTTGATACTGTCTGTTCCAGCTGTGCCAATGGCATCATTAAACACAACGTAATCCCCTTTCTGTACTTTGATGGACCCAAGTCCTGTATATGCGTAAATATAGCCGGCTTTTGCCTGAACAAAAACAACATTTCCATAACCGCGGTAATTTCCTGTATACATAACAATTCCCGCACGAATACATTTTACTGGTTCGTCTTTTTTTGCAGCAAGCTGAACGCCGCTCACTTTTCCAGTAGTGTACACAACATCTGTCGTTTTAACAGGCCATGTCAGAGATGAATCACCTTTTTTCTTCGAATACTGCCTTGGATCTTTGATCGGCAGATCTGGAAGTTTTGCAGCATCAGTGTCGACACGACTGACCGGGATTTTCAATTTCTGCCCAGTCTTGAGCATACATTCCTCAGACAGATTATTCAAAGCTTTGAGCTCTTTTATCGAAATATCATTAACTTTGGAAATATTGTAAAAAGTATCGCCTTTTTGAACAGTATAAACATCGTATTCGCGTTTTGCAGATACGTCTATTCCAGAAACATTTGCAGATACAGCATATTCAACTTTTGGAGCTGCATCAGAATCAGAAGCTCCTTCATTTTTCTTTGATACAGGTCTGATTACAGCAGGAGAAGGAACAGCATCATTTGAAGGTATAATAATCTTCTGCCCAGAATAAATTGTATTATTTGCAGAAATATTATTCTCTTTTCTTATATCATCAACAGTTACGCCGTACTTTCTGCCAATAGAATATAATGTATCTCCTTTCTGGACTATGTAAGTTTCTGAAGCAGCCAATAAAGAAGCCGAAAAAATCATTCCCAGAGAAAGAAGTATATTTAGTTTTTTTGTTATTACAGACACTAAAGACATCATACTCCTCTTAATGTCGGAATAAAATGCCTTTAGTGTTAGCAGACAACTGCAAAAATCAAATGAATTGTATACGCTGCCTGCATAATCATGTAAATCTTCCAAAAAAATACAGATGTAGAAACATGCACAAAAAAAGCCGGTTCTTTCAAAACCGGCTTATTAAGGCGGACAAAAATTTTCCGCACAAAAAAAACACTTTTCAAACTGAAATTTCAGCAGAAAACTGATTTACTTATATAGAAAAGTTTTTTCTTAGAACAGTCCAGGAAAAACATCATTCATGCCGTAAAGCTTACCTTTTGAAAGCTTACCTTCATCGAGAAGATTCTTGAGGTTTGCAACTGCATGAACTGCACCACTTGCAAATCCCTGACGGCTTCTGGCTGTATGAGTCAGTTCGATTGTATCAGCCGTGCAGTCAAAATAAACCTTGTGTGTACCAGGAACTGTTCCACATCTTGTTGAAGAAACATGAAGCTGATTTGGAGCAGGTCTTTCGTGGAAAGCATCTGTGACAATCTCTGTCTTTTTTGGCATGCCAGCCATTACTCTCTTTGCAATATCGATGGCAGTTCCAGATGGACTGTCTGCTTTCTGATTGTGATGCATTTCCCATGTTGCCACATCGTATTCATCAAAGTTGTTTATAAGCTTTGCAGCTTCTTCAACGATTTTATAAAATACATTTACGCCGACAGAAAAGTTTGCACTTGTCATGATTGTTCCGCCGCACTCAGCAGCAAACTTTGCAATTTCCTCTTTTTTGTCATTCCAGCCTGTTGTTCCTACAACAAGAGGAATACCAAGAGGAAGCAAAGCTTTGATATTGGCAACAACAGAAGAAGGATGTGTGAACTCTATGATACCTTCAGCACCGCTTGCTTTTACAGCATCAACAATTGCTTTTGTATCACCATTCTGAACCTTAACTTTTGCATCATCTGCAAAAACATCGATTGTTGTTACAACAGTATGTCCCTGAGCCAATGCTGCAACCTCAAGCATGTGTCCCATTTTTCCATATCCAACAAGTGCAATCTTCATAAAAAAATCCTCAAAAAACTTTTTATTCAGTCCAAACTTACATGTGCTGTAAATTCTACAGCCATAAAAATGCCATCTCCAGGAATCGAATTTATCAGATTACAGAAGTGGCATTTACCATGTCATTTACTTTTAAAAAAGTGATGCGTGTACAGTCTTTACAACTTTGTCAGCTTCTGCCATATCAACAAGGAAACTGACGTTTACTTTGCTTGCGCCCTGGCTTATCATCTGAACATTAATGCCCTCTTTTGAAAGAGCTGTAAATGCCTTTGCCAGAATTGTGCTTGACTTTGTAACATCACAGATAACTGTGATGATTGCCTTGTCCTGAGTTGCCTTAACTTCTGCAACACGGCCAAGATCTTCGAGCAACCCCGTAAGATCCTGCTTTGTGTTTACTGTCAGAGAAACTGAAACTTCTGATGTTGCAATAACGTCAATGCTGATGTTCCATTTGAGGAACTGATTGAAGATATGTGCAAGGAATCCGGCAGCACCAAGCATACGGCTTGACTGTATATCAATAAGAGTTACGTTCTTTACTTTTGTAATAGCTGTAACTTCAGGTCTTGTTCCTGTGTGGTTCTCTACGATGAGAGTACCTTCGCTCTTGATATTATAGCTGTTTTTGACACGAACAGGAGTTCCTGTCTTGCGGCAAGGAATCATTGAGCGTGGATGAAGAACCTGTGCTCCAAAGATAGCAAGTTCCTGAGCTTCTTCGTATGTTACTTCAGGAACAGGTTTTGCATCAGGAACAAGACGAGGATCTGTTGTCATAATACCGTCAACGTCTTTCCATGTCTGGATTTCCTTTGCGCCCATAGCAGAACCAATCATAGTTGCACTCAAATCACTTCCACCGCGTCCGAGAGTTGTGATTGTGCCGTTCTTGTCTTTTGCAATAAATCCTGTAACAATAGGAATCTCTTTCTGCTTGCCGTTCTTGTAGTCTGAAAGATGCTTTGGTATATTGTCCCAGACTTCATCAAGAAGCTCTGCAGACATATAGTTTGAATCAGAAACAATACCGACATCCCAAGCGTCATAGAACTTAGCCGGAGTGCCGAGCTTTGTAAGATAAGCTGCCATCATGCGGACAGACATGCGCTCTCCGAAAGAAACAAGATAATCTCTTGAACGTTTTGAAAGTTCCTTCAGCATGCTGATTCCTGTCAAAAGAGTCTTAAGTTCACCAAGAAGTTCTTTGATTGCAGGAACATCAACTTCAAGCTCTTTTGCTGTATCCAAGTGAAGTTTTTCAACTTTTTCGATGTCAACTTTACCATTTACTGCCATATCAGCAGCTTCAAGAAGATGGTCAGTTGTATCTCCCATTGCGCTCAAAACAACACAAGGAAGCTCGTCTTTATATGTCTGAATAATTTCAGCAACATGTCTGATGCGGTCTGCGTTGGCTACAGAAGAACCGCCGAATTTCATCACGATCATAATGGTATGATTATAATGAAGTGACTCTCTTTCCTCAATACATTACCCGATACAAAAAGCTATTTTATTGAGACAAATATCAAGTTTTATTCACAAAGACCAGCTTTTGCAATCCGAAAAAACACAACCTCCGTCTACTTTCAGATTAAATCAATACCTAACATGAAGTTTAACTGCAAATTTTATAATACCACATTCTCCATGATTAACAGGTACAACCGGCGTTTTAGATTTCTTTAGCTCTTATTGATAAATTTTAGAGGTGTTAAGAACAGAATCAACAAGACTTTTAAAGTCTGAATTAAGAGGAATATTTGTCAGTTCAAGGTTTTTCTTGATTGAAAAAATGCCATTCTCAAGCTCAATGACATTTCTTGCATTTTGCAAAGCCATTGCTTTCTGGAGGAGTCCATGAGAATTCTTCTTTAAAGGGGCTGCATCTTTTTCTTCCATAAAAAACTTGAGTTTTCCACACATTTTCGGTTATTATACTACAAGTATATGATAGAAGTCAAAGCTGAACAAGAGAAGCTGCCAAAGGCACTGCTTATCGGTTCCCCTGCCTCAAAAGAGGACGGTTGCCCGAAAGAACTCATGGGTCTCGTAGACACACTCGGTATGGAATGTGGAGCAACAATGGTGCTCACTCGTATTGAGCCGACTCCTTCTTATGGTATCGGCACAGGTAAGGCACAAGAAATAGCAGATAAAGCAAAAGAAATTTTTGCAGACTGCATTATCTTCGACTGGGAAATAGAGCCGTCAAAACAGCGCAACTGGGAAAAACTCACAGGCATACCTGTTTTCGACAGAAACGAAGTAATAATCCGCATTTTTGCACAGCGTGCACAGACAAAAGAAGCTGTCCTGCAGGTAGACCTTGCACGCCTGATCTATTCGCTGCCGCGCCTGAGTCACACATACGGTGATATGTCGCGCCAAAGAGGCGGAACATTCGGCAATAAAGGAAGCGGAGAAACACAGCTCGAACTTGACCGTCGCCAGATTGAAGACAAAATCGTCCAGATAAAAAAGGATCTTGAAATCGTAGCGAAAAACAGACAGACACAAAGAAAGCAGCGCGAAAAAACAGCAACCATGTCCTGCGCCCTTGTCGGATACACAAACGCCGGCAAATCAAGTCTGCTCAACGCACTTACAGGTGCGGAAGCTTTTGTAGAAAACAAGCTTTTTGCAACTCTAGACCCGACAACACGTAAACTTTCTCTTGCAGAAGGTTCTTCTGTTCTGCTTACAGATACGGTCGGCTTTATTTCAAACCTGCCGCACACACTTATCGACGCATTTAAGTCAACGCTGGAAGAAGCATCCTATGCAAACCTTCTGCTCATTACAGTAGATGCAAGTGACCCGGACTGTGAAAAACAGTACAAAGAAGTTCTTTCAGTTCTCAAGGACATACATGCAGACACACTGCCAAAAGTTGTTCTTTTGAACAAATTTGACCGCATAACAGATGACGTTGCTAAATCTCATCTCGACGCAGTATTCCCGGATGCAATTCATATAAGTGCAAAAACACAGGACGGTTTTGAAAATCTCCTTAATTTTATCACACATACATTGCTAGGAGACATCGCTCTTTACAAAATTCCTTTAAAAGACAGCAATATGGTTGAACTTGCAAGACGAAATGGTACGATAATAGAAGAGAACTGGCTTGAAGACTGCATAGAAATTAAAGCACGAATACCAGGAACAATATCAGAAGACGGTAAAGCAACAACCAGAACCATGGCTCTTCTCGATAAGTACAAAGTTTGAGGACGCTCTAAAGACTGCAGTTTTTTTAGAGACCGCTCCTGCAAGATGGCATTTTTATCGGTAACCGGGTAAGTATTTTTTACAGGTACCAGTTACAGGGGATTAAGAGTAAACATGAAAAAGATTCGTTACAGACATGACAACGGCAGATACTACTCCCGCAAAGAGTACGGCACAAGTTCCTCAAATTATGCAAACTCCGCAAGTTCTGCAAGTTCCTACAGAAGCCGTGCTCAGTCGGCAGAAAATTTTAACCGCATACTTTTGATAATTCTCATCGCTTTGATTGTTATCTTTGTCGGCGGTACGGCAGTTTCCATAGCCAAAAACGGCGGAGAAATCAAAAGCAAGTACAGACATGCAGACCCTACACCGAAACAGGTCATAAATACAAGCCTCAAAACAAACAGCCGTCTGAGTGCATACACAGATGTAGGCCAAATCCGCACAGTAACAAAAGGCTCTGATTCAAGAACAGGCATTCTGCTTTTAGTTTCTCCATGGTTTTCGTATCAGGCAAATGACACTGCACTTTTTGAAGAACTTGCACAAAAAGACAAGCTCGAAAAATCAATCATCATCGGCTTTTTCAGCGAATACACAAAAGATGAACTGCTTGCAATGGGTGAACAGAAAATCAAAGAAGACATCAAAAACCGCATAAACAATGAACTTGTTCTGGGCAAAATCAAAGACGTATATTTTGACCAGTACCTTTTCTTCGAATAATTGACAACGTTAAAAACTAAGTTTTTTTTTTTGCGGATGATAAAATACATTTTTTATGCAACCTCAAAGATTTTCTTGTGTCAAATAAACTGACAGCCAAGAGCAGTCCGAAAGAAAACACAGGTGCTTTCAAAAAAAGACGTCTGTGTTTGCAAACGTTGATTTTACGAGAGCTAAATCACAGAATTTTCGAAACTGACTTAAAATAAGGAACCTTAAAAAACTGTTTTTTTTTAAGATTTTCCCTAAAAAAGCTTTTTACAGGACAGATTATGGATTCACAGACACTTACACCAGTAGCACAGATTATCATCTCACTCATACCGATTACAGGCATAATCTTCGCCTTTCTTCTGGTATTTTTTGCTATTTTATATCACCACCACGAAAACAAACTTCGCATCCTCAAAAACTCATATACACCGAAAACTTTTAACCTCAAAGTGTTCTGTCAATTGACAGGGCTCTGTCTGACATTTGTTGGGTTTGTTCTTTCCATCATGTTTTTCTTTATAACAGGAATCTCATGGGGACTTCTGGCGGGACTTCTGCCGCTTGCAGTCGGTCTTGCACTTCTGATTTTCGCAAAAATCTATTCTCAAAAATGAAAGACAAGCCTGCGCAGAAAATCACACGCAGCCTCGAACACCTCATTATCCAAAAGCGAGACTCATTTCTCGTAAAAGAGACACTTGCCGGCAAACCAAAAGCTTTTGCGAAACTTATGTCTTTATACAAAAACAGAGTCACTGCACTCGGCATGAGTTTTTTTCATAACAGGACAGACACAGAGGACTTTGTTCAGGATGTTTTTCTCAAAGCATACACAAACTTGTCCTCATTCCGAAACGAAAGCATGTTCTCAACATGGCTTACAAGAATCGCTTACACGACAGCCATAAATGCAAAAAACCGCAGAAAAACTTTCGAATCAATCGCAGATGAAACACTTCTTGTCGATATAGACAAAACTCCAGAAGAACAGGAAATCCGGCGCAGAACAGTACTTGCAGTCAAAGAAGCAATCCGTGAACTTCCGGAAAAATACTATATCTGCATAGAATTATATTTTTTCTACGACATGAGTTATGAAGAAATTGAAAAAATTACATCAATACCCGTGAATACAATCAAATCGCATGTTTTCCGTGCGAAAAGTATCCTGCGAAAGAAACTGGAGGAATTGTGATGAAAAACAAAACTGATTCAAAAACTTACATGGAACAGTATCTGAAGTTGGACAAAGGAGAACATGTTCCGTTTTCTTTATCTCTGAACCTGCTTACTGACAAGAAATGCAGAAAAGACATCAAAGCTCTTGTCCGTGCAGAAAAACTTGCTGCAAAACCGCTTAACATACCTGTACCATTGGAAGATGACACAATAGAAAACGTTATCCGTCAGATAGATCCGCAGTACAAAAGCAAATCTTACAAAGTATCTGTAAACGGCTGGCTTGCATCGTTCATCATCATCCTCGCATGTCTTCTTGCCCCGATGAAGATTTTCCTCCCGTCATGGTTTTCGCAGACAGAGTTTCTGCTGTACGCATTTTTGTTCGCTGCAGTCGTGATAATCTACTGTGCATTTTTTATCTGGTCAAATATGGATTTTTTCACAAAAAAAATCGATTCTGGACACCTTCTGAAAAACTGCTGATTAAGCGGCTAAAAAAAACTTTGCTTTTATATCACGAAGCTTTTTTTCAAATTTACGAAATTTAACACAAGCTGCAATTTGCACAGATTCAGTTTGAGTTTATTTTACTGGATTTTTTTGAGCAGAGCAAAAAAATCTGATTCTGGAACTGGACAAGAGAAATAATAGCCCTGTAAATAATTACAGCCCAGCGAAGACAGCATGTCGACCATTTCCTGAGTTTCGATGCCCTCTACCACTATTTTTATATTCAGACGCTGCATAGTTTCGATAGTACTTATCAAAAGTATGCGTGCTTTTTCGTCTTTCATTGCGTTCCACAAAATTTCTTTGTCTATCTTGACTGTAGAGAACGGCAGCTGCAAAAGATATTCTATATTTGCAAGTCCGCTGCCGTAATCATCAAGATAAAATTCAAATCCTTTTTCCATGAGATTCATCATATTCTTGGTAAGCACTTCAGGTTTGTGAGCAGCCGCAGTTTCTGTGATTTCCAGCTTGATGAATTCAGGATCGATGCCGTATTTCTCTGATATTTCTGCAAGTTCATCTGCAAGGCTGATATTCATGCATTGAACGACAGAAAGATTTACATCGACCATATCCAAGTTTATTTTTTCTTTTCTGCATAACGCAAGAAACGAACATACATCTTCAAAAACTTTTTTGCCGAGTGCAATTATTGCACCGTTCTGTTCGGAAACTATAGCAAGAGTTTCTGCGTCAACGTATTTTCCGTCATCATCTTTCATGCGGAACAGAGCTTCTGCTCCGATGATTTTCTTTTTCTCCACAGAATACAACGGCTGGTAAAAAACCTCGAACCGCTTTTCCTGAATGGCAGAATGTGCAAGCTGACCTACATAAGCATGATAGAACTGCTCTTTTGTATCGATATCTTTTGCATAAACAAGCTTGTCAATTTTGTATATGTTATTTTCTGAGGCTGTATTTATCACGGCAAAAAGCTCTTCTGTATTTTTCGCATCGTCAGGACAGTTTATGACACACTGTCTGACCGGAATATTTATAGACATACCGTTGATACTGACAGGACTGTTGAACCTGTCTCTTACTATATCGATGTAATCATGTACATAAGCTGTTTTTTTTGGAGGAATGACAAAACAGTATACACCCGGTCTGATATAAAAAGACAAATCACTTTCTGCAAGGGAATTCAAAAAAATTCCTATCTCATGAGAAAGTTCATTTACAGCAGGTATACCGATTGTAGAAGAATACAGCATGATTTCGTCAATGATGATTGTTATAATTGAAAACGACTCATTGTACTGAAATTTATGGTCGGCAAACATTGTAAGAGCATGCTGGTTGTAAATGCCGCTTGCAGAATCAACTTTGCTGCCAGGTGAATACAGTGCAAAGAAAACTATGAGAATGCTTACTGAAGAACAGAAGTTTTCGACAAGCTGAAAGGGATAAAAAAACTGAAGTATAATGCCACACAAAAGAAAGAAAACGTATGACTGAGTTACCCAGTATTTTGACTTCGGAACTGTATTGCGGTTCATAGTCAAAATAACAGTACTGTAAACATAAGCATAGAACAAAAGTGCGTACAGAATCATGATGCCTGCACTTCTGTGATAGCGGTTTCCCTCATCAATATAAAATACTATATGCAGAACCGGAGACAGAAGTACCAGAATCAAATCTATGATATATGGCAGAAAAACAAGAACCTGATATAAAGGCTTTTTTAGTTTATGAAACTGTCCGGTAATTGCCAGAACGTATACGACATAGAAAACTGGCATTGTACACACAGACACATAAAACAGTATGTTTATAATCCACTGAAACAGCAGAGAAAAATTCTGCGGATACGATGATGCTACGGAGCTTACAATATCTATGACAGTTGTAATAAGAGTTGATGCACAGAAATAGAAGAATGTTGTTTCAACCGTGCCTGAGAATTTTCTGTTATAAAAACATAAAGTTATGACAATAAAAAGCAGAACTAATGTTGCAATATCAAAGTAAATATTGTAAAGCATCTCTATTTAAAGGCTATCATCTTTATGAAATTTGTCAACTCCAGTCGTACAAAATCTTAAAACTATATCAAAAATAGGATGATTCAGAATAATCATAAACAGATTCATCATCCGCAAGAAAAATCCAGAATCTTGTATTTGGTTTTATCCAATACTCATTTTCGTCCCACTGCCCATTATTTAAAAGCACATACAGCCACTGGCCGTCCTGTTCTTTTGCACCGGTTTCAAGCAGGCGGACTTTGAGCCCACCCTCATGATTAAGAGTACGAAAACAAAAGTTTTTTTCTGACTTGTCAGGATTAGAATACAGATTATAACACCCAAGCAAAGTAAAATCCGAATATTCGCGAAGCACGGGATGTGCAGACAGACAGAATAAAGCAGAAAGAATAACTGACAGTGAACAAATCTTTTTGAAAACTCTCACTTTAACCTCTCCAAAGATACTTATGAAAACTGCTGATTTTTTCAAATTTAATAATTTTTAATACATGTCTAATACTTGCTCAGAAAATTTCACATGTATACGCTTAAGTATAGCATACGAATAAAGAATTTTCTGCATTTTTTGAGTTTTTTTACAAAATTTCATCTCTGCTCTTGCAAATAATAACAAAAAACGCATATAATGAATATATTTTTAAAAGAAAACAGTATTACGCTATTACAAGATGTTTTTAGAAACTTAAGTTTCTGATGCACCTTTAATACTGTTATATATTTGGAGGGTCTTTATGAGCGAGAAATCCCGCGAGACTTTGGGCAGTCGTCTTGGATTTATCCTGCTTGCAGCAGGCTGTGCAATCGGACTTGGAAATGTATGGCGTTTCCCTTATATCACAGGAAAATACGGCGGAGCGGCTTTCGTCATTATGTATCTTGTTTTCCTCGTACTTTTCGGTCTGCCTATTATGGTATGTGAATTTGCTGTAGGACGCGCATCCCGCAAGTCTGTAGCAGGAGCTTTCAAATCGCTTGAACCAGAACAGACTCACTGGCACTGGTACAGCGGTCTTGCAGTAAGCGGAAATTATCTTCTGATGATGTTCTACACCGTCGTTGCCGGCTGGATGTTCAATTTCTTCTTTAAGGAAATCAGAGGTACTTTCATCGGTAAAACCCCAGATGAAGTTACACAGGTTTTCTTATCTATGCTCGGCAGTCCAAAAGAACTTCTTATATGGATGGCAATCATCATTACGCTCGGATTCGGTATCTGTATTCTTGGACTTCAGCAAGGTGTCGAACGCGTTACAAAGTTCATGATGTCAGGGCTTCTTGTAATCATGATCGGTCTTGCAATTTTCGTTGCATTCATTCCCGGTGCATCAAAAGGATATGCTTTCTATCTGAAGCCAAACTTCAAAGCTCTTGTAGCAAACGGTTTCTGGGAAACAGCTTATGCAGCTCTCGGTCAGTCATTCTTTACACTGAGCCTTGGTATCGGTTCAATGGAAATCTTCGGTTCTTATATAGAAAAAGACCATTCTCTTACAGGTGAATCAATCCGCATTATTGCACTCGATACATTCGTAGCACTCGGTGCAGGTCTTATCATATTCCCTGCATGTCTTGCTTTTAATCAGGAACCAGGAAGTGGTGCTGGTCTTGTTATGATGACTCTGCCGAACATCTTTAATGCAATGGGACCTGTACCAAGCCGTATTGTCGGAAGCCTTTTCTTCCTGTTCATGAGCTTTGCAGCTCTTACAACTGTCGTTGCAGTATTTGAAAACATCGTTGCATTCCCTATGGATGCATTAGGATGGAGCCGCAAAAAGTCTGTAATTTTCAACTTCTTTGCACTTCTTATTCTTTCAACACCAGCTGCCCTCGGTATGAGCATCTGGGAAAATGTCAAACTCTTCGGAAGATTCTCTGTAGATGGTCTTGAAGACTTTATCGTTTCAAACAACCTTCTTCCTCTTGGTTCTCTCATATTCCTTATGTTCTGTACACACAAGGCCTCTATTAATGGATGGGGCTGGAAGAACTTTATCGAAGAAGCTGACTCTGGAGACGGCATCAAGTTCCCGAACAATAAAGCTATGAAGATTTATTTGAGATATATCGTTCCAATTATCATCATAATAATCTTTATTGCAGGATACATTGATATTTTCAAGCCAGCAAACTAAGCACATCGACTAAAAACATCACTTTTTGCAATAAGCAAAACTGGTAAAATAATGGCATTTTCAGGAACATCATTTTCTGAAAATGCCATTTGTTTTTTACAAGGCTTAAAAGAATTACACAGCAGATTTTTTCAGTTCACTGTATGTTCTGACATACATATCGTATTCTCTTTCACCAAAACAGAAAAACGTTATCTGTCCATCCCAGTCAAAATCTAAAACCGTGCCCAGCGCAATCGGTACAGCTTCATTAATCGGATAACCATAAACTCCTGTACTTATTCCCGGAAATCCGATAGAAGAAATTCCTTTTTCTTTTGCGATAAGCAGAACATTATTATAACACGATGACAAAAGTTCTTTTGCACGTTCGGCCCCTCCCAAAGCACAGGCTTCATGATATATCGGACCTACAGTATGTATGACATATTTACAGTGAAGATTGTATGCACCGGTTATCTTTGCCTCGCCCGTTCTACAGCCGCAGAGTTTACGGCACTCTGCAAGCAGACCGGGACCAGCCGCAGCATGTATAGCTCCATCTACGCCACCTCCGCCCAACAAAGATTCGTTTGCAGCATTCACGATTGCACCACCTGCAAAGTTTATTACACTTCCGCGCTGTATTTTTATCTGGTCAAGTTTCACATAAACCTCCATTTTTCAACATATTATCTAAATACTTACTCTGAAAACTAAAATGCAGCATACGCCCCAGAAGCATTTTTGAGCTGCCTTTCATTATAGCATAAAAATCCTATAAATCAGTAAATCCATCTTATGAAAACGAATTTAAAAAAACAGAGCGTTTTTTAAATATCACAGTGGCTATCTTAATTTATTTTATGTGATATACTCGCAAATATGAAAAATGAAAAAACGACAAGAGCATTCAGCATCGCACTTGCATCAATTACAATTTTTATCTGGGGCATTACTTTTATCTCTACAAAATATCTTCTCCGAAGTTTTTCTGCACTGGAAATTTTGTTTTTTAGATTCATAACGGCATATATATCTTTGTGGATTATCAATCCGCATGTACTTCATCTGCGTCATAAAAGTGAAAACTTTCTGTATGCCCTGGCTGGACTGTCCGGTATCGTACTTTATCAGTTTACAGAAAATGCAGCTATATCTTATACGCAGGCAAGCAATGTCAGTATCATAGTATCCATATGCCCTTTGTTTACAGCAATAATTTCACAGATTTTTCTGAAAGAAAAACACATCGGATTGTTCTTTATACTAGGTTTTGTTCTGGCACTAACAGGAGTTGCTCTGATAAGTTTCAACGGTACGGCAGAATTTTCTGTCAGTCCGAAAGGTGACCTGCTGGCTTTGTGTTCCGGAATCTGCTGGGGATTTTATTCATTGTTTGTAAGTCTTATAAACAGACTCAGCTACGACACAGTCTGTTCAACAAGAAGAATCTTTTTCTTTGCACTTATATTTATGATTCCGCTATGCATATTGTGTTCTATGTTCGGTGCAGAAGGATCGCCGTTTTTCTTTACTTTCAATGTTCAGACAAACATACAAAGACTGTTTTCCCTTCAAAATGCCGCTAACATTCTATTCCTGGGAACAGGAGCCAGTGCGCTTTGCTTCGTTATGTGGAACAAATCATGTGCAATACTGGGCACTGTCAAAGTTTCAGCCGGAATATATCTGATTCCTGTAGTGACAATTATCTTTGCCGGTATTTTCCTCAAAGAACATCTTTCACCTATGGGAATTGCAGGCTGCGTCCTCACAATTTCAGGACTTTTCATATCAGAAAAAGGTACCTCCCAAAAGTAAAAATCAGACGATGTTAAAACATATCGGAACAAATAGGAAAGCTTACAGCAGAAACTGTGTTTACAGATATTTCAAATAATAAATTTTCCTGCAGATAAAAAAAATGCTGTCTCCGAAATGTAATACATTTCAAAGAGACAGCAAGAGCAGCTATGAGAAAATAAAAAGCACATTTACCGGTAAAACAATCTCGAAAAAACTGATTTATTCCGGTAAACCTCCTTCGCACTTTTTACTTAATCTTTCTAAAAAATTTTTTGATAAGCCCGATTTTGCCGAACAAAAGCCAATACAAAAATGCAAAGATAAAGAACAGCGGTACTCCAAACAGTATAACATAGATAATAACCATCAGAAGGCCTGCCAAAAATCCCAGAACATTTGTTGCCAGATTTGTAAACGAATTGTTCATATCCGGATATTCAACACTTCTGTCTATTTTACTTTCCGGCAGGCATACGGAAATATCTATCGTAGAAAATTGAATTTTGAATGACAACAGCTTCATCTGTCCCTGAAGGCTTTCCAGGTCGTATGTTATATCATTGATTTTCTGCTCGATTGTAAGCATATCCTTGATATCTTTTGCCTGTCTGAGATACTGCTCCAGACGCTCGAGCATTATTTTTTTTGTGGCAATTCTTGTCTCCAGGTCGTAGTACTGGTTTGTAACATCCTGTGTATTAGAATTCTTGGAAGTAACCCTGCCATATTCACCGAGCTTAGAAAAAGCTTTTTCAAAGTTTTCACATGGGATTTTTACAGTTAAACGGAAAAAATTCGGATTCGAATGAGAATTTGCAATATATCCGCCAAATTCAGAAGCCCATGCCTCTATAGAAGTTTTTGCAAGGTTCAAATCTTTGGCTTCAAGTGAAATATCACCTGTATAGATAAGTTTCTGTTCTTTCAGAACACTGCTGTCAGCATTACCAGCCCCCTTATCACCTGCAGTTTTTGCAGCTTTTCTATCACTAAAACTTTCCATAGAAACATCAGCAGATTCCATCTCACTCAAAGGAGCCGGTAAAGGAGCCTTCATACTATCTGCCATCTCTTCGTCGTAATAACCGCCACTGAAAGCAGCAGACGACTTGCTGCTGTATGATTTTTTTGAGCATGAAACAGCTGTCAAAAGGCTGGCTGCAAAGCCAAGAAACAAAAATCCGTATCGAATGACAGTTTTCAGACACATGCCGTAATTTTTCTTTGATTCTTTCGTATTCAGGATATCGCTTTTCATAAAAATTAAAAAAATCCTCCACAATTCAGAAAGTCTGAAACTACCTGAGTATTTCATGTATCTGTTAATAAAATTAGCTCAGATTTTGCAGTATTATTATTTAGATTAACAAATATATACTGAAACGGTTACGTCATTCAGACAAAATTTATATTATGCAGATTTATTTTTGACATCAAAATCCGAAAAATCAAATTCTAAATACATACAATTCAAAGAATTAAAAAAAAATACAAATCAAAATATTTTTTTTTATACTCTCTTTATTTATTTTTTTTACTTTATATAAAGTTGTGTTATAATATTCAGTGTATGAAAGGAGATTATAATGATGAAGTTTTTTAAATCAATTACTTTCAGATTCTTGGCGATTCCTTGCGTCGTCATGCTTGCCTCTATTGTTATATTAGGTATCTTTTCATATTCAGGTATACATAATACAGCAACGCAGATATATACAAAAATTGCAGTAGAAAACGCTGAAAAAGCAGCCTCTTTAATATCAGGTGACGAGTTCGAAGAAGTAATGAACAAACTCGATGAATCAGATCCAACATACAAAAAGCTTGCAAACCAGCTTATAGCTTTCAAAAAAAACACATCCTGCAAACTTCTCACATCGATTTCTTTCAAACCGACAGGAGAAAGAATCTATGTTGTAGATGGAACTCATGATAAATCAGATCCAGATTTCGCACGACTTGGAGAAATTACTGAAGAATTTGATGAAAAAGAAATAAAACAGTGTTTTTCACAGGGAATCACGACAGTTGCAAAATTAGCTTACTCGTTAGACTGGGGATGGACAATTTCAGCTTATACTCCAATAAGAAACAGCTCGAACAATGTTGTCGGTGTTATAGAAGTAGACATCGAACTAGAAACTCTGGCATCAGCTCTCTTTAGAGAACGCATTATAATAATTATAATCGCAATTCTTGCAGTTGCAGCAATTTTCATCTGTCTCGGCCGAATCCTCAAACAGCTTCTAAACATTCAAGCTAACGAAACTCGTCTGAGTACAGAGCTTGATGATGAAACACAGACTCTTGTAGTCACTGCAAATGAAGTTTCTGCAACTTCACAGGATCAGAACGCAGCCGTCAAAGAAATCGTCGCAACAATGGAAGACACAAACTGTCTGTCCAAAAACATCGCATGCAAAATTCAAGACGTCACAGCCATTACAAAGAAAACAAGTGACGATGTTGCAAATGGCGCTGATGCACTTTTGCTGAACGTCAAAAAGCTTCATGAAATATCAGATGCAAATCAGAAAACTATCAGCGGCATTAAATCTCTCGGAGATGTCGTAAGCAACATCTGGGATATAGTTTCCATGATTACAAGTGTTGCAGATGAAGCAAAAATCATTGCTTTCAATGCCGAACTTGAAGCTTCCAGCGCAGGAGAATCCGGCAAGAACTTCCACATTGTTGCTTCAGAAATCCGCCGTCTTGCAAATGGAATCATCGATTCAACAAAGGAAATCAAAGACAAAATCACAGAAGTACAGACATCTTCAGACTCTCTGATTCTCGTAAGTGAAAGCGGAACTCTGAAAGTAAGCGAGGGATGCGAAATAGCACGCGAGCTGGAAGAGAAATTTGAAAGCATCAAGAAAAATGCACAGATTACAGCAACTTCGGCACAAGAAATAAGCACTATAATCGAACAGCAGACATCTGCTTCGGGACAGATTCTGCTTACACTTAAACAGATTTCTGCAGGCGTAGCAAGCTTCAGCACGTCTACAGAAGTTGTTTCATCAAGTGCAATGAGGCTTAAGACAATCGCCACGAAGCTTAACGAACTGAACAACGATACAAACAACAAGTAAAATCAAATATCACATACAAAAAGAGGCTGATAATTTCAAATCAGCCTCTTCTAAACAACAAAAAAAACGTGTATTATTACCAAATATATACGGAGTTTTTTTATGGTTAACATACTTTTTGTCTGCCACGGCAACATCTGCCGTTCACCCATGGCACAATTTATAATGACTCAGCTAGTAGATGAAGCCGGGCTCAGTAAAAGTTTTTACATCTACTCAAAAGCGACAAGTACAGAAGAAATCGGCAATTCCATTTATCCGCCGGCAAAACGCAAATTACAGTCTATGGGTATAACCATGATACCTCATCAGGCAGAACAGATAACAAAAAATGATTATGAAGAGTATGACATAATAATCGGCATGGACGAAAATAACATGCGCAATATGAGACGCATACTAGGAGAGGATAAAGACTGCAAAATCAAAAAACTTCGTTCATTCACAAAAAATGCGGGAGACATTGCAGATCCCTGGTACACAGATGATTTTGATACAACATATGATCAGATTACAGAAGGCTGCAGATTTCTTCTTGAATATTGCATAAAAAAGTACGGACTGTACGAGTAATTAAAAAAATTAAGGCACCTCAAAAAAGCTTTCTGGAAGTGCCTTTCACATGAAAATGAAACAATTAGCTTTGGCAGAACAATTAAAGTAATATTTCAAAACAAACTATAATTACTTTTTTATCCATTTGTTAATCATAAATTTTATGTTCCTTCATAGTAAAATATACTGATTACACACCTCTTTTTATATTTATTTTATTCATGCATGTTTTGATGCAAAATACGAAATACATTTTCTATTTTTGCATTCGATTCATATGCAATAAACACACAACATATTTTCCCGGCGGATTTTAAATAAAACATAAGGGAAAATATGTATATGTCATTTCATATTATTTCCTGTCTGCCAATGTAAACGCAACAGCTTCCTGTTTAATAATATCTTCGTATTCGTCACTGTTTGTCATTTCATCAAAATCAGGATAGAGCGAATAATCTACATATTCTGTAATTTGAAATGAGTCACGTTCTTTATCGATTCTTATATAGTATTTTCCTTCTGTACCGAGCAAACTTGCTTTTGTATCGAATTCATAAAAATCCTTGACGACATTATTATTTTCGTCTTGAACTTCCAGCGTGTATTTATTTCCATCTTTAACCAGTCTATAATCTTTGTTGTATTTATCAGAATGATAACTGCCAAGATATAGATCAAATCGGTTCTGATAAAGCTTTTTTAATTCTGAATAAAGCTGCTCATCATCGGCAATTCCGACATTATATTTTTCAAATTTTTTTCCGTGATTATCAATATAAGACATTGCACCTTTTTCGCTAAATTCAAATGTTTTCTGAAGATTTGCATAGACACTTTTTAGTTTTTTTATGCTTTCAATCGGAGTACTTGCAGACTCTTTTTTTGATACCATTCCGTCACTGTTAAGGCCATACAAAATCGTATAAAGATTAAGCTTTTCTTCTATAATTGAGTCATTTATTATGCCTTTATCTGTGCTGTCGATTTTTATAAGCATAAGCTGATTTGTTTCAGGGCAATAATAAAAACCGGTCTGCAGATAAATTTTATTAATCAGTTCATTGTCACCTAAAACCCCAAGCACAGTTTCATTCGGCTTAATAAACAACTCATCTAATGTCTTTTGCTCTGTCTCTGACACTGCTGCACTTTCAGGATTTGCACCGGCAGAAGTATTTGTTTTTTCCGACACAGCCTTTTTTGTACAGGCCGACACCATGATTAAAAAAATTGCAGTTAATGCAAATACAAACTGTATAGATTTTTTCATATATTTTCTCCTATAAAAATTCACATTATCCATAATAATGATTAAAATCTTCTAGGGCAATTGTCAAATCAAGTGCAACTATGTTGAAAAATAAATTTCACAGCATATTTATCATACTAAGTTTTACTTAATTATCCTCAATACCGACATTCTCTGAACTTCTTGTAACATTTCCTGAAAAATAACAGACTCGAGATTTGAGCTATATAAAATACCCGTTCATCAAACCTTTGCCTTTTACATCAACCAGAACAGGGCCTTCAAAAGGAAAGTAATTTTTAGTCTGATTGTATGTTACTTCGGAAACATGAATTTTCATCGGTTCTCCTGTAGATTCCATGCGACTGGCAACATTTACAGTGTCTCCCCAGACATCATAAATAAACTTGGTTTTTCCAATTACTCCGGCTACAAGGTTTCCAGAATTAATTCCTACCCGGATCTGAATTTTCACAGAAGACCTTCTATTAAAATTTGCAACGTCTTCTAAAAGACCTTTTGCAAAAGTAATCAATTTTTTTGCACCATCATTATCTTTATTTTCAGAAAGACCAGCCGCTGCCATATAGGCATCTCCAATAGTCTTGATTTTTTCAATTCCCTCAGTTTCAGCTCTTTTATCAAAAAGTGAAACCAGATCATTCAGCAAAGCTACTGTCTCCTCTGCACTCATTTCACTGCTCATTTTTGTAAAACCAACAATGTCAGTAAATAATATTGTTGCATTCGGATAATTCTGCGAAATTGTTTTTTCTGGATTATCCTTCAATTTCTCTGCAACAGATTCTGGCAGAATATTCAAAAGTAGACGGTCTGCTTTTTCATTTGCAATGCGCAATTCATGAGTTCTCTTTTCTACAGTCTGTTCGAGTTCTTTCTGATAATTTTCAAGAATTTCAACTTCTCTTTTATGAGCCCGCTCAACTGATTCGTTAAGTTCATAAATAACGAAGACATACAAAATTACAGCCATTCCTACAATAGAAATATTTGTAATATAAACGCCCTGCATAAACAGCTGTAATACAGCAGCTATAATTGGTGTAACCAAAAATGCAACAATAGAAATGCGTATTTTTTTTGGCAGCTTTTTATGATAAGGAATAATGCTTAAAATCTGCAGAATAATTGCACATGCTGGTAACAATGTTGCAAAAATTCTTCCGCTTCCACGATGATAAGTATTATCATCAAATGTATAATAAAAGCCGTTAAACTGAGAAATTATAAGTAAAACAATTACAGCAAGCAAAAGAAAATCTGTAACAATCAATGCAGCATGTTTTTTTTCACATCCACCTTCTTTTGCAAACAAGTCTTTAAGATAAATGTTCATTGCAAAAATCATGCAATTTGAAGAAAAATAATCCAGAAATTTTGAAATGCGTACCATGTACCATGCATGTTTTCCAGATACACCGTTATACGAAAGGAAAAAAAATGTAGCTCCAAGCAAAAAAGAAGCACTTACTTCCAAAAGAAAAATTGCAATTTTCCGCTGTTTTCCAATATTTCTTGTAATCAATATAAAAAATGCAATAAATTCGCAGATTCCTTCCAGAAAAATCATTGCTATTTTCTGATATCTAATTAAATAATCAAGCATAAAAACCGCAAAAACTCCATTCTGATATGACGTTGATTCAAATATTATAAACCGTCAATGCTCTAACAACAATAGCATATAATCATTTACTATAAAGTATAATTTCAGATTTATCAAATTTATTTGTAAAAGCAAATAAGTTGTTTTAATCCTGTTGAGCTGACCAATAAGATTTTTCTATAACATGAGCATAAAGTTTTTGATTCTTTCTGCAATTTTTTCTTTTGCATTTCACAGCAGAAGTATGAAATATGTCGAACGTGTTCAGTTTTTTTACATTGATATGAAAACATTTCAAGATTTCCGTTTGACTGAAGGTTCCTGTTGATGTCTCATAAAGTTCAAGGACAGATTACAAAAGGAACCATAGACCGCTTTTTTGAAACTGGGTCTGGTTCCGTTGATTTTAACATTAACATTGATTTTTCAAAGCAATGTTAAAATCTTTAATTTACTTCGGCAAAGTCAGATCCGAGAGTATTCATTTTTTCAAAGAAGGCAGGAAAACTGACAGAACAGCATTCTGCGCCGTTTACAATAACTTCGCCGGACGGTAATCCGAGTCCTAGACATGCAAGTGACATTGCAACACGGTGATCAGCCCAGCTTTCCACAGTTCCACCGTGCAGAATAAAATTCCTGTTTATGCTGCCGTCTGCATTCACCGGCGAATGTCCGCGGATTATCATAAAATCATCACCTTCTTCTACTACTGCGCCGAGTTTTTCGAGTTCTTTTTTCATGACGACAATACGGTCTGTTTCCTTGCGGCGACACACGCCAATATCTTCTATATAAACACTGCCTTCTGTAAAACACGCCGCTACCGCAACTGCACAAACTGCATCTGGGTATCCGGAAAGATTTACATGAAGTTCTCCGCCAGGAAGTTTTTCTGTAGAAAGACGACCTATACCGCCGCGGGACTTTTTGCCGCCGCGAACTGTAAGCGTACAAGCAGATTTATCCCATTCAATGTCAGCACCCAGAGACTGAAGAACTTCAACAATTGCATCGTCGCCCTGTGTACCAGTGCCGTCTACATTGTCTATGACAATTTCACTGTCTGTCAAAAGCGCTGCTATCAGAGGAAAAGCTACGCCTTCCCAATCACTTGGAACAGCTGCATCAAAACCTTTGATTTTTCCACAACCAGTTACTTCGATTTTTTTGAAATCAGAACTCATAGAAACTTTTGCGCCGACTTTTTCAAGCCATTTCTGAGTCATTACAAGATATGGTGTTTCTTTTGGATCAGTAAGTTCGATATGTAAAGTGCCTTTCATTAAAAGTGCACTCATCATAAGACCTGATATGTACTGGCTGCTTACTGTACCGCCTGTTACAACTTTGTTCTGTGCAGAAATCGGACCTTTTATCAAAAGCGGACATGTTCCAGAATCTGGAATTGCTGTACAGGCATGTGCGCCGAGCTGATTCAATGCGTCGACGACATGATAGACAGGCCGGCGGCGAATGCTCTCATCTCCTGTAAAGACAGACCAGCCTTCAAAAGTTGCTGCTATCGGAGAAAGAAAATACAAAAGAGAACCGGAATTGCCGACGTTTACGACATCGTCCGGCAGATGGATTCCCAAGCCGGCACCGGAAACTGTCCAAACAGAGTCTGCACAGCTATCTTGTTTATGACCTTCGTCAGCTTGGCTTCCACCAAAATCTACACAGGAACCAATAAGCGGCAATGCGCGTGCCGTACTAAGACAGTCAGCGCTCGGCAATGGATTTGAAATATGACTTTCACCTTCTGCAAGAGCTGCAAGCAGAAGTGCGCGTATTGTATGTGACTTTGAACCAGGTACCTGAATGTGACCAGATAAAACATTTCTCTTTGCAAATATTTTCATGATAGAAAAAAGATAACATAAAACAACAGTGTTGAAAAGTCATACATTCTTCATTACAGAATCAAAATAAAAGCATGCACTGAAAAACAGCAAAGAAAATACAGATCCACAAAGTTAAACAGAAAATAATCAGATTTACTCTGACGGAATTTCTGAATTATCCTGTATACCGTAGTTTTTACGGTGTATATCTATCACGCAGGACAAATCTCTTTTTTCAAACGTTTCAAGAAGTTCGTCGATACCATTGTCAGAGTTCAACTTATTTTCCAGCTCTTCTTTGTACAGAGGAAAAAGTCTGTAGAAGTTTATATTTTTTTTGAAAAAACTCAAATCAAGATGCGGAAAAGATTCACCAGAACCATTCGTGTCTAGAAGAGCAACAGAACAGAATCCAGTATTGGAAGCATACTGTGTATTTTCTTCATCATTGGAAATCGTGTGTCCGTATCCGAGCCATGTATTGCATGATACAGGAATTCTTGCTGCCGACTTCAAGACTCTAATCGGCCAATAATCTTCTTCTTTTGATGAATTGACGTTCCAGTCAGGAGGAAGGCAGATAACAAGTTCGGCGCGTTCCAGGTGAAGTATTTTGAACATCTGCGGGATTTTCATTTTATATGCACCCATGCCCATAGTCACAAGCTGATAATAGTTATGTTTTTCGTTTGGAGGAACAACAATAACATCAAGATGTATGTCGGGCGATACTATCTCATGCAAAACTGATTCAAAATGACCGAACTGCTCTTCAACAAATTTCTCGAAAGCAGACATCTCTTTTTCTGTGTATACATATTTTGGCATTCTCATAAATCTCATATTATCAATACTCAGACATAAAATCCAGGGAATACTCAAATTTTGCCAGGTAAGTGCTTTAAGAAAGTCCAGATAACATAACTTCAGTTTCTACAAGTGCCCTTTATCAAAATGTGCAAAAATGCTACAATTGCCGCGTTTCAAGAGATATTTCAACAGATAAAAAAGACACCTCTGAAAATCAGAAGAGTTGTCCGACGAGACTAAGGTTACCGCAAGAAATTATTTTCTGAGGCTCCATAAACAATAAGGAAACTCTAAAAATAGCAATTTTTAGAGATACCAAATATTTTACGAGGTATAAATTATGGCTTATCCATTTCAGAACATTGAAGTCAAATGGCAGAAATACTGGGAAGAGCACAAAACTTTCCGTGCAACAGAAGACGCAAAATATGCTCCAGAAAAGCGCCGCTATGTACTTGATATGTTCCCGTATCCGTCAGGAGCAGGCCTGCATGTAGGCCATCCAGAAGGCTACACTGCAACAGATATTTACTGCCGCTATCTGCGCATGAACGGATTTAATGTTCTGCATCCGATGGGATATGATGCATTTGGACTTCCGGCAGAAAATTACGCTATCAAGACAGGAACACATCCGTCAATCACAACAAACGCAAATATTGCAAACTTCACACGCCAGATTAAAGCACTTGGTTTCAGCTATGACTGGGACCGCTGTGTTTCTACATGTACACCAGACTATTACAAATGGACTCAGTGGATTTTTCTCCAGCTGTACAAAAAAGGTCTTGCATACGAAGCAGAAACACCTATTAACTGGTGTCCTAGCTGTCTGACAGGTCTTGCAAACGAGGAAGTTAAAGAAGGTAAATGTGAACGCTGCGGAGCCGTTGTCACCCACAAAACAATCCGCCAGTGGATTCTCAAAATCACAGACTATGCAGAAAGACTTCTCGAAGACCTTGATACATTGGACTGGCCGGAATCTGTCAAGCTCATGCAGAAAAACTGGATCGGCAAATCATTCGGTGCAGAAGTTGAGTTCACTGTAGACGGTACAGGCGATAAGCTCACAGTTTACACAACAAGATGTGATACTTTATTCGGTGCAACATACATGGTAGTTTCACCGGAACATGCACTTATTGACAAAATCACGACAGCAGAGCAGAAAGCTGCTGTCAAAGCATATCAGGAAGAAGCTGCAAAAAAATCAGACCTCGAGCGCACAGATCTTGCAAAAGACAAGACCGGCGTCTGGACAGGAGCTTATGCAGTAAACCCTGTAAACAACACAAAGATTCCAATCTGGATTTCTGACTACGTTCTGACATCATATGGAACAGGCGCTATCATGGCAGTTCCGGCACACGATGACCGCGACTGGGCATTTGCAAAGAAGTTCGGTCTTCCTATCATCGAAGTTCTCAAAAGCGAAGTCGATGTTCAGAAACAAGCATGGACAGAGGACGGAATCCACGTAAACTCTGGATTCCTTGACGGTCTCAACAAAAAAGACGCCATTGCAAAGATGATTGCATGGCTTGAAGAAAGAAAAATCGGAAAAGCAACTGTAAATTACAAGCTGCGTGACTGGATTTTCAGCCGCCAGAGATACTGGGGAGAACCAATTCCTCTCATTCACTGTCCAAAGTGCGGCACTGTCGCAGTTCCAGAAGAACAGCTTCCTGTTGAGCTTCCGAACGTCAAGTCATACCAGCCGACAGGTACAGGAGAGTCACCTCTTGCTGCAATCAGCGACTGGGTAAACTGCAAGTGTCCTAAATGCGGCGGCAATGCAAAACGCGAAACAAACACAATGCCTCAGTGGGGTGGAAGCTGCTGGTATTATCTGCGCTATCTCGACCCGAAAAATAATGACGCATTCTGTTCAAAAGAAGCAGAGAATTACTGGATGCCTGTCGACCTTTATGTCGGAGGTGCCGAACACGCAGTTCTCCACTTACTTTATGCACGTTTCTGGCACAAAGTACTCTACGATATCGGAGCAGTTTCTACAAAAGAGCCTTTCCAGCGTCTCATTAACCAGGGACTTATCACATCATTCGCATTTCAGCGCAAAAACAAGACTCTTGTTCCAACTGACGAAGTCGAAGAAAAAGACGGCAAATACATCGAAAAAGCAACAGGCGAAGAAGTCGAACAGATTATCGCAAAGATGTCAAAATCTTTGAAAAATGTCGTAAACCCAGACGATATGATCAAGCAGTTCGGTGCAGATTCAGTCCGCATGTACGAAATGTTCATGGGACCTCTTACTGTATCAAAACCATGGAATACACAGGGACTTATCGGAATCAACCGCTTCCTCGAAAAAGTATGGGCAATCGGTGAAAAGCCAATTGCAGACATCGACATCACAGGTAAAATCGAAGACAAAGCACTTGTTTCTCTGCGCAAAACATACGCACAGACAGTTGCAAAAGTTACAAAAGACACTGCAAACCTTGATTTCAACGTTGCAATCAGCCAGATGATGATTTTCATCAACGAAGCTTCGAAGATAGAAAAAATGCCTCGTTCTATGTGGGAAGGATTTGTAAAAATGCTCGCATGTTACGCTCCTCACATTGGAGAAGAACTGTGGGAAAAACTCGGACACTCAGAATCTATTGCATACGAAAAGTGGCCGGAGTTCAGCGAAGATTTCTGCAAGGAAGATTCAAAGCAGATTGTTGTCATGATAAACGGCAAACTCCGCGACAAATTTGAAGCAGCACCAGGTACTGACGAGGAAACTCTCAAGACTATGGCAGCAGCAACAGAGGGTTACAAGAAATTCACAGACGGCAAGACTATCGCAAAAGTTATTGTGGTCAAAGATAAGCTTGTAAATATCGTAGCAAAATAACAAACTAAGCAAAAATGCTTTTGAAAGCCTCCAGAATTTATTTTTGGAGGCTTTTTTCATTATCTTCATGGGAACTTGAAAAAGCATACAAGTTGCCTCCGATTTTATCTGGAGAATTTCTCATCTTCAAACTAATTTGTGCATCACCCCGTTTCGTGCTATACTTTGCAAATATATTTTCAAGTTAAGTTCTTTAAAGTCACCATAATATAGGAAAATGAAAAATGGAACATAATAAATCGAAATCATACTATATAAGAATAGCAGGAATCATAGCACTTACAGGAAATGCAATTCTCGCTGCTATCAAGCTCGTCTTTGCATACATGTCGTCATCACTTGCAGTAATGGGTGACGGCATTGACAGTTCCACAGACGTGCTTATAGCTATCGTCACGCTTGTAATAAGCTCTGTAATTGCACGCCCGAGTGACAGAGAACATCCATGGGGACACGGCAGAGCAGAAACAACAGCCACAATGATTCTCGCGTTCATCATATTTTTTGCAGGTTCACAGCTTATCATGCAAAGTGCAGGACGTCTTCTTAGCGGCAATACCAGTCATGAAGTATCAAACCTTGCAATAGTTGCCGCAGTCATCTCTATATGTGGCAAAATAATTCTTGCAGTATCTCAATTTTATTTTGGAAAAATCGCAGACAGTGAAATGATAAAAGCAAACGCACAGAACATGAAAAACGACATCGTCATGTCGACAGCTGTTCTTGCAGGTCTTGCACTTTCATCAATTTTCCACTGCCCGATTCTCGATCCGATACTTGCTCTGCTCGTCGGTGCCTGGGTTATCAAAAATGCAGTTCTTCTGTTTGTAGAACTAAACATGGAACTGATGGACGGAAATACAGACAGCTCTCTTTACAAAAAACTATTTGATGCAGTTGCAAGTGTTCCTGGTGTCTCAAATCCACACAGGGCACGCATCAGAAAAATGGCATCTCTGTTTGATGTGCACCTGGACATAGAAGTTGATCCAAATATGACAGTATATGACGCACACGAACTGACAGAACAGGTAGAAGATGAAGTACGAAAGGCAATCCCCGATATCTATGACATTGTCGTGCATACAGAACCTGCAGGAAGTGACAGTCACCAGCCAAAAGAAGGCTTCGGTTTAACACCGCATAATTACAACTGACAAAAAAACGACTTTCAAACTGCAATTAAACTCCTCTGAAAAAGGTACTTTTTCAATGGCGCCATTTTCAGTAATCATCTTTTATATTTAATGCCATTTTCATAACTGAAATTTTCAGGAATTTCCCGAAGCCAAGATATTCGGAAGTTTGTCTTTTGTGAACTCGTCAATCATTATTTTCATCAGAAGCTGTATATTTTTCTTAACAGCTTCTTTTGTTTCAGGCGAAAAAGCATCAAGTGATTTTTTCATAGACAGAAGACTGTCAAACCAGTTATTTTTGAGTTCATAATTTGTCTTTGCATTTGTACTTTCAAGCAAGGTAAAAATCACTTCTATAAAAAGACGTTTTTCTTCGGTCGTCAAAGTAGAAACCCACTCATTTATTGTTTTGCCGATAAATTTGCTTTCGTCCCCAAGACCTTCACATTTCACAAGCGAAAGTGCATTTACATGCCAACTGAAAGGATCATGCTGCATGAGCATGTTTTTCTGATCGTTTTCAACAGTCACAAAATCACCGGCATTTTCAAAAAGCATTCCTACAACAGAAAGACGTGGCACATACGTATGCACTATTGATGCAATTTTGGAATATCCTGGAGTCTTAAAAAAATCTGCTGCAAAACCAGGTCCGTCATTATTGAAAACAGCTTTTATCCTTTTCTGGACCTTTAGTTTTGATTCAGCACCAGCATACACTGCAAGATTTCCGCCTTTCGAATGTCCGCCAAGATACAGCGGCCCCGAAAGATACAGAGAAGCCTGTTCTAAATACACAAGCGCATCTTCCTGTGCCGGCACACTGTCCATATAACCGAGATTAAAATCTTCTTTCCAGCCTATAATAGTATCATCAGTACCACGATAAGCTATAAAATGCCATTGCTTACCAAAACCAAACGTCACAGCAGAAAACTGTTCTTCGTTATCAAAGTCTATCTTGTTTACAAAGCCACAAACAGAAAGCGAACCAAATCTTTCGCTTTTACCGCATTTTTCCAGAAGTGTAACAGAAAGACTGTTTATCAAAGCTCCAACATTGCTTCTTTCTTCGTAATCGTCAGCCTTTGCAAAAAAAGCAGCAGCTTCCCTGAGCGTAATCCTGTCTTTTTTTAAAAAGCTGTCAGAAATAATTCCCGAAAAATTCATATAACTGAGCTGACACAAAATCAAAGCGTCAACCTCGTTCAGCGGTGAGTTTCTGAAACTCAAATCTCCACGCCAGCAAACATAATCCAATAAATCTGCCATACATTAAGTATAGCACAAAGACTGCTTAATGTGCTAATATAACCGTATGAAAGCACAATCACTCGAAACAGTTCTTAAAGAAAATGAATATCCTGGACGCGGAATTATTGTCGGTAAGTCAGCAGATTCAAAATATGCAGTCACAGCATACTGGATTATGGGACGCAGCGAAAACAGCAGAAACCGTGTTTTTGTAGAAGACGGAGACGGCATTCGCACACAGGCTTTTGATCCGTCAAAACTTACAGACCCGCATCTTATTATTTATTCTCCAGTACGCGTACTCGGTAACAAAACAATTGTCACAAACGGTGACCAGACTGATACTATTTACGAAGGCATGGACAAACAGATGACTTTCGAACAATCTCTGCGTTCAAGAGAGTTTGAAGATGACGCTCCAAACTTTACACCACGCATCTCCGGCATCATGCATATAGAAAACGGTAAATACAACTTTGCACTCTCAATTCTCAAGAGCGACAATGGAGATTCTGAGTCAACAAACCGTTACACATTCGCTTACGAAAATCCAAAAGCCGGCATCGGCCGCTATATCCACACATACATGGGAAACGGCAGTCCTCTTCCAAGTTTTGAAGGAGAACCGGAAATCGTAAACCTGACAGGCAATATTGACGAACTCACAGACAAAATCTGGAACAGCCTCAACGAAGCAAACAAAGTTTCTCTTTTTGTCCGCTACATCGACATTGCAACAGGCAAAGCAGAAAGCCGCATCGTAAACAAAAATAAATAAGTGCTCTAAAAAAAACACAGTTTTCCAGAACATTTTATGTCAAAACTTATTTACAGCGCAAAACATGCACTGTAAATAAACTTCATAAATCCGCCAGACTATAAAATAATTTTCAGTCCGGCGGATTTTTTTATACTCATTTGAAAATTGCAATGTTCAAAAATAATCTTTACATTTTGAAAAAAAAGACTTTCTTTTTATACAAAGTTGTAATATTATAAATATTGTAATAATTACAATCTTGTAAATATTATAAGTCATCTGATTGACTTTACTTTACTTAGAAAGGAAGTATGCTATGAAAAAATGGGTTTGCAAAGTTTGCGGTTATGTATTTACAGGAGATAATCCACCTAACGAATGTCCACAGTGTCATGCAAAGAATCCTTGGGTTGCACAGAATGAAACAGCAGGATTTGCATGTGAGCATCAGGTCGGTTCAGCAAAAGGCCTTGATCCAGAAGTTATTCAGGGCTTGAAAGATAACTTCAACGGTGAATGCAGTGAAGTCGGCATGTATCTCGCTATGTCACGCCAGGCAGACAGAGAAGGCTATCCAGAAATTGCAGAAGCTTTCAAACGCTATGCATTTGAAGAAGCCGAGCATGCTTCAAAATTCGCAGAACTCCTGGGCGATGTCCTGACAGCATCTACAAAGAAAAATCTCGAAATGAGAGCAGACGCAGAGGCCGGAGCATGTGAAGGTAAACTTGCACTTGCAAAGCTTGCAAAGAAACTTGACTACGATGCTATCCACGACACTGTTCACGAGATGGCAAAAGATGAAGCTCGTCATGGAGCTGGTTTCAAGGGACTTCTCAAGCGTTACTTCGGTTGATTAAGCATCAGTAAACATGACGCTGTAATTTCAAATAACATCATTTGAAATATAAACATGTCGCCATGAAATATTTTCATATAAGTCTGCCCCCTAAAACTTATGTTTGACGGGCAGACTTGAAAATATGACATTTCAAAAGATTAAAAACAGACTTTTTTGAAAAAAGAAGTTTATACAGTTTTCCTTGTACAACATAAGCAAAAACTGTATAATTATGCAGGTCTCTCCATGTTCCACAATATTTATGAACAGTCAAATGCGAGAGTATTTTTCACAGCGGGAAACATATTCTATGAAAAACGATACAGACTATATCAGAGTCCTGAATGACAACGGCATCAGACCATCAGTTCAACGCATTGCCATCTATAAATATGTTGCAGAACACACAAATCATCCAACAGTCGATACTGTTTACCGTGAACTGAATCCATTGTACCCGACACTTTCCAGAACAACAGTCTACTCTACCCTGCACACGCTTGCACAAAGCAACCTTATTCTTTCTGTACGTATAGAAGACGATGAAATCCGCTATGACGGAAATACAAATCCACACATACACTTCAAATGCAAAAACTGTGGTGAAATTTTTGATATCTTTCCAGAACAAATTTCTACCATATATGATTCTTATAAAAGCATAATTCCAGAAGGATTCAAAGCTGAATATGAAGAAATAAACATCTGGGGAATTTGCCCGGAGTGCGAAAAAAAAAGCCGCACATAAATGCGGCTTCTCTTAGTGAATTTGTGCAATAAAAATAAACAACAGAAACTCTTAAAAAACTTAATTCTCAAGTGCCCCACAAAAAAGATGCCTGAAAGCGCTCAAAATCAGAGATTCTGAACAATCAAACCCTTTTCCAGTAACATTGACTGTGATTTTTTAGGTCCTGTAATTACAAGACTTAAAAAATACAAACACATCAAATCAGTATTTTCGAGGTGCTAATTATTGCAGACCGTTTGCCTTACGCTCGTCCAAGAAAGCAAGCATACGCTTAAATGCTGAATTCTCTTTCTTGAGTTCCTTAGAACCTCTTGTGATGTTACACAATGACATACTGTACTTTCTGGCTATCTCTCTCTGAGTTGTACCAGCACGAAGCTCTTTTACAAGATGCCATCTGTTTGAAAAGTCCTTCAGTTCAGAAGGTGTGAAAAGACATTGGAAAAATTCGAAAATAAAATTTTCATCTTCAACAGCAGAAAGGAGAGTACAAATCTCTCTTATTGAATCTACCTTTTCTTCATTCTCCAAAGTTGCAGTGCTTCTAATTCTCATAAATCCTCTCGTTTATATAAACTTTTAAAAATATCTCTTTATAATAATATACCCTACGCTTAAATATATCAAGCAATGACAACAAATTTTAGTCAAAAAAAAGTTCTGTCAAAAGAAAATTGACAGAACTCCAAGTCGGGTAGCCCGGATTCGAACCGGGGACCTCTACGTCCCGAACGTAGCGCGCTACCAGCTGCGCTATTACCCGATAAAAAAAAGCCCATTCAACTAGTGAATGGGCTTACGGAGCGGGATGTGCGGGGCTCGAACCCGCGATCTCCGGCGTGACAGGCCAGCGCGATAACCAACTTCGCTAACACCCCGTGATGAATGCTACTATATCAGTTCCATAT
>JAZQQW010000093.1:0-24509 GCA_045629255.1 Treponema sp.
ATCACAAAGCCAGAAGTATAACAGGAATGTTCAGGCATTTCTTTTACAGCATTTCTGCATTTTTGTTTCACTTTGTTGATGATGCAATCCAATGGTTTCTGCCAAACTTTTCAATTCAGCAGAAACTTGAATTTTGACCTAGATAAATAATTTGCTATTGTAGTCCAATTTTCGGGATTTTTTAATCAATATATCGTTTAATACATCTACGACATCTTCTCCTTGTTATTGAATATGCTTCTTTATCAAATAGAAGCAACCTTGAGTTCTTCTGGATTCAAAATCTCCATAATAAACTCCTACTGATTTTCAATGTTTCTGGTTCTGTTCAGCTTAATCCAGTTAATCAAACCGATTACGGCAACAATCAGATAAATTGACTTCTTTGTAAGGTAAACTGCATCGAAGTGCTGGATGTACATTGCAACAGCAATTACGTCTGTAATAATCCAAAGAACATACTGCTCACGGTATCGGAACATTTCCAGAACTACAGCAACAATTCCAATTGCCAGTGTAAATGCATCAAGCCAAGGTACAGTTCCGTTGAGTTTTACAAGAATTGCATGTGCAATTACTGCAAAAATCACTACACCAGCACCTACTGCAATATCAATGTACC
Organism: Treponema sp.; assembly: GCA_045629255.1. Taxonomy (GTDB): domain Bacteria; phylum Spirochaetota; class Spirochaetia; order Treponematales; family Treponemataceae; genus Treponema_D. The sequence goes on from JAZQQW010000093.1 coordinate 623, forward strand.
ATGGAAGTTTCTTTGATTTTGTAAGATGTTCTTCCTTTTCATCACGGTGCTTAGCCCAGATAAACCATGAGATAAAGTTGATTGGGAAATATACAAGCAGTTCAAGGGCAAAAGTTCCCCAGATGTGCCAGTAACCAAGATAGATTATGTAAACTGTTGTATTTATAGTAGCAAACCAGAAGTTACTTACCGATGCCTTAGCTGTAAGGAAAACACAGAACACTCCACAGATTGCCGAAATGAAGTTTACGATTGTAAGCCATCCCGGATTTTTACTGTTTGGATCTGTAAATCCGTTGTATACTGCCAGTGCTGCAATTGCTATCATGATTGCAGCCATAATCCATTCATACCATTTAAGTGACTTCATTGAAGCCTTTACATCATTTAAGCCAGCCATTTTACTGCTTCCTCCATTGTCATTGCTCTTACTTCTGTTCCTGAAATTGGAACATGTATTCTTTTTTCATCAACGATTACATGAGTTGCCCAGGGATAAGCACGTTTGAAATATTCATCGTAACTTGGTTCTGAACTGAACACATATTTAAAATCGTTTCCAACTATATCTATAACCAAAGGTGTTTCTTTGTCCCAGTCTTCACTACCGTCCTCTTTTACACATTCATCTGTGTTTATAAATCTGAACTCTACATTGGGATATCCAGAAATTGCCTTTTTAATCTGTTCTCTTCTTACTGCCGTTGTCAGAAGCGGATCAATTTTTGTTCCATGCTCCAGATAACGGGTTTCAGGACTATCAAACAGAATTACATAAACCTTGTCACAGATTTTTGATGCAAAGTTTACGCAATACATATGTCCTTTGTGAAAAGGTATGAACTTTCCTCCGAAAAATCCTACAGTCATGCTTCTATCCTTTTTGCAGGGATTTGAACCTTATCAAACTCCTGCATAACTTCATACATATCTTCTTCTGTATATTCAATACATTTAGCTTTCATAGATTCTGGCAAACCGTAGAATGATTCTGCCATACCTGCAGCTATGTCTGTCAAAGTATCACAGTCACCGCCAAGGCTTACTGCAGTTCTGATTACATCTTCAAAGTCGTTTCCTTCCAAGAATGCTGTTATTGCTTCCGGAACGGTTTCCTGGCAGCTTTCTACGTGATGATAGTCAGGACGAATTTCATCACAAGTTCGACTCAAATCATATCCAAACTCTTTAATGATGTATTCTTTAATCTGTTCTTTTGAATATCCGTTTCTTCCCATCCAGATAATTGCTGCAACACTTTCAGCTCCTTTTACGCCTTCAGGATGATTATGAGTTACTTCTGCTGACCAGCTTGCAACTTCGCAAGTTCTTTCCAATGAATCAAATAACCAGCCAACAGGAGCAACCCGCATAGCAGAACCGTTTCCCCAGCTTCCGTAAGGCTTTGCATTTTCCATAGCAAGCCACTGATAAAATCTTCCTCCATATCCTGCATGAGGGTATTTATGTCCCCAAAGCTTCATGCTTGTTATCATTGCAGTTTTCATTGTGTGTTCATCAGCATCAAGTCCTGCCTTTAAAATTCCATCACAGATTGCAATAGTCATAACTGAGTCGTCTGTAAAATGTGGATTTTTGCAGAATAATGGAAACTCTTTTGATTTGTTTCCTCTGTCAAATTCATATGGTTCTCCGATAATGTCTCCTAAAATTGCTCCGTACATGGACTTCTCCTATAAAAAGTCAATGAGGAAATTTCAATTTCCGATTTGACTTTTTAAGCACATTCGTAATGAAATGAGAATGTGCAGTTGATAAAAAAGTTTGCAACGCAAACTTAGAGCAGATAAAAACTGCGCTATTTTAGCAGTTTTTAACTAACACTCCTTAAACTGTTATGAGGATAGTATAAAAAACTTTCAGGTGCCGGGGGTCGCAGAATCTGCGACAGTGAAAAAATTCGGGATTTTTTTGAATTATTCATTAAAGCAGGGTAAATCCATCTGGAATAACAAAGAATCAACCTTCATAACATCATAAATTTTTTGAATAACACAGTATTTTACAACTGTATCAAACATATCCGCAGGGTTTAATGCAAAATTTGCGGTTGCCAGGAATAACTGATAATCTTCAAGATTCAATTCCAGAGCAAGTCCTAATGCCATTACAGAATGTTTACTGGGAATATGTCCGTTAATGATTTTTGAAAAGAGTTTCTTATCAATGATTATAGAACGCCTGTACACCGTCGGGTTATCAAGGCCTTTATCAGAAATATGCTTTTTCAAAAGTTCCTGAAAATTCAGACCGCCTTTATTCTGAGACATAAAGTCATCTATCGAAATCGGCTCGATTGAAGTGATTTCTTTTTCTGTTTTTATCTCTGCATGAGTCTGAAGTGAATAGGCCTCAACTTCCCTGTTTCTACGACGGTATGAATCACGGTCCCGCATATAATCCATGATTTCTGAACCATTATTTATACTGCGTTTCTGACCGATATAGTTTTCGTTTATGAAACTCTGAACACCATCAAAAATCTTATTTGAAACCTTGAAAGATTCTTTGTCGTAAACGACAAGAACAACTTCCATTTCGTTCTCAAACAAAAACTGGCTGATTTCATCAAGGGCAATATTCAAGGCTGTCTCTTTTGGAAAACCGTAATTTCCTGTAGCAAGAAGTGGAATGGAAATGCTTTTACATTTAAGTTCTTTGGCTATTCTCAGAGAATTGCGATAACAATTTCTCATTACTTCAATTTCGCCCTGGTCTCCACCTTGCCATCTGATTCCAACTGTGTGAATGATGTAGCGGATACCATTAGCTGCAAAGAGTCTGTAACCTGGAGTGTAAGCAGCATGGCCTCTTTCTATTATGCCAATCTTTTTGCGATCTTCCAGAAGCAGTTCTATTCCTGCAGCTGTATATACTGCAGCATCTGTTCCTGAACCTACAGTAGGCATAGGATTTGCAGTATTTACAATCGCTTCTGTGTGGACTTTTGTAATGTCATTGCGTTCAATTCTGAAAGGCATAATTCTATTATATCTGATTTTTCAATGAAGTTTTAGATGTCACAAAAGGTACTCCAGTTCCATTCTCATTTTTATATGTAAAATCTTTATTTTCAAGAAAACTTTTCATTTCATTAAAATTGATAACAATATTTAAATTCATTGTATTTTCCCTTGCTAAAATAATTGTAACTCCGACTAAAAATAGGCTTCTGTTATTTATGGTTCATTGCTTTCATAAAATTCTATAACTTCATATGTACTTTTTGCTTTACGAGAATCTAAAAACATGTTTTCTGTGCCAGCATGTGATATGACTATATTCTGAAAAATCAGTGTGATTTAACAAAATACAGCCAGTTTCTATAATGTCCGTACCTAGTTACACAAACTGCTGTTTGTAGGCCTAAGACATGCGCGACTTAGGCCTGGTAAACAGAAGTTTGTCGGGAGAAGGAAAGCAACTTTTATATATCTTTTTTTGAATCCTCTTGGATGAATTCAAGAAAATTCAACACAGTTGTCTGTATATAATCTTTTCCACCTTTGTATATAGGACAAAAAGAGTGCCATGGATATTCAAAAAAAACATTATTTTTCCCATCATCCTTAAACCTTGCTAAATATATAGAATTAGATTGTTTTAATATGATGCCGTAATGTACTTCATTATATTTAAATGAAAATAAATTATACGGGATTAAATTATTAAACTTAGAACGATACGGTGAAACCATTGTATATTCAATATTTGTCTTTTCAGAAAAAAGATAATCTATATTATTATCTTTTAAAATATTATTTATTTCGTTAATTACTATTTCAGGTTGCGATTTAACAGAACATGCACCTTTTATATTTCTAAGAACCGGATAACAAACATTTATTACATAATCATATAAGTTTGTACCATTTTTCCATTCTCTTTCAAAATCAGGCAATCCTGTACCATATAATAAATTGCAATCGAGAAATATTATACTTTTATCACCAGTAGGTTGGTGTATAGCTATACTATCTCCGTATGGACTATAGAAACAAATACATCCTTGTTCCATTTTATATATAAAATTCCTGCTTTCTAAAAATTCTTTCATCGCTTCAAAATTTATAGCTTTTTTCAAATTTATAGATTTTGTACCTCAAAAAGTTAATATTCAACTAAATAATTAAATTTCATTTACTGGATTTGAACTAAACTTATTTCCATAATTCATTAAATGCTAAGAAAAAAAAGGGCACATTACTAAATACTTATTAGATGTGCCCGTATAGTTTATTTTACGTTTTTCTGCTAAAGAATATATGCTTTACTGTGCTGTATAACTTTTCAAAATCTTTGTAAAGTATGACTTATTTTTTTGATAAATGCTGTCAAAGACTGTCATTGACAAAAGTGCAAAACCGCCATTCTTTGTCTTTGCCAGAACTTTAAAGTCTCTTGTTACGTCACCGTTCTGCGGCTGATAATAGACGTTCATCAATGTAATCGTGCCGTCTTTTTCTGTAACAGAATGCTGTTTCCACAATGAATAAGAAAGTGTTGTTCCCTCAAGAAGTTTTCTAATCATGACTTCCTTAAACTGTTCAGGAGTGTTCTTAAAAACTTCCGGGCAAGGAATTTCTGACAGTGTAACAAGTGCACTATCTCCCATAATCCACATATTGTCCATGGATTTTTCCCACTGACCGTCAAGTTCAAGTTTTTGAGTTACGTTTTCTGTTGCAAATATAGCTTCCTGTTTTTTAGAAGAGGATTTGCTTTTTTTGAATGTACGGCTATTATCTTTCGGGAGTCCCTGCTTGCCTGTATAAAGTATGAAACTCTGATCCTGGGAATCTGCAAGGGCACCAATTGTCTCAACTTCAAAAACAGCAGTTCCATCGCTGGTTACTACTTTTTCTACATTGAAAATCGGAATCAGGTTGTTATAAAAAACAGTTACCATTCCGCCAAATTGTGCATAATCACTTTGTACTTTGATTACTTCTGTTGTATCCAGAATCTGCTTCTGTCTTCTCTCTGCAAAATCCAAAAACAAATCATGCAGATAATTTATTATATCTGCATCGTCCTGGCTTCCGTCTGAACCGTAAATATTTTCACCGGTAAAATCAAGTTTCTGATTTGCAGAATCTATATTGAAAAAAATAGATATATCTTTTTCTACTGACTGTGTTTTGCTGTCATAAGGAGCATAATATCTTGCTCCGTACGTTTCTTCGTTATAGTAAACAAAGCCTACGATACTTTCACGATTAAATGTATTGTCTCTGTAGTAAACATACTCTCCGGAAGAATCTGGTGTGTATGTTTTTGTCTTTGGCAATGAAAATGCTTCACACACACATGATGATGCAAGCACCGCGATGCTGATAATTTTTGCTGCAAAACTATGTTTCATTTTGACTCCATCACACAGCTTTGACAATCCCGCAGGAATTTCTGCAAAATCAAACTATCAAAGCCGTGCTATCAATATTTGACGAACTTTTCGGCTCACTTCTGAAAATTACTATTCAGGTGTATGCCGAGTTCAAAACCGCTGATATTATACAGTTTTGAACTTTGCATTTTCAAAGTTGATTCTAAAAGTTTTATGTTTTAAAAAATCTTCTTTATCAGAGCTTATCAAACATATCTTTGATGATTGCCTGAATGCGCTCAACTGCATTTTCTATAGAAACAAGCTCAACATCGTCATTGTTACAGTTGCGGAGCTTTATTTCTACGTTCGGCAAGTTCTTATCGCCGATTGTTACACGAATAGGGAATCCTATAAGATCCATATCGTTGAACTTAACTCCTGTGCGCTCGTCGCGATCGTCCAGAAGAACTTCTACGCCAGCTTTCATCAGTTCGTCATAAAGCTTGTCGGCAGCTTCCTGCATTGCGCCTTTATACTTAATAGGAACAATTGCAACATGGTAAGGTGCTGTGCTTATCGGCCATATAATGCCTTTATCGTCATGGAATTTTTCTACGATTGAAGCAAGAACACGGTCAACTCCGATTCCGTAACATCCCATTGTAGGTACGGCGGCTTTACCGTTCTTGTCCAGGTAAGTTACGTTCATACTCTGAGTGTATTTCTTTCCAAGCTTGAAAATATGTCCAAGCTCATTGCCTTTTGTCGTATAGAACTTGCCTCCGCATACAGGACATGTATCGCCTTCTTTTGCAGTACGAACATCGGCATTAAGCCATGCCTGGAAATCTCTGCCAGGTTCGACGTGCTTGAGATGGTAGCCTTCTTTACCGGCTCCTGTAATCGCATCATGCATGTCGTTTACACTCAAATCCTGTACGATAGGACAAAGAGCTTTCATAGGACCGACAAAACCATGAGGTGCCTGAGCCATCTTCAAAACTTCTTCATCACTTGCAAGGCAAACTTCACTTGCCTTAAGTATACCAGTAAGTTTAGCTTCGTTGACTTCAAGATCTGCACGGATAAGGACACATACGTAAGAAACCGGATAGAAAGTAAGATTTTCTTCTTTAACAGCTTTAAGATTTTCACAATGCGGAGCCTTGCTCAAATCGAGAGTGCTGTTGATTACTCGGTAAATAAGTGCTTTGATAAAAAGTTTTGGTGTACAGTTAAAGAACTTCTCCATATCTTCTATAGAGAATACATTCGGTGTAGCAATCTCTTCCGGCATGAGATCAGTTTTTACCTGAGGTTTGCCATCGTTATCCAAAGCTGCATCTGGTTTACATGATGCCTTTTCGGAATTAGCTGCATAATCACATCCCTTACACAAGATGAGAGTATCATCGCCGATGGAACTTTCTACCATGAATTCCTCAGAACCACTTCCTCCCATTGCACCTGTGTCAGCCTTTACCGGAATTACAGTAAGTCCGAGTCTTTTAAATATGCTCAGATATGCTTTTGCGTATGCCTGATATGACTGGTCAAGAGATTCGTCGTCTGCATTGAGTGTATATGCATCCATCATGTTAAACTCACGACCGCGCATAACGCCGTAGCGCGGACGAATTTCATCGCGATACTTTGTATTTATCTGGTAACAGTTTATCGGAAGCTGCTTGTAGCTTGTAAGCCCCTGTCTCATGATTGCAGTGTATGCTTCCTCTGCTGTCGGACTGACAACCATGTCCTGCTGCTGACGGTTCTTTGCCTTGAGCATCTGAGGTCCCATTGTGTCCCAGCGTCCACTTTCCTTCCAGATTTCGCCAGGAACAACAACTGTCGGCTTAAACTCAAGAGCTCCTGACTTTTCAAGCTCTTCTTTTATTATACGCTCAAGCTTGCGATATGAACGAAGACCAAGCGGCATATATGTATAAAGGCCGTTACCTAATTTTCTGATTAAATCAGCTCTCATCATAAGCTGATGGCTTGATATTGTTGCCTCGGCAGGTGCCTCGCGCAATGTATGTAAAGGAATTTGAGAAACTTTCATAGAGCGTATTATATAGAAAATAAACGCTTAATACAATGAGGAAAAACACCGGAATGCCAATACCACTCCCGCCGGGATAAAATGCCACGCAAGCTGAAGTAAAAAAACAAAACCCGCCGAACATCATAAACTGCAAAAATTACACTCAGATGTACAGCGGGTTATACAATTTTTATCAAGAATACCTTCCAAAACAGAAATTTTCAGAAGGTACACAAAATCAAAACTTATGCCTTCTTAGCCTGCTTTGAGAATGTCTTGATTCCCTCGATAACGAGGATAACAGCAAGCACAACCATAGCAAGAGCAAAGATAAACTGGAACCAGTTACCCCAAGCCATTTCACCAGAAGCAAAACCCTTAAGCTTTGAAATAACTGTCAGAATCAAGCTTGTAATTGTTGCACAGAGCATGAAAATCATAGGAATAAAGAACATCTTGTTGTTCTTGCCGACTTCGCCGAGCCATGCAGCTACAGCCATCAAAGCAATACCTGCCAAAAGCTGGTTTGCAGCACCGAACAAGCCCCAGATCTGGCTCAAGCTCAATCCGCCGAGGATACAGCCGATGAGAACCATGATTGCAGTTCCACACAACGGATGTGTCAAAACCTTGCGGATACCGGAAGCATCTTTCCAAGACTTTTCACTGTCTTTAAGGAACAGCTCAGCAAACATAAAGCGGCTCAAGCGTGTACCAGTATCAAGAGATGTGAGAGCGAATACAGAAACTGCAAGAGTAAGAAGAGCATTGATTGTATTGTATACTTTAGAACCCTCAGGTCCGAACATAACAGCAATACCAGCACCGAAAGCTGCGGAAGGTGAACCGAATCCCTTTTCTGTCCACTTTGTATAAACCATGCCGACAGCAATCAAAGAAATGATACCGAGTGCAGATTCGATAAGCATTGAACCGTAACCGATAGCTTTTGCATTCTTCTCATTGTCGAGCTGCTTTGAAGATGTTCCCGTAGAAATCAATGAATGGAAACCAGAACAAGCACCACATGCAACTGTAATAAACAATGTCGGGAACATTGTAGAAGCTTTCGCTCCGTTAAATGCAGGAATTGAGAAAGTTGCAGTTCCAGTAAATGCACTGAAAATAATACCAGCAACAGCAACAATCATCATTGCGTAAAGAAGGAATGATGAAAGATAATCGCGAGGCTGGAGCATAATCCATACAGGAATCAAAGAAGCAACTGCGATATAAATACCGATGAATACAATCCAAGCTGTACGGCCCATGGCGAAACCGCAATTAAGACCAATAAATACGATGAAAACAATACCTGCAATACCGATAATTGTTGCCGGCAGAGTCTTGAGTCCGCATTTATTTGTGATGGTACCGTAAATAACAGCCAAAACAATAAAGAGCAAAGAAATCATTGCTGTTGTCTGGTTATTTGTTGGAGCACCGGCAAAACCAAACTGAGTTGCATCTTTTGCAACTGTCATAAATGTTCCGGCGACAACGTTAACGAATGAAGCGATAACAAGAATGAGAACAAGCAGAGCAAACACGATGAAGAGTTTCTTTGCTTTTGGACCCATAGAATCTTTGATAATCTCACCGACAGACTTTCCGTCATGACGAACAGATGCAAACAAAGAACCAAAATCCTGCAATCCGCCAAAGAAGATTCCTCCTATGACACACCACAAGAATACAGGAATCCATCCAAACACAGCAGCCTGAATTGGTCCGTTAATTGGACCTGCACCAGCAATTGAAGAGAAGTGATGTCCCATCAAAACAGCCGGCTTTGCAGCCACGTAATCAACACCATCGTTCTTTTCTACAGCTGGTGTTTTCTTTGCAGGGTCAATTCCCCACTGCTTTGCAAGCCATGATCCGTAGAAAACATATCCACAGAAAAGCAAAGCGATTGCAGCAATAATTATAAATAATGCTGTCATTTGAGTTTTTCCTCCTAAAAACTTTTTTATAGAGAGTCTCTAAAACACATATTTTTAAAGACTTCTTTGAAAACGAAAAAGCATTTACAGAAACTGTCAATGCAATGCCTGGCGTACTTAGAATTGCCATATTAAAACGATTCCAGATATCGCCAGACTGGAGTTTTATTTCCCCTCAATCTTCATGAAAGATACTGTTTTTGAAGCAAAGCCTGATTATTTGCAAAAACTTTTTTAAGGCTTGTCCCAAAAGAATTTGTATATACTTTTCCAGATTTCACATCATAAACTGCAAGTCTATAATTACTCCAGCCGTATAAACTCCACTTATATGACTTGTAATGTTTTGTCTTACGGACAGTCCGTGCAAATTCCTTTTCATCTGCACAAAAACCATCAGTAACAACAATAAGAGACACATCTGTGTTGCGATGACCATAATATGGCTTTACCCGCGAAAGCCCTGATTCCCATGCAAGACTGTCAAGTTCTGCAAGGCGCTGCAAAGACAGCAGACTTTCCTCTGCAAAAAAAATATACTCTGCACTGTCGATGTCAGAAAGTTTTGCCGGACGCACGAGAAAATACTGCTCCTCATGAGAATGAAATTCCGCTTCTGCTATAAACGGATCTGCAACAGAATCAGTCTTTATATTGTAATAATTCTTAAAAGAACAAAGTAAATTCTGCAAAACCGAGCTACAAACTTTTTCTACCATACTTCAAGCTATTAATTATACTCCATGGTTTATGAACTGTAAAGTTAGAGCAGACAGACACTTTTTCATATAAAAGTCTTAAATAATTGAAATTTTAGAGGTAACTTAAAAATGCGATATTTTCTACAGAGCTTTTATGCTCCATTCGCTGATTTATGTACATCAAAGTGAGTCAAAAAGTACCACACATTTTCTTTTTTGTGCAAAAATCAGGACATTTTCATTCATAAGATTTATATCAAAACTGACATTTACATGTTCCTCATATCCAATGAAATTATTATTTCTTCTATATAATGACAGTTTTTAACACTGTAATTTCAACGATAGAAGATGTAAAACGACTCCAGAAAGCACTTTATCTGAATCAAAAATAAATTTCAAAGTTTAATTTTTTTTTGAAAATTGGCACGCTATTTGCTTTATGTATAGTGTACAGAAAAAATCCTGTACAAAAAAAACTTTATTCAAAACTCTTTTGGAGGAAACAATATGAACGAACTTTCACTTTTCAACACACTTTTTAACGATGACGGCTACACATTCCCAACTTACTACGCACAGCGCTCTCAGGTTCCAAGTGTAGATGTAACAGAAAACAAAACAGGTTATGTTCTTTCTATGGATCTGCCTGGAAGAACAGAAAATGATGTGGAAATCAGTCTCAAAGACGACATTCTGACAATTTCCTCTGTCAAACAAGCAGAAACTCAGAAAGAAGAAACAAAAGCTTCAGACTGCACATGGCTCATCAGAGAACGCAAAACTTCACAGTTCAAGAGAAGCTTTACAATGCCAAAAGACATCAACTCTGATGATGTAAATGCAACTTTCAAAAACGGCGTACTCAAAGTTGCAATCGGCAAAAAGCCAAACGCTGCTGAAAGAAAAATCGCAATCAACGTAGCATAAACAGCATTTCAAAAAAAACAAGGCAGCTGAATACCGGAAGTCCATGTACCTCATCCGACATTCAGCTGCCTTTGTATTCATAATGAACAATTTCAGAGTTTATAAATCCGATTACATTCGGGCAAGCATACACACGCCTTCTATCAGCGCATCATGTTCATGTGGTGCAATACGTTCATAGAGTGTATCCGGTGTATCACCAGGCATGACAGGAACTTTTTTCTGCACGAGAATTTTTCCTGTATCACAGCCTGAATCTACAAGGTGCACAGTACAGCCGCTTTCTTTTTCACCAGCTGCAAGAACAGCTTCATGGACATTATGTCCCCACATTCCAACCCCGCCGAACTTTGGCAGCAGTGCCGGATGCAGGTTTACAATCTTATCCTTATATACACTGATAATCTCTCCGCCCAAAACAGAAAGATAACCGGCAAGAACTATCGCATCTGCTTTGTACTCACGGCACAAAGCAAGAATTGCATCAGAAATAGCCATACGCTTTTCGTCTCTGTCTGCAAGTTTTGCTTTTTCAGCGCCAAGCACAGAATACGGACTTCTTATTTCCGCAGGAATTCCGGCATCTTTTGCACGCTGCAATGCATACGCATTCTTTGTGTTAGAAACAACCAGTACGATATGATACGGGCAGCCGGCTGTTGCCTTTTCATAGTCGATAAGAGCCTGCAGATTTGTTCCACCGCCAGAAACTAAAACAGCAATATTCATACTATTCCTCAAAGCGTGTCATAGCTTTGTTGCCTTTAAATTCTCCCTTGATGGCTTTGTCAGTATGTCCGACATAACCAATCTGGTAGGCAACCATATTATCAGCACCCTTGAGCTTGTATTTCTTTGAGTTATCATTAAACATCTGAAGAATTGCAGGAGCATCCTTCTTGCTGACTGCCAGAACAAATCCAATTCCCATATTGAATGTTGAATATACATTGTCCGGATCTGCTCCACGGCGGACAAGTTCATCGAAAATTGCAGGAATTTTCCAGCTTCCCTTCTTGATTACAGAACAGAGCTGCTTTTCGCCTTTTTCTGCATGAGGATACATACGAGGCAGATTCTCATAGAATCCGCCGCCAGTTACGTGAACCATACCATGAACAGACTTACGGAACTCTGCAAGGACTTCCATAACAGGTTTTACATATATACGTGTAGGTGTAAGAAGAACTTCACCGATTGTCTTCTTTGAAGGCTTACCCTTTACCATGAAAGGCTCATTGAAATCCGTAACAAGACGACGGATAAGAGAATAGCCGTTTGAGTGAGGTCCTGTAGAAGAAAGACCAATAAGAATATCACCTTCCTTGATTTTTGAACCGTCAATGATATTCTTCTGATCTTCAACGCCGACGCCGAAACCTGCAAGGTCATATTTGCCATCATCGTAGAAGTCAGGCATTTCTGCTGTTTCTCCACCAAGCAGGGCACAGCCAGTCTGCAGACATCCGTCAGTTACACCTTTTACAAGTTCACCAGCAATCTTTGAATCAAGCTTTCCACATGCAATGTAATCCAGGAAGAAGTTCGTCTGAACACCAGAACAAAGAATATCATTTACGCTCATAGCAACACAGTCAATACCGACTGTGTCATATTTCTGCATCTTAAAAGCGATATCAAGCTTTGTACCTACGCCGTCTGTTCCGCTGACCATAACAGGAGTCTTCATTCCCTTTGGAACTGCAAACATACCGTTGAAAGCTCCAAGATCTGTGAGCTGACCAGGTATACGAGCACGTTCAGCCTGCTTTCTGTACTTGTCTACAGCTTTGTAGCCCTCATTTACATCAACGCCGGCCTTCTTGTAATCAACGACTTTCTTCTCAGAATCTGACATATAAAAAAACTCCTACAATAAATTAAAAACAGTTTAATATAGAAAGAACTATTAAAAAAGTTTTTCAATAGCCCTCAAAACTGGCAGTATGCAATGTACTGCCATCGGCATTTCCGGTATGACTTATTCTCCGGAAACAGACATCGGATATTCACCGGTGAAGCATCCATCACAGAAACCAAACTGATCAGGATTGCATTCACGACAGGCATCAAGCATTCCCTGTGCGCTGATAAAAGCAAGGGAATCAGCACCAATTTCACGGCAAATCTGTTCAACGTTATGACTGCTGGAAATCAGTTCTCCTTCTGCCGGTGTATTTATGCCGAAATAACACGGAAACTTGACAGGCGGCGAAGAAATGCGGAAATGCACCTGCTTTGCACCTGCTCGCCGCAATATCTGTACCAGGCGACGGCTTGTTGTTCCACGAACAATAGAATCATCTATGACAACAACACGTTTACCTTTTACTACAGATGGCACAGCATTCATTTTTACAAAAACCATATTTTCCCTTTCGCGCTGTGTCGGTGCAATAAAAGCCCGCCCGATATATTTATTCTTAACGATACCCATAGCATACGGTATACATGATTCCTGGGCATATCCAAGAGCTGCATTCAAGCCAGAATCAGGAACTCCGATAACGACATCGGCAGGTACCGGGTTTTCACGTGCAAGACACGCACCCATCTTACGGCGGGCTCGTGATACAGGAATTCCATCAATGACACTGTCTGGACGGGCAAAAAAGATATACTCAAATACGCAAGTTCTCTTTGCCGTACGCTCTCCGAACTGGAAAGAAAGCACACCATCTTCATTAATTATGACAATTTCACCAGGCTGGATATCACGTACATAAGTTCCATTGACTGCATCAATTGCACAGCTTTCACTTGCTAAAATCCAGCCGTTCTTTATCTTTCCAAGACAAAGAGGCCTCATGCCATTTATATCACGGGCGCCAATCAGGCATTTTTCGGTCATTACAACGAGAGCAAAAGATCCCTTCATCATCTGAATAGCATCTGCAAGAGCACGCTCAAGACCTTTTCTGTATGATTTTGATATAAGTTTAATGATAACTTCCGTATCGCTTGAAGAAACAAAAGTTTCACCGCTTTCTTCAAACCCTGCACGAAGCTGCTTGTAATTTACAAGTTTTCCATTATGAGCAACAGCAATGCCGCCAAGCTTAAATGTCTGAACCATCGGCTGTGCATTTTCTACAGACGCTTTTTTGGATGAAGCATAGCGAACATGAGCACATGCAATATGGCCTTTAAGGGAAGACAGATTTTCCTGGTCAAAGACTTCACTTGCAATGCCCATTGCTTTATGAACCGAAATACTACTGCCGTCGCTTACTGCGATACCAGCACTATCCTGACCTCTGTGCTGCAGTGCAAGAAGCGCATAATACGCCTGCGCCGCAGCTGCGAATCCGTTCTGCTCTGCATTCTGCACATCCGGCGGAACAAGCTCCTGTTCAGAAACTTTTTCGGCTTCCGTGTCAGCAGACTTGCATTCGGAAGGCTGCTTCAAATAAATTCCAACAACACCGCATTCTTCATGCAATTTGTCATCGTCATGTGCCAAAATGTTGCTACAGCATTTTATCATCAGTACACTCTCTCCTGACGCCTTATGAAAATCAGGCTACATTTAAAATGCGATGTTTAAAACCAGATTAACTCAGCGGCCTTAAACTCATCCATCGATTTAGATGTGTCCTTTGTTTATGCCATCTCTAAAAACAATATTTTCAGAGATAACTTTATTTTTTAAAACTCAAAACCAGCGCCGCCCTCAGCTTCTGCTTCAGCGACCATTGTCTTGCGGAAATCTGTCAGTTTCTGCTTAATATCAGGATATTTTATACCAAGAATTTGAAGGGCAAGATATGCTGCATTTTTTGCATTGCCGATTCCAACAGTTGCTACAGGAATCTTTGGCGGCATCTGCACAATAGAAAGAAGAGAGTCAATACCAGCAAGTCCGTTTGATTTTCCAGGATTGATGCATTCCAGAGGAACTCCAACAACAGGAAGCACTGTGCGGCTTGCAATAACACCAGGAAGAGCTGCGCTCAAACCGGCTCCGGCAATGATAACTTCACAGCCTTCGTTTTCTACCTGTCTGATTGTTTTGACAAGCAAATCACCTGCACGATGTGCAGAAATAATATAGGCTTTATAATCAACACCGAATTCCTTGAGAACATCGGCAGATTTTTTCATTGTATCTGAGTCTGACTTTGAACCTAAAAAAATTGCGACTTTCATACTTAAATCTAGCACAGTAACGGCATTTATTCAATCAGATATAGATACGGGTTTTAAAGTTGACTCATGAAAACTGATATTTTTACAAAAGTCTTTTATTTTCATTCGATACGGCTGCTCAGAAGTTCTTTCATTTTTCGTTTATTTTCGTACATCTGAGCATCAGCAGTCTGCTGTGCCTTTATAAAATCAGCACTAGATTTCGGCACAAACATACACCATCCATATGCAACTGTAAATTTAAGTTCTGTATCAGTCTGTGTATTTACAAGTTCGTCGAATATACCCAATAGTTTACGGACTTTTTCCTCGCTTACATTTTCCAGCAGGCAGATAAACTCGTCTCCTCCAATTCTGTAAATACTTCCGCAGTCATAAAAAGCTTTTTTCATACAGTTACAGAATGAATTAATTACCTTATCACCAATAATATGGCCATAAGTATCGTTAAGTTTTTTCAGGTTGTTCATATCAAACAGAATCAGACAGTAAGACTGATTTTCATGTTTTGAAAAATCGAACTTTTCCGTAAGATAGAACCACGCAGTTTTGCTTGCGACACCTGTATTAAAGTCCACCAGAGCAAGCTTCTGGTACAACTCGGACTCGTGAATTTTTTCGAACTCTTCCAGAGTTTTCTGATATACAATAATGGACAGGGAAAAAAACAGACAACTCAAAGCTATCGTAAGCTGTCCGTCCTGAAAACTGGAGTTTGGATTGCTCCTGAAAAACATTATTGCACAAATAATAGCAGAACTTACGCACATAAATGCAACAAATATCAATCGCATAATACGCGTACTGAATTTTATACACGTGATAATCAGGATAATCATGTACACACAGCAGCTGAAAAACATCAGATACAAAAGTATTGCCGTTTGTGTAATCTGCAGAATGCCCGTAAATTGCAAAATCATCTGGAATACGGACATAAATATCATTGCACGTGAAAAAATAAACGTAAACTTCTGCATTGAAACAGATGTTATGTCACTGATAAGTAAAAGCGCACTGTACAAAACACAGTACTGAAGCATGTACTCCATGCACCAGTGAAAAGACTGGCTGCCTATAAAAAACTGCAGGCTCCTGGATTCCTCAAGCTGCCATGCACCTGTAAATATTGCAAGCATGGCTATATGAACAAGAGTTTTGTTATGACCTGAAGAATTCATCAGAAAGATGACGCCCAGAATCAAAACAACAATTCCAAAGACAAACAGCACAGCTCCCAGTAAAAGCTTATCCAGACGGTCAGAAACATACCTGTACAGAATCTTCGCTTTATCATCAATGTAAATATTCGAAAACTCGCCTTCGTGCCCCGAAACAAGTGATGTCAGTTCAAGCCTTATTATACCGTCGTTTACAGCAGGAAGCTTTACGAAATGATAAAATGCACGGAAACTTTTTATCCAGTCAGGTTTATTTGTCACTTCAAAAGTATAAAGTTCTATACCATTTAAATAAACTTTTGCATTCTGATGATGTGTATAAAAAGAAAAATATTTATCTTCAAAAGCTACATAATCATGATAAATGCTGGCAGATTCACCCATAAGACATGGAATTTCAGCAGGCAGAGATTTTATCAAAGTTTTCTCGCCATGCTCATTCAGATAGTACCAGCCTGTATTGTACTGTCTTGCAGGTTCTGTTATAACAGCAACCTTTGAGGCATTTTTTGATTTTGCCATTACAAAAGCACTGACAACCAGGACAAAAATCAAAAGAGAATACAATACATATCTCAAAATGAGTTGTTTTTTATCCTCGTTCATACGAATTTAATTATATTCTATAAATTTTAATAGGTCAAATTTCAACAAATACACAAATGCCTGATTTTTGCTTTAACGTATCGAAATTCATCCGGTTTTGGCAGCCTGCAAAAGTTGAATTTATCTTCTTTCTTCTATAATATATTATTCATGCCTACAAGAAAAAAGAACAGCCGCCGCAAAAGAAAATCTCCCAAAGTAAAACTCGATACCAAAAGTGTTTTTATCGCGGCAGCTGTTATACTCGTGTTAAGTGTAGTTTATCTTTTCATCAACACACTATTTGAATCTCCATATCAGGAAAACTCACAAAAACAAAATGCAAAACCAGCTGCAATATCAGAGGACAGCACCAAACAGACACAGACTCCACCACAAAAGTCAACATCAGAAGACAACATTCCAGCAAAGCAAAGTTCGGCTGAAAAATCTTCAGATATCTTTCAAATACATCCTGTTCCGGTAGAACTGCCAGAAGACAATAAAAATGAAAATTCTGCACCTGCAAAAGTTACTTCCGGCGATACAGACATCGAATCCAGAACCTACAGCACAAAAACAGAAGATTCTCCGGATGCTGTACAAATATCACTTCGATCAAAAAAATCTTCCGGCAGCGCAAAGTATGATATACCTCAGGCTGCAAACGGCGCAACTCTCGTGTTTATCATAGATGATGCAGGTCACAGCGCAGAAACGCTCATCCCTTATCTCAATCTGCCGTTTCCCCTCACAATTGCAGTTCTTCCGAAAGTGCCGGAAACAGCACTGTGCGCAAATCTTGTTGCAGAAGCAAATAAAGAACTTCTGCTTCATCAGCCGATGCAGGCTTCTAACAAAAACATCTGGCCGGGACCCGGCGGTATCATGCCGGATATGACAGCTGAGCAAATCAAGAATCTTTTAACAGAAAATATTATGGAACTCGGGCCAAATGTCAAAGGCGTAAATAACCATGAAGGCTCACTGATTACAGAAGATGCAGAACTTATAAAAGTTGTCCTGGAAGTCACAAAGGAATGCGGTTTATTTTTCCTTGACTCAAGAACGACTGCAAAAACGAAATCTGAACAGGAAGGCGCAAAGCTCGGCATGCATATCGAACAGAGAGATGTATTTCTTGACAATGTAGTTGACACAAATGCAATTCTCAAGCAAATTTATCAGGCTCTTACTCTTGCAAATAAAAACGGAAAAGCTATAATAATTGGACACGCGGATAAATCAGCTGACATATTGCCAACATTGCTTTTAGACATGTATCCGTATTTGATTCAAAAAGGATACAAATTCGCATTTTCGTCTGCGTTATATTAAGAATATCTTTGGAAAATTAATTTTCTGAGACTTTCCTAAGGGGCTATATAATAAGCATCCGTCGTGCTGAGCTTGATGAAGCATCTCTCCAGGTTTAGAGTGAGATTCTGAATCAAGTTCTGGATGACGCTATGATTTAGCCTTATTATTCATCCCCGTTTTTTGCTGTTTTTTTTGCAGCAGCCATTTTTTTTCAAACAGAGGTTTACCATGAAAGTTTTGGGCATAGAAAGTTCCTGTGACGAAACAGCCTGCGCTATCGTAGAAGACGGTCACACAATCATAAGCAATGTTGTTGCAACTCAGATTCCGTTTCACCAGATTTACAAAGGCGTTGTTCCGGAAATAGCCAGCCGCAAACACGCAGAATGGATTCTGCCGGTTGTAAGGCAGGCTCTGACAGAAGCAAACATGACTCTGGACGATGTCGACGCCATAGCCGCTACAAACAGACCTGGATTAATGGGTTCTCTGCTTGTCGGTCTGACATTCGGCAAAACTCTGGCATGGGCATGCGGCAAGCCGTTTTATGCAGTAAACCACATGCTTGGACATATGTACGCAGCTCATCTGCAGAATGACATTCAGTACCCGTATATCGGACTTCTTGTAAGCGGCGGACACAGCATCATTGCAAAAGTAAATTCTTTTGATAACCTCGAAATTCTTGGCACAACAATAGACGACAGTGTCGGAGAAGCTTTTGACAAAGTGTCAAAGTTTTACGACCTGGGCTATCCGGGAGGAGTCATAATCGACAAACTCGCTCAAAAAGGTGACCCGAAAGCATTTTCCTTTCCCATGCCAAAAATCGACAAAGGTGACGACCACCGTTATGACATGTCGTTCTCGGGCCTCAAGACAGCGGTTATCCATCAGGCAGATGCATTTCTCAACGAAGGATACGAAAAATCTGTAGAAAACATTGCTGCATCTTTCCAGGAAACTGCATGCAAAACACTTGTCTCACGTCTGCTCCGTGCCGTCAAAGATACAGGACTTACAACTGTCGTCGCAGGCGGCGGCGTTGCAGCAAACTCAAGGCTGCGTGCAATGCTTGCAGAACACACGGAAATCAAGTGCATCTTCCCACCTCTCAAGCTTTGCGGTGACAACGGAGCTATGATAGCAGGTGTTGCATATCACTTCCTCAAGAGAGGAGAAACCTCCCCTCTGAACACAACAGCCTGTGCAAGAATTCCGCAGTTCAAACGAGGTCTTGCAAACCTTGAAGCATTCGGCAGACGCTAAAGTTTTACACTCATCATGTACACTGATGATATTTTACACACCGCATATTTTAAAATGTTAAGGATTTTTTATGATAGAACTGATAGCATTTCTGGGAAACTATGGTCGTGAGTACGAACATACAAGGCATAATACCGCATGGCTTTTTGAAGAAAGCCTGCCCTTTTCTTCAAAGTTCAGCTGGAGCAGTAAATACAAAAGCGCATTCTGTGCAGTAGATTATGAGCAGTTTGCAAATTATCTGAAAGACAGCGGTTTAATCAAGCAGAGAGACAACGGTTCTCTGCCAATTCCTCAGGACGCACCAAAAAAGCTGTATTTCATGAAGCCTATGACATACATGAACCTGAGCGGAGATGCAATCGGAGAAGCTGCACATTTTTTTAAGATTCCAAACGAAAACATACTTGTAGTACACGATGAAATAGAACTTCCGCTCGGCACAGTGAGCCTCAAATGGTCAGGTGGACTCGGCGGACACAACGGACTCCGTTCAACCAAAAACGTCCTCGGAACAGCAGATTTCTGGCGGCTAAGGTTCGGCGTCGGCAAACCTGCAAACGGCGGTGTTGCAGATTACGTTCTGGGAAACTTTTCTTCAGACGAAAGCATAGCACTTTCCCTTGTTTTTCAGGAAAGTACAAAACTTTTTGCAAAACTTCTGACAGCAAAAGATCCTCAGAAACTCATTCAAGAATGGGGTAAGAAGAAAATAACTGAATCGACCGTTAAATAGTCTTAAAAAGATAAAGACATTTAAACAAATAATGACAGTCAAAAAAACTTTTGTGGACAATTTCACATTTTTTTAGTATCATTATTACCCATAGAACATTGATTTTGGAGACAAAATTGAGCAATTTATTAAACAATATACGTCTTGAAGATGAAGAACAGGACGAAAAGAAAAAGAGTGATGTTCCGGATCCTCTTGCAGAAAAATTCCTTAAAACACGTCAGATTCTCCTGAGCGGAGAAATCAACGAAGACAATGCAGAAAAGATTATCAGACAGCTTTTGATTCTTGAAGCAGACAACGACAAGCCTATCTATATTTACATAGATTCACCAGGCGGAGATGTTGAAGCTGGTTTCGCAATTTTTGATGCAATCCGTTTTGTAAATGCACCAGTTTACACAATCGGCATGGGTCTTGTTGCAAGCGCAGCAGCTCTTATCCTGCTTGCAGCACCAAAGGAAAGACGTCTCGGACTTCCGCACAGCCACTATCTCATTCACCAGCCATCAAGCGGCATGAAAGGTGTTGCAACAGACATTGAGATTCACGCTATCGAGATTGGTAAGACAAAGACAAAAATCAACGAAATAATCGCTGAAGAAACAGGCACACCTCTGGACAAAGTCACAAAAGACACAGACAGAGATTACTGGCTTGTTGCTGATGAAGCTGTTTCTTACGGTCTTATCAGCAGAGTTATTTCAAAACGTTCAGATCTTAACTAGGAATCACTTATGGTCTTTGAGCTGACAGATTCTCTCGCAGATGAAATTCTGTACTGCATGGAAAATCAAAATCACATATGGCTCGTTGATGCAGCAAAGAGCATAGTGATAGACTCAGACCAGGACATTGATTCCCTGAACCAAAAAGAAGAACAGTTTTACTGCATTCCTAAGTGGACAAGCGATGACGGATTTGAATTATTGCGCAGCTTTACGAATAGTTTGCATTCGCCGCTTGCACGAGAGGATTTGAAGCAGGTGCTTAGCAGTGGAAGGGGGGTATTTAGAAGATTTAAAGATGTTATAAAAGCGTACCCTGAAGTTGAGCGGTTATTTTTTATCCAGAAAGATAAAACAATGAAAAATCGCCTTATGGAATGGTACAACGCATTGCGTGAGTCATGGGGTCTTGAAAAGCTTTCTATTTCTGATTTTGAAGATACAGACGATACAGAAGAGCTTGTTCAGGATGATTTTGTTTTCCATGAATATGATCCTTCAAAGGACAGGGATGATATAGAAAACGGATGCGGTTTTGTGGCAGAAGAATACAGAAGAAAGTTTTCTTTTGAAGTAGGCGACGCTATGGCTTTTTTGTGGAAAAAGCTGTCTACTTATGCCGATTCAGAGAACAAGTTCGGTTTTGTGTGCCGAACTCAATCGGATGAATTTTCAGGATGCTTTTTAGTTTCTTTCTGTCCGTCCTCAGCAAAGACAACGGTTACTCTTACCGATTTCTTTGTATTACAGAATTTCCGCGGTCTCGGGATAGGAAAAGAGTTGATTTCCAAAAGTCTGTCTCACCTAAAAAAACGCGGAATTCAATGGGTAATTATATCAAACACAATTGTTCCACAATCAATGGAGCCGTTGCTTGCCCGCTATGGATTTGACAGGCTTGGCTCTGGATACCTTGCGGACTTAGCAGAAGTCAGTTTTTAAGGAGCTTTTTATGTACAACAACAATAACACACTCAACGAAGAGCAGATTGCAGCATTTTTGAAAGATGCAGTTTCACGTGTAGACAACGCAACTCAAGCAGATATCGATGCTTTTAAAGTAATTAAAAAACTTTATTCACAGAATGTACCTTTTTCACGCAGAAAGTATGTTGCTGCCCTTTTGGTTAAGCAGGCAGCTTCTGCCATTTCACCACGCTCAAGATATGGTCATGACAAAGACAAGAGCCACGATAGAGACAGAAATTCAGAACGCTCAGAACGTTCTTCAAAATTTGAAAGAAATTCTTCACGCTCATCAGAAAGAGCAGAAAAAAGCGAGAGACCGGAAAAAGCTCCAAGAGTACAGATTGATCCGTCAGCAGCTTCTACAATATTCATCAGCATCGGCAGAAACCGCCGTGTATTCCCGAGAGACCTTATCGGCATCCTGATCAGTGTTGCAGGCCTTCAGAGAGACAGAATCGGAGAAATCCGTGTACTCGCAAACTATTCATTTGTCCAGCTTTTTACAGAAGACTGCGAAAAAGTAATCTCTGCCCTCAATGGCTATGATTACCGCGGAAGAAAAATCAGCGTAAGCTATTCACAAAAGAAGCCGGACTCTGCAGACGACAGCAGCTCAGAAAAAGATGCACCTCGCGCACACTCAATCGCAGCAGATTCAATGTCTGAACCACAGAACCAGCAGCCTTTGGACGAGGACAAGATTCCTGCAAATGTTTCAAACGAATCTCACGGTGTTATTGAACACAGTGAATCTTCAAAAATCAGCGAAGAACAGAGTGCATTTGCAGCACAGCAGTCAAAGATTTCGACAGGTGACTCATCATCCTCTCAGACACCATATTCAGAGACAACTGATGACGGACAGGTAAAGTCACACTTCGGCACAGGTGCAGCATATTGATTGATGTAATAAAAACAGGCCCTCTCCGTGTAAACACTCTAATTGTTACACTGGAAGAGCCTGGCGATTCAAACAGCAAAAATAAAGTTTTTATCGTAGATCCGGCATGCTGTGATTTTTCATGCGACAAAGACATAATTGTCCACTATCTCAAAGAGAAATCACTGGAGCCGGTCGCCATAATTCTGACACACGGACACTTTGATCACATTGCAGGTCTCACCACCCTCAAAGAAAACTTTCCTGACATAAAAATCTACATAAACAAAAAAGACGCAGACTGCATCGGAGAGTCAGGCAGAAAAAAGCAAAGCCAAACATTGGACGCTATGGGATTTTCTGAGTTTATTCCATCTGTAAGTAATCTTCCCGCCCCAGATGAATTTCTGGAAGATGGAAATGAGATTTTTGGATGGACAATCTTAGAAACACCAGGACATACTAAAGGTTCCGTATGCCTTTATAATGAAAAAGAAGGCTTACTCATTTCTGGAGATACAATATTCTTCCATTCGTATGGCAGGACAGATCTTGCAGGTGGAAACGATGCAGACATGAACAAAAGCCTTGAACGCATATACAAAACTATCCCGAAACACACAAAAGTTTATCCAGGACACGATATAACAGGCTTTACTCTGGAAGAAAATCAATAATCTATATAGCCTGGATGTCGAATTATAAAATTCACAGCCTCTATTGCACTGAACGACCATAAAAACATCAGTCTCCCAAACCAAAGCCTGTCATACTGAGCTTGCCTTCGACAATCTAATTCTACATGCAATTCATCAGCCGTAAGAGAGAGTTTTGTTCCAAAACATGACATTCAGTTAAAAGAAAAGATTCATGTCTGCCAATAGACAAGAACCTTTTCTACTGAGGGAAAAGGTTTTTGTCTACTGATGGAAAAGAACCTTTTCTACTAAAGGAAAAGGTTTTATAAAGCTAGCTGTACAACACTTATAAAGCCGGCTGTATAACACTCATAAAGCTGACTGATAAAAAAAACTTAAAATCATATTGCAAAATAAAAACAAAAGATATAGACTGCCTTTGTAATGATTCTCTACGA
>JAZQQW010000094.1:0-33145 GCA_045629255.1 Treponema sp.
CCTTCCATAATGAAAATCATTATAACATAACAATCTTATTTCGTCTATGATTATAATACTATACTTAATCTTAATATTACGCATGCTTATAACATGTGTAACATTATACTTGATTCAAAAATAGTTTATGCATTTTATCTGTATATGTTATGCATAAATTAAGTATAATTTTATACAATATTTTAACATATACTATACTTGTTATCAGCATATAGTATGCTTTATTTTTGATTATGATATACTTTGAATGTGTAAATAACTGTGATTTTGTTGTGTATAAAGTTGTGACTTGTTTATGTAAAGTTTATTGCAATGTACGTAAATACTGTGGAAAATGGAATTTGGCTTGTGGATTTATTCTGAACCTGAACTTGTGGAAAAGTGTGTTTTTATGAATCAGTGGATTAGTTTTTTTTGCGTATTTACATCCATGCAGGATGTGTGTATTTTTTTATGGGAAAGTGGATTTTTATGATGTTTCTGTTTGTTATTACTCGACATTTATTTTTCTCATTGTATAATTATTTTATGAAACATCACATTATTGTAAAATTTAATAGTTCTGCTCCAAAAGTCAGCGTAATTGAACCAGAAATCAGAACATTGTTCGAAAAAGCTCTTTGCATGGATGGAATACATGGACTTGAAATCAAGACAAATATTGTACATCGTCCGAATCGCTATGACATGATGATTATTCTTGATATGGAAAGCGAAGCTCTTGAAAGATATGATTCCAGCGATTATCATTTACAGTGGAAAAATCAGTACGGTAAATTCATAGAAAGAAAAGCGATTTTTGACAGTGAGAACTGACTCAATATCAAAATTTTTCGCTGTCTGAGTTGTCTGGCATACACCGAAGTTCATATCAATCGAAGTTTTCCAAAAATTGTGTTCATTTTTATATTTTTTGACTGCAAAATTTTCTCAGAATATGTGATTTTAAATTCGAACAATTTGTAATTTTTGGAGACTCTCTAAATAATAGTTTGCATTATACCGATACTATAGTATAATTTGTATATGAGCTAATAAAAGTTAAGGTAATAAACGTGGGTTAGAATTTTTTGCTGTTAAGGAAGGTTTTATGAAACGGGGTGTTATTCAGGTCATTGCAGACAAGTGTACAAATTGTCATCGATGTATAGCAGCTTGTCCTGTCAAATTCTGTAACAACGGTTCCGGTGACTATGTTACGCTTGATGAAAATTTGTGCATTGGATGTGGTCAGTGTATAAAAGCTTGTCCACAAGGTGCCCGTGTCGGTCTTGACGATTCTGAAAGTTTTTTTGAAGATCTTCAGAAAAAAGTTCATATGATTGCCATTGTTGCACCTGCTGTTGCTGTTACTTTTAAAGGCAGGGATCTTGAACTGAACGGTTTTTTGAAGTCTATCGGCGTAAAAGCTGTCTTTGATGTCAGTTTTGGTGCTGAACTCACAACCAAATCATATGCAGAGCATATAAAAAATAACAATCCTGAACTTACTATATCACAGCCATGTCCTGCAATTGTACGCTACATGGAAATTTATCAGCCTAAATTCCTGAAATATCTTGCTCCGACTGGAAGTCCTATGGATCACACTATGCGCATGATCCGGAGATATTATAAACAATATGCAGACTGCAAAATCGCAGTTATTTCACCGTGCTATGCAAAATCTTATGAGTTTGAAGATATCGGACTCGGTGACTATAACGTAACGATGAAATCTCTTGAACAGTATTTTGAAAATCATAATATAAATCTTTCATCTTTTCCGAAAACACCATATGACAATCCGGAAGCAGAAAGAGCAGTTTTGTACTCTACACCGGGCGGACTTCTGCGTACTGCAAAGCGTTATATACCTGCTGCTGGCAAGATTACACGCCGTATTGAAGGTAAAGGTGTATATCAGTATTTTAAAAATCTTGAAGCCAAAATGGAAAACGGAGGAAAGCCTGTTTATCCTCTCGTTGACTGCCTGAACTGTGAGTACGGCTGTAATGTTGGAAGTGCTACAACTACAGACAAAATGTTTCTTGATGATGTAGAAGGCTATGTGGAAAGACGGGCAAATAAACAGATTGAGTACTGGAGCGGTAAGGGCGTTACGCCAAGGGCTGCCCAGAAAAAGCTACATGCTTTGATTGACAAATACTGGGAGAATGGACTTTATCCTCGCAAGTATAAAGATCAGAGCAAAAATGCACAGAAAATAAAAATTCCTACACAGCAGCAGATTAAAGAAATCTACAAAGATATGCACAAGCTTGATGATAAGGACATATTAAACTGCGGAGCATGTGGATACGAATCTTGTCAGATGATGGCATCTGCAATTTTCAACGGAATTAACAAACTTGAAAACTGTGTCCACTTCATGAACAATGATGCACGCTTGAAAGAAGAAAATCAGCGTCAGATGCTTGTCGGCACTATTAAAAAGATTTCTGATTCCAGCGTAGAGAAACTCAAATCATCAGAAAAACAGATGAGAAGTATGATGAACGTTTCCCGTGAGATGGCAGACAATATGACATCATCTGCAGCCTCTATAGAAGAATTGATTCAGAGTATCAATTCTATTAAAACGATTCTTGAGAAAAACGCTGAGGCTGTTAAACAGTTGAGCGAAGCTACAGAGATTGGTAAGACAAACATCGATAACGTTGGAAAAATTGTTTCAACTATTGAGGAAAGTTCTAAGGGCCTGCAGGAAATGAGCAGTGTCATTCAGAATATTTCTAGACAGACGAACCTTCTCGCTATGAACGCCGCTATTGAGGCTGCTCATGCCGGCGAAACAGGTAAAGGATTTGCTGTTGTTGCTGACGAAATCCGTAAACTGGCAGAGAGTTCTGGAAGTGAAGCAAAGAAGATTTTCGACGTTTTGAAGAAAATCAAGGCACTTATTGATTCTTCATTTAGTGCTTCTGTTTCTGCACAGAAAGAGTTCGGCAAAATCGTTTCGCTTTCTTCAAATGTAAAAGAGCAGGAACTTGTTATCTCAAATGCCATTACAGAGCAGAGTGAAGGCGGTGTACATTTGCTGACGGCAATTCAGAAAGTAAAGGAACTTTCAGAAGATGTATACTCAACATCTCAAAGCCTGAATGACGAGCTTGAGTATGTCAAAGAGGATTTGTCAAACCTCGGAAAAGAATGAGGATTCTGGAATTTACAGTTTCTAGGGATTATCTATAGTAGCTGATTAAATCAGTAAAATGATTTAATCAGTGATTTTTTTTGTTATGTTTCTGGAAAAATTTGATTTTAAATATCTTTCTCAAATTGTTGACCGCGTTGTTTCGATTTGGACTCCACCTCAAGCGACGGACAGCTTTCGGCGTATTTATGCTGAAGCTGTTGTAAGGCAGAACTGTACAGACAATGACATGCAGTTCATGCATACATCAGGTGACAGGCTTCTTGCAGTCACTTTTTCAGAAAGAAAAAACGAGCACAGCAATGCTGCGTCATGGTGGAACGCACAGTATGAAAGTTCCTCCGAAAAAGAAAAAATGATGCTCAAACTTAGCCGTGACTATCTCGTGATGATGGACAGTAAAACTTTTTCTTACATGAATGACGACGACGTAAAGCTAAATCTTTTTGTCAGCACTGTAACAGGCGAAGGGAAAAAAATCCTCGACGAAACAATGGCATTTTACAGAGAACGCGGCTTTAAGAACATGTATCTCTGGACTGACTGTGACTGTAACGTTGACTGGTACATTTCGCACGGCTACGAACTTGTAGAAGATGGCAGATACGATGCGTTTTCTACGGAAGATGAAGAATACAAAACTTACGTTTTCAGGATGAAGCTATAAAAATATATAAAAAATTTGCCTTTTTTTGAATATGCTTCATTTATAGTTTTTGTTATTTTTTACAAGGCAAATATTTTATAAAGCAAATATTTTATAAAGCAAATATAATCTGGCTATTTTTTTCGCAGCAGTTCGTTCTGCCTTTTATGGAAACTTGCAGAATTGAAATATTGCCTATTTTCAGAAAAAATGTGTATATTTTAAATATGGAACGTTATGATTGTGCAGTTATCGGAACTGGTCCTGCCGGACTTTCAGCTGCGATAACACTCAAACTTCGTGGAAAAAGTGTAACTCTCATCGGTGAAAATGAGTTGAGCAGAAAAATAAGCTCAGCTCATACAGTCAAAAATTATCTTGGTCTTCCGGATGCAAGCGGTCATGACATGCAGACTGCTTTTTTGTCACAGCTTTCTGACATGGAAATTTCTGTAAAAGATGATAATATCAAACAGATTTATGCTATGGGTGAGTATTTTGCACTTCAAGGCAGAAATGATAATTATGAAGCTGTTTCTGTTATACTTGCAGTAGGTATTTCTTCCGGTAAAACACTTTCGGGTGAAACTGATTTTCTAGGCAGAGGCGTAAGTTACTGTGCTACATGTGACGGTTATTTTTACACGGGTAAAACGATTGCAGCAGTCTGTTACAGCCGTGAAGAAGAAAAAGAAGTTCTTTATCTGTCTGAAATTGCAGGAAAAGTGCTGCTTTTTCCTATGTACGAAGGTTGTACTCTGAGTGGCGGCAAAATAGAAGTCATACATGATGTTCCAAAGTCTGTACAGGGGAGTTTGAAGGCAACGTCTCTTGTATGTGAAACATCTTCATATGATGTTGACGGCATATTTATCCTGAAAGATTCTGTACCAGCGTCGCAGCTTGTACCGGGACTTGAAATGAGCGAAAATAAATCTTCTGTTATTGTTGATAGATTGATGAAAACAAACATCAAAGGATGTTTTGCCTGCGGTGACATTACCGGTAAACCTTATCAATATATAAAAGCTGCCGGTGAGGGAAATGTTGCAGCTCTGAGTGCTGTTGAATATATATCAGGAAAATAGAGGTCATCTTTTAAAAATAATTGTTTTTAGAAAATGACATAGCTTATGGATATAGTTTATGTGTGCCTTTAAGATAAAGATTTGAGGTGCAGGATATTTTAGGAGTTTTTTTATGGTAAAGAAAATCTGTGATGCAGAGTTTGAACAGGTAAAAAATGACAGTGTGGCTGTTATTGATTTTTCGGCTCAGTGGTGCGGCCCTTGCAAAATGCTTGCTCCGATTGTAGATGAACTTTCAGAGGAGTTTAATGGAAAGGCTGCATTTTATACAGCCGATGTTGATGAATGTCCAGAACTTTCAAGACAATTCGGCATTGTAAGCATTCCGTTTGTCGCTGTTTTGAAAAATGGCAGCATGGCAGGATATAATATCGGTTTTGTCCCGAAAGATGCTCTCAAGAAGTTTATCTGCGATAAAGCTGGTTTGGACGCATAAAAAATGGATGTATAGAACTTAACGGAGGGGAGAAAACTAGAAGTTTACTCAGCTATGAAAAACTGAATAACTTTCTTGTTTGTAATCAGACTGGCGTTCCAATCACAAATAACAATCCGCAAAGCCCTATACATCCAAAAAGAGAATATTATCTATAATGTTATAACCTGTAAATTAAGAAGTCAATAATTTAAATGCTCAAAATTTGCCAAGAAACGTGCAAATTCTGCCAAAATTCTTTTTTCCGGCATTATTGCAGATTTTTTTGTCAGTGTCCGTTTTTCTTTTTCTTTTTCTTTAACTGACTCAGCTCATATTTTTGTTTTTCCTGGAGCTTTTGTTTCCGAAATTTAAGTTTCTTATTTTCTTCCAGAAATGCTTTTTGTGCTTCTGAAAAAATCAGTTTTGATCTGGAAGTTATGCGTTCCTGTTCTTTTGCAGTCCGTCTTTTTTTTGTCCGGACGTGCTGCTGTGAAGGCTATCTTGGAACTGCTGCAAACTCTTTGAGCATGAAATCAAGAACTTCGGCATTTCCAGGTTCTGCCATCGGCGGAGTAAAGGACACTGTATCAAACGGACTCGGAAAGGCACTTTACGGTGCAGAACAGAGAGAAAAAGCACACATGTCAAAGGAAAACCTCAAGCAGCAGTATGCAATACTGGCGCAGAAAGAGACAGCCCTGAATAATCCGGCAACAAGAAAAAAGAATGCAGCATCCAGAAGTCCTTCCGAGAGTCCAGGAGATGAAGCCGGAAAAACTGAATAACAAAAAAGATTAGATGATAAAAAAAGGCTGTCCGTTTTGGACAGCCTTATTCATTTATTTTTTTGAAAGAAGACTTATAAAATATCCACTGTCAAGCATTCCTTTTATAATATAATTTGGAAAATCTTTTACTTCGTCAGCTTTATCAGCTGGAGCATTTGCAAAAGCTTCTGCAAGAAAATTTACAAAATATCCCATATCTTTGTTATCATTCATTTCTTCTAAAGGCAATAAAGTATCTGCTTTTAATAAAGTTGACCTGCTTTTTGGAACATACAGATAAGCTCGATTTCCCATTTCATTAGCTTTTATATAAACTTCCGTATAATCCTTTTGATTCTTGAAAAAATAAATATCCTTATAGTTTTCTGGAGCCGGGAAAGTCTTTGCTTCCCATGTAAATGTATCTTCAAAAGTTTCTTTTGTGCTTAAGTCAATTACAGATATTGAGCCTGTTTTATCCTTACTGAAATTGTAAATAAAAGTTAGTTTGTGATTTTCAGCAAGATTTTCAGAAGAAAAATCAAGACCTGTCTCCTCCCATTTACCGATAAGTTTGTTTTCTATATTAGATTCTTCACCGCATCCTGTAAAAAGGAAAACCGAAAAGACAGCAGCAAAAAGAAAAGCTGCCTTAAATTTTTTCATAATCATAAAATCTCCTTATTTATTATTGTTTGATTAAAGTTACGTTTGAACGATCTTGATTTTGAAAATTATTTATATCTTTTGACCTTAAAGTTAAAAGAAGGCCTTCTTCGGAAAGTTCCTTCATGATTACAAGTGAATCATCTCCTTCATCAGAATCTATAATCATCAATGAATCAGCTTTAAATTTTGAATTTTTTGCAGGAATATATAAATAAGCCATATTTCCCAGTTCATCAGACTTTATGTAAATTTCTGTATAGCTTTTCTGATTTTTCAATAAATCGGTATCTTTATATTCTTCAGGAACCGGAAATGTTTTTGTTTCCCAGAAAAAATTACCTGAAACTCCATCATCATCATTTTTTTTATTTTTTTCTGTTATAGATACTGACCCTTCTTTATTTTTTTGAAAATTAAAAACTGCCAGTAATGGAGGTTCTTCGTTATCTATTGACATTACCCATTTACCGATAAGTTTGTTTTCTATATTAGATTCTTCACCGCATCCTGTAAAAAGGAAAACCGAAAAGACAGCAGCAAAAAGAAAAGCTGCCTTAAATTTTTTCATAATCATAAAATCTCCTTATAATACTATAAATAATATGTTTCCAATATACATTGTAAACATACCTGCGTCAAGAACTAACCGGACAAAGTCAAGGTTAACAGTTTTGATTTTTGTGATATTTTTGCCAAATTGAATGCCGTTTAGTATGATGTGCTTTTTTTGTTTCCGAAAAGTGGTATATTATAAAAAAGTTTTGTCTTGCTTACTGAATATGTCATTTAGCGGATAAATCTGTAATTTTTGAAACAAAAGTCAGAAGCTTCAATTTTTTGATGTAGTTTGCTTTTTTGTGTGATAAAATGATAGTGAAGGGGAGAATATTCTTTTGGCTTTACAGAGTTTTTGTTTGATGTGATTTTTTCTGAGAGGTGAAATCTTATGTATGATATTGTTATATGTGATGATACAGAAATTGATTTACTGAGACTCAAACAGTATATCGAAAAAAGTCCTGAATTTGACAGTTCTTCCATGAATATTCATACATTTACTTCCGGAATTGCATATCTTGACGATATGACAGAAAAAACAGACCTTCTTATGCTTGATATGCAGATGGAACTCATGAGCGGTTTTGAAACTGCAGTTGAAATGCGCAGGAAAAATGCAACTGCTGTTTTGTGTTTCTGCTCTGCCGTCATCACGCCGCAAGCCGAACATTTTGAAGTTCAGCCGTACAGATATATAATCAAAACTTCTGACGATGCAAAAATTAAACGGACTGTCGATGAGCTGCTTGTCGAAATGAAAAGACGGGGACATCAGAAAACTATAGAAATCGTTTCTGATGGAATTGCCAGCCTGATACCGGTAAATGACATTCTCTATCTGGAAAAAGCAAGGCATGGAACTCTTGTCATGCTGAGTTCTTCATCTTCGCTGTATTCAGGCAATGGCAAACTTGTAAGCCGTGAAAAACTCAAGGAACTTGAAGAACAGCTCAAAGATGACGGATTTGCAATGCCGCATACAAGCTATCTTGTTAATGTCCGTCGTATTGTGAGTGTCACAACAAATAATCTGATTCTGGAAGACAAAGAAGTCATTGCGATTTCCCGTTCATGCAAAGAAAGTTTTCATCATGAGTTTTCTAAGTATTTCAATAAGAAATACAAAAGGAATTAAATGTTATTTTGAAAGTTGAAGTTTTTTAGAAACTTCAGTAATATTCTGTTCGTCTTAAAAAAAAAATACTTATTGATTTTAATCATTGAAGTCACATGTCTGAATAAGATCGTTTTTCTAAAGTCAGCTCAAACTGATGTAATTTTTAATGTTCTTGTCCAGGCTGTTTTATTTGAGGTTTCAAACTATATTCTGGAGATTGTTATGAACATTTTAATCAGTGCATGTCTGCTCGGTATTCACTGTAAGTACGACGGATCTGTTTTTGAAGTTTCTGAACATGTAAAGCTTTTGATGAAAAAGCATAATCTGATACCTTTTTGTCCTGAAATTTACGGTGGACTTGCAACACCTCGTGATCCTGCCGAAATTGCAGGCAGCAGAGTTGTGACATGCAATGGTGCTGATGTTACATCTCCGTATATGAAAGGTGCACAGGAAGCCCTCAAAACTGCACGTTTTTTTTGCTGTGAATGTGCCGTTCTCAAAGAGAGAAGTCCGTCATGCGGTTTCGGCAAAATTTATGACGGGACATTTAAACATGTTCAGATAGATGGAAACGGCGTAACTGCGGATTTATTGAGCAGAAACGGCATAAAAATCTATGGAGAAAGCAGAATTTCTGAGCTTTTGCAGTAATCTGAAAATCTGCAATTATTTTTTTATTTTGCGGGAAAAGCATTTACAGGATAACGCATCAGATTTGAATTATCTGGATGCGTTTTTAGAAAAAGATAAAGATGCTTTTTCGCAGGGATTATTCGAAGTAGCTTCTGAGGATTATTCCCTGATCATAATTTCCGAATCCTTTACCGAAGATATTCATTCCGCCTACATGTACAGCATCTTCTTTGACGCCGACAGCAACACGTATGGAATGGTGATCGGCAAGGTTCAGGTCAGAAAGCTTGACGTCTGAGACTTTTTCTTCATCAATAAAGCTTCCTTCTTCTGTAACAGAAAAATGTTTGAGAATGCCGTATTGAGAACCTTCGAGTTTCCACCACAACGGCGTGAATTTACCGCATTTATCTCCGAAATCACCTGGAGAAACATAAGTACAGACTTCAACTTTGTTAAGCCATAAAGTTATGTCTGACGGCCAGTTCGGGTTAGTACCCGGAGTTTCCGACGAAAGTTCCATGATGATTTCGAGCTTTGAAAGCTTTTTTGAGTCATATAACGTATTGTTCGGGAATTTGTATTCAAACTTGCCTGAACCGCACCACAAAAGGCCGGCTTTCATTCTCTCCGGACTCAAAAAAGAATCCTGTACGTCTAAAAGTCCAATGATATGCTCGTTTGAGCAAAGACCGCATGGAGCACTTACATGGCAGTCTGTGAAGATACCGATAGGCATCTCTATTTCGGTGTAGCCTTTGTTGTTATTGTTTTCGTCTGGGAATTCAATGAGAATTTCACGGAAAGCCGGTTTGCACAGCTTTTGATTGCCTTTTTTTGCACGCACAGATTCCGTTTTGATAAGTCCTGCACTCTCCAGAATGGAAATATGTGTTGCAACTGTTGATTGCGGCAAGTTTAATGTATTTGCTATTTCATTTATGTTCAGTTTGTTCGTTCGAATCAGGTTCAGCATTTGAATACGCGGTTCGGAAGCCAGCGCTTTAAGTTTTGCTATGTCCTTGAGCGGGTTGATAACAATTGTTGATTCAATTTCCTGCATGAATATTATTGTAACGACTTTTGTTGATATTGTCCAGAAAAAGTAGTAAGTATTTCAATAAATTGCGCTATAAATCGATTCTGCTTTATGTGAAAACAAATTTATAAGAAACCATTGAAAATTGCAATTTTTCGAGACGGCTTTGAAAAATGTCGTTTTATGCCTTGTAATTTCAGGGCTTAAAATTTGTCATCAATTTCTAAAATGTGTCTTTTGAGATTGTATGTAAAAAAATGTTAAGGAATTGAAAAAATTATTGCTCACTAATTAAGAAGTTTCGCCCGATATTAGAAATGAGGTATATTAGGCAGAAGTCAAAATATCATTTTGAAGCTCCTCTGAAAAAGTTTGTTGGGGCTTAGGAAGTTTATTTTTGTCTGGTATTTCTGTGGGAAGGGGAAAAAAAATGGATTTATTCAAGGCATTAAAGGATACTTTTAAAGTAGAAAAAACTGCCGAAAAGGCAGAGCCACAGTCAGCTAGTGCATCCGGCACATCAGCTGTAAGCGCAATGTATGCAGAAAGTGCAGAAGCAAGACGCATCCATGAAAGAAATGCAGCTTTTTTGCGTGGACTGAGCGGAGAAAATCCTCAGCAGGCAGAAACTGTTGCAAAGCCGGAAACTGGGACTCGCAGTGAGCGTCTTCTCAATGTGTTGAAGTCTCAGGACGAGATTCTGAATACAATTCTGAAGGAGCAGGGTAAGCTTCACAAGAATGTAAAAAAGAGAAAGTGGGACGATCTTGAGCAGAATCTTGCAGTGATAAAGAATTTGAGCGACAACTTTGTTGAGCTTGATGAGAAAAGAGAACAGATTGTAGGCGATGACAGAAAGATTTATTACGAAAACGGAATTGAAGAAGTTTTCTATAATCTTCGCACAAAGCTTGCAAAGAGTAAGATTGAAAATGAAGCACTGAGAACTTATGTCAGCACAACTCGTGAATTTATCGGTAATGTGCTTGAAGAGTGCTCTAAGCACGACACTTCGACTTATGGACAGGACGGTTCAAAAGTCAAGCGTGAAGTTGGCAGTATGCTTGTTAATATTGAATTGTAATAGAATTTGATCTGGGTTGATGACAGGAGGAATTATATATGTCTGGTACTTTTGCGGGAATTGAGATTGGCAAACGAAGTTTGATGGCTCACAGCACACAGATTCAAACTGCGGGCCACAATATTTCTAATGCTGATACTGAGGGGTATAGCCGTCAGCGTGTTAAGGTATCTACGATGGATCCTCTGGATCGTCCAGATTTGTCTCATGCAGGTGTTCCTGGTCAGATAGGTCAGGGCTCTGTTGTTGAAAGCGTAACTCGCGTTCGTGATGAGCTTTTGGATAATCGTATTATTGCACAGTCAAACGAAGAGACTTATTGGGATACACGCAATAAGTATTATTCAATGATTGAACAGATTTACAATGAACCAGATGAGATTTCAGTAAGAAGCAATATGGATAAATTCTGGGAGAGCTGGCAGGAGCTTGCCTCTGATCCAGACAGCGATCCTGCTCGTCAGGCCATTATCACACGTGGTGAGAGCCTCACAAATTCTATCAAACAGAATAATCAGGGACTTATTGCTATTCAGACTCAGATAAACGGCGATATCAAGGCAACTGTAAAACAGGTAAATGACTTGACATCTCAGATTGCTAATCTTAATGATGAAATTGTCAGAGTAGAAGGAATGGGAGACAATCCTAACGATTTGATGGATAGACGTGATCTGCTTGTCGAAAAACTTGGCAAGATTATTAATGTTACTGTCGTAAGATCAGATCCTGATGAATTCCTTGTACATACAGACGGACAGATGATTGTTCAGGGCAGCCTTTCACGTCAGATTGATGAAGTAACTGACATGGACAATAACGGCTATACAAAGCTTATCTGGCACGATACTCAGTTTGACGCAACTTTCAGAGGCGGCTCTCTGGGTGCTTTGGTTGAGCTTCGTGATGTTGACGTTCGCAATGAGCTTCAGTCACTTGATACAATGACTTTGAATTTTGCAGATCTTGTAAACGATGTTCACCGCAATGCAATCGGCAAGAACAATGTTACAGGTCTTGACTTTTTCACAGAGCATCCATTTGTAGAAAATACAAACGGAAACTATGACCGCAATGGTGATGGTGTTCTTGATTCTTCATATATTTTCCGTATGACAGGTACTAATGCATTGCGTCCTCAGGAACAGATTGGACTTGCAGGTACAATGAAGTTTAACGGAGCAGAAGGTGATGTTTCGGTTCAGTATTATCCGACAGATACAGTCGAAGATGTTATTAACCGCATCAACGACAGTAATGCAGAGGTAAAGGCTTGCCTTGACCGCAATAATAATCTCGTTTTGAAAGCAACTGCTGCAAATCAGATGAACAATCCGGATTTCGTTATTCGCCATGTTGAAGATTCTGGAATGTTCCTTACTGGATATTCTGGAATTCTTTCTTCCAGCGGAGAAGCTGGTGCATATAATTGGAATCAGATGGATGCTGTTAATTCTCTTGCAGATGCACAGTTTGCAGTAACTCCTATTATGCACCCGTCTGGATACCTGACTGTAAATCCTCAGGTATCAAAAGATACACAGAGTGTTGCAGCAGGATTTGCAAATGCACAGGGCAGATCTGATATTGATGATGGCCGTGCTGCTGTAGAAATTGCTTCTATACGTAACACAAAGATGATGGTTGGAACTCAGCGCACATTTGATGACTATTTTGCAGATACAGCAACACGCATTGGTCTGAAGGGTGAGCAGGCTGAGAATATGCTTGCAAGCAAAAATGCTATCATGAATGATCTTCGTGATTTGAGAGACAGCATATCTGGTGTAAACGTTGATGAAGAACTTGCAGATATAATCAAATTCCAGTATGGATACGAAGCTGCTGCAAAGTTTGTCAGTGTCCAGACAGAAATGCTTGATACAATTATCAATAGACTTGGCGTTTAATGAGGAAAGATTTTACTAATATAAAAGGAGTTATCTATGAATAGAATTAGTTCCCAGATGAACAATGCAGATACACAATATTATCTTCGCAAGCAGGAAGTCAAGCAGAACCGCATGAATGCTCAGATGGGCAGTCAGTGCAGAATTGGCTCTCTTCGCGATGATCCTATTGGAGTTGGACATCTTATCCGCTATCAGTCATATCTTTCCCGTGTAAACCGTTTTGAAAAGAATGCACAGACATTGGCAGATAACTTCCAGGTTCGCGAGGGTTATATTAACCAGAATCTGCAGATTATGCAGAGAGTAAGAGAACTTGCAGTTCAGGGTGCAAACGGTGTAAATACAAATGACGATCTTAAAAATATGGCTACAGAAGTAAATGAGCTTTTGAAAGAGATCGTTCAGAATGCAAATGCTGTTGGACCAAGCGGAGACAGCCTTTTTGCAGGAACAAGAACAAAGAACACAGCTTTTGATGTTCTGATGGGAAATGTTCCAGGTGCTTCAGAGCCTTTGATTAAAGAAGTTCATTACAATGGAAACGTTGCATGCAATAAAGTTGAAGTTGATGAAAATCAGTTTATGCAGGTTGATAACAGCGGAAATAAGATTTTCTGGGCAGAACCTCAGCGTCTCATGGGCAGAAGAGATTTGACTCAGTGGACTTCAAATGCTGACAATGTAATCAATGTTGACGGAGTTGATATTGCAATCAACCGTGGTGACAATATTTATTCTGTAATTGCCAAGATTAATGATTCTGGCGTTGCTGTAAAAGCTGTTATTGATCCTATGACAAACGGTCTTGACCTTGAGACAACTGATGCTCATCAGATTTGGCTTGAGGACAAAACAGGTTCTGTTTTGGAAGAGATAGGCTTTATCAAAGATAAATCTCAGCTTCCTCCATACAATCTTGCAACAAATGTAGGTTCTTCTGGAGGATCTGTATTCGATACTGTTATTGCTCTCCGCGATTCATTGCTTAAAGGCGATACAGAAGCTATTGGTTCTCGTGTTCTTGGTTCAATTGACGAAGGTATCTCAAATATGACTACAAGACTTGCAAAGTCTGGAAGTGATTATGAGAGAGCACAGAATAATATTACACGTTCTCAGACAAACCAGTTGAATGTAACTCAGCTTGTAAGCCGCGAAAATGATATTGATATCACAAAGACACTTACAGATATGAAGATGCTGGAGCTTGTAAATCAGGCAACATTGAGCAATGCTGGAAAGATGTATTCTTCTACATTGCTTGACTATATGCGTTAATCACAGATAAGAGGTTAGATAGTAATGCAGGTAAAAACAAAGACAATGGGTGTTGTCGAAGTTGCTGATGAGCAGATAATAGACTTGCCTTCAGGACTTTTGGGTTTTTCTGATTATCATAAGTTTGCACTGATCGACTGCCATGTAAAGCCTCTTATCTGGATGCAGTCTCTGGAAGAGAGTGAGCTGGCATTTCTGCTGGTTGATCCGTTTATTGTGTGCGAAGATTATGAAGCCGATATTGATGATGATGATTTAGCAAAGATTGACTTGGATGATCCGTCCCGTGTACTTGTAATGGCTATTGTTACAATTCCGAATGACGGTTCTCCTGTTACTGCAAACTTGCGTGGTCCTCTTATTATCAATAAGGAAAATCATCTTTGTATGCAGGCTATCTTGAATGATGCAAGATGGACAACAAAGCATGAAATTGGAAGCGGCAAGGTTGCCAAAACAGGGGAGGCCAGCTGATGCTTATCCTGTCCAGAAAAGTAGATGAAAAGATCAAGATAGGTGATAGTATTACCTTGACGATAATAGATGTTAAAGGCGAGCAGGTAAAAGTTGGTGTTGAAGCTCCAAAAAACGTAAAAGTTTTCCGTCAGGAAGTTTTTGATGCTATTCAGAGTGAAAACAAAGCGGCTGCTACTACATCTATATCGGAAGAAGGTTTGTCTGCTTTGTTCGGAAAGACAAAGCGGAATTAACCGGCTTATTTTTTATTGCATATAGCCTTGATACTTGATTCTGAGGTTCGGTTTCAAAAAAACTGCAGTTTTTTGAAAGATTACTTTGGTTGAAAATGTATTAGGTAATATGATAGCTGGAAAGCCATGCTGAAGACTGAGCAAACTTCGGCATGGCTTTTTTATTTGAATTTACCATTTGATTTTTTCGCACTGGCAAAATATTTTTTCGCACTGGCAAAAACTTTTTTCGCACTGGCAAAAACTTTTTTCGCACTGGCAAAAACTTTCTTCGCACTGGCAAAATATTTTTTCGCACTGGCAAAATATTTTTTCGCACTGGCAAAATCTTATTTTCGCACTGGCAAAATCTTATTTTCGCATTGCAAAACTTATTTTGAAGATAAAAAATGGCTTTGCAAAACAACTTGCAAAGCCATCAACGTTTTTTTAGGCAGTGTTTACTCTTTAACGCCACCAATGACAAGACCTGTCTGGAAGTAACGCTGCAAGAATGGATACAGACAGATAATCGGTACCATTGTTACAACGCTTGTTGCAGCACGGATTGTTATAGGTGTAACAGAAGATGCAAGTGCGTTCTTTGCACTTGTAGCACTTCCGCTCTGCTGCATAACAGAGTTCAAAAGTTTCATCAA
Organism: Treponema sp.; assembly: GCA_045629255.1. Taxonomy (GTDB): domain Bacteria; phylum Spirochaetota; class Spirochaetia; order Treponematales; family Treponemataceae; genus Treponema_D. The sequence continues at coordinate 15,722 of JAZQQW010000094.1, forward strand.
TTCGTACTGAAGAGTTGTCATGCTGACTTTCAGACGGTTATAAAGCATTGCATCGAACCATGAGTTCCAGTGATAAACTGCTACGAACAAAAGAATTGTTGCATATACAGGCTTACACAATGGCGAAATAATCTTGATAAAGATTGTCAGATATCCTGCACCGTCAAGCTGTGCAGATTCTTCAAGACTGTCTGGGATTCCGTTCATGAATGTTCTCAAAACGAGCATATTCCATGCACTGATCATACCTGGGATGATGTATACCCAGAATGTTCCTGTGAGTTTCAAGTTTCTGTAAAGGAGGAATACAGGAATCAATCCACCGTTGACATACATTGTAATTACCCAGAACAGAGACAGCTGTGAACGGAAAAGGAAACGCTTGCGGCTGATAACGAAAGCGAGAAGAGCATTTGCGAACAAAGCTGTAAGAGAACCGAGTATTGTTCTCAAAACAGTGATTTTTGCACCAGTGAGAAGGTTTTCCATCTTGAAAACTGTCTCGTAGTTTTTCATGGAAATTTTTCTTGGAAGCAGATAGATTCCGCCTCTGACTGCATCTGTTCCTTCGTTGAAAGAAACTGCCATTGTATTCAATACTGGATACAGTGTAACTGTTACGAACAGAACCATAAAAATTGCAATACAGAAATCAATGATTTTGTCTTCAAGTGATCTTGTTTTTAATAGTGTCATTCGAAATCTCCTTAGAACAAAGCTTCCTCGTTAGTTTTCTTTGCCCATGCGTTGAATGCAACGATAAGCATGATACTAACAGCACTCTTGAATATACCAGCAGCTGTACCTAAAGAGAAGTCATTCTGGCTGATACCCCAGTTCAATACGTAAATATCGATTGTCTGGGAAACTTTCTGTACAAGACCGTTACCGAGGAGGTACTGAATTTCAAATCCTGCATTAAGTACGTTACCTATATTCATAATAAGGATAACCATGATTGTAGGTTTAATAGAAGGTAATGTTACGTACTTTATCTGCTGGAGTCTTTTTGCTCCATCAATCTGTGCAGCTTCATAAAGACACGGATCGATAGCTGTAATTGCAGCAAGGTAAACAATTGCGTTCCAACCAGTTTCCTTCCAACAGTTTGTAAAGGCAACAATCGGCCAGAAATATGTCGTATGTGCGAAGAAGTTGATAGGTTTATCAATAAGCTCAAATTTTAAGAGCAAATCATTGATGATACCTGTGTTTGACAAGCTGTCATGCAAAATGCCAGTTACGATGATCCATGAAAGGAAGTGTGGCATGTATGAAACTGTCTGAATCAAAGTCTTTGCAGTTTTATGTCTCAATTCATTCAACAGGATGGCAAACAAGATAGCCATGAATGTTGTTGTTACGAGGTTAATAACTCCCATACAAAATGTATTGCGTATAACTCGTAAGAATGATTTATCGGAAAAAAGAAAAACAAACTTATCCAGTCCGATAAATTTTGAACCTGTTATTCCTAGGTTCGGCTTATAATTCTGGAATGCCATTATCCAACCAGTTAATGGCCAATAGTAAAATACAATTCCGTATATGACCATGATTATAGAAATAATAATCAAAGTCTTTTGTCTTTTGACTTCTGCCCAAGTCAATTTTGTTGTTTGAGTTCCTAGTTTTTTTTGGCTCATCAAGCATCTCCAAAAAAACTGCCCGTATCCTTCATCCTGTCAGATTCTGCAAGGCAGTTCGTTTAATCGTTGTTATGTTGTGATTATGTTTTTACAGAAAATCAGCAGATATAAAACATAAACTTACACAGCCTTCCGAAAAGCTGTTTCCGGCTTTCAGAAGGCTGCAAAGTAAGTTAATTACTTCTTGAACTTGTTAAGAATTGTCTGCATTTCGCTGATGAAGTTCTCAGGCTTACATGCATTGTATTCTTTCATATAATTGTCCCAAGTTGTGTTGAAGTTCTTTGCCATAACAACCTGTGGAAGCCATTCGTGCTTAACTTCGCCCATCTTTACCCATGCAACTCCACCTGGTGTTGCTGTTGTGAAGTTGTTTGAGTATGAGTACATCGGGAACCATGGTCCGAGTTCTTCACCTCTGACAGAGTTGATCATGTCAGGATATCCGCCTGCATTGTATGCTGCGAAACACTTCTTCAATGGCTCTGCCATGTTGCTCTGGAATTCTCCTGCCTGTTCTGTTGGAGACATAGCGTTGATTCCGTCCTGGCTTGTACCACCCCACTGTGGGAAGTATGAATACTCACAAAGGTGTGATGCCTTGTATGCTGTATCTGCACAGTTCTTTCTCTGCTCGTCGTTGCGGTAGAAGATACCGTCAGAACCTACGAAGTAGTCAACATCCTTTACACCCCAGAATCTGAGGTTGTGGAGATCCTGATCCATACAGATGTCTACCATGAACTTGAAAGCCTTATCTGGATCTTTACAGCTTGTTGTGATTGCCCAACCAGAAGCCTGGTTTACAGTATCAGCAAATGTGTGCCAGCGGTTTACCTGACCTTTTTCTGTTGTAAGTCCGAGTGGAACGTAGTTGCATCCCTTTGCATCCAAACCAGTCTGCTTGAATACGTCGTTTACAGTTGCATAGAAATCCCACCACTGGTCAACCATACCAAGAACGCGGCCTGTAGAAAGCTTTGCAATGTATTCATCGTATGTCTGTGTAGCGAATTCTGTATCAACGATTCCCTTGTTGAACTCTTCATTGAGTTTCTTGAAGTACTTCTTTGTATCAGCAGAAACATTGTAGTCCTTTACTGTCAAAGTGTCTGTATCAACGAGAACTGATCCATCGTTTGGATATCCTGCAAGGAACTGTCCTGCATTCTCAAGACAGAAATATCTCCAGTCTTCACAGAGAATTGTGTATCCCATGTTTGCTGTGCCGTCATCCATTGTTGGATTTGCAGCAAGGTAGCGCTCGATAAGATCGAAGTACTCATCCATTGTCTCAATCTTTGGATAATTTGCCCACTCAAGAACACGAACCTGAATCCAGAATGCTTCATCATTGTGGATTTTTGCCTGGCTCTTGCCATATGTGTTCTGGAACTGGTTGATCCAGTAGATATGTCCATCTGGCTGACGGAACTTGTTCCATTCTTCTGGTGTGAAATATGTATCACGGAACTCTGGATACTTGTCCAAATATGGATCAAGAGGAACCAATGCGCCTGCTTCGATAAGCATTGGCATATCATCAGAGTTGATAAAATCTGGGTACTCGCCGCTGGCAATGATTGTACCAGTTGCTTCAGCTGATGTCTGACCTGTAAGCCATGTCTCTGTAACTCTTACACCTGTCTTTTCTGCAATGATGTCCTTGATGTCATTCTTTTTGTTCTTTTCAGAACCTGGCATTGCAATGAACATTGTGTAATCTGTTACTTTTCCTTTCTTTCCATTTCCACCACAGCTAGTGAACAATGTGGAAACAGCCATAAGTGATCCAACTAAAATTGGAAATACTTTCTTCATATTTTCCTCCAACGAGCATGGTGTACATTTTAAGGTAATAATAAAATGTCAGAATGTGGCTTAAAACATTCTGCACAAAATAAATTACCTGGAATAATTTATTTTGCGTCACCAATCTGTATATTATAAATTGTAAGTCGGATTTGCCAAAACACAACGGGAGAAATTATAGAAAAAAAACCGGTAAATTATGGGGAAATATTAAAATTTACAGGGGTTTACTGCTCATTTTGCGGAATTTGGCCGGAGTACAGTCACAGATGGCGATAAACTTTTCTATAAAGTAATCAAGATCTTTGTATCCGACTTCATCGGCGATTTCGTAAACACGCATGTCTGTATTCAGCAGGAGTTTACATGCTTTCTCGACACGTATGCGGTTCAAATGTTCTTTGAATGATTCGCCGAACTGTTTTTTAAATATCTGTCCGAGGTAAGCTGCGTTTACATAGTATTTTTTGCTCAAATCTTTGAGGGTTAGGTTTTCCTTGTAATTTTCATTCATATCATTGATTATCTGAGCTACAACACCTTTTGCCTGATTGCCGCGGAGTTGTGAAAGATATGAAGCGTATTCGATAAAAAAGAGTTCTATATTTTTGGAGTTTTCTTCTGTAAAAATCTCTTCGTATGCATTTTCTGCAATGTTCAGAAGAATTTCCTGAGAATTGACAGATTTATCCTGTTCGTCGGAAAGGTGCAGGATTGCGTATGAAATGTAGTTGATTACGAGTGTAAAACTCTGGCTTTCCTGATTTTTGAGTGAGTTAAAGAGTTCTTTCGTGTATTTTTTTATGTTATCAGTGTTATTAAGTTCTACTGCACTTATCAAAGCGTCTGCGCATGTTTTGTACTCTCTGTTTGTCTCAAATGTTCTATTGTTTTCTGTTTGGTTGATTGACTGCGATAAAGAACCGATATTTGCCAGATAGCGGGCGGAGTAGATTGATTTTGCAGATGTGCTTATCTGTTCTATGGAACTCACCTTATTTCCGACAAAAACAAAGATGGAGTATTCGAAATTATTTGTGATGTCCTCTTTTATTTTGTTCAGATATTCTTTTTCGCTCATGGAACACGAGTGCATGTTGTTGAATTTTTCCAGCATCTCTTCGCTGTAAATTATAGCGATGTAGTATTTTTCTGTTTTTGCAGAAATATTGTAAATAACTCTGTAAGGCTCTGATGAAAACAGTGCCAGGCATTTATCATAAAGGGATTTGAGTATACTGAGTTTCTGTTCTTCTGTCAGTTTTTTGATTCTGGTGCTGGAAAAATTCAGCTCTACTGATATATAGCGGCAGTTTTTGCATTCGCCGAGCGAATTTTTAACAGTTGCAAGATTTTCTGAATCATATTTTCCATATATTATAGGGATGATATTCCGCGAAAAAAATTCTTTGTTTATAATCTGGGTATTTTGTTCTGTTTTACGCTTAATGTCGTAAAGTTTCTTGACTTTTTCAAGTACTTTTAGAAGTTCGTTTTTATTTATTGGTTTCAGAAGGTAATCAAGACAGTTAAACTGTATTGCGCTTCTGAGATAACTGAAATCATTGAAACCTGACAGGATGACAAAATATGTGTCCTGTTTCAGTTCTTCCCTTACTTTTTGTAAAAGTTCAAGGCCTGTCATCTCTGGCATTTTAATGTCAGTGATAACAAGCTGGATATCGTTATTTTTTAAGTATTCTAGGGCTTTCTGTGCGTCATTTACTTTTTTGACAATTTCAAAGCCTTCCTGATGCCAGTCTATCACAACACTCAGACCTTCCAGAATAAAAGGCTCATCATCAACCAGTAATACTTTTATCAATTTAGATACCCTCTTTCAATTAAATGCAGACAATGGAACTTTCAGTGATATAATTGTTCCTGTGCCAAGTTCACTTTCTATCTCGTAAGAGACTTTGTTATGGAAAAATATATTTAAACGCAGCGCTGCGTTTAAAAGGCCGACATGTGCTTTTGCCTCCTGCAGCATTTCTATATTTACAGATTTTATCATGGATATAAGTTCTTTGCATTTTTTTTCTTCCATGCCTTTGCCGGTATCTTCGATTTCTATAATTACAGAATCATATTCTTTGTATGCTCTGATGAAAATCCATGTGGTTGTTGTTTTTTCTTCCATGCCATGCTTGCAGGCGTTTTCTACAAATGTGACCAGTGACAGTTTTGGGACTGTGTAACTGGAGCTTTCGTCTTTGACATCGATTTTGTAGTTGAGTTTTTTGCCGAATCTGTATTTTTGAAGTTCCAGATATGCATTTATGAAACTGATTTCGTCTTGAATTTTGACACGGTCATTTCCCCAGTCTACATTCTGCCTTTCCATCAGGGCAAGTTTTTCTACCATATCTGCTGTTTCAAATTCTTTTTTTAGCACGGAATGCATTCGGATGCTTTCAAGTGCATTAAACAGAAAGTGTGGATTTATCTGATTGTGCAGTGCAAGAAGTTCTGCTTTTTGCTTTGCTATGTTTATTTCGCTTTGTTTAAGTTTGTTGATATATTCATTTTGAATCATTTCGTTCATTCTCAGAACCATGGAGTTATAGTTATATATTAATTTACTGATTTCATCGCATCCGTATGTATTTAAAACTATATCCAGGTGTCCTGCATGTTCTGCACCATTTGAAACTGCATTGTTTAGTATATTCAGTCTGTTTATAAAAGATTCTCGTATAAAGTACATAAAAATAGAAGGAAGTCCTATATTGAGCAGTATGAGGATCAGAAGCTTAGCAAAGTTGTTTTTTAGTGAACTGAGAACAGTCAAAGGAATCGGCATTATGTAAACGTCCCAGTTGAGGCCATATATATCAAGTTTATTGTGTAATGCACATTTTCTTCTGATGTTCGGGTTTAACATCTCAAAAGGTGCGTTTATAGAACAGTCTGCAACGTTGGAAAATAGAATCTTTCCACTTGAGCATATATAGATGTCTGCATCGTATTTTGCATTTAATATGTCTCTGACAATTCCGCCGTAGTCGAGATCGATTCGGATTACTCCTAGAAAATCTCTTCTTTTATAGTAATTCATGTCTTTTGCAAGTGACAGGTATCTTTTTGAGTGCATGCTCGTCGTTTTGTAGTCTTCAAAGACTATGAAAGGGCTTTTTGCATGCAGCAGCTCTGTATACCAGATAGTGTTTTTGATTGTATCAATGTCATTGAACATGCCTCCGTTTGTGATGGAGTGGTTGTTTGTATAAATTGTGGAGTTATAGATATGCTTTTCCAGAATTATCTCAAACAGCGAGTCTTTCATAAATTGAAGTTTGTGTATGTAATAATCCAAAGGTCCTTCATACTGTTCTGTCATGAAGTTATTTAGATATTTGCTGGAGTAAATATTTGAAATAAGCTTGATAGGGTAATCAAAGGCATTTTCGATTGTATAAGTGAGGGAATCCGAAATATTCTGAAGGGAAATCTGATTTGTCTTATATTCTGTATGAATAAAACTCAGAATCAAAAAAATGTCTGTGAAAAATAAAGGAAAAATAATACAAAAAACTTGCAGTAAAGCCAGTTTGCTTTTTAGGCTTATGTCGTTCAAATTTTTTATTATTTTTTCTTTTAAATTTTTTCTGTGCATATCAAATCTTATCTGTTTTTTATTTATAATGAGGACTATTGATAATAATTAGCCCAATTTCGAGTTTTTAAATATATACATTCTGGCATCAATAAAGCCAGAAAAACAATCAGTTATCCCGAATACAGGACATAATTTTATTAAAACTCGACACACAGGCTAATTATAAATGCAATGTTCAGAAAATGCAATTTCTTATTCGCACGGAGAAAAGTTTACAGTTAATTTCTGATTTGTATGAAATAAATCCAAAAGACTGGCTTTCTCAGTAAAAAAATACTGAAAAAGCGTGTTTGTCATTGCTTCTGGCTGTTTTTCTGTTCCAAAACAAGTTCAGCTTCACTTTTGCGGACATAAAGAGGTCCGTCGTAATCTTGCAAAGCCGGTTTTCCTTCGTTCATCATTGTTTGTGCTAATTCGAAGAGAGCAGTGGTTGCATCTGCTTCGTTTGCAAAACTTGTCAGAGACAAAAGCGGTGCAAATTCTTTTGCTCTGTCACAGAAATATATGGCTGCAGGACCGCAGACAAGAACATTTGCTTCACTGTCTATACTGTTCAGAATATCCTGTATAGTTTTGTCTTCCGGCTGTGTCAATGCTTTTCCGTGCTGGAAAAACTGGTAAAAATATTCGTCTTCCTTTGCTTCAATAACGGCCAAAACTGTCTGGCTTGCAGTCTTGAATGGGTATGCATATGCTTCCAGCGATGGAATTCCATAAAGTGGTGTGTTGTTTACAAGATTAAGTGCTTTTAATGAACTCAGTCCCAGTCTGAGACCTGTGAAAGAACCTGGACCAAGTGTGATTGTTGTGTAATCCAGTTCATTTGGTTTTATCGAAAGCTCGTTCATTACAAAGTCTATTGCCGGCAAAAGCTTCTCTGACTGTTTTATGCCGATATCGTATGTAATTTTTACAGAATTCTGATCTTTTTTTGCAGCAATGGTTATTTTTGAAAGTGCACAATCTATTCCAAGTGCATTCATTTTATATCTCCGTTATTCCAGTTTTCAATTGTGATTTCACGTTCACCATTTTCCTGTGGAATAAATGTCATTGTAATTGTTTTTTTTGGAAGTTCGGATTGGACTTTTTCGCTCCATTCAATGACGCAGACGACATTGCCATAAAGCATGTCATCAACACCAAGATTGATAAAATCCTCAGCTCCCTCCAGTCTGTAAACATCCATGTGGTACAAAGGCATTTTTGATCCTTCATATTCACTGATTAAACAGAATGTAGGACTTGTGACAACATCATCAACTCCAAGAGCTTTTGAAATACCTTTGGTAATTGTTGTTTTGCCGGCAGCTAATGTACCGCGCATTGCTATCACGTCTCCAGGTTTCAGAAGATTACCGATTTTTTCGCCTAAAGCGATTGTTTCTTCTGCTGTTTTTGTGTGAAATACTAACTTTTTTGTGTTTGTCATGGGAGTTTGTCTTTTTTCTCTAATTCAAGGATGGCAACTTTCAACCCCTTGATGATAGGAAGAAGAGGGTAGTCGATGTTTCTTGGAATATCCTCTAAAGATATTGTCTTTTTTCCCAGAGGGCTTACTTCGATTGCAAATGAGAAAGGAAATGAAATCTGTTTTTCCAAAAATTCCATTACAGCAGTACCTTTATAGCGATTGATGTAATAGATATAACTTTCAGCCTTTGAAATGGAGTTTATTTCTACAATTCTCATTCTTATATAATAACGCATTATTAACGATATAACAATACGTTTTCTCCTAAATTAAGATAATCTGTAAAGCAATATGTTTTGGTTAGTATTCATAAATGAACGCTGAAATCTTGTTCTTGACTTCGATATCTATATCGATGAACTTTACATGCAAAACATAGTACTTACCGTCTGTGCTTTTTGTAGTGTTGATTATAAGTCCAATAGCCTGAAGTTTATCTTCAGCGAGAGACATCTCGATGCATAAATGCTGTCCTTGTTTAATCGGCATTGGGCAAATGAAACGACAACCACCAGTTGATATGTTCTGAAGCTTTCCGTTGTATTTCCTTTCAAGTATTTCATAGGAAGGCACTTTGTCGTCTTTGATAACCTTTACAGCTGAGAAACTGCATTCTGTTTCTATGTGCTTACGTTTTGTTTCGCGTCTCTGGGCAGAGGTCAAAGTGCTGTTTGTAGAGGCTATAAGAACATATTTGCCCTGTTTTTCTTCCTCGTAACGTACAACACGTGTTAAAAGTGTGTAAAGTGTGCCAGCTTCTGTCTTGAATGTTAAAACACATTTTGAAAGAGGTTCTGGTTTTTTTGCGTTTTCAAAGAATATTTTTGATATTTCCAATACAATTCCCTGCTGGTCACATCTGTCTAGAGTCAAAGACCATTGGTTTCGGTCCGTATCAAGATATATAAATCTCTGTCCGGTTGGAATTGATTTAACGGAAGAAATAGTCATGATTGTATCATGTGCTTTTTCTAGTTTATACAAAAGTTCAAAAAACTTTTCGAGTTTTTCCTGACTTGCATTTGATGCAATATAGTCATCATACTGCTGTTTAAAAAGAGCTTTGATGGCCTGTAAATCTCTGATTAAGTATTCAAGATTTGTTGGCTTGAATTTCTTGCAGAGTGTTTCCAGAATATGTTTCTCTTCTCCTGTTAAACCTGCTTTCTGTGAAACTGCATTTATATTTTCTTTTGTAGTAGGTTTGGTTTTGTTTGAATCCTGCCATGCCTTTGACGAACGTATATCACGGATTTTCTTGAGAACCATTCCAATTATGGCAAGAATGACAAAGATGGTGAGTATTGCAAATATTAACGTATAGACCATTGGATTCTTTCGAGATTCTACTAGACTTCCGTTTTCATTGAACATAATTCACCTCTCTATATTTTGGAGCCTCTAAAAAATCTGCGTTATATTTTGTCTTTTATGCAAGATTTGAAAGTGCTTCGCAAATGTTTTTCAATCTTGGACTAATCTCATATTCTGCCAAATCACCGATAGTTACAGTGTCCTTTTCTTTCATTGCATTTTCAAAGTCAGAAAGAATAGGAACAAAATATTTGATAAAATCGCTTATTGTATTTCCATCTATAACTATTTTATCATACAAATCAGGAAAAAGGGAGGCTAAAGTTGCAGTATGGAAAAAATTATTGCATTCTGTTGCAAAACTGCCAATTATCTCGGATGCTTCCTTATCATGACCACTCTGCAGAAGTATAGGAATGTCTGAGAGTTTCTCTGTATCTAGTTTACCTGCAATTTCTTTGAGGGCTGTTATTACTTCATCCTGTGAGATTACAGTGAGTTCAAGTGATGTGTTATCTTCGAGTGGCATATCAAGAATCGTGTCAAATTTATCTGCTTCGATGTTTTTGCCATTCAATGTAATCTTGAGCGTTGTTGCGTTATTTTTTGCAGCTTCGTTCTCGAAAGACTTCAAGACATCTCCTACAGTTTTCTCATTCTCCAGTGTTACATCTATGTCTTTGCCGTTCACTTTGAGCTGCATTTTAATTCTCCTTATTGATTATTATTTGTATTTGCAAAATTTTTGATACGGTTTTGCTGACTTTCCAGATTGTTCAAAGTTCCTTCCATATTAGAATACTTTGCTTTTAAATCGGCTTCTTTACTGTCAAGCTGCGTCTGAAGGTTCGCAATCTTCTTGTTTGAATTCTCGATTTTTGTGTCGAGTGCCGAAATTTTTGTTGAGATAATTCCACCTGCCTGTGTCCAGGAAGCAGCCTGCTTGTCAATAAGATATCCAACACCATTGTCAATGATTTTATCGCCGTCTGTATCAAACCCGAATATATTTTTGAGTTCAACAAGATTATTGTCTATTGCGCTGTCAAGTTTTTTTTCATCAACTTCCAGATAGCCTCGAAGCTGTGATGCTGTGTATCCTGTTGAGCCGCTGGCATTTGTAGAGATGCCGACCTGATTCAACATGGAAACTACTGCATCATTATTATAATTGTAGTTTGCAGAAACTATTTTCTGGAAAGAAGCTTTTCCGTTTGTAAGAGTAAAATCACCCATGAACATGCCGAGTTTTTTCATTTTCTCTTCAGTTTCTTCTTCTGTCAGATAGTCCAGTTCTGTAATAACTTCAGGTTTGTTTGTTGTCAGAATGTTCAGCTCTGTTATTACCTGATTATAGTTTCCTACAAAATTGATGAGGGCGTTTTTGACATTTTCTTTATCTGTAGCGACTGTAATTGTGACTGGTTTTTCTGATTTGCCATGAACATGCAGTGTTACTTCCGGTATAATATCGTCAATGTCGTTTGTGGGACGGGTAAGTGTTATACCTTCATATTTGAGAACTGCATCGTTTGCCTGAGCAATCGCATGATTTGGTTCATAACCACGGCTCTGGGAAGCGTCATAGCTTTCTGGAACTGATATAGTTATTTCTTTACCAGTGTTTGAGTTTCTGACGACAAGACTTGCTGCATCTGGATAGTCGTCAAGAGAAATAGATACAGTGATTTCGCCTGTTTCTTCATCTTTCGAGAAAGCTGACAAATCAATTGGAATTTCTGTTCCGTCTTTGTTTTTTATTGCTATATAATTGTCATCTTCGATAGGTTCAAGTTTTTCTGTAATTTCCTGAACATTACCATCTTCGAGTGTTGAATTACTGTCTTCGTTAAAGATGACTATATCTTCGTACATTACATAACCTGGATCGGGCAGGGTAGGCATCTCAAGTGTTTTATTTATTGTCTGAGTGATGTCTTCGCTTTCCTGTGCAAAGAAAGAAAATTCTATTTTTTGATTACCGTCTGCATTCAGATTTTCCGGGAGCGGAATTTCAATTCCTCCGCGTGATGGTATTGTTACTTTATTTCCATCTGCAGTGACTTTAGTCATTGATATTGCAGGCATGCTTGCCTGTTGTGTGATATCGTTTGTTGAAGGTGCTGTAAGTTCTTTTGTAGAAGAAAAAAGTGCTGTTGATGAACTCTGAGCAGGCTTTACCATGTCTATCTGGTTTGCAAGGTCAAGAGCTTTTTCTTTAAATACAAGTTTACTTTCTTCTCCTGTTTTCAAACCTTCTATAAGCAATGCTTTTTTTGTAGATGATACACCAATAAGGCTTGCTTTTATAAGATCTGTACCTCTTTTATTAAGAGCTGTGACAAAATCTGTAATCTTACCGCCACGCCAGTTAAATGTAATTGTTTTATCTCCAACACCAAAGACATATTTTCCTGGCTCTACGTTCATATTCTTGTTGATATTGCCGCTTAAAAAACGATCTGTAGTAGCTTCACTGATGACTTCGACTTTGAATTCGCCTAAATCAGCATCGCGATTTGCATCAGCAGTTAAAGCTGCTTCGTCTGAGGATGTTGTGTTTTTATTGTTAAAAGGATTTTCGAATGAATAAAGTGATTTTACACTTTCGCGTAATTTACTTACTTTCTGATTAACATCGCGCCATGCGTTTTGCTGTTCCTGGTACTTCTCTAATTGTGCCTCTTCGCGTTTAAGTGGTACACGCTCAACTTCCATTAAAGATTTTACGAGGTCATTTGTTTTGTATTTATCTGAGACACCTGGTATTGTTAATCCGTCGGCCATAGTCCCGCCTTTTTTATAAAGCAACTACGCTGCCTTTTTCAAGACAGCGTAGGAACTTATACATTCTCATCAAAAATAAGCCCAACGGCTTCTTTCAGATTGGCGGCGAGTTTCTGCATTTCCTCTGAAGGAATTTCCCGTATAACCTCGTGGGTTTCAGGGTTTATCACTTTGATGACAACTTTACCTAAATCTTGGCTTACAGAAAACTGCAAAGTTCGCCCCATAATAATATCATCGGAAGTTTCTATAATCTTCTCAACGCTATTCTTTACGTCAGCGATATTTTGAGACAGACTTTCTGCCACTTCAGCTGCACTATCAGGTAAACTACTTAAAACAGCCTCAGCAGGAGCACTGTTGTAAGCTTTTTTTCCTTTATTTGCTTCTGGAGTTTTGTACAAGCCATCCATGGCTAACGTCTGCCCAATCATACTTATTCCTGTAATCATGGACCTTTCCTCCTGAAAATAACGAAAATAGGGAAGGGGGCGCACCCCTCCCTATCTTCTATACAACTTGTCAAAAGATGACATCCAGTTATCTCTTATACAAATTGTATTACCATCTCTTTGTTATCTGAGCAAAGACAAAACAGTGTTCGACTCATTGTTTGCCTGTGCAAGCATTGCAGTACCAGACTGTACAAGAATAGAATTCTTTGTGTACTCGACCATTTCGGCTGCCATGTCTGTATCACGGATTCTAGACTCTGAACTCTGAGTATTCTCAGCTGCAATTCCGAGACCAAATGAAGTCTCTTCAAGGCGGTTCTGATATGCTCCGAGATCTGCACGCTGCTTGTTAACAATCTTAAGTGCGTTATCGATTGTGCCGATAGCAATATTAGCAGAATCTGGTGTAGAAATGTCAAGCTTCTCATCCTGAGTTGCTCTAAGACCGAGAGCCTGTGCTGTCATTGTTCCTACATATGCAGTAACGCGCTGATCCATGTTTGCACCAACGTGGAATCTCATAACTTCGTTAGAAACAGAATTCTGTGCGAAGCGTCCAGTAAGCATATTCATGCCATTGAACTGAGCCTGTGATGCAATGCGATCAACTTCTGCTACAAGCTGAGAAACCTCAACCTGAATCTGCATGCGATCTTCGTCTGTGTAAATTCCGTTAGCAGACTGTACAGCGAGTTCGCGAACACGCTGAAGAATATCTGTTGTTTCCTGCAGGTATCCCTCTGTAGTCTGAATGAAAGAAATGCCGTTCTGTGTATTTCTGTTAGCCTGATTAAGACCACGAATCTGAGCGCGCATCTTTTCTGATACAGCAAGACCTGAAGCATCGTCTCCAGCTCTGTTGATCTTCTCGCCTGAGCTGAGCTTTGCGATGTTTCCCTGTACTTCTGCAGTGCTAAGTCCTAATGTGCGGTTTGCAAACATAGAACTCATGTTGTGATTGATTACCATACTAATTGTCCTCCATGTTCTATACGTTGAGGCATCTTGCCTCTCGCCTGTTTATATGGGCTGCCGCTAGCTTTGCGCCTCCAGCGGAAGTTTAGACCCAACAGCAGGAATTGTTACTATGAGGGTAAGAGCAAACATAGTAACAGTCTATACTGTCATAAACAATACATAGAAAGACTATTTTCAAAGAACAATGTTTCGTCTAAATCGAAACAAAATACTTCTGCAAAAACGGAATGATTATTGGGATGATAAAACAAGAAGTGATGGTCAAACCTATTCCGCGCATAAGTGAAAGGGAAAGTTATCCCTTTCACTTATATTATACTACATTATCTCAACAAAGACAAGACTGTCTGAGACTGTGCATTTGCCTGTGCAAGCATAGCTGTTCCAGCCTGTGTGAGAATCTGGTTCTTGGTGAACTCGACCATCTGAGAAGCCATGTCTGTATCACGGATTCTTGATTCTGAAGCCTGAGTATTCTCAGAAGCAACATCAAGTCCCTGAACAGTCATTTCGAGGCGGTTCTGGTAAGCACCAAGATCAGCACGCTGTTTGTTGATTCTCTTGAGAGACTCATCAAGTGTGCCGATTGCGCGGTTGGCATCGTCCGGTGTAGCAAGAGTCATGATCTCTTCTGTTCCGACATTGCGCATTCCAAGAGCTGCAGCTGTCATTGTACCGATGTAGATCTGTGTGCGCTGATCCATGTTAGCACCGATGTGGAGCCACATAGAAGCTGTAGGTACGTTTTCACCTGTTGCACGTGCATAGCGTCCTGTGAGCATGTTCAAACCGTTGAACTGTGCGCAAGAAGCAATGCGGTCTACTTCAGCTACGAGTGAGCTTACTTCAACCTGGATCATTGTGCGGTCTTCGTCAGTATAGATACCGTTGCTTGACTGAACAGCAAGCTCGCGGATGCGCTGTACGATATCTTCTGTCTCATGCAGATAACCTTCTGTTGTCTGGATGAAGCTGATACCATCAGCTGCGTTTCTTGAAGCTCTGTTCAAGCCGCGGATCTGTGCACGCATTTTCTCAGAAACTGCGAGTCCTGAAGCATCGTCGCCTGCGCGGTTGATCTTAAGACCAGAAGAAAGTTTTTCCATGTCCTTAGAAAGTGATACGTTTGTAACTCCCAAAGAACGATTGGCAAACATTGCTGACATGTTGTGGTTGATGACCATAGTTTTTCCTCCGTGGAAAATGTATTAGGCAAAATCCTTTTTGCCATGTTGTAAAAGATTACATCTGCATTACAAGGCTACATCTGCAATCTTTTACATGAATATTCCTGACCGTTATCTTCTACGAAGTTGAGCAGCCATGGAAACTCATAATTATTATCGTCTTAGCAATATAAAAACTTTAACACAGCATTTAAAAAAAATCAAAGAAATTCTTTTTCATTTTCAAAGATAAATTTTGCAGCAGCTTGTATCAGACGAGTTGCTTTTCCCCTATGGGAGATGGCATTTTTTTCGTCTGCTGTAAGTTCTGCAGAAGTTTTTCCAAACTGAGGGAGATAGAACAGAGGATCATATCCAAAGCCTCCTGTACCTCGTGCCTCTTCAATAGTGTTTACAATCGTTCCTTCCATTGTCTCCACTGCACTGATGTAACGGTTCCAGTCCAGAAGAAAAACGATTGCACATGTGTAATGTGCACTTCTGGGACCGTTTTTGTACAAAATGCCGCCGCATGTTTTTGAAGCTTCAAGACTTGCTTCTGCAGAGAATTTTTCATACTCATTCGTATAGGTCAATTTGTCTGAAAGTCCTGGCAGATTGTTGTTTTTTATTGCCAGATTAAGTTCTTCAATGAGAAGTTTGTTTTGAAGCTCCTGTGGAGTTTTTTCTGAGGATTCCGACTGCACAGGATGTGCTCCTGTGTAGCGGGATGAATAAAGGCCCGGTCTACCGCCGAGTGCATCTACACAGATACCTGAATCATCTGCGATGACAGGGCAGTGTGTATTTTCCCACAAAGCCCGGGCTTTTATCAGTGAATTTTCTACAAAGGTTGTTCCATTTTCAATCGGGTCAAATATGATTCCCTCATCAGAAGGTATTACAATCTGATGTTCCGGAAGAATTTGTGCTATTTCCCGTTTTTTGTTTTTGTTTCCTGTTGCTAGGTAAATTTTCATAGTCCGAATTATATTGCTTTGATTGTTTTCTGTCTATGAAATTTGTTTGTTCGTCGTTATTTTTATTTACTAACGATAGTTGTGATTCCATTTTTTTTATTTCCCTGAGGACATAGCCGACTCTGTGGCTGGGAATATGCAGGATTTGTCCAATTACTTTGTTTGTTGGAGTAATTCTGCATGACATGTTCTGTAAATGGTTATTTCTTTCCTGCCATTTTTTTGTCTGTGACAGATATTTTTCCTGTTTACTTTTTTTATACATTTCATCTTCCATCTGCATCATTTCCTGCTGATATCTTCTGCTGTAAAAATAAGCATTGTCTCTTGCCTGTTCTATTTTGTCATGAGCTTTCTTTTTGCTCCATGTCTTTTCTTTTGCAGTTTCTGCCATTTTCAAAAGATTGTCTTCACTAACATTCGTAAGAACAGAGGCTTTTTTTATAAGTGAGTCTGTCAGGTTGAAACATGATTTTAACACGAGAACAAGACATGCTGTTTTGTGGAAATTTTCGCGGTGTTCTCTCGTTATGAAACTGTCTGAAATTTTATTTCTATTTTTGTTTGATCTTCCTCTTTGTTTTTTTCTGAGTGATTCATATTTTGAAATATAATCTGATGCATTGAAATAATCCTCATCAAAAATATTTATCAGTGTTTCTGTTTCTGCATGCCAGTAATCATATGCCTGTTCTTCGTAAAAAAACGATTTTGAAGATTCGTAGGCGTTTTCTATTGCATTTCTTTTTGCTATTCGTCTGATAAATGCTCTGAGACTGTTTTGCATTGAGTGTATATAAAAAGTAGAAAATGTACCTTTTCTGGAATCAAATGTTTTGAAAATCCTAAGAAAATGTTCATACTCAAATAGAAGAAAATCATGAAAAGTATCTTTGTCTAATTGATACAGACCAAAATATTTTCTGTTTTCGTAAATAACAAGCATGGTTTTTAGACCTCCTTCTTTCAATGAAATTTTGCCTGCTAAAATTTCCTGTGCAATGATATTAAGCTTTGTCATTATCTGCTCCTTAAAAAAAAATCTGATAAATGACATAAGCAATTTTCGTGCCAGTTTTTTATGTGAAAATTGTCTAAATTTGACTAAAAAATCTGTATTTATCTTGTAGATAAGGATTTTTCTTGTATTGTATTTTTTTAAATCTGAATTTTTATTATTTTATTTA
>JAZQQW010000095.1:0-53811 GCA_045629255.1 Treponema sp.
TATTTAAAACTACCAGTCGTAAGTGTGAAATGAATAATTATTTTAATATTGATTTTGTTCGACTTACGATAGTAATTAAATAGTTTATGCCGTTAGAATTGAGTTTAATTTTTAATTGGCATATTAATTTTGACAGAAATATAATTTTTATTTGCAATAATTAAAGTAAGTTAAAATCGCACTTGAACGTAAATCTCTGGTAATCATGGCTTTCAGACATAACTGACGTTCATCGCATTTATGTTTTGTGCGTCTTTTTTTTGTTTTGGGAAAAAGCAGTTTTTTTTTATATGCGGATGTTTTTAGGATTTATTTTGATTCAGGTAAAAATGTCAACAGTGAAATTGTGGACTTGAATAAGATTCCTGATATGAAAAAAACTCCCCGGTTATTGAGCAAAGCTTTTTTCCGGGGCAGCCAGTTTGAGAGACAGAGAACACGAAGTCTTTCCGAGATGAAAAAATCAAAGATGGTTTTGCCAGTTGTTCAGATAAATGCTTCAATCATAAAACATGAGTCATTTATCTGCATTTGTGCAGACATGTCTTTTTTTAAGTGCTTGCGGCACCCTGCAACAATGATTATGCTGAAGGCCATTGCGACAGCTACTAAAAGCCCCAGCCAGTACAGTGACAACTTGTTTTTATCCATAATAATATCCCCTTTTTGCTTAAAACTTTCCCCGATTCAGAAGTGAATATGATTTTGTGCAGAACATTTTTCATCTTCTGATGTTTATATTATAGGTTTGTCAAACAGGAAAAGCCACTACCCGAATGGGTAGGATTCTGAGAATTCGTCAAAAAAGCGAAAAATTTTGCCTTTGAAATGATAATTTTCGGGAAAATTCTTTGCCGGGTGCCTTGTTTTTATTGAAAATGCTTTTGCTGATGGCGTAAAAAATTATCTGATGATAAAGAGGAATCGGCAGAAAAAAAAAGACCCCAGAAAAACTGAGGTCCTGAAACAGCGGCAGAAGGGAGTCGAACCCTCGTCTTCAGCTTGGAAGGCTGAGATAATAAGCCGTTATATGACTGCCGCATATGTGATGATAAGAATCTACATTTTTAATTAAGTTTTGTCAATACATGTTTTAAATTTTTTGAGAAAGTTTTGCATCAATAAAATAAAATGATAAATGTGCATCAGGCAGATTGCTGTTATGTTTATTTTGTCAGTCTTGGAATTTATGAAATCTTCGGATTTTAGATGTGGCTGCCGTCTTTGTAATTTTTATAAGCTGTCTATAATCTGTTCTGCAGCAGAGCAGATTGTGATACGGTTATTCATGGCGAGTTTTTCTATATATTTGTGAGCTTCCGACTCTGTTATGTTTTGCTTTTCTATTAGAAGCCATTTTGCTTTATTTATTGTGCGTATCTCTGTCATTTTTTCCTGCATTGTTTTATTTTTTTCTTCCATTTTTTCAAGCCTGGTGACAAAGCTTGAAAGAATTTTGACATGTACATAAATAAACGCTGCCGGATATGTATTTGGCAGTGCAATAATGCCGTTTTCTTCCGCTTCGCTGACGATTGAATCCAGTATGTCCGGCGGGCACACCAGCAGAATGCCCATGCTCGTGTCGACAAAATCCCGTGCAAACATCAGGCCGTGTTCATCAGAAAGAGGTATGTTTACTATAAGTATGTGTACAGGACGGTTTATCATAAACCTTCGTGCTTCAGCGCCTGTCTGGACATAGTTTATTTCAAACTCGTCAGGTGGAAGTATATTATGCATTGTTTCGTAAAATGTCCTGCGTTCTGAAACAATCAGAATGTTACGTGTATTTCGCATTTATATCATTCTTCATCCTGTAAAAATCATCTCTGTCAATTGTTTATGCAGAGCCGCCAGCTGCTGGATCTGCTGCAATAGGGGAGTTCTGAACTATTTCAGCTTTCTTTGAAATCTGACTGTTTAAGGTGCTGACTGAAACAGTCTTTTACAAACTGGCTTTTTGCGGCTAGTTTTTGAGCTTGTTTTAGTGTTGCAGGGAGTTTTTCCAGATGAGATGTGATGCTGTGCTTTGCGGTAAACAGATTCACATCAACTGAGTCCGGCACTTTCATCTGTTTTTCTATTCCGTCAAGACCTGCATAAATAAGAAGAGTAAAGCATAGATATGGATTTGCAGTCGGATCTGGAGAACGCAGTTCCATTCGTTTGTTCTGTGCGTTCTTTGCTGCTGGAACTCTTATAAGCTGGCTTCTGTTTTCCGGCGACCATGTGATATATTTTGGCGCCTTGTTTTTGCCAAAGCGCTTGTAAGAGTCTTTGCTCGGATTCAGATACGCTGTAATCTCTCTGATGTGGTTGAGGATTCCTGCCATAAACTGATACTGAAGTTTTTCAGTTTCTTCATTGTCTTCTGAAAGACCGTTTTTGCGTACTGAGATATTGATATGCAGTCCGTTTCCGCTTTTGTTTTTGAGCGGTTTCGGTGAAAAATCTGCATAAAGTCCTGACTTTTCGGCGGTAGCTTTGACAACTGTGATAAAGTTCATCATGTTATCTGCTGCGCGAAGTGCATTGCTGTATTTAAAGTCGATTTCGTTTTGTCCGGGACCGTCTTCGTGGTGAGAGGCTTCAGGGTGAATATCCATTTCTTTCATGTACTGGCAGATTTCCCTTCGGACGTTTTCGCCTTTGTCATCAGGTGCAACGTCCATATAGCCGGCATTGTCAAACGGTATTTTTGTACGTCTGCCTTTTGAATCAATTTTAAAAAGATAGAATTCGACTTCTGTACCGATCTGAACGTTCAGTTTTTTTTGTCTGGCTGTGTTCAGAGCGCGTTCAAGCATTGAACGGGAATCTTTTTCAAAAACCGTGCCGTCCGGGTGTCTGATCTGGCAGAACATGCGGAGGACTTTGCCCTGCAAGCTGCGCCATGGAAGAACTGTAAGTGTTGATGGATTTGGAACAAGAAAGAGGTCTGAGTGAATTTGTGATGCAAAACCTTCTATTGCACTTGCGTCAAAAGAAATGCCTTCGTTAAAAGCTCTCTCTAGTTCGTCCGGCAGAATGGCAATGTTTTTCTGTTTGCCGTTTATATCGCAGAATGCCAGACGGATGAATCGTATGTCGTTTTGCTTTGCGTATTCAAGTACTTCTTCTTTTGTGTAGTCCATGGGCACCTCGAAAAAAAATGCAGATGTGTCGTTTTTTACTGCAGATCCATAAAAATCAGTTTGCAAAAAACATTTCCGGATCTGCGTCATTTAAAATCGCATTTTTCAGCGGTTTTGTAAATTCGACAGGCATCTCATTAATTTTTTGAGATGTCTTACATTCAGATTACTGAACTGAATCAGACTTTTCAAGATTTCTCAAAAAAAGAATCTGCTTGACTGCAAGCGGCAGGATTTCTCGAAGCGGCATTGTGGATGTGTTGTCCGGCATGAGGGAAACTGCACGTTCCATGATGTCTGACATGACAGGCGGACATGAACCGAGTATATTTTCTGTTTGTTCTTTTGTGTACTGCTTATGGGAAAGAAGCGGATTTCGTTTACTGAGTGCGTCCTGCGGATAAAACTTGCACGGACGCCACACAGGAGATGCATTTTTGTCTAGAAAAGAACTTGCTCCGAAAAGCCTGCAGATAAATGCCCGTCCTCCATAGATAGTACAGTGATAGTCTGAGTCTGGATCAAAGAAAATACATGTTTTGTCTTTGTAATCATTGCGGAAGGTGCCGTCTGCAAGAGCCTGCGCGACTTCGCTCTTGTTTGTGATAAGCCAGTCTGCCATAAAAAAAGCTTCGCTTATCAGTAAATCCGGCTCAAAGTTGTGGCAGCATGAACCGCATCCGGAAACGCATGTAAACTTTGTTTTTGAATACCAGTCTTTTTGCTGCTGTTCAAGTTCGGCATAAATCTGCCTGATTTGTTCTATTATTTCTGAAGAATAGCTCATGAAAAATCCTTTGAACAGACAAAAGCTGCAGGATCAGTCAGAACTGCCGGAAATGAACACAAAGACACCTCGGACCTGCTGCCGTGCGACGTCTTTGTCGTTCTGAGGTAAAAATATATAATTTTACAGCTTTTTTGGCAAGATTATTTGATAACGGAAAATAAAAAAAATAAAGTCATACGGTCTTTTTTATTGTTTTTTATATTTTGCTGGATATCATCGCGTTCAACGTGTCTACCGGCAGGTTAATGATTTCTTCTGCTGGTGAGAAAAAGATTTCTGATAAAGCATGCAATTCAATCAGTTTTTTTACTGGCATTGCTAGAATTTTCTAGGCTTATGACAGTTTTGCATTTGCTGTCTTCGAAGAATCTGACTTCCATAGTTCTGTTATTGCAGTCTGTCACTATGGAATACATAGAATACCATACCTGCGATTCATCTCTGAGCTGAGAAGAAGTTTTGCCTTTTGCCATAAGTGATGCATTTTCCATGATGGTATTCATTTCTTCTCTGTTTGCTTCGTCTAGAACATAATCTGTTGTGTATTTTGTTCCCGGATTTACAAATTCCGTACGCAGATCAAAGCAGCTGTTTTCCATGTCGTACACTTGCCTGTATGACAGTTTATTTAACAGTGACCATAGATATTCTCTGCTTTCGATGTGATTATGTTCCTTTATCAGAATATTGTAGCGGTCGATGCCTGTTTTGTATTTTTCTGCAGAGTTCATTTCGCTGTTCAGATAGAAGTTTGTCTGGCATGGTGCAAGTTCATTCCAGACAGCTTTGTTCATGCCGAATTCAAGAACTCCGTAGTGACCGTCTGCATCAGCTATGGTGCAGCACAAAGGCCATTCGTAAAAATCTGATTCTATTGTGTAAACGTCAAGTTTTTTGACGAGTGCCAGGGCTTCATCTACATTGCGGCATCTTTGAGTAAGATATGTAGGCAGGCTCAATACGTTTATTCTTGTTCTGGAATCTGGATTTGTTCCTTTACAGCCAAAGATTTCTTTGCCGTCTGAGTCTTTTTCTTCATTTCTCATGTTGACTTCGACGTAAAGACCTTCTGTATTGATTGAGTCTGTTGCAATGTAGGGAAGTACATTGTAGATGTCTTTTGGAATACCGTTTTTTCTGACGCTGTCGTATGTCGGAAAAGGATCCAGTGCGTAATGGGAGAGACCTTTTGTCTTGTAACAGTTTTGCTCTTCTGTGGAAATGATGAAAACAGGACGGTGTGAGTAACACAAGTCCATGTTGCGTCCGATAAGCATAGTTCCGTCTGAAATGACTTTACAGCATGTACTGCATCCAAAGTTCCATCGACCTGTAATCTGTTCCATAAAGGCATTTGCTTTTGTTTCATCGAAGCCGCGGATAACGCCTGTATCAAACACGTATTCAAAGATTTCTGCTGCCTGCACAAAGTCTGTGCATGGTGCACCTTGTGTCTCCATAAATTTCTCCCACTGAATGATTTACGATTATAGCATAGTTTTCGAAAATCATGGGGAAAAAATTATTGCAGTTAACATGATGTGATTTTTATTTGGACATAAATAATAAAAAAAAATTAAAAAAAAGGACTTTTACTGTTGACACAAATTAATGAATTATGTATTATGTGTACATCGCTAGCAAACAGCGGTGAATAAAAAAAACAAAATATGGTGGCGTAGTCCAGTCGGTAGAACAACGGACTCATATTCCGTATGTCAGAGGTTCGATCCCTCTCGCCACTACTAAAAAGCCTTACTTAATCGTAAGGCTTTTTTTTATGCCTTCACAATCTTTTTTTATGCCATATCATGTTGCCTGTAAAGGTATTTCAAAAGAAAAGCTGTTTTTTATCAGCTGCATAGTCAGCCGATAAGTTTTTTTGTAAAATCGGTTTCAAATTTGACATGTTTCTAAGAGACAGTTTTTATAGATACCCTAGATTAAATTGATTTTTTATGATAACATCTACCAGAATTGTAATCGGGTGCCTGAAATGTATAATAAGGTGTCTGACGCGTTTTATACCGCTTGAATGGCATAGTTTTTGACGTCACATTTCCAAAGCAGTTTTAAGAAACTGAAGTTTTTATGCTTCCAATTAAATAATGATATCATTTTTTTTTAGGGAGTTCGAAAAAAAAATCAGATTTTTAATGTGACTTTAAAAATGCAGCGTTTAGATTAGAGCTGTGCTGTTACATAGGGGTTAATGTCGCCCGGCATTTCATTAACAGTTTTTAGAGATACCCTTGAATATTATTTGAGGATTTTATGTATAAGCCAGTTGATCCAAAAGCAGACTTTCCTAAGCAGGAAGAAGAAGTTTTGAAGTTCTGGGAGCAGAACGACACATTCAAGAAATCATTGAGCCAGAGAGAAGGGGCCGAGGAATATGTTTTCTATGACGGTCCTCCATTTGCAACTGGTTTGCCTCATTTTGGTCATTTTATTCCATCAACAATCAAAGATATAATTCCACGCTATCAGACAATGAAAGGAAAGAAGGTTGACCGTCGTTTCGGATGGGACTGCCACGGTCTGCCTGTAGAGAATCTGATTGAAAAAGAGCTCGGCATTAACTCTAAGCACGAAATCGAGGAGTACGGTATTGATAAGTTTAATGAGAAGTGCCGTGACTCTGTTCTGAAATACACAGCTGAATGGCGCAAGACAATTACCCGCATGGGACGCTGGGTTGATTTTGACCGCGACTATAAGACTATGAATCCTGATTTTATGGAGTCAATCTGGTGGGTTGCAAAGTCTTTGTGGGACAAAGGTCTTATTTATGAAGGTCAGTATATCTTGCCTTATTGTCCACGCTGTTCAACAGTTCTTTCAAGCCATGAGCTTGCACAGGGATACAAAGACAAGCAGGATCCTGCTGTAACAATCCGCTTCAAAGTAAAGTCTCTGCCGGCTGCAATCGGTGATACAGATCTTGCAAATACTTATTTCATCGCATGGACAACAACTCCGTGGACATTGCCTTCAAATCTCGGCCTTTGTATGGGACCTGAAGTTGAGTATGTCAAACTCAAGGATAAGTCTAGCGGAGATTTCTATATTTTTGCAAAGGCAAGAGTTTCTGCATATTTCAAGAATGAAACAGATTACGAGATTGTCTGGACTCACAAGGGTTCAGAGTTTATCGATGCAACATATGAGCCTTTGTTCCCGTATTTTGCCGACCTTGCTGATGCAAAGGTTTGTGCAGAAAAGTCTGGTCAGAAGTGCGAGAAGGGTGCCTTCCGTATGTTTAATGCAGACTATGTTTCAACAGAAGATGGTACAGGTATCGTTCATATTGCTCCTGCATTTGGTGAAGAGGATAACAAGGTTTTCCGTGGAAGCGGTGTTCCTAATGTACAGCCTTTGGATGCAGAGTGTAAGTTTACAAAAGAAGTTCCAGAATATCAGGGTGTGTTTGTAAAAGACGCTGATAAAGATATCATGGACCGTCTCAAGAAAGAGGGTAAGCTTGTAAAGCGTGATACTGTTCAGCACCAGTATCCACACTGCTGGAGATGTTCGTCACCTCTTATTTATCGTGGAATTGGTTCATGGTTCGTAAAAGTTGCAGATCATCATGATGCTCTTCTCAAGGCAAACAGTCAGATTAAGTGGCAGCCAGGTCATATAAAAGAAGGCCGTTTTGGTAAGTGGCTGGCCGGAAGCCGTGACTGGGCTGTAAGCCGCAACCGCTATTGGGGTAACCCGATTCCTATTTGGAAGTGTGATGACCCTGAGTGTAATCACCGCGTATGTGTCGGCAGTCGTCAGGAGCTTAAAGATCTTTCTGGAGTTTATCCTGATGACTTGCATAAGCAGTTTGTCGATAGGATTACATTCAAATGTCCTAAGTGTGGAAAAGGTACAATGCGCCGTATTCCTGAGGTTTTTGACTGCTGGTTTGAATCTGGTTCTATGCCTTATGCACAGCAGCATTATCCTTTTGAGAATAAGGAATATTTCGAAAAGCATTTCCCTGCAAATTTCATTTCCGAAGGTCTCGACCAGACCCGCGGATGGTTCTATACACTTACAATTCTTGCAAGCCACCTGTTTGACAAGCCTGCATTCCAGAACTGTATCGTAAACGGTCTCGTTCTCGCATCTGACGGACGCAAGATGTCTAAGTCTCTGCGCAATTACACAGATCCTGTTGTTGCAATCAATCAGTTCGGTGCAGATGCACTGCGTTTGTTCCTGATGCATTCAGCTGTCGTAAAAGCTGATGATCTGCGCTATTCAGATGATGGCGTCCGTGAAGTTATAAAATCTATCATTCTCCCTCTGTGGAACTCATATTCATTCTTTGTACAATATGCCAACATCGACAAGGTAACTTGTACAGGTCATGAGTTTGACAACAAGCTTCCTTCAAATACTCTGGACCGTTGGATTCTTTCTGTGGCTCAGAAAATGGTAAAGGATGTTACTGTTGCCCTTGATGACTATGATTTGAGTGCTGCTATTGATCCAATGCTTTCATTCATTGATTCAATCAATAACTGGTACATCCGCCGTAATCGCCGCCGTTTCTGGAAGAGCGGAAGCGATTCTGATAAGCTTGAAGCATACGGAGCTCTTTATTCAGCCCTCAAGACTTTCTGTCTTGTTGCAGCTCCTTTTGTTCCGTTTATTACAGAAGAAATGTGGCAGAATCTAAAAACTTCTGAGGATAAAGAATCTGTTCACCTTGCTGATTATCCTGTTTATAACAGTAAATTCCGTGATGAACAGCTTGAGTTCCAGATGGCTTCTGTACAGAAAGCTGTTTCTATGGGACGCAGTCTTCGTAACACATACAATCTCAAAAACCGTCAGCCTCTTTTGAGCGTGGCACTTGTTACACGCAATCAGGAAGAAAGAAATGTTCTTGACAGCATGAAGGATACAATTGCAGAAGAGCTTAATGTCAAGGAAGTAATATTCCACGAAAAAGAGGACGAACTTGTTGAATATTCTGCAAAGGCAAACTTCCGTGTTCTTGGAAAGCTTCTCGGCGGCAACATGAAACTTGCTGCTGCAGAAATCGCAAAACTTTCTGGAGATCAGATTGCAGCAATGCTCAACGGTTCTAAGCTTGTCATTACTGTTGCTGGAACTGACGTTGAGTTGAGTGAAGAAAATCTTATCATAGACCGCAAGGAAAAAGAGAATCTTAAAGTTATCAACGAAGGAACACTCACAGTCGGTCTTGATACAAAAATTACTGACGAGCTTCAGAAAGAAGGCTATGCACGTGATCTTGTACGCGGAATTCAAAATCTGCGTAAGGAAAGCGGCTTTGAGGTTACTGACCGCATTGAACTTTGCGTAAGTGGCGATGCAGGCCTTAAGGGAGCATTTGATATGTTTAAGGATTACATTTCAAATGAAACTCTTGCAACTTCTGCTGCATGGTCAGATTCTCTTGATAATGCAACTGTTGTTGAAGCAGATAACTTCAAATGGAAGGTATCTGTAAAAAAGATTTAACGTAATACTATATAAAATGGCATCTCAAGAAGGATTCTTTATGAGATGCCATTTGTATTTTACACACATGCTTCGAAAATTGCAGTTTATGTGCTGATATTGATATTGTCATTATAATTTCGGGGCAAAAAATCTCCAGGCACTTCAAAAAGTATTTTTCAGTAAGTGTCTGATTTATGTTTTTGAAAAAAAGTTTTTGGATATTTTCTGAACCTAATAAAGTACTTTTTTTTAATATTATTTTTGCAAACAAAATGTTTGCGGCAAAAAGCTGATTGGTTTATAATATTTTATGGAATCTCTATGAATTTCAATTTTTAGAGTTTCTGTATTTTTATCGTCTCCAGAAACTGGAATGTTTTTTTGAGGCTTTTATAAGGGGTCAGGAATATGGCAGCAAGATTGAATCACAAATCCCAGAAAATAAATCAGATAATGGTTTTGTTTGCATTTACTCTTATCGTGGCTGTTTTGGCAGGTTGTAAGAGTCCAAAGCCGAACCCTCCAGAACCTCCTGTTGTACCTGGTGGAGAAGATTACACACCTCCTGTTGAGCTGAATCCGATAGCACTTCTTTCTGATGATTCAAGCATTTATGCACGTCTTCCGGCTCAGGAACATCTTGGACTGACTCAGGCAATTTTGATGGAGATGATTCCTAATCTCCAGGCTAAAGACGCTTCTTTTATGTCAAATTACCTTGACGTCGTCTGGATGGGAGAAGGCACTGTAGAAGACCGTTCCAGGATGGAGCTCGTTGTTACTGGTACAGTTCCGTCAATTGCACTGAAAGCAGCTCTTACAGAGAAAAACGGCTGGTCAAAGGAATTTTATGCAGCTCCTACTACAAATAAGCTGCGTTCTCTTGGCTATAAAAATGAATTTGATTATTATGCTCACTGCGAAAGTCCATATCAGGTGAGCCTTTTTGTAAAAAATCTTCTTGGTGTTTCCCAGAATCTGAAACCTCTGTTTGATAAATGTGCAGTTCATCCTGTTCTTGCCGAAATTCCTCGCAATCAGTGGATTTCCAAAGAAAGTGATGATGTTTTATTCTTTATCACACGTCCTGGACAGTATCTGAGAAATATGCTTGGTGCAAAACCTCTTGCTTCCATAGATTATGTTTATGGCAAACTGCATTATCTTTCAGGCGAGGATTACTATCTTACAATTGATATGCACATAACAAATCCAAAGTCGATAGCTTCTCTCAAGTCAATGCTGTCGATTGCATTTGGTCTGACTGGCGGTACAGTCAAACAGATTGATGAAGAAACAGTGCAAGTTGCCGATATCCCATATACACAGCAGCAGATTGTTGATGTCGTTACACGAGATCCGATAACAGGCAAACATTACAGCGTTATAAACGATGAAGTTATCGAAGAGGATGAATAATAATGAGTTTGAACGATCAGAAAGTTATTTTAAAAGCAGAAGATTTGGACGGATATCTTACTAAAGATGATATGAATGATCTCGAAGGTCTTCATGACATGTACCGTGACGCTCTGAAACATTTTGATCCAGTTGACAAAGATTCAATTGTCAAAGATTTTGATGAGATGGGGCATAGAATGCAGACTATCTGTGCAAAGCACCCGAATATCAAAGTCTATTCTTTTGTTACGGAAGAAGGTGCTCATGCAGAAGCCAGCCGCGTTATTGCTAAGCTTCGTGATGTAAATACTGACCATGCAGAGTTTTTGTATTACAGTCAGAGAGCTTATGAGATGCTTTTCCGTCTGGCATATATCGAAGAAAATGATGCGAAAAACAATCATATTATTGTAAAAACGCCTGTTACAGATCCTGTTCAGAATTATGCAGTTCATAAGATACCTGATATAGACGATATGATCGGAAATTCAGTAATGTGTGTAATGCTGCGGGGTGCTCTTTTGCCAAGTATGATTATGTCAAAAGAGATAGAAGAGTATTCTTCTGAAGGTTATGTTACACCGTTTGCACTGTTTAAGATAAACAGAGATGATTCAAGACACGAGAATGATATGCAGTACATTCTCAATCTTAACAAGTCATATTTCAAGTTTGAAGACTTGGATGGCAAAGATTTGATTTTTGCAGATCCGATGAACGCTACAGGAGGTTCACTTGTTACTGTTGTAAAATATCTTCAGCAGCAAGGCGTTAAACCTAAGAGTATTAAGTTCTTTAATGTAATATCAGGACTGAAAGGAAGCCTGCGTGTTACTAGAGCTTTGGAGAACTGTACTTGTTATACGTTGTGGATGGATCCTGTTTTGAATAATAAAGCATATATCATGCCAGGTCTTGGTGATGCCGGTGATAGGATAAACGGATTTGATACGAAAGACCATCCTCGAAATATAATTCAACTTATTGCTGATTATGGTTCGAATATTTCCGGTCTTTATCGTTCTCAGCTTAGAAAAATTGAACAGACTGTTCTGGGATCAATGTAGCAATTTGAAAAGTAAAAAGCGCCTTTTGATATTTCTGTGTCCTCTTTTGTTCTTGTGCGTGTCTTTCAGGATGCCTGGAGAGTATCTGATTGAGGCAAGAAATAAGGCCGTTGAAACTTATAATGAAGGCTTGGATTATGAACAGAAGGGAGATTGGGAAAATGCCCTTGTTTGTTACAGACAAGCTATGGAATGCAAGGATGTATACGATGCGGCTTTGTACAAAACCGGCCGATGTTATGCTGCCTTGGAAAACTGGGACAAAGCCGAAAGTGTGTTTTTGCAGATTCTGGCAAAAGATTCTGGCAACCTGACTGTAAAACACTCTCTTGCATATATTCATATTCAAAAAGGTGAAATACAGGCAGGCCTTGAAGAATATAAGACTCTCCATCAAGATAATTTGCATGATAAATTGATTGCTAAATCTTATATAAAAGTCCTTCTTCTTGCGGATCAAAAAGATGAAGCGGCTTTGGAATTTGACATTTTTAAAGAAACCTTTTCTGATAGCGAAGATATTGCAGAACTCGAAAAACTTTTTGAATAGTGTATACTGTTAATTTTATTTTTCAGAATCTGGTAATTCAAAAATTCTTTAAAAATTGAAGTTTTTGCAGACTCCTCTAAAAAAAATCCCGGTTTTATACAAAACCGGGATATCAATGATTAAGATATGGTGACTTTGGTCGCCACAGATAATTGGATGTTAAAACTGCATGAAATCAACAGCTTTAAGCTATCCGCAGGCACAATGTTTTTAATTCGGCTGTGCCGGTTACTTTTTTACTTTGTTTTATGGACATCAACAGAATACTTACTGAAGATGTCTTCGAGTTTTAGTCCTTGAAATTTTCAAAGACTAAAACATCGTTTTTCAAAGTAAAGGCAGTTTCAAATTTTGCAATTTTTGAAACCTTCTTATATTTTTGATGCATTCTGCCAGATATTTTTCCTGCAGATTGTACTTAATAAATCAGCCTTCTTTCTGTCTATTTTCTTCTTCTGCTGCCTGTGCTGCAAGGAAATTTCTGTATTTCTGAGGATTTACCTTGAAAGCTACGATAGGTGATTCTTTATCCTGCAATGCGTGGTTCAATGCTTCGGAAGCTTCGTTTGAAAGTCTTTCTCCGGAAATAATTCTGAGCGAACGTGCTGAGATTCCAATTCCAATAGAGTGATTATCAGCATTGTCATATCTATCCAGTATGTCTGTTATATTTGAATAGAGTGCATCTGCTGTTGCAAGAGATTCATCGATTCTGACGTTCGGCATGATTGCAGTACAGCCGTCTACGCCGCTTTCAAATATGCAGTCAGGAAAGTTTATTGTCTCAGAAATGCTTTTTGCAAGTTCTTTACCTTCTTCTGTTTCCCAGTTTATATCTGATATTTTGATTGCAAAGAATGACAAATCCTGGTTAGATGCAGCTGCTCTTGAAAGCTCATTGTCCAGACGTGGAATCATATATGATTCCCAACAGAATCCTGTTTTGTCAGAGTAGAGACCGGCAGGTGTCTGTGCTGCAGCGGCTGCAGCTTCTTCGGCATTCTGAGATTGTGGTGTAGAAACTTCTAGTGCTGGTATATAATCATCTTCTTTTTGCTCTGCAGCTGGTGTGTATTCTGTATCCTGCACTTCTGAACTGTCAACAAATGCTGTTTCTTCATCGTCGGAAAAATACGGATCATCTTCGAAATCGTCAAAGAAGTCTTCGTCAGAGAAAGTATCTTCATCATTCTGTTCAATTGCATTGTTTGAAGCGTCTATTTCGTCATAAGCATTCTGAATTGAATATTCGTCATTAGAATTATCCTCTGAAGTGACATGCTTTTTTTCTTCCTGAGGAACAATATCATCTACTGTTGGAATTTCTGTTGGATTCCAGTTGTTCTCTGATGAATCTGTCGTTGTTTCTGCAGTTACGTTCTCGAAAATATCTTCTTTTTGAACGCTGTCTGTATTTGGGATATCAGAACTTATGTTTTCTGTGATAATATCGCTCTGTTCCAAAGACGGCTCTTCATAATGTTCTTCTGGCTCTTCCTGAGTATATTTTTCTGATTTGTAAGATTCAACATTTTCATTTTGCGCAATATCATTGCTTTCATTGGCGTCCAATGCAAAACTTTCATCATCATCGTCAAGTTCAAGTTCCAGATCGTCCATATCATCATTTTCATCTGTGTCATCAATTTGTTTTGCCTGATATATTGGAGTATAAGTAAATGGTTTTGTTTTAGGTGCATCTTCTTCTTCAATCTCAGGCTCTGAAGACTCTGGCATGCTTTCGATGATAGTTTCTGTTACAGCTTTTGGCTCAGTGTCTATTTCTTTTTCTTCTTCTATATGAAATGCTCTTGGTTTCTGAATTGGCTCTGCAAGTTCATCATCGGCATATTCAGGTTTTCGTTCTTTATATTCTTCGATAATGTTATTTTGTGTGTAGATTACCTGATATTTTTCATCAATGTCTTCATCGACTACAGCATTGCTGCTCTTAGAATAATCATCTTTGAATTCCGCCTGCAGTGCAGCCATTTCCTCTGCTGTGATTCTTGCACGCTCTGAAATTTCTTCATCGAAAGCCATCATGCTAGGTGCTGGCTCTGTATAATTTGATGCAGCCTGTTCATCTTCTATTGGAGACTGTTCTTCCTGTTGAACTTCCTCATAATCGTCAAGTTCTTCCTGTGCTGGTTCAGACTCTTCTTCTTCAAATTCATTTTCTTCTTCATAATCTTCCATCTCAGGCTCTTCGTCCAAAGATGATTCTTCGTCCATGCTGTCATCTTCGTCCTGAACATCCATGATTATGTTATCATCATAATCATCTTCTTCAGATTCTGGTTCATCTTCATTTACAGATTCTGAAGAAGCTTCTTCGACAGCTTCAGGAACTTCTTCTTTTACATTTTCTGGTTCCTGTTTATTTTCTTCTTTTTTATTTTCGACAGCCTCTTTTTTTGAAAGATTTACTTTCGGCTGTTTTGTTTCTGTTTTTCTAAGACTGTAATCTTCTTCGCTATCTTCAAGAAGGGCATCTTTTTCTTCTTCGCTGTCTTCTTTTTTCTGTTCGTCAGTATCATAAATATTTATATATATTATATAGAGAAGACAGATAAGTGCTGCAGCAAAAATAACAAGAAAGGCGAGTCTGCCTTTGTGATAAATTGATGAAGGTTTGAGTATATAAATTTCTGCTTTCAGTTTGAGAGGATTGCCGTTACTTGTGTAAATATCCTCGCTATATGGAGTGATAAGGGAAGGACAAATATTTGCATTTGAAATAGAATCTGACGGGTAAGATAAAAGAATTGAAGTTTTGTCTTTCAGTTCGATTCCTGCAATGTCGGACACGTTATCAAGAGAAACAAGAAATGCGTTTAAGAAATCTTCACTGTGAACATCGTTAACATTCAATGCTTTCTGTGTTTCTCGTACTAAATTACGAAATCTTTGTTCTGCCGACTGTCTTCCAGCTATGGTCTCCTGAGCAAGAGACAGAATAAATCCTGTAACCGCAATAATATATATAGTTATTACTATTATTGCCACAAGAGACTTGTTTTTTTTCATTTTTCCCACCACCTATGTTCAAACATTATAACGACTTACATACTCGTATGCAATGTTATACAAGTCCGTGACATTTGCATTGCAATATCTTTCCTGCCTCCTCAAAAAAGCTATGAAAGGCAAAACTGTATATGCAATGGCATTGTTCTGCATGGACTTTGAATCATTGATTCTCGCTGCATCTTTTAGCCATTTGGTGATAAAGTTCTTATAACTAAAAAATGTCAGCTTATTATCCCTTTCTTTTTTTTCGGCATTTTTTATTATAAGTTCATCAGCATTTTTGTTATATCCGTGCTGTTTTGCCCAATCTTCCAAAGTATTTCTGTAGCCGTCAAGAACTGTTGTCGTATAGCAGTTATCAGACCGTTTTTGCAGGGGTGTTCTGTACATAAGTGATGCAAACTGCTGCTCTGTTGTATTAAGTCTTGATGAGTTGCATGAAAATCTGGCATCGAGATATGTACCTTTTGTGTAAGGTTTTCCTCTGCTATATGAAAAATCAGCTCCAAACAGTTTGATTTTTGAAAAACCTAGTGTTCGTGCAATGTCACAGGCTGCAATTGTGACAGTTCCAGAACCTGTCTGTATAAATGGTATGTTTGCACTTTCGCCTGCAAGTGATGACATAGGATGCCCGCTATGAATGAAAAAACATTTCAGATTGAGATCTGATGCTATTTTTACAGTGTCTGGGCTTGCAGATAAATCAAGGAAAATCATAGGTTTATGATTTTCTGTAGAATTCCAGTTTCTTCTCAAAAGAGGATAGAAATGTTCGGTGGATATGTACTGTGCGTCTACGCTTGTAATGATATCCGGTATAATATCTGACTTGAGAAGCGAACCCGTTGTTGTATCTGTTGCTATTATATAGTATGAATTTCTGTTATGCCTGAGTTCTGTCATTGAGTCATCCAAACTTGGACCTGCGGCAATAACTGCGGCTGTTTTTATACGGTCTGCATCGGAAAGTTCTGGCTCTTGACTGTAGTTGAAATTTTTGAGGTTCAGAAGAATATTTCTCTGCCATAGTTTTCCGAAATGTGACTGGACAGAGTAGTCGGCAGAAACTTTTGCAAGGTTTGATTTTATATTTGATTCCATCTGCTTGCAGAGTTCTGTATTTTCATTTTGCCATGCTCTGTGTATCAAAAAATTGAAATCACCATAAAGTGAAGGTATATATTTTTGAATAACAAGATTACAGACTTCATTTGCAGAACATAAAATGACATTGTCGTTTTGCTTTAGTTTCTGTACGATTGGAAACTGCATGCAGAAATCAAGGCTCTCTTTGTCTGTTTCGAATGCAATTACGAAGCTGTTTTTAATAGTCTTAAGCAGATTTGATATGTGAAATCCAGCTCCGATTCCGCCGACAAGAAAAAATCCTTCTGTTTTCTCACTTTGAAATGTAAGATTATCATTTGCAGGATTATATTTAGAATGCATTGGACGTCCGCTTATAAAAAGCGGAATTTTTTCCTGAGTTTTTGACTGTATAACAGAATTGTAAATCATACTTTTCCTTTATAAGCTATGACTATGTCTTTGATAAACTTTGTCATGTCGGTCTGCATTTTTTTGAAATTTTCTGTTTCACTCTGCATACCGACGCTTCTCATGTAGACAATATAGTCTGCCGGAACAGCTTCTTTTATCCAGTCGGGGTTTGTCGTATTATTCTTTACAATTTTATCTATAAGTTCAATGCGATTGTCTTTGGAAATCTGTTTACTTGTGAAAAAACGCATAGGTTTCATTTTTTGTTCAGAAGTCTCATTCTGCTCAAAAAAATTCCAGTTTACATCTTTTATTTCACCCAATGTATTTGAAAATTCAAAGTTGTCGCTTAGCCTGAAAAGTCTTTTGTTAAATGTGCTGGAACTAAACCAGTTTCTGTAGATATTTAGAGATGCTGACGGGAAGTTTGATGGAGTAATCCTTGTTGCAGTTGGTCGAAGTCTGAAATCTTTCGGATTATCCGTGCATTCAAGTTCATTTGGCTGTGTATGAACGAATCCTTGACCTGGCGCCAAATCAAGTCCGCAGAAATATACGTTTCCGTCAGTTAGCGAAAGTCCAAGTTGTGCTGCTGTTCCGCTTACAGTTCCATTTCTATATGCAATAGTACCTGTGTAGCCGAATTCTTTCATAAACTGTTCTGATATGCCGTCTCCATAGCTTAACGGGATAACCATTGTGTCATTCAGAAGTGGTGTAAAAACTGCCGATTCTGGGGAAAGTGCAAGAGGAATTTCCGGATGCTCTTTGAGCGCAAACGAAATGTGCTTTTTTGCCCAGAATCCACCGTCTGTGGATACACAGACGTCAGGAATAATACCTCTGGTAACTAATGGTTTGAGAGCTGATGAAACTGCTATCAGAAAAAAGCTGTCTCTGTTTTTTTTCAAGTGAGGTATGGACGTTTCAAGACTAGGGCCGCTTGCGCATACTACTATTGGTGATGAGCCTTTTTGAAAATAACATGTTTTATTTGCATAAAGGCAGAATCTGATTGTATTTTTAACCCAGCGTCTTGCAAAAAAACTTCTTGTTGCAAGAACATTTCTGCTTTTGATTACAGCAGATTTTATTTCCATCCATGCTCTTGAACTTTCCTCTGGAAAGGCTTTTTCGGATGGTTTCCATGAAATGAAAAAACAGGAAACTATGCCTTCTTCTCCCATATAAGAGAAGAGTTGTTCTGCCAGAG
The DNA here is from genome assembly GCA_045629255.1 of Treponema sp. Lineage (GTDB taxonomy): Bacteria > Spirochaetota > Spirochaetia > Treponematales > Treponemataceae > Treponema_D. The sequence goes on from JAZQQW010000095.1 coordinate 18,164, forward strand.
GCATAGAATTATTTTCTGAATAATAGAAACTTTTATCCCAGAGTTTTTCTGTAATTTTAAACTCTGTTGAATAATGAAGTGCAATAAGTATTGCTTTTGGGAAGGTTTTGCGCAGATATACAGCACTGTAGGATAAACCTGCGCCCGTAACGAGAATATAAGCTGGAGAAAAATCGCATTGGAGGCCTTGTACGAACCGCAAGGCTTCCTGACTTGGATTATAAGCAGAATGTAATCTTACATTATTGCATATACAAGTCGCTTCGCCGTTTGCGGATTTCGTAAATACAACACTCATTATGCCAAACCGAGTTCCTTAAAGAGTTTTTTGTATGTATTGAACTCATTTGATTTAGCAAACTCTGCAATTTTTTCCTCTGGAAGACTTTCGAGAAGCTGATCCATATATGTGAGTACAGTTTTGATTTCCTGCTTCAAGTTATCAGGAATTTCATTGCTGTCTGTATCACTGTCATCTTCCGTCGTTTCTGCAGGTTCTGCATTTTCTGAAGCGGCTGCAGATGAAATAACATCTGCGACAGTTGTAACAGGTTCTTCTTCGATGTCAGGCTCTGACAAGTTCATAGAATCATCATCTGATACAGGAACTTCGATTTCTGTTGGTGCTGAAACAATACCAGAAGATTCTTCGTCATTACTTTCACCACCAATATCAGGTTCTCCCCAGGCACCGAATACGTCTACAGGTTCTTCATCAAGATCTTCTTCTGTCTCTTCTGAAACTGAGTCTGAGCTTTCGATGTTTTCCATATCTTCAACAGGATCACTTGTCAGATAATTAATGTTGTCCTCTGTGAGGGCATCGATTGTTTCTGTATTTCCGTCAGGAAGAGTGTCATTATATGTTGTTTCTTCTTCCTGAACCTGATCTTCAGAAGAAATTTCAGATGAATCTGATGGTTCTTCTGATTCAAGCTCAATAGTTTCTGCTTCTGATTCTATTGCTGGTTCATTGGAATCACCTGCAAATACTGTCTGTTCTGCAGTGCTGAGTTCTACGTTTTCAGAATCATTTTTGTATTCTGAATCTGTATTCTCTGATTCTTCGATGCCTTGGTCTGCAGTTTCAAGTTCTTCGATACTGTCTGATGGTGTTTCAGAACCTTCTTCTTCGGTTTCAGATTCAAGATCTTCATCATCGAGTTCTATTTCATCATCAATTTCATTTGTATCATCAGCTGTTTCTGAATCAGCTGATACAGATTCTTCCTGTGTATCTTCTTCAGCTTCTGCAATTTCATCGGAAACTTCTTCAGCTTTTGCAATTTCATCAGAAACTTCTTCAGCTTCTGATTCTTCATCATCCATTTCTATTTCGAGTTCTTCAATATCGTTGTCATCGATATTTTCTGAAGTTTCTTCTGATACATCTTCAGAAACTTCAGATGATGCATCAGAAGTTTCTGTATCCTGAACTGAACTGTCTGAGTCAGAAATATCATCTGATGGAGATTCTGAAGCAGGTGTTTCTGCAATTTCAGCTTCCTGTATATCATTTTCAGAATCATCATCGTCAATATTGAGTTCAATATCGTCGTCTTTTTCTGATTCTGCAGCTGCTTCTTCAAATTCGAATGGGGTATCTTCCTCTCCAGATGAAAGTTCCGGTACTGTTGATTCCTGTGCAGGCTCTTCTGCTATAATATCAGTTTCTTCTGAATCCTCTGTTTCTTCTGCAGTATCTACAACATCTTCTGAGACATCATTATTGCTAAGTTCAGTTTCATCTGATACAGGTTCTGCATTTTCAATTGTATTATCATCAGATGATTCTGCTTCTGTCATGTTTGCAGAACTGAAAATATCACCAAGTTCATTTGGCGAAAGAGCAACATCATCTTTTATAGGTTCTGAATTATCATCTGCGAATGGAATCGGAGCTGGTTCTTCTTCTGATTCGTCATTTTCAGCAGGCTCTAGTTCTTCTGGCTCTGCAGAATCTTCAGTTTCATCTGATGTTACTTCTTCTGCTGCAGGTTCTTCTGATAATTCAACCGAAGTGAGCATGTTGTCGAGTTCATTTCCTGATAATGCAACGTCATCTGCATCTGCAGCAAAGCTTGCAGATGAATCTGCTGTGACTGCTGGTTCGTTTTCCTGCGGCTCAGAAGTTTCTGTGTTTTCTTCTGTTGCATATGAATTTGAGTCTTCATTTGCGATGTCATCATTTTCTATTACTTGCTCAGGTTCTGATGAATCTGATACAGGAGATTCTGACTCGTCAGAGGATGATGATATCTTTTTCATATTGTTGACATCACTTTTCAAGCCATTGATTTCTTCTTTCAGGTTTTGAAGCTCACTAGCCAATTGTTTCAAAAGTTCATTTGTAGCACCCATATCTTCCTCATCCTCATCGTAGTCTGTATCCAAATCTTCTGATTCCAGTTCTGTGCTTTCAGAATTTGCTGAGTCAGAAATTATTCCATTATTGTCTGTATCTGAAATATCTGTTTCTGTTTGTTCTGCAGCAGATCTAATTACAGGAACATATATATCAGCGGCTTCTTCTGTTTCTTCATCAGAATCTGAAAGTTCGATTTCTGTTTCTTCAAGTTCGTTACTTTCAATTTCACCAGATGTTTCGACAGAATTAAGGTTAATATCAGTAGTGTCATCTTTTTCTTCTTCAAGATTAGAAGATTCAGAATCTGCTGACTCTTCTATTATATCTTCATTTTCGCTATCAGCAAGAGAAAAATCTTCATTTTCTGAATTTTTATTTAAAGTAAAACTATTATCAAGTTCTGCAATATCAGAATTTTCATTGTTAGTGCTTACTTCAAGTTTAGTAGTTTCAATTGGTTCAACAAAGTCAATATCTTTGTTTTCTGAACTGTCGCTGGCAAGGCTGTTTTCGAATGATTCAAAACTGTTTTCTGAGCTTGTAGAATCTGATTCAGCGGCAGAATCGAATATAGAGCTTTCTGTATCTGAGATGTCAGTTTCTTCTGGAACAGAGATATCGTTGGTTGCAAAGTCGTCTGAACTTTCTGAAGTGAAATCATCAGCTGAGGAAGCCTCTGTCAAATCAGAACTTTCAGTTTCTGTAACTTCATTTTCAGAGGCAGCAGAATCATCTGCTTCGATTTCTATGTCAGAATCAGCGCTGTCATTTTCTACCGGTTCTACAGTTTCGACAGGATCTTCTGAATCAATGTTTTCGATTTCAGCACTGTCACTGAGAAAGTTATTTTCTGGAGCGGAGCCAGAATCATCGCTTGTAAGGCTGTTTTCGAATGATTCAAAACTGTTTTCTGAGCTTGAAGTTTCTTCCATAAATGAATTTGAAGCTTCAACAGGTTTGTCAATTATTGTATCTGTATTTTGTTCTGAAGGCTGTAAATCGTTTAAAGATGTTGTTGAGCCTGTCTCATCTTCTACAGAATCGAGAAGGGAATCAATATCGAAGTCTTCAGAGCTTCCTCCAGAAGATGGTGCTGCAGTTACATTGTTTACAGGTTCGATTTTTTCATCCTGTTCTATGGATATACTTTCTTCTGTTACATCTGAAGAATCTGTTTCGACACTTTCACTGTCTAAATCGTCTTCTTCTGAGATTGTAATATTGAAGTTTGTTTTAATATCTTTAACTTCAGATTCTTCTTCTTTTTCTGGTTTTGGAGGAGGTACGCTGTCATCTGAACTATCAACCCCAAATTCTGATAAATCTATTTCTTCGGAGTTTTCACTGATTTCAGCTATTGATTCTGTACTGTTTGTACTAGGAACTTCCAGTGAAACACTTTCATCTTTAGCAGAACCAAAAATATCGTCAAAATTATCTGAATCTGCAGATTTTGAATTATCGGAGTCCGCCTTTTGATCTGTAGTTGAACTTGAACTGCTGTCGCTGAAAAAGTCTCCGAAATCAACATCTTCAGTTTCAGAAGATGAACTTGAGAAACCTGAAGATGGACCTTCATCAACAATGTCATCAAGAGAGAAGTCATTGCTGTTATCTTCCATTTCAACTTCAAGATCATCATCGAAGTCTAGATTTATATCAAGAGGTTCTGAATCTTCGATTTCTTCGGCTTCTGGTGCAGCTGCAGGAGCGGCTGCATCTGTTTCATCAAGAAATGCATCCAGTGAGATTTCACCATCATCAGACGGAAGTTCAAATGAAATATCCGAACTGCTTTCTGGTGACGAATCCGTTGGAGTATCTGAAAAGAAATCCTCGAAATTAACTTCTTCTATACCTTCGTCTGTATCTGCTGAATTATCATCAAAGCTTTCTGCATTTATTTCAGTATCTGCTGAAGGAGTGTTATTTGTGTTTAGGAAGAAGTTTTCTCCTTCGTCATCTATTGTTTTAATCTGAAATTCATCTTCATGAGAGTTTTGCTGATCATCATTTGAAATACTATCCAAAAATCCAAAATCAGATCCTGCAACTTCTTCTTCAGGATTTACTGGATTTTCTTGTTGAGAAGGAGAAATTTCTTCTGGCTTATTTTCATGAACTGATGACTTGACCCATACTCCGTATTGATCAAGTTCGTTTTTTGTTTCTGAAGAATCGCTCATATTGTTCCCCTTAATATTATGTAATGGACTTGTTGTCCTTGATTTTTAAAGATAACTATCTTTTTTTCTTTCGGCACAAAGTCAAAAAAAAGAGATAGGTAACTTTCAAAAAAGAATGTGCAAATATATTAGAAGATTTTTTTTGATGTTTTGTTCAGCGCTTGCATGTAGTTATTTTGATACTTTGCATAGAGATTTTGTTGTAAATACATGAAATAAGGTGTTTTCTGTATCTTAAAAAAAAATACTTACAGGAAGGTTAGGCTGATATTTTTTGTCAGTGACTGTTTATTGGGAATATGAGGCATATTTTGGGGAGATTTTTTTTGTAAAACTGTCAAACATTCACTTTTAAGAATTTGGTTATTGGTTTTAGGAATTCAACCGAAAAAGTTACAGATGGTAAAAATAAGACTTCTTGCAGCTCTGTGTGTTGGAACGTTATGTTATGTTCTTGCATCAGTGACCTGCGGCAGAAACGGTATGTGGGCTGAAAATCAGCTGAATGAGCAGAAACGGATTTTAAGCATGCATACTTCTGAAATTGAAAAAAAGAATGAAGAACTTAATCTCGAAAAAGTCGCTTTGCAGAAAGACATGGATGTGGTTGCTGCATACGCAAGAAAACTTTCTTATATCAGAGAAGGTGAGAAACTTGTAAAGCTTACAGGTTTAGTTGCGGAAGAAAATCAGATTTATGATCCGGGCTCTGTTTTGCTTCATGAGGATGCAAAATTTTATCCTGAGTGGTTCTGTAAAAGTGTAGGTATTGTTACATTTTCTGCGATGTATTTCTTCCTGCTTATGCTTGATGCCGGCCGCGGAATTGTAAGACTTCACAAGCGTAATGTATATAACAAAATTCAAGGACAGCCTGTTGTATGATAATACAGAAAAAAGCCTTGTGCTCTGCGGAAAAATGTGCAGAGTATCTTAAGTCTGGCGGAATTGCGGTTCTGCCGACTGATACTGTTTACGGTTTTAGCGGTATTGTTACTGCAAGTGGAAATCAATTTAATACAAATCAAAAAATAATCCAGATAAAGGGCAGAGCCCAGGAAAAACCTTTTATACATCTTATTGCAAATCCAAAAGATATATACAAATACACAGATGATAAAATTCCAGATACTTTACTGAGTAAATGGCCAGGAGCACTTACTGTCATTGTAAAAATCAAAAAAAATGCAGATTTAGTTTGCTCAATGCCGACTGTGGCATTCAGATGTCCGGGCGATGAATGGCTCCGTCATGTTATTGAACTTTGTGGAGTGCCAATTTATTCAACCAGCGTGAATAGAAGCGGAAAACCTGTTCTGGAAACTATTCCAGAAATAGAGCAGGAATTTAAAGATGAAGTAGGTCTTATTGTAGATGATGGTGAAAAAAGAGGTGCCCGTCCTTCAACTATAGTTACAATAGACGGTGAAAATATCAAAATTTTACGCCAAGGTGATATAACTGTCTAGAAAAATAGACAGTTATATACCGATTGTTAATTTATTGCTGTAATCTTTCTTTAAATTCCCTGGAGAGTTCACGTTTTACGTCTCTGTCTTTCATGTCTGCTCTTTTATCGAATGCCTTTTTTCCCTTACATACGCCGAGCAGGACTTTTACTCTTCCTTTTTTGAGGTAAAATTCCAGAGGAATGAGTGTGTATCCTTTTTCATCAACTTTGCGTGCAAGTCTCTTGATTTCTTCTCTGTGAAGCAGGAGTTTTTTCTTTCTGTCAGGTTCATGACCAAAATTTGCTGCGAAAGAATATGCTGAGATATGGCAGTTCTGTATCCATACCTCTCCGTTTTCTATCAGTGCAAAACTGTCTGTAAATGAAACACTGCCAGCTTTTATCGATTTTACTTCTGAGCCTTCTAGTGCTATGCCACACTCGATTTTGTCTTCGATGGCATAGTTGAAGTGTGCTTTTTTATTCTGTGCTATTACTTTGTATGGTTCTGCCATGAAAAAAATATACTTTACTTTTGTTGTGTTGTCTATATTGCTGTGCTTGAAAAAAAATGGCAGGGTATGATGGTGAACTTAGGAAATTGAGTGCTGTTATTTATCTGATTTCGTGCTTGAACACTTAATCTTGATGTGGTAGTATTTTCATCTGCGAGGGCAAAATGGGACAAAAACAATCACTTTATGAAATTTCTTATGAAATGCAGCAGAGACGCAAGGAAAAGATAACTTTTAGCCTGGGTATGCTGCTTGGTGTGTTTGTTCTTCTTTCACTTGTTTTGAATTTTATTCTTGTTCCAGTTCATGTTAAATCTGGTTCAATGGAAAAAAATATAGCAAAGGGCGGTGCTGTTTACGTTTGTCCTCTATTTAAGACACCTTCCAGAGGAGATGTTTTTTATATTTCCAGAATGGATGGATATAAAAATTCTTTTTTTAAGAATTTTGCAGATGTAGTTGTCAGATTTTTTACATTACAGAAGATTTCTCCTTTTGGAAAAAGTGAACATATTTCCGGCTGCGATTTTATCCGCCGTGTGCTTGCCGTTCCTGGCGACACGATTTACATGAAGGATTTTGTCATTTACATTAAGCCGAAGGGAGAAAAGCTTTTTTTAACAGAATTTGAACTGTCTGCCAAAGCTTATGATGTTCAGATTTTTTCTACGCCGGCTGAGTGGAATAACGTTGGTATCAGTGGTGACCTTGATGAGCTTGTGCTCGGTGAAAATGAATATTTTGTACTTGCAGATAACAGAGTCGAATGCCTTGACTCTCGTCAGTGGGGCTGTATAACAGGAGACAGGCTGAAAGGTCGTGTTATCGTTCAGTATTTTCCTTTGAATAGATTAAAGTTGTTTTAATGCAAAGTGATATTTGCTGTGACTGTATAAGTCTTTATATACATATACCGTTTTGCCTTGCGAAATGTGATTACTGTGATTTTTTCAGCGTTGAAAGAGGATCTTCTGTTCCTGATGAATATGTTGATGCCTTACTGAATGAAATTTCCTTTTATAAAAATTATTATCATATTCAGAATTTTAAGACTGTTTATATCGGAGGAGGAACACCGAGTCTTCTGTCTCCGGCTCAGTTTTTCAAATTATTAAGTCATATTCAATGTAATTCTTTTGAAAAGCCTTCTGAAATTACTGTTGAGATGAATCCAGAAACATTGACAGAAGGAAAATTGTCTGCTGTTTCTGATTGTGGTGCAAATAGGCTTTCTTTGGGGATACAAAGCTTGAATGATGATGCATTGTGTGCTGTTCACAGACACTGTTCGTCTTCTTCGGCACATAAAGCTTTAGATATTGTTAAAAAATACTGGAAACATGATCTTAATCTGGATGTTATAGCTGGACTTTGCAGACAGTCCAATAATCAGTTTTTAGCATCTCTGAAAGAAATCCTTTATTATCAGCCTGAACATATTTCTATGTATACTCTGATGATAGAAGAAGGAACCCGTCTTTTTCAACGTATTGAAGACGGAGAGAACTGGTCTGAAGATTTAGCTGATGAACAGTGGCTTCTTGGAAAAGAATTGCTGGATTCTAATGGTTTTCTCCAGTATGAAATCTCAAATTTTGCAAAAGCCGGACATGAGAGCCTCCATAATATGACATACTGGAAACAGAATAATTATCTCGGTATAGGAAGCGGTGCCTGCGGTTCTGTTTACGGATTTGGTGTGGATGGTGGTGTACGGTGGAATAACAGGCAGGACATTGATTCTTATATAAATTTTTGGACTCATTTTGATAAATGTGATGTTTTGGACTTGCCTGAGGAATCCATTAAGCAGATTCCCCGTGATATAGAACAACTTTCCTGTGAAACTGAAGAGTTTGAGTTTTTGATGATGGGCTTGCGTACAGTGTATGGTGTAAGCTCCTCTGAATATAGAAAACGTTTTGCCGATGTTGAACCTTGGAAAGGTGATTTGTCCTTTAGACTTGGTGAACATAACGGTGCGTGGAAAAGATTTTCTGCTCACAATGATTGTCATGTCATATGTGATGAAATCGGACAGGATAGGGTGTTTACGCTTAACGGTGAATCACTTATGTTTTTAAATACTTTTCTGAACTACTTGACGTAATTATGAAAAAAATTCATAATATTGAGAGTAATTTTAAGGAGTCTCATCGTGCCTTGTGGTAAAAAGAGAAAGCGCCAAAAGATAGCAACACATAAGCGTAAGAAGATGCTTAGACGTAACAGACATAAGTCAAAGTAATGTTGTATATGTGCGGCTGAGTTCAATTTGTAATTATGTCCGTATATATAGATATTCTTTTGTTATCGTCAAAAGATGTTGCAGACTATGTCTACGGTTTTCTGGTGATGTTCACTTGGAAACCAAAGGCATTGTCGTTGAATCGGCCGGGGATTCCCGGCTTTTTTTGTTAGTAAAGGTCACTTCTGAAATTTTTAGTGAGGTGATTGTCGTGTTTAAAACTGTTTTTTGAGCAGTGTTAAACATTGTTTTTTGATGTAGTCCCTGAAAACTGTTAGTGAGATGATAGACGAGTTTAGAGCTGCTGTATTTGTGCGGTTTTTTTATGTCGTATTTTCAAACCAGGCTCTGAAAAACTGAATTTTTGGGGAACTTTCTTATTATAAATATAAATTGTTCGTTTGGAGTTTCCTAATTGTTTCTTCAGAATATACATTCGCTGGAAGATCTCAAAAACCTGCCGGAATCATCTCTGTCAAAGCTGGCAAAGGAAATTCGTCAGGAAATAATAGGCGTAGTTGGAAAAAATGGCGGACATCTTGCCAGTAATCTTGGTGTCGTTGAGCTGACTATTGCCTTGCACAGAGTTTTTAACAGCCCTCAGGATGCAATTATCTGGGATGTAAGTCACCAGTGTTATACCCATAAAATTCTTACCGGAAGGTATGATAATTTTCCAACAATAAGACAATATGACGGGCTTTCCGGGTTTACACGAATTTGCGAAAGTCCTCATGATTATTTTGATGCAGGTCATGCATCTTCTTCGATATCTTCGGCCCTTGGACTTTTGTCTGCGTGGCGTATGCAGGGTAGAAATGATAAGGTCGTTGTCGTAATCGGCGATGGAGCTTTGACTGGCGGCATGGCATATGAAGCTTTGTGTCATGCAGGTCAGCTCAGCAAGAATCTGATAGTTATCGTAAATGATAATCAGATGTCCATCAGTCCGAATAACGGCGTTATATCAAGATATCTTTCCTATCTGACAATGACATCGTCTTATCAGAATTTCAGGCGCAGTGTAGACAGGCTTGTTGACGAACTGCCGTACATAAACCGTCATATCGGCAAAATGATTTACCGGTTTAAAAGGGCTGTAAAAGGTCTTCTGCTTGCAAACAATCTTTTTGCCGATCTCGGATTTGAATATGTCGGCCCGCTCGATGGCCACAATATCAGCCAGCTTGAAGACATGCTTCGTCATGTGGAGAAAATCAAGCGCCCTGTTGTAGTCCATGTACTGACAAAAAAAGGCAAGGGGTACAGTCCGGCCGAGCATGATCCTGCAACATTTCATGGCGTCGGTCCGTTTAATATTTCAGACGGCATTATGGAAAAGTTTGATACTTTGTCTTTTACAGAGGCATTCAGTTCAAAAATTCTTGAAATGGCAGAAAAAGATTCAAAAATTTGTGCTGTTACTGCTGCTATGTCAAAAGGAACTGGTCTTGATTCTTTTTCTCGTCATTACAAAGACAGATTTTATGATGTCGGCATTGCAGAAGAACATGCTGTAACTTTCGCCGGTGGTCTTGCTGCCGGCGGTATGATTCCTGTTGTAGCAATATATTCGACGTTCATTCAGCGTTCTGTCGATCAGGTCATAGAGGACATTGCTTTGCAGAACCGTCACGTTGTTATGGTTTTTGACAGGGCAGGTGCTGTTCCTAATGATGGTGAGACACATCAGGGAATTTTTGACATTGCATTGTTCCGTCCGATACCGAATATAGTTATGCTGACTGTGTCGAGTGCGAATGATTTGAATGTCTGCATGGACTGGGCTGTTTACAATGCGAAAGGTCCTGTTATTATCAGATGGCCCAAGATGACATGTCCGTCAGAAATATCCGTATTTTCAGAACCTGTACAGATTGGCCGTGGACTTCTTGTAAAAAGAGACGATTTTGAGCCGGCTCTGGGTAGCAGGCTCGAAGAAATGAAATCTCAGATACTGTTTGTCTGCACTGGCAGTATGTATACAGAGGTTCTGACAGCTGCAAGAAATCTTTTGATGCATGATATATCTTCTGATATTTATATTTTACGTTTCCTTAAACCGTTTGATGAGGAATATTTTGTCTCTGTGGCTGCCGAGTATAAAAGTATTGTGTTTGTTGAAGACGGTATGCGTGTCGGAGGAATGTCAGAATATCTTGAATCTGTATTAAAAAAGTCTGAAAAATGCAGTAATATAAAAACGAAAGTTTTGGCTTTCCCTGATTATTTCCTGAAAAATGGAACAAGAAAACAGATTCTTTCGCAGGCTGGACTTGATTCAAACTGCATTGCAAAGGCTGCATCTGATTTTGCGGACAGTCTGTAAAATCAGATGCAGCTGAAGATAAAATGTATTTTAGGTAATTTCTGAAATACATTTTATCCGGTATTTTTTTTATCCGTCGGATGCATCATATGCAGATGCCGATATTTTTTTTGGCTGCACGAAAACTAAGACTTGCCGTAATATTTTTGAAATGTTAGAATAAAGTTGGAGTATAAGTTGAATATCTTCTCTGTTTTTGCTGATATATATACAAGGTATGTAAATCCTGCACTTGATATTTTGTTGCTGACGATTTTGATATATTGGGTTTACCAGATGATTATCAGAACAAACGCTGGTCTGGTTTTTCGTGCAGTAACAGTTTTTGCCATAATTTATGGTGCTGTTGTTTTTGTCCTTAAGCTTCCTCTTTTGACATGGCTTTTGAACATTGTGTCGCCTGCGCTTCTTGTTGGTTTTGCCATCGTGCTTCAGCCGGAAATCCGTAAGCTTTTTCTTAAACTTGGACAGCAGACAGACTGTTTTTTTTCTACACAGAATGTCCGTCATACTTATGTAGATGCTGTTCTTGTAGCTGCAACAGAACTTTCCAGACAGAAAAGAGGAATGCTTGTCGTTTTTCTGAGAAAAGAAAAGTTTGATATTATTAAAAATTCCATAGATTTTCCTGCAGCACAAAAGATTGATGCAAATCTTTCTGCCAGCCTGCTTATTACGATTTTTGGACATGATACACCGATGCACGATGGTGCATGTATTGTAGAGCATGACAAAATCATAGCATCTGGATGTATGCTTCCGCTCAGCGAACAGAATGATATCAAGAAGACTCTGGGAACACGCCATCGTGCAGCTCTCGGTATGAGCGAAAAAACTGATGCTGTCGTTCTTGTTGTAAGTGAGGAAACTGGTTCTATAAGCCTTGCTTATGACGGCATTCTTCATTATGACCTTTCTGAAGAACAGCTTCCTAGGATCCTTGAAAAATTGCTTAATGTAAATAAAAACGAGAAAAACGTTGAGGACGCAATAAATGAACACAAAACAAATTCGTGAAAAGATTTTGAATAACTGGAAAACGAAGATTATTTGTTTTGCAGCTGCGGTTTTACTTTATGCGTTCTTTCAGTTTCAGAAATTTACAACAGTACAGCTTACAGTTGAGCTTGATGTAATTGCTCCTGGAAATATGTCTGTCAAAGGCGGTTCATATGTACCTCAGCATGTTACAGTCAGTCTCCGCGGTGAAAAAGATAAGCTTGTAGGCATAACAGAAGACAATATACGTACTTATATTGACTTAAGTGCATATTCAACTGCTGGAACTTATGATTTCCGTATTTATACAAAGCCTGATTTTAAGCTTGCAGATATACGTCCTCTGGAGCTGAATGTTGATCCTGAATTTGTAACAGTTTCAATCGAAGACGAAGTTCAGCGATATGTCAGTGTTACTCCGACTCTTTCTGGGCAGGTTGCTTATGGTTATGAGAGCGGCATTCCGACAGTGTCTCCTTCTACAATTGAAATACGAGGACCTCGTACAGCTGTTGAAGGCATGAAAGAAATTCAGACTCAGAAAGTTGACATAGAAGGTTTGACAAAGACAAATACTCAGGACGTAGGTCTTTTGATTTTGTCGTCGATGGTTTCTTATGTTGATGAAAATCAGACAGTTTCCGTGAAAGTTCCGGTTTTTCCTATAGGTGCATCGAAGTCTTTCAAAGGACTCAAAATTGAAAGCGAGAACCTGGATTCTGCATTTTCTATAACGAGTGAATCATATACAGTCGATATATCTGTAGAGGGAACACAGCTTGCTCTTGAGAAACTGACAGCCGCGTCTTTTGCTGCAACTGCGGATTGTTCTATGGTAACAGATGTTGGTGTAATAGATGTGCCTGTTTTTATATTTGCTCCGGAGAATGTTTCTATTGTATCGCAGTCAGTTGATTCTATAACAGTTACTGTAATAGATAATCCTCATAAGGATGATTTGAAGGATACCCGTTCAAAAGAATGGGAACTTTTCTGATAAATGATATTGGGAACAGGTTGTGATATAGCCAAGATTTCTCGTTTTTCCCGTTGGATTGAGAATCCGTCTATGATACGGCGTTTTTTTAATCCGGCAGAGATATATCCTGAATCAAATGAGCAGAACTCTGTTTCTGAGCATAGACTTTGTGAATATTATGCTGTGCGCTTTGCTGCAAAAGAAGCTTTTTCCAAAGCTATGGGAACAGGACTATCAGGTATCGCTCTACGTGATATATACATTACGAAGAGCGAGAAAGGAAAACCTTCTCTTTGTGTAGAAGGAACGGCTGAAGAAAAATTGAAATCTCTGTATGGTAATAATGTACAGATTCATGTTACTTTAAGCCATGAAAAAGAATATGCGCTTGCATTTGTGATAATAGAGAGGGGGTAACTTCATGAAAGACATGGAAGAAGGTGAAAAAAAGCCTGCGGTTACGTACTGGGCAAAAGATAAAATTGTTTGTCCTGTCTGTGGAAAGAAATTTGAAAAAGAAGTGATGCATCAGGGCGGCGGTCGAATGATTGCTGGATCTTTGACAGATGAACTTCACCGAAATTACGAGCCTTCCAAAAAATTTGGCCGTGTATATCCTCTTCTTTATGATATCGGATGTTGTCCTCAGTGTCATACAGCTTTGCTGTGGAAGGATTTTACGGATATCAGAGATCCTCAGACAATAGAATTCCTTCAGAATGATGAGAATAACAGAAAGAAGAAAGTAGAGACTATCTTCCCGCATTATAATATTGGCGGTCCAAGAAATCTTTACGATGGTGTTGCAGCTTATTATCTTGCTTTGCTCAGCTATGAATGCGTGAATAAAGGTTATGCTCCGACATTCAAAAGAGCTATGCTTTCTTTGCGTGCAGCATGGCTTTGTAAAGATTTGGACAGAGCATGTCCTGATCATAATTTTGATTATGTTGCAGAAGTATTTTACCGCAAAGCTCTGTTCTTTTATCAGCAGACGCTTATAAATGAAACCGGCAGAATTGAATCTATCGAATCTGTATCATATTTTGGTCCTGATATGGATAAAAGCTACGGGTATGATGGTATTCTGTATTTGAACGGACTTCTGGAATATAAATATGGCCAGCACGAAGATGAGAGCCTTCGTCTGAAAAAGCTCAGTGAATCAAAAAGTGCTATTGCACGTTTGTTCGGACTTGGTAAATCTTCAAAGGAAAAACCGGGTCCTCTTCTTGAAGTTGCAAGAAACCTGTATGATGCAATAGCAAAAGAACTTAATAATAACAACATATTCGGAGACGATGACTAATATTCTTCTGACTCTCTCATATGATGGAACTGACTTTTGCGGATGGCAAAGACAGGATAAGTCCGATTACGGAAGTCCTGTCCGTACTGTTCAGGGAGAAATAGAAACTGCCATAGAGAAAATGTTCAAAGTTCACATAAATCTGTACGGTAGCGGCAGAACAGACAGCGGTGTCCATGCAGCTGGACAGGCTGCGAACTTTGTTTCTCCTGTAGATACGATTCCTGAAGAGAATTATGTCCGTGCGTTAAACGGTTTTCTTCCTAAAGATATCCGCATAATGAGTGCAAAAAAGGTCAGTGAAAGTTTTAATTCCAGATTTGATGCAACATCACGTGTATACCGCTATTTCATTCATACACAGACACCTCCGCTTGCAAGCGAAACTCGTTATGTCTGGCATATTCCAAACAGGCCTGATATCGATAATCTGAATGCTATGGCTGCATGTCTTCTGGGGGAAACTGATTGTGCGACTTTTTCAGCTGCCGGTGACCAAAGTCTTTCAACAAAACGTTATATTGATAAAGCTCATTTTTTCTATGATGAAAGCCACAAAGACACTCTTGTCTTTGAAATTGAGGCCAATGCTTTTCTGTGGAAAATGATAAGATCTTTGACCGGCACATTTATTCAGTGTGACCAGAAAGGTAAAAATGCTTCATTTTTCAAAGAAATTCTTGACAGTTGTGATAGACAGCGTGCTCTTATGACAGCTCCTCCTAGTGGACTGTTTTTGTGGCAGATAAAGTTTGATGGAATCCGCCGTCATGTATAGTTTTTGAAAAATATGAGAGATTTTGAGTTTGTCATTTACTGTGATAGCTTCGTATAGCAAATGTTTACATGAGATTGACAGGGTCTACATCGACTTCGATGTAAACATTTGCAGGCGGAGCATATCCCCAGATAAATTTTGCGGCGGCATTTCTGATTTCAGATATGTTTGTTCCGCGAAGAAGAATTTGATGTCTGTGGTTTCCTGATATCATTTCCAGAGGGCATTCAGAAGGGCCGAGTAGCTCGCATCCGGCAGTCAGATTCTGTTCTAGAAGCGGAACTGCATTGTTTGCAGCTTTTTCTGCAGCTCCTGAAACTGCAGAGCGGAAGACAAGCCGCAGAAGCCTTGAATATGGCGGAAAGCAAAGAAGTTTTCTCTGTTCAAGTTCTTTCTGATAAAACTGTTCACTGTCATTTTTTACAGCAAGATCTATAGGCACCATGTCTGGCGAATAGCTTTGCACGATGACTTTACCATCCGGAAAAAATCTTCCTGCGCGCCCCGAAACCTGTGTTATAAGCGAAAAAGTTCTTTCTGCAGAACGGAAGTCCGGCAGGTGAAGTGATGTGTCTGCAAGAATTAAACCGACAAGTTTGAGGTTCGGAAAGTTCAAACCTTTTGCAACCATCTGTGTTCCGAGCATAATATCGTATTCGCCGTTTCTGAAAGCGTCCAGATGTTCCTGCAGTTCTCCTTTTTTCTTCAGGCTGTCAGTATCTATTCTTACAATGCGTGCATTCGGAAATTTTGCTTTTACTTCACTTTCTATGAACTCTGTACCGAATCCTGAGTATCCTACATCAACAGAACCGCATTTTGGACACTGATGCGGCGGCTCTATGGAGTAACCGCAGTAATGACAGCGCAGCCGGTTTTCACTTTTGTGATAAGTGAGCGGAACCGAGCAGTTCTTGCATTTGAGTTCAAAAGAACATGAATGGCATCGGAAAAAGTGCGTAAACCCTCTTCTGTTCAGAAACAGAAGTACTTGTTTTTTGTTTAAAAGAGTTTCTTTTATTTCTTTTTCAAGTGTACCAGAAATACTTGAGCCGTCAGAACCTTCCAGTGACAGATTTACGCACTCAATCTTTGGCATTGCGCCTCCTGCAAGCCGTTTTGACAGCTTGTGACAGCAGATAGTGTTTGTCTGCATGAGCTGATATGCTTCTACTGACGGAGTTGCAGAACCCATTACAAGTGGAATGCCAAGCTGTTTTGCTCTGTACATGGCAACCTGGCGTGCGTGATAGCGCGGTGAATTGCCTGATTTATACGAGCCGTCATGTTCTTCATCAATGATAATCAGTCCAAGGTCAGGAACCGGTGCAAAAACAGCGCTTCTTGCTCCGATGATAATCCTGGCTTCCCTGTTTAGAATGCGTTTCCATTCTTTGAGCCGCTGGCTAGGTGTGAGTGCTGAATGCAGGACGGCTGCTGTATTTCCGAAACGGTTGACTACAACTTTTGCAACTTGCGGAGTAAGTCCAATTTCCGGTACAAGATAAATGACACCTTTTCCCTGTTCCAGAAATTTTTCTGCGGCACTTAGAAAAACTTCAGTTTTGCCACTTCCTGTCATGCCGTAGAGATAGTGATATATATTGTCAGAAGTTTTGTCTGTGTTTTCTTTTCTGACAGCATTCTGAGTTATGCCTTCAATAGCAGCAATCTGTTCTTCACTCAGAGTTTTCCTTTCATAGCTTTGTGCATCACCTTCAAAAGCAAAGCTTCCGAGGTCTGTTTCGCGTCGTCCGGAAGGAACCATTGCAAACACAGCTTCTCCTATAGGAGCTATGTAATAAAAACTGATCCATCTGGCAATTGACAGGAGTTCTTCCGTGAGAATCTGTTCTTTATCTACAAATCGCGTGATATTGCGTATTTTGGATATGTCAACGCTGCATGACGGTGGCGGTGTAGTTCCTGCCCAGACAATGAAACCCGATGTTTTTCTGTTGCCGAAACGGATTTCTACGCGGCGGCCAAAGGCGTTTTCCGGTTTTTCATCCGGTATGGAGCACTTGTATGTAAATGTCTGGTTCAGCGGAACATTTACCGCGACGTCTACAAAAAAATCCATAGCTTGTTATGAAGTTCCGTTTTCGTAGTCTGGATAGTTTTGCTTGAGCCAGGCTCTGAGAGTCTTTAAATCTTCCCAAGCCGGACGCTTGAGGTTCATATCGTGCAGAAGTGCACTGGGATGATAAGTCGCTGTAAGAGGAATAGAATTGTATGTATAAAACTGACCTCTGAGTTTTGTGATTCCATCTCTGGTATTGAGAAGGCCTTTTATAGCTGTGCTTCCCATGGCAAGTATAACTTTTGGCTTGAGGATATGAATCTGTGCATCCAGAAAAGCTGAACATGCTGCCATTTCATCAGGGTAAGGAATTCTGTTATGCGGCGGACGGCATTTTACTATATTTGCAATAAAGCAGTTTGTTTTGCGAGAAAGATTGATGGCTGAAAGCATCTTATCCAGAAGTTGTCCTGCAGGTCCTACAAAAGGTCTTCCTGAACGGTCTTCCTGTTCGCCAGGACCTTCTCCGACGACCAGGACAAGAGGATGTTCTACGCCTTCACCTGGTACAACGTGAGTTCTGCCGGTACAAAGACGGCATTTTGAACAGACAGCAGCTTTTTCTGCAATAGAACTGATTGTTGCAGAGCTTTTTTTCGGTTCTGGCTGTTTTGCAGCAATTGTGACGACATCATCCTGAAAATCAGGTTCTTTGCCATCCGCATTAAACTGCAAGTCCTTGTAACCAAGTAAATAGCTTGATGAAAAATTCACAAGATTGTATATGGCTTTTTTTTCAGCAGCTGTCATAAATTCCCCTATAAAAGCGAAAAATACGCTGAAAACACGTTTTTTCGTCCTGTCCAGCTTTATAAACTTATTCTGTGTGGGCATTATATCTGAAAGTTTCAAAAAATGCAATTTTCAAAAACTCAGTATAAACAGATCCGGGAAAGCACGTTAAAAATGCAGGTAAATTTTTTTTTAGAAATCTGAAGTTTTCAGAAAAAGCCATATTTATCTATCTTGCGTGTTCATCAATAATGATATAGACTGAACAAAATATGAATATCGCAATGTTTACGGATGCATTTTATCCCCGTGTTAATGGAGTTGCAGTATCTGTAAAATCCTACGCAGAGGAACTTGCTTCTCAAAATCATAGAGTAATAATTGTCTGCAGTGACTATACTAAAAGAAAACATATCAAAGAGAGACTTTTCAAGAGTTTTTTTTATGATAACAAGACAGTTATTTCTCCGAATGTTGAAATCCTTCGAATTCCGGCTGATCATCTGATTTTTTCAGAAGAAGACAGAGCTGCCAGATTGAATCAGTGGCACACAATCAAAAAACAGCTTGATATCTTCAAGCCTGATGTTGTGCATATCAATTCGGAATTTGTCATGGGCTGGTACGGATTGACTTATGCCCGTCACAGACATATCGCAAATATTTTTACTTTTCATACTTTGTGGGAAGATTATATTGCAAACTATATTCCGTATATTCCTCATACAGCTTCCAGAATGATGGGTCGAAGCCTTGTTAAGTTTTATTTGAAACGGGCAGACGAAATCATTGTTCCTACACAGCGTATAGGCGATGTCGTCAAGACTTACGGCATCGAAAGAGAGTACGACATACTTCCTACAGGAATTCCTGAATCTGTTACAAAAATTAATCAAAAGAAAGTAAAAGACTTCAACAGAAAATTTTATAAATCTTTTCCAAAATTTAAGGATAAAAAAATACTTCTTTATGTTGGAAGAGTTGTAAAAGAGAAAAATCTGGACTTTCTTTTTGATGTTTTTGCTGAAGTAAAAAAGCAGATTCCTAGTACGGCGTTGCTTTTTGTAGGCGGCGGTCCGGAACTTGAACCTCTCAAAAGGAAAGCAAAGGCAACTCGATATGCAAAGGAAATCGGTTTTACCGGTTACAAGCCGAGAGGTGACCTTGCATATTATTATAATCTGGCTGATATTTTTACATTTCCATCAGTTACTGAAACTCAGGGACTTGTCACTGTTGAATCAATGTTGTCTGGTACACCTGTCGTCGCTATCGGCGAAATGGGTACGCTCGATGTTATGCAGGGCGATAACGGCGGATTTATGGTGAAAAAAGATGTCAGGGAATTTTCAGATAGAGTAATTCAGCTTTTGACAGATCATGAATTATATAAAAATAAACAGAAAGAAGCCATTGAATGGGGAAAAAAATGGTCTATGACAGTTCTCGCTCCGAAACTTGTGCGCTTTTATGAAAAAGGTATCGACAATAAAAGAGTAGAGGTCTGTCTTAATGAAAAAACTTAAAATAGCAGGAGCTGTTTTTTCTCTCTTATTGCTATCCAGAGTTCCTTTGTGCGCACGAGGTGCACAGGAACTCATAAAATCTGGAAGCTGGGTCTACGATGCCATGGCTTCTCTGTATATTGAATCAGGTTATACTGATTTTTCGGATCAAAGTCCTTTGTCCGTAAGTGAATTACGTGTTTATTTAGAAGAAATTAACTATGATTCACTTAGTCCGGCAGGAAAAGCTCAGTATAACCGGATTCTTGACTTCTTTGATGATAATGGTTTTGCTATTACAACTGATGCAATTCAAGTTGGAATCAGACCAGAAATCACATTGGAAGGATATGTAAAAAACAATGATGACATTCCATGGGTGTATGATTATTACAAGCACAAGCCATTGATTTATGCACCGGTTTTTCTGAATGTTATGGATTATGTTTCCATGGGCATGGATTTGCAGCTTGCACAGAACAAATGCCGCATGATGAAACATGACAATCATGTAAATATTCCTCTTGCAGCTGATCAGATGGATATCAACTTTCCAGATACAGGTTATTTAAGTACAGGTTTTAAGGTAACTGAGAAAACCGGTATCAATTTTCAGATTGGAATGGGAGCTCAGAATGTCGGTCGAAGTGCAAACGGAAGTATCATAACAAGTGAGTATTTTACAGGTTCTAGTTATGCAAACCTTGAAATTTACAATCCGAATCTGAGATATAACATGAACGTCAATCAGTTCAACGTTGACAAGTATATGTATACGCACCGTTTTGATTTCAGGATTTTCAGAAAATTCCAATTTTCTGTTCAGGAATCTATGCTCGTTTACAGTCCGAGCGAGCCGGAACTGCGTTATTTAAATCCTCTGACGATTTTTCATGGTATGGCTCCATGGCGTGATTACGGCAGTGACGAAAGCAATACTTGTGCATATCTTGCTCTCAAAGCATCTTTTGCACCGTCCAAGTATTTCAGAATTTATGGTCTTTTTGCACAGGATCAGTTTCAGACTGCATATGAAACTTCTAACTGGCCTGATGATACTACGCCGAATGCAATGGGTGGTCAGCTTGGAATCGAATCATGGATACCATACAAAAACGGATATTTTCATACATGGCTTGAGGGATATTATGCCCAGCCATATCTTTATATCAAAGAAGATCCTAACTGGAGCCTTGTGCGCACATATAGTGAGAGCATCGGCGATCAGGATCCGTTCTACGAATGGATAGGAAGCCCGTTTGGTCCTGATACAATCGCAGCTCAGTTCAGCTTCGGTTATGAAGTGCCGGGAAAATGGTCTGTTGATGCAACATATCTGTTTATGGCAAAAGGTGAATTGTCCGGCTGGAATCCGTTCATTGGAGCTGATTGGGGCGGAACTGATACGACTGCTAATCTTTACGGCTGGCCGTTCCCTGACAAAGTGTATAGCGGCAGTCTGCACGAAGCAAAAAAGCGTCAGAAAGCATCTACTCCGAGCGGAACGACAAGTTATGTAAACAGAGTTTCTGTCAAGGGAACAGTTTCTCCAACAGAATATGTTTCTTTTGCAGTTCAGCCGTCATATGTTCATATAAGCAATTATGGGCATGTGAAGGGCAAGACAGCTCATGGCTTTGAAGTTACAGTATCAGCAACAATAAAATTGCATAAGGTATTTAGACATGCATAAAGTTAAAAAAATATTTATTTTATTTTCAATTTGTTTCATTTCTCTTTCTTCCGTCTGGGCTCAGATAAGTATTGAACCAGACGATGAGTTCTATGAATACGTTGAATCATGGGAAATCCGTGGTCTCGTGAAGAACATCCCTCCAATTCGTCCTTATGGACTAAACAGTATAAAAAATATTCTTCAGAATGTTATCAAGCGTGGAAATGCGAAAGACGCAGATATTGCCATTGAATACTGGCAGAAGATTACAGGTAAACCGTGGAATCTTGAGCTGGAAACAAAAGCAGACCTTACTCTAAAAAAAAGGGAGGGACATGATTTAGATTTTGATAAGCTGTTTACAGTCTCTCCTGCAATCAATGGTGACGCTTATCTGTATAAAGAGCTTATTTCCATCGGATATGACTTTGGTATAACGGCAAGAACTCGAGAAAATGAAAGTCCGTTTTTGCCTAATTACACAAACTCTGCATACGATGCAAGGCAGGATCCGGCTTCGCTTGGGCCTTTGTCTGGTTACATTGACATAAACAGTGCAGTTGCCGTCGGAAATGATGAGATTTTTATGCAGGCTGGTTTGAACCGTTCCGGTTTTGGTCCGTTTGGTGATCAGGCTCTTGCCCTCAATCAGACTTCATATCACAGTGCAAATCTTGCATTTACAGTTCTTAAAGGCAATTTGTTTTATGCTCAGCAGTATTCTGCACTTGGTGCAACAGATAACTTTGATGGTACAGGCCTTAAGCCGGAAAAGTTTATTGCATTTCATACAATCGGATATCATTTTACGCCAAAGTTTTCCATTGCGTATTATGAAACTATGGTTTACGGAAATAGATTTGACTTCTCTTATTTCCTTCCTGTGCCGTACATGGCTGCTCAGGGAATCGGCGGAAACAGTGATAATCTGCAGATGGGCCTGATTTTCAAGTGGAAACCTGTGAAAGGCTTTTTGTGGGCAACAGATTTGTTTGTTGACGATTTTGATGTAGATAAACTTGTAAAGCTCAATCTGAACGGAAAGAATCGCTTTGGACTTCAGACAGGATTTACTTATGCCCCGGAAAACTCTTTCTGCAGGCTTATCTCATTTGATTACACTGCAATTTCACCGTACACGTATTCTCATTGGGAATATGTAAACGGAAGCAATACAGATGCAAATCATCTGTATAACTTCCAGAATTATACAAATAACGGTGTTCACATCGGTTCGACGTACGAGCCGAACAGCGATGTTTTTGCGCTCAAGGTAAGTTTCAAGCCTCTTAAGAATCTGCATATCGGATTGGGAACATCGTTTATGCGTCACGGCAATGTCTGTGAAAACGATAGCGATTCAGAAGCTATCAGATATCTTTTGAGTCCGTCCAGATGTTATGCTACAGACGGCAGTCTGCGCACAAATTCCATGTTCTACAGGGACTTGCTCTGTACAAGCGGCGAACATGTCAATACTGCATGGAATTCCCTGAATTTTTTGAATCAGGAAACGAAAATGTATGTCGTCAAGGCTAATCTGAATGTTGATTACACAGCTTTTCAGCAGAAATTTGGTTCGCTGACGTTGAATTTTGGATATACATTTGAATATATCAGAAATAAAGGCGTCGATTCTCATATCTATCCTGGCGGAAAGGTCACAGAGGATCCTTCAAATCCAGGAAATTACTTAATTGACGGAAGAAGTGGTTCCTATTCCAGAAGAGATACTGTAGAATACTTCCATGACCAGTGGAAAAAGAATCTTCATAACGAAGTGAATAATTACATAACCATTGGTTTTACATACAGATTTTAAGGTTAGATTTATGGAAGAAACGAAAGAATCAATGGATTACTCAGAAAAATACATCGGAAAGCTCGGTGAACTTACGCTTAAAGGTTCGAATGAACATTTTTTTGAAAAGCAGCTCGTAAATAATCTGCGTCTTGCTTTTGAAGGCATAAATGCAAAAACATATACACGCTCAGGGCGCCTCTACGTTTCCTGTACAAAGGAATCATGTCCTGGTGTAGAATATGCCCTTGATCGTCTTATAGGCATCACTGGCTGGGCAAAAGTCATGGTCGTCGAGAAAAATATCGACGCAATAAAAAAAGGCGTTGTAGAGATTGCTCAGAAAGCTTCTGATGCCGGTGCAAAGTCTTTTAAGATTGAGACAAAACGGGAAGACAAAGATTTTCCTCTTAATTCGTATCAGATCAGTGCAGAAGCCGCCGGCGGTGTTTTTGACAGCGGCATGATGAAAGTCGATCTTCATCATCCTGATGTTGTCATTCATGTAGAGGTTAGGACAGAGTGCCTTATCTATTCAGACCAGAAAAGAACTTGCAGAGGACTTCCTGTCGGCGTAAGCGGCAAAGGACTTTTGCTTTTGAGTGGAGGCATTGACAGTCCTGTAGCCGGTTATCGCATGATGAGACGCGGTATGAAAGTCGAGTGTGCATATTTCCATTCATATCCGTATACTTCAGAAGAAGCTCAGAAAAAAGTCGAAGATCTTGCAAGAATCATTGCCGACTATGGAGTCGAGACACACTTAAATGTCATACCGTTTACAGAAGTTCAGATGAAAATCAAACAGAAAGCTCCAAAAGAATACACAACTCTTATGCTCAGACTGTGCATGATGAAAACTGCGAATATCCTTGCAAAAAGAATCTCTGCTGACTGCATTATTACTGGCGAAAGTCTTGGACAGGTTGCAAGCCAGACTGTCGAAAATCTTAGAGTCACAGAAAGCTTTGCCGAACTTCCACTTATCAGGCCTCTTATAGGTATGGACAAAGAGGACATTGTTGATGTTGCAAACGAAATCGGTACTTTCAATACATCAATTCTGCCATACGAAGACTGCTGTGTACTTTTTAGCCCGAAGCATCCTGTTTTGAAAGCAAAAATTGAAGACGCACAGCAGATTTACAAAGAAATGGAAATTGACGAGCTTATTGAAAAAGCTTTTGATGAGCGCAAGATTTTCAGATATGGTATCCGCGAAACTGTGGGGGAAAAGTTTGCAACAAGAGAGTTCAAATCTCTGGCAGGCGAGTGCACAGGACAGAACAGAGACGGACTTTATAAAGAAAAGCTCTAAAAAATTGAGTTTTTGAACTGAAGTTAAAATAACGGTTTTTAATCCTTGTAATTTATAAAGTATGTAAAAGCCGAAATTATATAACGCAATTTTGAATGAGGTGTCTGACTAGTTAAAAAATGCTGTTTTGTGAGCAGTTTTTAACATTTCATTTGTTTGATGAGTCTCTAAAACTGAAGTTTTTAGAGGCTTCCTTCATTAAACACATGATAGTCGCCGATAATTGAACTGTGAAAAAATCTAAACTTGTAAAGGCAGCTTTTTTTTCTCTTTTCTGTGTTTCTGTTTTTGCACAGGATGTTCCTCCGGATACTGTTGCAGCAGATTTGACTGTACAGGATTTAAATGCAGAAGTTTCTACTGATAAAAATACAATTGTTGCGTCCAGTGACGAATCTGTTCCGCTTATGCTGGGAGGAATCTGGGCAAACGACAGCCGCTATGTAGTTTTTGATACTGGTTATTTATCCGGGTCAACAAAACATCCTCTTACTGACATAGTTCTCAGGACTTTTTATCAGTGGTACAATGACAGAGCTGCAGAAAGTCATGAATATTCTGCGAAAATCAATCGTGACAGAAACAATGTAGAAACTGGTGTTTCAGAAGAAATAGAACTTCATTTTACACCGCTGACATATGAGCTTTTTACGAGCGATTATAATATGCCTGTTGTGCAGGAAGACGGTGATGTTCTGATTGCAGAGAATCAAAACAGCGGTGCATGGGATATCGAAGTCAAATATTCAGGACATAAAATTGGCGGAGAAGATACATATCATGTTCCTGTTGCTGTAATCGGCAACAAACTGTATTTGAAATTTGCAGTTAAGGAAGAAGATTCTGATTCTGTTCCATCCGGCGGACTTTTGGACGGAATAACAATTCAGTCAGAAAATTTGTATGACGGGTACTGGCTTGATGCCGGAAACGCAAACGGTATTCTCGTTTGTCCACCTGTTACAAATAAAGAGCTTTTATCTTATTACGTTACAAATGACTGTGTTTATCACATAAGATACTGGCGGACTGACATGGAATATGATGCAAAGACACAGGCTGTGTTTACGGACGGTGACAAAACATTCTCCGTTCCGAAACATCTTCTGTCTGCAGGTGTTACTTATACATGTACATTGGGCAGAAGAACCCGCATTCGCAATATTACAAAGAGTTCGACACTGCCAGAGCCGTATGATATAAACAATATTCTTGTGCAAAAACACACGAAAGATGCAAACGGCAAAGACTGTACATATACTGTCCGTACGGCGACGATTCTGGTTTTCGGTAAGCCGTATCTGGAACTTGTTGACGGCACTCAGACCATGCAGGATATCATAAATACAAACAATGCCAGACGTCATCCCGCTCCGGCTCCTCTTTTCCCGCCGCATGGGGTGCTTGACTTTGACTGGAGTATTGTTGAAAATCCGCCAAAGTCATATGACAGGCGTGTTTTGGATTTGGGAAAATAAATTTTCTGTATGTATTGAATTTACGGAAAGCTCTGCCGGTCGTTGACGGTAGAGCTTTTTCTATTTGCGCTGGTGTTTTTTATTTCGCATAAAAAAATCTGCAATAGCGCAAAGCTGTCATTGAGAAGAGAAATCAAATTTGAATGCAATCACATTGCTCGGAAATGCCAGTTCTGAGCAATAATTGCGCAGATTTCCCTTAAATAGAATGTGGGGAATAAATACCAGTGAGTTTTTGCCCTGTATGCTCCTGCGCAAAGACCTTCATTTTTGGCAATATGACAGGCTCTGAAGCAGTGAAAATCATTTGTGATTATTGTAATTTTTTCGGAAAAGTTATTTTCCCGGATGATTTTATTTGAAAAAACAATGTTTTCTCGTGTAGATGTGGATTTGTCTTCTTTCAGAAGCCTGTTTGGAGCGATGCCCATGTTTACGAGATTCTGAAACATGCATTCTGCTTCTGATATCAGCTCGTCACAGCCTTTGCCACCGGACAGAATAGCTGAAGCTTTTGGATTTGCACTCAAATAATCATAGGCTGCATAAATTCTTTCCTGAAGCATAACGCCAGGCTTGTTTCCTATAACCTGGCATCCGAGGACAATTACTGTTGAATCAGAATCTGCTTTTTGTGAATAGCCGAAAGCCATGAAAAACGTGCTCAGTACAACTGAAAATAATGCTGCAGCTGCTGTACAAAGAATGGCATAACATGCGATTCTGCCGTTTTTTTTATGATACAGACGCAAAATAAATATTTGGATGGATGGCAATAAAACACCGGCTGCACATATAAGTGCAGATAATGACATGCCAATCATATTTCCTGCATTCAGGATATTAAACAGTATGTATGGCGTGATGAAAAAAAGAAACATACCACAGCCACAAAAAATAAGGCATATTTGTACAGTGTGTAAAACTTTATTTTTGAAACTGAACTTAATTTTCATGGCTGGACTTTAAGTTCTATTTGATTTTGACAAACTGGATGTAGTCAAGATTCATGCCGGCTGCGCTTGAGCTGATTACGACAGGAATAGTTTTTTCTGCAGTTACATCAAAGTAGACTGGTACTCTTGTAGTCAGTTCCCATGAACCAAGCGGCGGATCGCTTGGATAAACTGTATAAGAGACACCGTCTATTGATACTGAGAATTTTGCGTGTGCATTATCATATGCTTTTTCGCTTACAAGACATTCGTAATGACCTGCGGGAAGCGTTATGTTGAATTGCGCTGAAGAAGATGAACTGTTAAGTTTGCCTGCGTATCCTGCACTTGCCTGTGCGTCGCTGAAAACTGTAAAACTTGTCAGAAGCATTGCTTCAACTTCGACTTTTACGCCTTTTCCATAGAAACGGACTGTCGGAATGACAGTGACTTTTTCGTATCCGACTTTTTTACTTCCTGGAGCTGCTGTATCAAAGTCCTGTTCTTCAGTTTCTGGTCTTACAAGTCTGTCCTGTACTTCGTTAAGTTTGTCTCTCTGTTCCGGCTGTGCTGCCTGATTACTTGTTGTCGCACATGAAAACAGAACAAATGAAAGTGCTGATAACAGGATAAATTGTTTTTTCATATAAACCTCTTTTCTATGAAATAATTCTGTAAGTATAAAATATCTCTATAAAGTGTAGTGAGATGTATGTAAAGCTTTGGTTAAACGTCAGTTTTCCAAAGCTTTTTCCGGAAAACTGAAATTTTCTGGAAAAAGCTGCCACTATATTCAGAATATGCAGCATCCTGAATGTATTGTGTATTGTATTTACGGGTATGTCAATTATATCCGTATTTTTTGTCTGTTCAAAAAATCAGATGTAAATTTTGAAATACAGCGGCTCATCGAATCTGCATTCCTTGAAGTGCAGAAAATGCATTTTTACATCTTTGGAACTCTCGGACGCGCCATGTTTTTGAGCATATTCTGCAAAAGCTCATGTGCGTCTTCTGAGTTCAGTTCTTTTGAAGGTTCATGATATTTTACGAGATTTGCAGGAATTTCATCCAGAAATCTGCTCGGCTCACATTCTACTGTCGCTGTCTGCTTGCGACGGAAACGGCACGAAGAAATAAGCAGTCTGTTTCGAGCTCTTGTTACTGCTACATAAAACAATCGACGTTCTTCTTCTACGGCAGCATCTCCTCCGTCTTCTACAGCCCTTGCATGCGGCATAATGCCTTCTTCGGCTCCTGCAATAAAAACAACCGGAAATTCAAGTCCTTTACTTGCGTGAACTGTCATCAAGTTGACTTTGCCTTTATCTTCTTCGCCGTCGTCAAGATCGTCCCGGGAGAGAAGTGTAATTCTGTTTAAGTATGCATAAAGACTTGTGTCTTCGTAGTTCGGGTTGTTTTCCCATTGTTCCATGCTTTTTATAAGGCTTTCGATATTCATGTATTTGAAACGTGCTGCTTTTTCGCTCTTCGGGTTTTCTCCGATGAGATAATCAAAGTAATTGATAGTCTCGACCATTGCATGAACTTTTTTGCTTAAGCCTTTACCGCTAAGCATGTTGTGATTGCTTTCGATAATTTCGACAAAATTTTCGAGGTTTACTTTTGTTGCTTCGCTGACAGGACATTCTTTTTCGGGCGCTTCCAGAATTGCCTTTATAGATTCCCAGAGAGAGAAGCCCATTGTATCTGCAACTTTGTTTATGCTTTCAATTGTGACGCGCCCTATGCCTCTGCGCGGTGTGTTCAGGATGCGCAGAAGGTTTATATCGTCGTCATGGTTTGCAATAACTCTGAGATAGCTTATTACGTCTTTGATTTCTTTTCTGTCAAAGAAACTTGTGCCGCCGCTCATCACATACGGTATGTTGTTTTCGAGAAATGCTTCTTCTATTGCACGGCTCTGTGTATTTGCCCTCATTAAAACTCCGAAATCATCGTATGTGCGTTTTTCTTCGGCAGCAATGCCCAGCAGTGTTTCTGCGATGAAATCTGCTTCTGCGGCTTCGTTTTCAGGCATGTAAATCTCTATCGGCTGTCCGTTGCCGTTGCCGCTCCAAAGAGATTTATCTTTGCGGTTTGTGTTGTGCCGTATGACGCCGTTAGCGGCTGCAAGAATAGTTCCTGTAGACCTATAATTCTGTTCAAGTCTGATTTCCTGCACGTTTGGAAAGTCTTTTTCAAAATTGACAATGTTCTGGTAGTCAGCACCGCGCCATGAGTATATGCTCTGGTCGTCATCGCCGACGACAGCGACGTTCTTGTCGGCCAGAAGTCTCATCATTTCGTACTGCTGATGGCTTGTATCCTGGAATTCGTCGACCATGATGTATTTATAGCGGTCTTTGTATCTCTGCAAAACTTCCGGATGCTCCTTGAAAAGCCTGATCGGCAGAGTAATCAGATCGTCGAAGTCAACGGCATTAAACAGTTTGAGACCTTCCTGATATCCTTCATATAGCTGACGGTATGCATCATTATCGCTGTTCCAGTCCTTTCGGCCTGTTTTTACATCGCTGAACAAAGCGCCGACCTTGTAAAGATCAAGTGCGTCTGTC
This sequence comes from Treponema sp., assembly GCA_045629255.1. GTDB lineage: Bacteria > Spirochaetota > Spirochaetia > Treponematales > Treponemataceae > Treponema_D. The sequence goes on from JAZQQW010000095.1 coordinate 47,431, forward strand.
GTGAACTTGAGTTCCCGTCCAGTTTCTTTTATAAGCGAAGAACGGTCTGTTTCGTCATAGATTGAAAAATTCTCTCTCCATCCGAGTTTATCTATATCCTGCCTTAAAATATGCACTCCAAATGCATGGAATGTGCTTACAGTCAAGTTCTGAAGTTTTTTGTTTGTAAGTGTTTTTATGCGGTCTGACATTTCTTTTGCAGCTTTGTTTGTAAATGTCAGAGCCAGAATCTGGCTTTGAGGTATGCCTTTTTCGAGCATATGGGCAATTCTGTATGTGATGACTCTTGTTTTGCCGCTTCCAGCTCCGGCAATGATAAGTATAGGACCTTCTGTTGTTGTTACAGCTCTGTACTGTTCTGGATTTAATTCATTTTTCAGGCTTTCTTCCAATAACATAATCACGTATTCTACCGGATATGGAAAAAAGGAGCAATGTATTTATGACAAAAGTTATATATTACTGTATATGATTCCTTTAGGGGTTGAACTTTGTTTTTTTTATGCTAAACTGGTCTTGAATAGGAGAAAAGTCAAATTGAATAAAGCTGTAGCTGCTTTTTTGGGCAAACATAATTTTGCAGTGCATCAGGATGTAAATTCTGTCATTGATGCCATGCTCTTTGATATGGATGAGGGCTTGAAAAAAAGACCTTCTGGTCAGGATATGATTCTGACATTTACGAATCCACCGGATAGAAGTGCTGCCGGACAGAGCGTTATCGTAATTGATGCAGGCGGAACAAATTTCCGCTCATGTTTGGTTTCTTTTGATAATGATGGAAAACCATCTATTGCATCCCTGGAAAAAACTAAGATGCCTGGCATCGAAAGAGAACTTTCAAAAGATGAGTTCTTCAATCAGATTGCAGAGAATCTGGAACATTTGAAGGATAAGTCCTGCAATATCGGTTTCTGTTTTTCATATCCTGTAGAAATGCAGGAAGATGGAGACGGTATTTTGATAAACTTTTCCAAAGAAGTTAAAGCTCCAAGTGTAGAAGGCTGCCATATCGGCAAAGAACTTGAAAAAGCTCTTAAAGCTCACGGATGGAAAAACGACATACATATAGCTCTTTTGAACGACACTGTTTCTGCACTTCTTGCTGGAGCTGCAAGTGATAATGCCGGTATGTCTTATTCATCATATGTTGGATTTATTCTTGGAACAGGAATGAACGCAGCATATATTCAGAAAGCATCTGCAGAATATCCTGGCATGAAGAGCCAGATTATCAACTGCGAAAGCGGCAAATTTAACAGAGTTGCACGTTCTGATTTTGACTTTGCATTTGACAAAAAGAGTGAAAAACCAGGAATTGGCATTATGGAAAAGCTTTGTTCCGGTGTATATCTCGGACCTGTTGCATACGAAATGATTACAACAGCTGCAAAAGAAAAACTTTTCTCAGACAATGTTTCAAAAAAACTTGCAGAACTTGATGCACTTACTTTGATAGATGTAGATAAATTTTTGCATGCACCGCATTTATCTTCTACAAAGCTTGGCGAAATTGTCGCACAGGGTACAGAAAACGATGTGGAAATTCTTTTCCAGCTGCTTGATGCACTTGTTGAACGCTGTGCAAGAATGGCTTCTGCAATTATTGCAGCCTGTGTTATCAAGAGTGATTCAGGTAAGACAGCTGTTCAGCCTGTTTGTGTTCTGTGTAACGGTACAACTTTCTACAAGACATACAAAGTTATGGCAAGAGTTCAGGGATATCTTGAAGAAGTCCTTGTAAAACAACGCAATTTGTATTATGAATTAGTTAGCAAGGATGATGATATCACCTTGGGAACAGCTGTCGGCGGATTGATCAGCAAATAAATTATAGGTTTTTCTCGGAAATGTCTGGCAATCTCTAAAAAATCTTAAAAACGATGTTTAGAGGCTGCTGGCAATATTTAACTGTTTTTTTGCAGACATTAAAAATTTGATTTTAATGTCTGTAAATTTTTTTGAGAAGCTGTAAAGTTATCAGTGATGTATAAAAATACCATGGATAACTGATGTTGTTACTAAAAATAGAAGAAAAAGTCTGATTTTTTCTATTTTCATTTATGTTTATTTCCAAATTGCCGATAGATGAAGTTGACTGATATAGTTAATTAAGGGCAGGGGTGTAGTTGTGTCTCAAGCAAAAGCATTCGGTAAATCGATATTACTTCTCATACTTATAGCAATTCTCTCGATTGTTGGACTTCTATGGTTTGATTATCTTGGTCTTATACAGGCAAAGCATATCTTTAGTCCAGTGTATCGTTTAGCAGGTTTGCAGCCTCAGGTGTCAACCTCAGCATCATCTCCAAGCAATATGGAAGAACTTGATCTTGATAATGACCGTTATCGCAAAAGACTTGAAGCTCTTGATGTCCGCGTCGAAGAACTCGATAAAAGAGAATCTGACATCAAAAAGCAGGAAGAGAATAACACTCAGATTGCACAGGAACTTGAAGATAGACAAATTGCACAGGAAGAACGTGAAAAAACATTCAACCTTGAAGTAAAAAAGTACGATGATAGAAATAGAAACATCGAACAAATTGTATCGAACCTTCGAGGTATGCAGCCGGCAAATGCTGTTGCTATACTTTCCGATATGGATGATCAGGATATTATTGATATTCTGAGAAAAGAAGTTGCTCAGTACGGCGCTTCATCCATGGGTTCGTTCTGGCTGTCTATGATGGAATCAAAGCGTGCAGCTGAGGTCCAGCGTAAGATGACTAACAAACCGACTACTTTAGACTAAACTGATTGTATCGGTAATTCTTCGGTGTTTTTCGGAGGTTGCCGATGCAGGCATTGCAATTCTTGAATCAGCAGAGTGCAGTATCACAAAAAGATATTGCATTTGATGTTTCAAAAGAAAAAGAAAGTGACTCGTCATCGTTTAAGACACTTCTAGAAAAAGCTTCAAAAAAGGACGATGTCACTGACAAATCTGATAAGACATCTAAAAAAGAGAAGCTTTCCACACGAAGTCCAAAATCAAAAGACGACGGCACTGGTATTTCAGAAAAAACAACTCCAGAAAATAATTGCATTGAAAATGAAGTCGCTGAGGTTTCAGAAAAAGATTCTGTTGTTGCATCTGATAAGCAGGTCGAAACAGTTCTCTTTGGACAAATCATAGAACAGGTAAACTCTGAACAGGGAAATATGACTCTGGCTTCTACAGATAAGCTGGAAGATGTAACAGTTCAGGAAACTGTTTTTGATACAATATCTTTTGCAAATCAGGAACAGACTGTACCAAGTTCAAGTATTCTTGAAGCATACGATGCAAAACATCTTGATAATGCAGAGGTTTTGGCAGAAAATGTTTCCATTTTAGCAGAGACTTCAGACATTTCTGCAAATGAGAAAACTGAGGCAGAGCTTGCTGCAAATAATCAGATTCTGAATACAGAAGGGGAATCAGCTGTTATGGCTGAGAATCTAGAGGTTGCTCAGAATATTACAGATAAACAGAATTCAAAACTTTCAGATAAATCAAGCAGACAGGAAAAAGATACAGAATCTAAAACTGATATTTCTTCAAAAACAAATCATATTACTGAGAACAGTGTATTTACAGTTGTAGATGAAAGAACTGCTGTATCAAAGGTTTCTGATAAAAACGCAGACAGCGAAAATAAACTGCTTGCAGAATCTGTAAAGAAATCTGGTAACTCAATAAATATTACATTTAATTATGAACAGCAGGCTGTTCAGCAGAATATACTTTCTGAAAATAATCAGACTGCTTCAGCTGATGGTTCTGTATTCCAGAAAATGCTGTCTAATCAGCTGATGAATCAGGCTCCTGAGTTCGTAAAAGCAGGTTCGATTGTATTGCGTGACAACGATAATGGTACAATTAATTTAAATCTTAAGCCAGAATCACTTGGAAATGTAAAGATTACCTTACAAATTACCGATAAAGGTATAGAAGGACAGATTACTGTTGCAAGTAAAGAAGCTTTTGAGGCTTTCAAGCAGAATATGGATAACTTGAAGCAGTCTTTCCAGCAGAGTGGTTTTGACAATGCTAATTTGAATTTGAGCTTGGCAAATAACGGCTCTCATGGAGGAAACTTCGAAAACGGACAACAGCGTTCCAGTGAAGATTTCTTTGCAAACAAAACTTTCAACAATTACGCAGAAAGCGGTGACAAGACAACTTCGGTAACTGTTGCAAATGCATACAATAGCGACGGTTATCACGTCGATGTTGTTGCTTAAGTTGGAAATAATAGGAGTGTAGGATGGATACAGGAAATTCTGTAAATTTGAATACTACAATGAGTGCTCAAGAACAGGCAAAGTTGAGAATGGAAGTTGATACTTATAACAAGTCGCTTGTTAAGAATGGAAGAGCAGTTCAGCAGTCTTTGGGTAAAGATGATTTTTTGAAGCTGCTTATTACACAGCTTTCTAATCAGGATCCTACATCTCCAATGGATAACACAGAATTCATTGCTCAGATGGCAGAATTCAGCTCACTTGAGCAGATTACAAACTTAAATTCCAACTTTGATAAGATGAACTCTATGCTTACTTCATCAAATGCAGTTAATACAATCGGTAAGGTTGTAGATATTGACTTGGGTGATACAAGCATTACAGGTGTAGTACAGGCAATTACATACGGCGATAATCCACAGATTAAAGTCGGAAACATGTATTACGATATGAAGAAAATCACCGCCGTTTACGGCAACTAAATATAAGAGGGTAATGATATGATGAGATCACTTTATGCAGGTGTAAGTGGCTTGCAGAATCACCAAACTAGAATGGATGTAATCGGCAATAATATTTCTAACGTTAACACAACAGGTTTCAAAAGAGGTCGTGTTGACTTTCAGGATATGATTAGCCAGCAGCTCAGCGGAGCTTCACGTCCAAATGAGGAAGTTGGTGGAGTTAATCCAAAAGAAGTTGGTTTGGGTATGAGTGTTGCTGCTATTGACACTGTCTTTACACAGGGTAACTTGCAGACAACAGGTATTTCTACTGATATTGCTATTCAGGGAAATGGTTTCTTTGTTCTTAAAGATGGAGAACAGACATATTATACACGTGCTGGTGTTTTTGGCGTTGACAGCAATGGTACTCTTGTTAACCCTGCAAACGGTCTTCGTGTACAGGGTTGGATGGCACAGAATGTAGACGGTCAGCAGATTGTCCGCACTTCAGCAACTCCAACAGACCTTGTTATCCCGATTGGACAGAAGGATCCGCCGCACGCAACGGAGAATGTTCATTACTTCTGTAACTTGAACAAGAATACTCCTGAAATTACAAACGAAGATGATGCTGTTCAGGTTATGAACGGAACATGGCAGACTGAGTTTGATATCTATGATTCATATGGTAATCCTCATCAGCTTCAGATGAATTTTAAGAAGGTTGTAGGAAATCCAAACCAGTGGACAGTTACTGTAAATGTAGATCCTGCTGCAGAAGTTGCAACAGACACAAGAGTTGGTTTCAATACAACTGATGGTGTTACAAACGAATATACATTGAACTTTGATAACATGGGAACTTTGCAGTCTATTACAGACAGTGCTGGAAATGTTTCTAACCCAGAGGGTGAGATTATTCTCCAGGCTTCTTACACAGTTGCAAATTCAAATCCTGATGAAGCAGGAAATCCATATCGCCAGACATTTAACTTGAACCTTGGAACAATTGGTTCTATGGAGAATACAATCACACAGAGCGCATCTGCAAGTACAACAAAAGCTAACTATCAGGACGGATATAAGCTCGGTTATCTCGATAACTTCTCTATTGATCAGAGTGGAAACATCACAGGTGTTTATTCTAATGGTTCAACAAGAACTATTGGTAAGATTGCAATGGCAAGCTTTACAAACCAGGGGGGTCTTTTGAAAGAAGGAGACACAATGTTTGCTGAGTCTATCAACAGTGGTACAGCAAATATTGGTGAAAGCGGAACAGCTGGAAAGGGTAAGATGCTTGCTGGTACTCTTGAAATGAGTAACGTTGATTTGACAGAGCAGCTTACTGATATGATTGTTACACAGCGTGGTTTTGAGGCTAACTCAAAGACAATCACAACTGGTGACTCAATGCTCGAGACTGTTTTGAGCCTTAAGCGTTAATTGATAGAATGAAAAAAAGGACTGCTGGAAAAGGCAGTCCTTTTTTTATTCTTGAATTGTCAAATCAATTGCAACATTTTTGAATAATAGACCTCATAAGGTGTTTTGTAGCCAAGATATTTTCTTGGTCTTTTATTTATTTTATCAGTAATGAATGCTATATATTCATCACTGTAATCAACTTGCCAGCAAAATAAAATCAACTTGCCAGTAAACTAAAATTGTTTTCCGCCAAGTTTTTCAGTGACTGCTTTATGTT
>JAZQQW010000096.1:0-36445 GCA_045629255.1 Treponema sp.
TACTTCATCAGATAAAGGGCTTTTTCATAACCTTGAAAACATAATAGAGAATTGATTTATAAAAAACTTTAAAAATTGATTAAAATTTTTGCGGCAGATTCAATAATTTGTCATTTCCTGCATAAACAGACACTCTGCTGGTATGAAAAAGATAAAAAAGTCAAAAGAACTTTGAACCAGTTAACAAATGCGAATTAGAGCTATATGCTGAAATCTGCCGGAGGCTGTTAAATTCGAGATGACAGATTGTTTTTTATAGCCATATTCGTGCAAAAATGACTATGTATTTTAAAAGAGAGGCTTTCGCAAAAGTGCGAAAAGGCGCTTTTGAAAAAGGAGGCTTTCGGCAAAGTGCGATAAGCTCCTTTTTAAAAAAGGAAGCTTTCGGCAAAGTGCGAAAAGGCGCTTTTAAAAAAGGAGGTTTTCGGCAAAGTGCGATAAGCTCCTTTTTAAAAAAGGAAGCTTTCGGCAAAGTGCGATAAGCTCCTTTTTAAAAAAGGAAGCTTTCGGCAAAGTGCGGATTACAGCCGGCAGGGAGCGTTTTTTTGTTTCAAAAACTCGATGGCAGACTCAGTCTGCGACCGGCCTTCCGCTGCGGGATCATCAGCCGAAAGCATTATCTTTATCCGTAAAATACTTTTCAAAAGAAACATACTTCGCTATAATAAGCGCATCCCGCCATCCCGCAGGATTTTATACGGACACCCACACTGGGGTGCTTGGAGAAAAATAAAAAATGTTTTTTTATGGTCTTTTACTAATATCATTTTATTTTTGTATATTCATTCTTCCTTTTGTTGGAATAATTTTGGGAATTATAGGACTTAAAAATAAAATTTCAAAAGAAAAAAATGATTTAAATTTTGAAACGAGCTTTATGTCTTTCTTATCATAAGTTTTACATTCTACTTCTCAGCCCGGCAGTTTTTTTGCATTAAAGAATTTTCTGCATGACTTCGTATGCGAGTATGGAACCGTTCATGCAGTCTGTAATTTCATGACGGACAGTTTTATAACCGCGTTTTTCATACATTCGGCAGGCAGCAAGAGACGAATCAAGTTCAACAGATGAAAAATGCCCGGAAACTTTTTTTTCAAGTTCATCAAAAATAAAAGAGCCGATTCCTTTTCCCTGAAATTCCGGAAGAACAAAAACACGGGTTATGTGATTTTCATCGACAGTTCCCGTTGCACAGATTTTTCCGTCTGAGCGTACACAGAAAACTTTTTCACCAGAAATGTCATTCTTTATGTTTTCCACTGAATGATGGGCACAGAAAAAATCAACGACACCGGTTGCATAATATTTTGGATATACAGCCATGATTGTTTTCTGAACAAGTAAATGTATTTCTTCAAGATTTATTAATTCAGCTTTTTCAAGTTCCATCTGTTTTCCCCTGCCTTTTAATCCAAAATAAATGTATCCTGTTCCAAGTGAGCCCAGAACAAAACTGTCAGAATATCAGAAATCTGCATGATTTTTTGATTGAACATGGCGACTGTAATTTGAACCGCATTATTTAGCCAGAAGCTGCTTTACGGAATCAATCCGTTTTTCAGTCTGTAGATATAATATGGAATATTTGCTATCAAAATGACACAGCTGACAAAAGTAAATGATTTTTTATGTTTTACAGTTCCTGCAATCATAAGAATAGTTGCGATTAATAAAGGAACTGCCATGATGTTATATCGGCAGTAATTTAAAAAGTTGCCTTTGAGTAACGACAGCAGTGCTCTTGTTACTCCGCAGGCAGGACACGGAAAATGAAAAATTTCTCTAAAAAGACATGTCATTGTCAGAAAATTAGCATTTCCTTTCGGGCATAAACCGAAAAGAAATGTTTTTCAGATATAATTAAATAAACTTCATCAGTTCTTTATAATTATGATCTCTGACTTTTTTCATGATGCGAAACAAATCAATAAGCCAAAGAATTCCACAAAGGCCGCCTGTCAGAAGTTTCAAAACTCCCATGCCGATTTCACCCAGCAAAAAACGGTCTATTCCCAATTCTCCGAGAAAAATACTGATTAAAAGCATTACAATCGGATCTTTGAGATCTATAGAACTGATTGTTTCATATCTTGAGTTATCAATATTTGCCAATTTTTCACGGATAATGTCTGCTTTATCAGCCGGCATCTTATTTCCATTTGCAACAAAAAACATGTCAATTTTACCAGCATCCATAAAATATTCTCCAACGGATAATTTTTATCAAAATATGCCAGAGATTCCACATTCATCAAAAATGCGCATGAACTTTATCTGAATGACATATTTTCCGGGCATTTTCTGCATATAAATTTACCGAAAATGCTTTCGTTTAATTATACTTTATAATCTGTACTTACGAAAGATTTTTTTATCCAAAATATTATCTGAATCAAGCTCTTATTTGTCTTATGACAGTTCAAAGTAAAATTTACACCTTATTGTAATATAAAAGTCCACCTTTATGCTTAGTTTGCAAAAAAAATTCACAAATCCCAAAAAAGTTAAACAAAAAATCATAAAATTTCACATGTACTTATGAAGACTCTGATTTTATACTGACAATACAAGGAATCAAAATGTTTGTTTCCAAATCAGGAGGAACTTATGAAATTAAAGAAGGTTGTTGCTGTATCTATGCTGGCTGCTCTTGCCGTCAGTTCAATGTTTGCTTTTGGTAAAAAGAAAGACAAAAAAGCAAATAATTCTAAAAAACTGATTACAGTTGGATACGCTCAGGTTGGAGCAGAATCAGATTGGCGTCTTGCAAATACACAGTCTTTCAAAGACACTTTCGTAGAAGCAAACGGCTATAAGCTTATATTTGATGATGCACAGCAGAAACAGGAAAATCAGATAAAGGCTATCCGTAACTTCATTCAGCAGGATGTTGACTACATTGTTGTAGCACCTGTTGTAGAAACTGGATGGGAAACTGTTTTGAAAGAAGCAAAGAAAGCAGGAATACCTGTTATTCTGTCTGACCGTCAGATGAAAGTTTCTGATGACAGCTTGTATACAGCTTGGGTCGGTGGAAACTTCTTGAAAGAAGGACAGGATGCATGTAAATGGCTTGATGCATATCTTAAAGAAAAGGGTCGTTCAAAGGACTCTATTGCAATCGTAGACCTTCAGGGAACAATTGGTGCTTCTGCACAGATTGGCCGTACACAGGGTCTTGAAGAAGCTGTAAAAGCACACAGCAACTGGAAGATTGTTGCACAGCAGACTGGTGAATTCACACAGGCTAAAGGACAGGAAGTTATGGAATCTATCCTTAAGTCAACACCAAAAATTGATGTAGTATATGCAGAAAATGATAACATGGCATGGGGTGCAATTGATGCTATAAAGGCAGCTGGAAAAGTTCCTGGAAAAGACATCATTATCGTTACATTTGATGCTGTTCACGAATCATTCAACAGAATCATCAACGGTGAAGAAATCAACTGTGCTGCAGAATGTAACCCACTTCACGGTCCTCGCACAGCAGAAATTATTCAGAAACTTGAAAAAGGTGAAAAAGTAGAAAAGACACAGTATGTTACTGAATTGGTATTCGACAAGAACGGAATCGGCGGAGCTTTGAAGGCAAAAGACGAACTTCCAAACCGTAAGTACTGATAAAGTTCATTGACATACAGGATGAGAATCCTGCTTTTTCAACTGATATGATTGCGTAAGCCGGAGTAAGAAGGAATAACAGTCCCCCCTCCGGCTTTTATATTAAAAAAAAAGAAGGTGAGATGATGGCAAATGATGTTCTGCTTTCAATGAAAAATATATCAATGACATTTCCCGGTGTAAAGGCACTTCAGAACGTAGACTTCACTCTCTGCCAGGGTGAAATACATGCCCTTATGGGAGAAAACGGAGCCGGTAAAAGTACACTGATAAAAGTTTTGACTGGTGTCCATACAAGAGATGCCGGAGAAATCTTTCTAAATGGAAAGGAAATAAATAATCATTCTCCTGAGGAAGCTCAGATGAATGGTATCAGTACAGTGTTTCAGGAAGTAAACCTGTGTACAAACATATCTGTAGCTGAAAATATCTTTGCAGGGCACGAGCCTCGTACAAAGTTTTTTGCTGTTGACTGGAAAAGAATGAACAACGAAGCAAGAGCTCTTCTTGTAAAAGTTGGACTTGAAAATATAGATGTTACACGTGCCCTGGGAGAGTATTCTGTCGCAGTACAGCAGATGGTTGCCATAGCACGTGCCATAAACTTTGACTGTAAGGTTCTGATTCTGGATGAACCTACATCATCGCTTGATGATCACGAAGTAGAAAAACTTTTCAAAGTAATGAAGGAACTGCGTGCAGAAGGTAAAGGTATCATATTCGTAACGCACTTTCTGGAGCAGGTTTATGCAGTCTGTGATAAAATCACAGTTCTGCGTAACGGCGAACTTGAAGGCATGTATGAAATAAAAGATCTGCCGCGATTAAAACTCGTACAGGCCATGCTCGGACACGAAGTTGCAGAACTCGATACATTGCACAGTAATAATGATATTCTGGACAAAAAAGATGTTCCGCAGATTCTGAAAGCCGTTGCTCTGGGACATGACGGCACAATCAAACCTTTTGATGTCACAATCAGAAAAGGTGAAGTTATTGGACTTACAGGACTTTTGGGTTCGGGTCGTTCAGAACTGGCAAGAGTACTTTACGGAGCTGACAAGGCTGATCATGGAAACCTTACATTCAATGGTAAAGAATTGAATGCAAAAGCTCCTATCGATTCCATTAAAAATGGTATGGCATATCTTCCAGAAGACCGCAAGGCAGAAAGCATCATAGCAGACCTTACGATCCGAGAAAACATGATGATAGCACTTCAGGCAAAAACAGGCGTATTTAAACTTCTGCCAATGAAGACACAGATGGAACTGACAAACAAATATATCAGTGCACTGAATATCAAAACACCTTCGTCAGAAACATTGATAAAGCAGCTTTCCGGCGGAAACCAGCAGAAAGTTATCATAGGAAGATGGCTTGTAACACATCCTGAATTCCTTATCCTTGACGAACCTACCAGAGGTATAGACGTCGGTACAAAGACAGAAATTCAGAAGCTTGTAATAAAGCTTGCACAGGAAGGCATGACCGTTATGTTTATCAGTTCTGAAATAGACGAGATGCTTCGTACTGTAAACAGACTTTGCGTTCTGCGTGACGGAAGCAAAGTTGGCGAACTGGAAAACAGAAGCTTAACTCAGGAAGACGTAATGGCTGCAATTGCAGGAGGTGACAAATAATGGCAAATATATCTGTTTTGCAGAAAATCAAAAAAAGCCAGCTGCTTTTTCCTGTTGCAGCCCTTATTTTGATGTTAATCGTAAATGTATTGATAACACCAGATTTCTTTAAAATTTCAATTAATAACGGTGTCCTTTACGGTTTTATTATTGATGTTTTAAACCGCTCCTGTGAGCTTATTATTCTGGCAGTAGGTATGACACTTGTTGTTGCATCTTCCAGAGGAACTGATATTTCTGTCGGTGCAGTAATGGCAGTTTCTGGAGCCATAATAGTACGCCTTTTGGGCAGCAGTTATGACGGCTATGCCATGGCATTGCCGCTGGCCATCTTTTTTGGACTTGTAGGCGGCATGGCATTAGGAGCATTCAATGGTCTTCTGGTTGCAAGATTCAATATTCAGCCGATGGTTGCTACATTGATTCTGTATACAGCAGGACGAGGTATTGCACAGCTTATAAGTTCCAACGATACAGCCACAGGAATCATCCTTTATGTCCGAATGGAATCATTTAAATGGATAGGAGGATTTCTGCCTGGTGTAGTTGTCCCTACTCCAATTTTTATAGTAATTCTCTTTGTTCTTGCTACCCAGCTTCTTTTGAAAAAGACGGCATTGCAGACATATATTCAGACAGTAGGAATCAACCCAAAGGCAGGCCGCCTTGTGGGAATTAACTCAGTTATGATTATATTCTTAAGCTATCTGTTCTGCGGTTTAAGTTCTGGAGTTGCAGGACTTATCGCTTCCAGCCGTATCTATTCAAGTGATGCAAACAATATAGGATTGAATCTGGAAATGGATGCAATTCTTGCTGTTGCATTAGGAGGAAACAGCCTTGCCGGCGGTAAGTTTAACATGGCAGGATCCATTATCGGAGCCGTTACAATTCAATGTCTTACAACCAGTCTGTATGCAATAGGTGTTTCTGCAGATCAGCTTCCAGTTTATAAAGCTGTTGTTGTCATTCTGATTGTTCTGTTTCAATCACCAGTATTCAAAAAGTTGCGTGCAGAAATGAAACTTCGCAAGCATAACGTTATAACTTATGCAGGAGATGTAAAATGAGCAGTAAATTTCTTTTATCACTTGCAGAAAAGAGGAAAAAACTTGACAGTAGTAATTTCCTTCTGTTTGTAACAGTATGTCTGTTTGCCGTAATGTATATTCTGGGCTGCATTATTTATAACGAACAGGGATTCGGTAAAATGCAGATTTTCCTGAATATGTTTGTAGATAATGCAGGACTTCTTGTAGCTTCTGCCGGTATGACCATGATAATGATTACTGGCGGTATTGATATTTCAGTAGGTTCTGTTGTTGGCCTTGTATGTATGGTTCTTTCCTATACAATGGAAAAACTTGGCTTTTCTGCATTTACTGCAGTAGGACTAGTTCTTCTTTTCGGTATAGCATTCGGAGCCTTCCAGGGCTGGCTTATTTCCTACATGGAACTGCAGCCGTTCATCATTGCACTTGCAGGACTCTTTGGATGCCGTGGTCTCACTGCCATTATAAGTTCCGATCAGATTGCCATAAAGGCAAATGAACTGTTTCTGGGAATTGCAAATGCAGAGATTCCGTTCCCGCTTGGAGCAACTGTAAATAAACGTGGAGTAAAACTGTATCCATCTATTCACCCTAGTGTAATCATTGCCATTGTAACTGTAATAGTCATATGGTATGTACTTAAGTACACAAGATTTGGACGTAACCTTTATGCTATCGGTGGAAATGAACAGTCTGCACTTCTCATGGGCATTAACGTAAAAAAGACAAAATTCATTGCCTATGTCGTAGAAGGATTTTTGGCATCTCTTTCCGGTATTGTATTCTGTCTGAATACAACATCAGGATTTGTAGAACAGGCACGAGGATTTGAAATGGAAGCAATCTCATCTGCTGTTATAGGCGGAACAATGCTTACAGGCGGTGTAGGTTCTGTTGTCGGTACTGTATTCGGAGTTCTAATAAAGGCAACCATAGAAACTCTGATTCGCTGTCAGGGAACCCTGTCTTCATGGTGGAATAAGATTGTTCTTTCTGTCATTCTGTGTTTCTTTATAGTTCTTCAGAGTGTAATCATCATGGCAAAAAACAAAAATAAAAAATAAAACAAGTATCTTACGTCCATGTGGAAGTTCCCGCATGGACGGCATTTTTTTACAGCCATAAAAATGGCATTTTCAGATTTATTAATGTATAATCATAGATATTATGTGTAAAGCTTTTCATTTCCGTTTATATTATGTTTTTCTTATATTGCTGTTATTTTCTGTCTTTTCATGTACCAAGCCTAAAACTGAAAAATTAGAAACACATAATGCTTCTAATACACACAGAACACTTTTGGGATTTTCTCAGATAGGCGCTGAAAGTGAGTGGAGAATCTATAATTCAGTATCCATGCAGGACGCTGCAAAAAAAGAAGGCATACAGCTTTTGTTTTCTGATGCTGAACAAAAACAGGAAAATCAGATAAAGGCCATACGCTCTTTTATAATGTATCAGGTAGATGCCATTGTTTTTATTCCAATTGTGCAGAGTGGCTGGGAGACTATTCTGCAGGAAGCAAAAGATGCAGAAATTCCTGTAATTGTATGCGACAGAAAAATTTCTGTACAAGACGATTCTCTTTATGCAGGTTATATCGGAACAGACAGTACAAGCGAAGGCCGAAAAGCTGCGGAATTTCTTTTAAAAAAATATGAAGGCGTGCAGGAAAATATAAACATTCTGGAAATAAGAGGGACAGACGGTTCTTCTGCATCAGATGACCGTATGAAAGGCTTTCATGATATAATGGATAAAGATCAGCGTTTTTCTGTTGTATACAGTGAAAGCGGAGATTTTATGAGATCCAGAGGCAGGGAAATTGCAGAAAACATATTAAAAGCAAATAACAATATGCTTTTAATCGACGGTAAAAAAATTGATGCAATCTTTTTTGCAAATGACGGTATGATGCTGGGCTTCCTGGATATTCTGGAAAGTGCAGGTATACAGACCGGAAAAGATATTACTATTGTTTCAGTAGACGGTCAGCAGGAAGCAATAGATAAACTAAAGGAAGGAAAGATAAACTGCGTAGTAGAATGCAATGCAGATCTGGGACCGCAGGTCATGACTTTGGTAAAAAAAGTTATGGCAGGAGAAAGTATTCCGCACATTACTCATGTTCAGGAAACTGTTTTCACGGAATACGACGATTTGACAGCGCTCGGACCAAGGGGCTACTGAATCTGATATGAGACGACATTCCACAAAAAAAAAGAGCATTAGCTTCAAACTTGTAATTTCTTATTTGTTTATAATTTTTCTAATGGGAATTCCAAGCGTATATTCCATTATCTCATTCAAATATCATACAAAAAAATACGACAGAATTATTTCAAATGCAAGTCTCGCCAATAGGTTGTCTCAAATAGCAAAAGTAGATTTAGACAGTGAAATATGGAAGATTGTTGCAGGCCTCATGAACTTTGGAGAAGGAAATCAGTATGTCAAGCTTACGGAGATAAGAGAAGGCATAGTAGATATGATCAGAAAAAAATCTGATACAAATGAAAGCATTGAACTTCTGATAGTTGCATCCCGTACCGAAAAAACCCTGGAAAATTATGTACATAAACTTGAAACACAAATAGCAAAGAATGCTTCTGTAAGCGAAAATCAGGAAGTAATGGATCAGATAAGAGGTGTTTCATCTTTACTTGATGATGTTCTGCAGAGTTTTATCATGGACGAAATAAAAAATGCAGAAATGGAAAATGAACTGATAAGAAAAACATCAAGAAATCTTCTGCTTCTGCAGATTATCATATTTACAGTTACACTGGGATTTGCTTTCCGGGCAGGACTGAATTTGTTCTGCAGTATAAAAAGACCTGTTGCCGGTATGGAATCATATTCGTCTGAAATTGCAGGCGGAAATCTGGAAGCACGAGTTGAAGTTCCTGATATTGTAGAATTTGAAAAACTTGCCCAGAATTTAAATACTATGGCAGTCCGCATAAAACTCCTGATAGAGGCCAATATAAGAGAGCAGAAAAATCTTCAGAAAGCGGAGATGAAAACACTTCAGGCACAGATAACACCACACTTTCTGTATAATACATTTGATACAATCATATGGCTTGCAGAATCAGAACATATAGACGATGTCATAGAAATGACAAGGGCATTTTCAAACTTTTTCAGAATTTCACTGAGCAAAGGTCATGACTGGATTACAGTGTCTCAGGAAATGGAACATGTACGCAATTATCTTACCATTCAAAAAATACGCTATGCAAATATTCTGGATTATGAAATTAACATGCAGGAAGGATTAGATTATGTCCCAATGCTGAAATTGATACTTCAGCCTCTTGTAGAAAATGCAATTTATCACGGCATAAAGAATAAAAGAGGACGTGGAAAAATTACAGTACAAGCTGTAAGAGAAGATGCTTTTGATCTGAAAGACGGAGGCATAAAATTCACAGTCAGTGACAATGGTATCGGTTTTACAGAAGAAAGACTTGCGTCTGTAAAAAAAGAACTTGAAATGAACAAAGATACAGAAGAACTCAAATCAGTATACGGACTGTATAATGTAAACAAAAGACTTGAATTGTATTATGATAAGAAGGTAGCTCTGAACATAGAAAGTTCATATGGAAGCGGAACATGTATTTCTTTTACAGTTCCTGTAGATGTAAAGATAAAAGAGGATGAAAATGTATAGCGTTTTTATTGTTGATGACGAAATGATTGTCCGTGAAGGGCTTCGCTCCAAGATTGATTGGGAACATTCTTCTTTTACTTTTGCAGGAGAAGCAGGAGACGGAGAAATTGCCCTTTCCATGATTCAGGATATTAAACCGGATATTCTTATTACCGATATCTGCATGCCATTTATGGACGGACTTGAGCTTGCCAGAACCGTAAAAAAACTTCAACCGTGGATCCGTATAATCATACTGTCCGGACATGATGAATTTGATTATGCCAGAAAAGCCATAACAATAGGCGTAGAAGATTATATTCTAAAACCTTTTACGCTGGAAGAAATGCTTGAATGCCTGAATAAAGTCGCAGGTTCTCTGGATCTTCAGAAGAAACAGTTTTCTGATATCAGCCGTATGAAAAAAGAACTGGAATCAAATTACATGCTTTCCAGAGAAAAAATGCTTACAGATTTGGTCTACGGTACACTGGATTCTGCATCCGCAATTCAGAAAGCTTGTGATTTTGACATAAAACTGATTGCCCGTTACTACTGTGTATGTGTAAGCGAACTGCATTCCGGTGATGACGACATCAACAAAATAGTTGCAGCAAAATCCTATTTAATGTCTTTTGAAAAAGAACTCAATGATGTCATAGGATTTGTTATTGCACCAAATACTTTTGTTACAATCATAAAAGGTACCGAGAAAGAAAACTGCGAAGAAGAAGCTTTTACTGCGGCAGATTCACTGAAACATGCAGTTCTGAAAGTAGATGACATAACCATCGTAACTGCAATAGGTTCTGTAGTAGAATACACCGCAAATATCAAAAAATCTTTTCAGGAAGCTTCTTCCATATTAAAGCAGACTAAATTCATAGATAAAAATAAAATAATCAGCATAAATGATATATGCAGAAAAGAAGATTCTTCCATAGTTCTGCAGGAAAATGATCCTCTGGTAGACAGGCTGAACTATGCAGGAGAAAATGAAATTGATCAGATTATAAATGAATACATTGAACTGCTTGGAGAGAATACTACTCATTTCTCTATAATTGCATCTTACCTGCTTGTAGAAGTAATCATGGCTGTTTCCAAAGTAATAGAAAATCTTGGTGGAAATGTAAAAGATGTAATGCCTGAGATTTTGAGCCATTCATTTGTAGAGCACGCCGTTCAGAATCAAGACATATTTATTGTAGAAATTAAACGGGTTTTGTCTGATCTTTTGATTTTTCGTGATTCACATATCCAGGGACGCTATGCAGATGTAATCCTGAGGGCAAAAAAATATATAGAAACCAATTACTCCAATCCGGATATTTGCCTGCGGTCTACATCAGATGCAGTACATTTCAGTCCAAACCATTTCAGTACTATTTTTTCCCAGGACTGCGGTACTACGTTCATTGAATATCTGACAGGAGTAAGAGTGGAACAGGCTAAAAAGCTTTTAAAAAACTCTGACATGAAATCTGCCGACATAGCATATGAAGTAGGTTTCAATGATTCTCATTATTTCAGCTTTATATTTAAGAAATCCACAGGCATGTCTCCACGAGAATGGAGAAACAGTCAGATGTAATTAAAATCAAAAGCATCGCCAGATAAAAAGCACAAAATAAAAGGAGATATCATGTATAAAAATATAGACAAGCAGACAAAACTCGTTCTCAAAGATCAAGTTCAATATCAGCCGGGACAAGTTGTAAGCAAAACTTTAGTTCAGAACGACAAAGTAAGTATGACAATTTTTTCATTCGACAAAGGAGAAGAAATTTCAACACACGCAGCACCCGGCGATGCAATGGTAACAGTTCTTGAAGGAAAAGGCAGATTTACAGTTGACGGCGAAGTGTTCTATCTTGAAGCCGGAGAAACAATCATCATGCCAAAAGATATACCTCACGCAGTTTACGGAGAAGAACAATTTAAAATGCAGCTTGTAATTTCTTTCTAAAATGAATTTCAATCATCTGCTTTTTACATCAAAACTTCAGCAAGAAAAACTACTTGAATACGGTTTCAAACAAAACGGAAACTTTTTGCTTCTAAAAAAATCACTGGACAAAGATTTTTATGCACTCATCACGTTTGATACAGAAAATCTCACCGCAGAAGTTTTTGAAAAAGAAAGCGATGAAAAATATACTCTCATTGATGTCAAAACTGCATATGGAGCTTTTGTAAATGATATCCGGACAAAAGTAACAGATTTGCTCGATGACATTCATAAAAAGTGTTTTGTCAGCTCTGATATAAAGTCATTATACGTCAGATGGCTTGAAGATGAGCTGCACACAAAAGGTGATTACCCGTGGAAAGATGATGATACGTCTTCTGTTTACCGCTGTCAGAATCAAAAATGGTTTGCACTTATAATGAAAATCAATTTCAAAAATCTTGGCTTCGAAAGCGATGCGCCGGTCTGGGCTGTAAACTTAAAAACAGATGCAGAAAAAATTCCTCAGATTATAGATAAAAAATCAATTTTCCCCGCCTGGCACATGAACAAAAAATACTGGATAACAGTCGTCCTTTCTTCTGTGACAGATTTTAATCAGCTCAAACAGCTTACACTGAGAAGCAAAGAACTTGTAGAATAAGAAATTTATACATAAAGCAGGAAAATTTTTCTTTCAAACAAAAAATACTACCTCAAGATTTAAAAAGGATAATATGAAAAAAGCATAGTCTAAGACATAGTAAAAGTCAGATTTCCAAACAAAAGCTTTTCAGCCGAAAAATTTTGCTCTGGAAAAATCTGCAGATTCAGGAGAGACTTTTATGGAAAACTTAGTTTATGATAAGAAATATCATTTTTTGAACAGCTTATCTGTATGGCTTGATTTAGACAGCCTTGTTTACATTTTGGCAGTTCTGCTGCTTGCATGGGGCATTACAAACCTCATATGCAAATGCAGAAAACAGCGGGGTATCAAACTGTTTCGCTTTGCAAAAAAATATATGATTTTGTGCGCACTCCCGATATTTATTTTATTCGCAGTACAACTGGCTATGTCTGGCATCTGGACATCAGGCAATATACTGATTGCATTTCTACCGTTACTGTACGGTGCTGTCATTCAGATAATATTCATAATCATAAATCCTAAAAAATAACCTGCCAAAAGCCGTCAAAACTCAATGCAAAAAAATCGCAGAAAGTTTTGCGGCAAGACAATTTCAGAACTTTATCCGCATTTATTTTCCGCAAAAGCATTATTTCACATAATTATAGAAATCAAATCTTGTAAAAAAAATTCAATTTTTCCATTATTAGGACTCATTACTATTTACAAATCTTTGAACTTGTTGTATAACATAGTTAGAGCTTATTAGGAATAAATCCTAATAAGAAAACAACAGTACAATACCTCCGGATATTACGACGGGATATGTAAGGAGAATGAATATGGAAAAGACAATTGAAGGCTGGAACGGATTCAAGGGTAAGACTTGGAAAGAAGAAGTAAATGTCCGTGACTTTATTCAGAAGAACTACACACCTTACGACGGAGACGAAAGCTTCCTCGCAGGTCCTACTGCTGCTACTAATAAGCTTTTTGATGAACTCCAGAAGCTCCAGAAAGCAGAACATGATAAGGTATCCATTGGACTTGATGGCAAAAAGCGTACCGGAGTTCTTGAACTTGAAACAGAAAAAGTAACAAGCCTTACAGCTTATGGTGCTGCTTACATATGTCCGGAAGGAAAAGAATTGGAAAAGGTTGTTGGCCTTCAGACAGACAAGCCTCTGAAACGCGCATTTATGCCTTACGGCGGAATCAACATGGCTGTTCAGTCTTGTGAAATGTACGGCTACAAGGTAAATCCTGAACTTGTAAAAATTTTCACAGAATATCATAAGACACATAACCAGGGTGTTTTTGACATCTACACTCCTGAGCAGAAAGCAGTCCGTTCGGCACACATTCTTACAGGACTTCCTGACACTTATGGCCGTGGCCGTATTGTAGGAGATTACCGCCGTGTTGCACTTTACGGTATAGACCAGCTTATTAAATATAAGCAGGCAGATTTTGACAACATTGGTGATGGAACAATGTCCGAAGAAGTCTGCAAACTCCGCGAAGAAGTTACAGACCAGATAAACGCTTTGAAAGGCATGAAAGAAATGGCAGCTCTTTACGGCTACGATATTTCACAGCCTGCAAAGAATGCACGCGAAGCTGTTCAGTGGCTTTACTTTGGTTATCTTGCTGCAATCAAAACACAGAACGGTGCTGCAATGTCTGTCGGACGCATTTCAACATTCCTGGACATCTACATAGAAAGAGATCTGAAAGCTGGAATCATAACAGAAGATGACGCACAGGAACTTGTTGACCACTTTGTAATGAAGTGCCGTATGGTCCGCTTTGCCCGCATTGAAGCTTACAATCAGCTTTTCTCTGGTGACCCAATCTGGGCAACTTTGGAAGTAGGTGGACTTGGACAGGATGGCCGTTCAATGGTAACAAAGAACGACTTCCGTTTCCTGCACACATTGGAAAACATGGGACCAAGCCCAGAACCAAACATGACAGTTCTCTACTCTAAGAGATTGCCAGATGCATTCCGCAAATACTGTTCAAAAATCAGTATCGACACATCTTCAATCCAGTACGAAAACGACGAAGTAATGCGTCCAATCTGGGGTGATGATTACTCAATCTGCTGCTGTGTATCTGCAACTAAAACTGGTAAGGAAATGCAGTTCTTTGGTGCCCGCGCTAACCTTGCAAAAGCCCTGCTCTACGCTTTCAACGGCGGAAAAGATGAATGCTTGAAGAAAGGTATGCAGATCGGCCCAAATTACGAACCTATCGATTTTGATGTAATCGATGCTTCAAACTACAAAGTTGTAGAAAAGAAATACCTTGCAATGCTTGAATGGCTTGCTGATGTTTACGTAAATGTTTTGAATGCAATCCACTACATGCACGATAAATATTACTACGAATCTGCAGAGCTTGCTTTGGAAGATACAGATATTGAACGTTCATTTGCAACTGGTATTGCCGGATTCAGCCACGTAGTTGATTCCCTCTGTGCAATGAAATATGCAAAGGTTCACGTAAACCGCGAAACTGTAGAAGTTAAAAACAAAGCCGGCGAAGTAATTGACACAGTTACTTTGGTAAAAGACTTTGAAATTGAAGGCGACTTCCCACGCTACGGCCAGGATGATGACCGTGCAGACGAAATTGCAGTATGGTTGCTCAAGACTTTCATGAACATGATCCGCAAGCACCCAACTTACCGCAACTCTGTGCCAAGTACTTCAATCCTTACAATTACTTCTAACGTAGTTTACGGAAAAGCAACTGGTGCACTTCCAAACGGACGTAAAGCCGGAGAACCTTTCAGCCCGGGAGCTAACCCTTCTTACGGTGCAGAAACTAAAGGTTTGATTAAGTCTTTGAACTCTGTTGCAAAGCTTCCTTACCACTATGCTTTGGACGGAATTTCAAATACTCAGACAATCAACCCGACAGCTTTGGGCCACGGTAAAGACGAACAGATTGGAAACCTTGTAAACATTCTGGACGGATACTTCAGTCAGGGTTCACACCACCTGAACGTAAACGTGTTCGGTGTTGAAAAACTTAAGGACTGTCAGGCACATCCAGAAAAACCAGAATATATAAACTTCACAGTTCGCGTTTCAGGTTACGCAGTACGCTTCATCAACCTGACAAAAGAACAGCAGGACGACGTTATCGCCCGCACATGTCACGCTGCTATGTAGTGTAAATATGCGAGTTTTCAAAAACATCGCATATCTGCAGGATTTATTGAAAGTCCTGCAGACGAAACTGGCTGTGCAGTAAAAACTTTCATTGAAAAGCCTATTTTTTTGTTAATCAAATCATAAAAAAAATAGGCTAAATCAACAAACCCGGCGCAGAGCGTTACGGGTATAGAACCTTCCGCACACATAAAAAAGATGCCTTAAAAAATTTTTTTTTTAAGGCATCTTTTATTATATTAGTTTATAATTAGGATATAGAGGCATAGAAGATGAACACTAAAGCATTTTATAATTTATCTTATGGCGTATTTGTACTCGGTGCAAACAACAACAAAGCTATCAATGCCTGTATAACAAATACATGCATACAGGTTGCTTCAGATCCGGTAAGAGTTGCTATTTCTGTTTTGAACAAAAATCTTACTTGCGATATGATTAAAGCAAGCGGGAAATTTACAGTTTCGATATTGGACAATACATGTACATTTGACCTGATTAAACATTTTGGAATGCAAAGTGGTGCTGATGTAAATAAATTCGCAGATTTTCCCTATGAAAAAACCGCCAGCGGAATACCTTACATCACGAGAAATGTCTGCTCTCTTCTGGAATGTAAAGTTGTTTCAAAAGAAGATTTAGGAACTCATACACTGTTTATTGCGGAAGTTGTTGATGCCCAGGTATTAAACAATAATA
Source organism: Treponema sp. (assembly GCA_045629255.1). Classification (GTDB taxonomy): domain Bacteria; phylum Spirochaetota; class Spirochaetia; order Treponematales; family Treponemataceae; genus Treponema_D. The sequence continues at coordinate 16,442 of JAZQQW010000096.1, forward strand.
CGCCTCTCACCTATGCTGATTATCAGAATAAAATCAAACCAAAACCAGCAGTAAATGCAGAAAAGAAAATCATCGGCTGGAAATGTAAGATCTGCGGTTATATCTACGAAGGAAGCGAGCTTCCAAAAGATTTCACATGTCCACTATGCAGTCATCCAGCTGATGATTTTGAACCGATATATGAAACATCTGCCGCAGCAGAAAAACAATAATCAAGGACAGCAACAAGGATGCAGGTTAGAAATACAAATCAGCGGAAAATCGTTCTGGATATAATGAAGGATAATTTCTCACATCCAACCGCAGATGAAATATATGAAAAAGCACGGACTATCGATAATCACATCAGCCGTGGTACAGTTTACAGAAATCTCGGTGTTTTATCTGAATCAGGAGAAATTCTGAAAATCTGTGTACCAAACGGTTCAGATCATTATGACAGCCGTTTACATGAACATTATCATTTTTGCTGCAATAAGTGCGGCAAAATGTACGATGTTCCGGATACTGTAAGCGTTGAAACTCAGAAAGTATCAGAACAGATGTCCAAAGAAGGATTTAAAATCAGTTCACATAATCTGATTTTTACAGGCCTTTGTCCTGACTGCAACACGAACGGATAAACAATTCGGTAACAGTTTCTAAAATGTGTTTTTTAGAAATGACCATACATAAGGAATTGACTGATGAAATTTTACAAATGTACAAAATGCGGAAAAATCATTGCAATGATTAAAGAATCAGCATGCGGTACAGTTTGCTGTGGTGCAGACATGATAGAGATCAAAGCAGGAACAACTGATGCTGCCGTTGAAAAACATGTTCCTGTTGTAACTATCAGCGAAAATACAGTTAATGTAACTGTCGGTTCTGTAATCCATCCTATGGAAGATAAACACTACATTGAATGGATTGCCCTTGAAACTTCACATGGTATCCAGATGAAATATTTGCAGCCAGGTAAAGAACCAAAAGCTGTTTTTGCATTGTCTAGCGGCGAATCAGTTGTAAAAGCATATGCTTACTGCAATCTTCACAGCCTTTGGGCATCAAACTGAAATTTTGCTGTATTCCATAATCATGAAAAGAGCCAGTCAGAACAAATAAAGTGCTCTTCACTTCGCAAATCTGACTGACTTTTTTCTACTTCAGCAAAGAATCTGCAAGTGCATCAATCTGAGAATGAACAGATTCATTCATTGCAATCTTCATAGTTACTTTGTTTTCAATAACAGTAATGTCCTTCATTGGTTCAAACATTGCAGCCATAACTTTTGCAGCTACAGGAGCCCATGAACCATTTTCTATAAATGCTACAGTTCTTTTCTGATAGTTACGTTCTGCAAGATGAGAAATAAATTCCCTCATTTTTGGAAATACATCCCCATTGTATGTAGTTGCAGCAAGAACAAGTTTACCGTATCGGAAAGCATCTTCAACACATTCATATGTATCTTCTCTTGCAAGGTCTGCAATGGAAACTTTTGGACATCCCCTGTCTTTAAGGACTTGTGCAAGTTTTTCTGCTGCCTTTTTTGTGTTTCCGTAAACTGATGTGTATGCAATAAATACACCTTCTGTCTCAACATCATAGTTTGACCAAATATTATAGTAATTTAAATAAGTTCCAATGTCTTTATCAAGAACAGGACCGTGCAAAGAACAGATTTTTTCAATTTCAAAATCTGCAGTTTTTTCAAAACAGCCTGTACATTTGCACCGAATTTTCCGACGATTCCAAAATAATAACGTCGAGCTTCACATGCCCAGCCTTCAGGATCTTCCACATCATTGGCACCAAATTTTCCAAACGCATCAGCACTGAACAAAACCTTTTCTGACGATTCATAAGTCATCATTACTTCCGGCCAGTGAACATTCGGTGCAGAAACAAAGTTCAACACATGATTCCCAAGTTCAATCTTTGAGCCATCTGCGATTACAACCTGACGGTCTGAAAAATCTGTTCCAAACATATTTTTCATCATTGTGAAAGCCATCTTTGAAGCTGCAATTTTTGCATCCGGATATTTTTTCATAAAAGCTGCAATATTTGCAGAATGGTCCATTTCCATATGCTGAACAATGAGATAAGAAGGGAGTTTTCCATCCAGTACAGTATCAATATTTTTAAGCCATTCTTCTCCAAAGTTCTGGTCTACACAGTCCATTACGGCAGTTTTATCATCAACAATGACATATGAATTGTAAGCCATTCCCAGCGGTACTTCAAACTGACCTTCAAATAAATCTATTTTGTGGTCATTTACACCAATATATTTTATCGAATCTGAAATTTTCATAAGTACACCCCTTTTTATATGACTGTTTTTTTTGAGTTTAAAACCCCTTCAAAACTTACAGTCACTTTATCCGTTGATTATTTTTTCTAAAAGCGGACGCAATTCGCCTGCTTTTTGTCTCTGTATTGTAACAGATTCACAGTCAAAAAATAAAGTACTTGTTTTTTCGTCCCATCTGTCCAAACTGCACGGAATATTTTTGAGCGCACTTATAATTGCTACATGCATTCTGTAGGAATAAATGCTTTTGCAACTGCTTATTATACTCTCAAGTTCGCTTACACTCTCTGGTCTTCCGGCAAGAAGAATCTGATATCCGGAATATTTTTTTCTGAGTTTTCCTGTCACCATTTTCGCATAAAGATAATCTTCTGGATTGCCATTACAAAAAATCAGAATATTTTTCTGCTCCTGCAAAATTGTTTCAAGCAAATTGCATATGGATCTGTGAATTGACTTTATACTGAGTTTTTCGAACTTCAATCCGTAATATTTCATGGTACCAGGTGCTGTCAGACAAATACCGTAATACCTGCCGCCAGCTTCCGGCTGCAAATTGTTTGTCCATGCAATATCAGAAAGTGCAATGCACTTTTTATTTATGCCATAGCAGCTCAAATATGAAAGTGATTTTTGATCCCGTAATATGTTTATAATGTTTAATTCGCTTTCAAAAAGGCTGCAGAAAACATTCTTTGCATACTTACGCCAGTTTGGTGTAACACCACAGCCGATAATCATGTATTTACGGTTATGCTGCCGAAGTTTTTTCAATAAAACATTTATCGCACAGGCCATATAACAGTCATTGTCTCTGAACAGCTGTCCGCCGCCAATTATTACATAATCAGAGTTTATGATTATTTTTTCATAATAAGATGAGTAAAAAGAAAATTTCACAAATGACAGAATCGGTATGCATATCTTTCTCAAACAAAACGGAACTTTAGGTATCAAGAAAGCAATAAACTGCCGAAGCCGCTTCGAAAAATAATTTTTTCTGTTTTTCTTTGATAAAATATCAAATAAACTTATATCAGCTATATCTTTCAATATGTTAAATATACTTTGAGCGATAAACTTGTCTCCACAGTTTGTACTGTTTACCAAACCGAAAACAGCAATTCTTGTTTTTTTATCCAGCAAAATTGTTCTCCGTCATAAATTCATGTTCACACCAAGATTATCTAATTCATTTTTCCACCACGGACACCTTTCTCCTCTGTTCATAATTTCTAACATTCTTGAAGCAGAATAAAAAATACATTTTATCATGCCCGAAAACGAAACACCATCTTCAAAACAGAGACAATACCCTTCATCAGAATCTACTCTTTTTAAAAACAAACATCCGTCTCGCAATCCAATAAAACTTTTTACAGTACCGTTTTGAAACGATGGAAGTGCATAACCTACATAATTAATGTCTTCCGATGACATGACGTATAAAACTGCATTACGGGCTTTTTTTATTTCTTCGATATTTTCAAGATAAACTGGATTTCCATTATTGCAGAACATTATTTCACTTATGCATGTATCATCATATTTTTGTCCTTTATAAATATCATTTATCTCGAAAACTACTATGTTTCCACACTGTTGTTTATCAAACATCATTGACTGATAATCTTCAATTTTATCCTCTAAAGTAAATTCACTTTCTTCAATATCTCCGCCAGAACCAATGCCCGTCATACCAACAGAAACTTTCAAAGATTTTACACGATTATTTGACATATAAAGTTTTTTATGGGCAAAACCATTAACAATCTTAATCTCATCAAAATTAATCGTTTCATCAAACACAATCTGGAGAGTTTCTCCTATACCAGATGGCTTTTCTTCTCCAACCCATGGAGTAGAAAAATCTCCATCAAAAGCATCTAAAGCAGAGTAAGTTATTTTTTTCCAGACAGTACTTCTGTTAATTCACTGCTTGCACCAGCAGTTCTGACAGAAACTGCAAATAAACCAGTTGCAGCAAAAAAATAATTTCATTTTCATTATCAATTTCCTTTATTAATATTGTAGACAGTAAAAACTGTAAGCTTATAAGTTCTACCTGTCAATAACTGTTTAAAAGTTTTCATAAATATGAACACTACAATCGGCAGTATTATTAATAAATAGCACGAATTCAGAAGTGTATTTTTTTTAATATCCCTAGAATGCGTGTCATGGATATACAGAAAATTAAACAAAACAAGACAAAAATTCTTTTTCAGTTTGCAGTTCCAGCAACAATAGGAATGCTTTTATCGTCTCTCATCACAATCGTAGACGGATATTTTGCAGGTAATTACATAGGCTCAAATGCTTTAGCAGCCATCAACTTAGGTCTGCCGCTCCTCTATTTTTACCTTGCAGTCGGTTTAATGACAGGGGTTGGTGGAAGCGTCATTGCAGGAATTGCAATTGGAAGTTCCGACAAGCCAAAAGCAGACAGGATTTTCTCTCAGACAATGTCATTAGTTCTGATTGTCGGAGTTTCAATTTCTATTTTAGCTGCTGTCTTTTTTGAACCTATTCTTGGATTTTTTAACGCCGATGGCGAGATTAAAAATCTGTTCCGTCAGTACTACCGCATGTTTCTGTTTTCTGCACCGCTTATGATAATCGATTCATGCTACGGCATGTTTCTGCGTGCAGACGGAGAACCACACATCTACCTTGCATTCAACAGCTTTTCTATTCTTCTGAACGCCGTTTTAGACTACTTATTTACAGCCAGACTTGGATTTGGAATCCGAGGGCTTATTCTGGCATCGCTTACAGCTCTGTCATGCTCAGTCTTACTTTCTACGTTTTATTTTGCCCTCAGAAAGTCAAAAGACGAAAATCAAATTCTTTTAGGTTTCAGTAAATTCAAGTTTGACAGAGAATCAATCTTGCAGACTTTCTTCAACGGAAGTTCAGAAGGAATCGGAAAACTTGCAGGCTGCATAAGCATGTTCTGCTACAATATCGTTCTTCTCAAATATGCAGGTACAAAAGGCGTTGCTGCGTTTACAATCTTAGGATATTCACTTTTCGTATTTAATATGATTGCCATCGGATTCGGAGAGGGAATGAGTCCGCTTGTAAGCTTCTGCTTTGGCGGAGGTGAAAAAACACTCTGCAGAGACTTGCGTAAACTCACAAACAAAATCATCTTTTGTATTGGAGTAATTTTTGCAGCCGTATTGTTTTTCGGAGGCAGATTCTACTGTGAATTCTTTGTCAAAGAAAGCGACATAATCCAAATGGTGTCGAGGGGCTTTAAGTTTTTTGCGGTAGAGTTTCTGCTCCAAGGGTTCAATGTTACAGGCTCCATGTACTTTACTTCCATGGCAAAACCCAAACAGTCGGCAGTTATTGCTTCACTCCGGGGAATTGTCATTCTTTTAATCTCAATCTTTCTGTTTGCTGCCTTGTGGGGCTTGGACGGAATCTGGCTAACAGCTCCGGTAACAGAAGCACTGACTCTTATTGCAACAGTCTTTTTCTGCATAAAATCTGACAGACAGATGAACCGCAGCTAACTGTAAAAAGCAGGAAGTTTCTGAACAAAACTCAGCAAAAAAAGTCGGGCAGATGTTTTAACAATAAGTTAGACTCCTGCCTGTAATTTAGAACATTGAAATCGGGCATCAAAATCAAACGGACAAATTATCACAGAGAGGTAAAACATGAACGATAAAATCATAATCAAAGGATTACACCAGAACAATCTGAAAAATATCAGCCTTGAAATCCCTAAAAATAAGATTGTAGTTTTTACCGGCGTTTCCGGCTCGGGAAAATCGAGCATTGTATTTGACACGATTGCAGCAGAGAGTCAGCGTCAGATGAACGAAACATATTCAGCTTATGTACGAGGCCGTCTCCCTAAGTACGAAAAACCGCATGTTGATTTTATAGACAACTTGACGGCAAGCGTCATCATCGACCAGTCAAGACTCGGCGGAAACGCACGTTCCACAGTCGGAACAATCAGCGACATGTATTCTACCCTCAGGCTGCTTTTCAGCCGCATAAGCGAACCGAAAATCGGACCTGCATCTTTCTTTTCTTTCAACAACCCTAACGGAATGTGTCCTAAGTGCATGGGCATCGGTAAAATCATGGATCTTGACATAATGAAAGCCATCGATGTCGAAAAATCATGGAACGAAGGCATGGTCAGCCTGCCGGCTTTTGGTCCGGGAAACTGGTACTTCAGACAATATACTTCCAGCGGCTTCTGGGATTTAGACAAAAAATTCAAAGACTACACCGAAGAAGAAAAAAATCTTCTGCTGTACGGACATCGTCTGGGACTTTCGGCAAACGGTGAACGCGAAAATAAAAAGATAGAGGGATTGAAACTTCAGTTTGAAAGGCTCTGTCTGATGAAAGGTCCCGAAGAACAGAAAGATAATACACTTAAACGCCTGAACTCATTTATGCAAGAAGAAACATGTCCTGAATGCAGCGGTAAACGCCTCAATGCAGCTGCATTAAGTGCAAAGGTTGCAGGATACAGCATTCATGAAATGTGTGAAATGGAATTTACAAAACTTCGTGAAGTCCTCGGCACAATAAGTAATCCTAAAGCAGCAACTGTCGTTGCACAACTCTGTGCAAGCCTTGACCGTATGATAGACATTGGACTTCCGTATCTTTTCATGAACCGCGAAAGTTCAACTTTGAGCGGAGGAGAAGCTCAGCGTCTCAAACTTGTACGCTACATGGGAAGTTCACTCACCGGCATGACATACATCTTTGATGAACCCAGTACAGGTATGCACCCGCGCGATGTTCACAGAATGAGCCGTCTTTTGAAAAGTCTGCGTGACAAGGGCAATACAGTTCTTGTTGTTGAACATGACAAGGACATAATCGAGATTGCAGACGAAGTTGTCGATGTAGGACCTCTTGCAGGTAAAAATGGCGGACAGATCTTGTTTCAAGGCTCTTATGAAGCACTTCTTGCAAGCGGAACAAAGACCGGCAATGCGATGAAAGAAGTAATTCCGGTAAAGGACACTCCTCGTAAACCGACAGGCTGGCTTTCTGTCCGCAGTGCATCACTTCATAATCTGAAAAACGTCGATGTTAATGTTCCAGCTGGTATTTTAACATGTGTCACAGGAGTTGCTGGAAGCGGCAAATCTTCTTTGATACGAGATGTTTTTGCAAAACAATATGCAGATAAAGTCGTACTCGTTGACCAGTCAGCAATTACTGCAACCGGTCGCTCCACAGCATGTACGTACCTGGGGTTCTTTGATGAAATCCGCGAACTGTTTGCCGAAGCCAATAAAACAGACTCAAGTCTTTTTTCGTTCAACTCGAAGGGAAAATGCCCTGCATGCAAAGGCCGCGGTGTAATCATAACAGAACTTGTCTTTATGGAACCTGTAACGACAGTCTGTGAAGAATGTGAAGGCAAACGATACAGTAAAAAGGCATTGGATAAATTGTACAACGGTAAAAACATTGTCGAAGTTCTTGATATGAGCGTAGAAGATGCACTTAACTTTTTCGGCTCTGTTAGTGAAGCTGACGAAACATCCTGCAGACTTTTGAAAAAAATAACTGCACATCTGAATGCGTTGCTGGAAGTCGGACTCCCCTATCTCTCGCTCGGTCAGCCGCTTTCAACTTTAAGCGGAGGCGAAAGACAGCGGGTTAAGCTTGCAAAAGACCTCAATAAAAAAGGAAGCATCTTCATACTCGACGAGCCGACGACAGGGCTTCATGCGTCAGACATCAAGTCCATAATGGCACTTCTCGAAAGCTTTGTAGAACGCGGAAACACAGTCATCGTAATCGAGCATAATACTGACGTTATGAAAATGTCAGATTATATCATTGATGTTGGCCCAGATGGAGGTACTGCAGGCGGACAAATTGTCTTTACGGGAACACCTAAAGAGATGATTGAAAAATCTCAAACAATTACGGCTAAATACCTTAGAAAGTAAAATATGACTGAACATCATATAAAAAACTCTTCCAGATAAAATTTAAAATATCAGCCGGGGTATAATCCGTTCCCCGGTAAAATGATATATCAAAACATAGCTGCTATCAGGACTTCACTAAAAAGTTTCCAAAGAATTACAAATTACATGCGCATTATAATATATTAATCTGAATCAAATCTTGTAAGTATGAACAACATTAATTCAATAATTATACTCTGGGTTATATAAACATTTGCCATAAAACAGATATATTTAAGACACCACAGATGTGTGTAATGCCTCCAAAAAACAGAAATAAAAAAATTACACCTTCATTAAATCTTCAAGTATCACCAGCATACATTTTGAGCCTTTTTCTTCAATTTCTTTTGCTTTTTTAATAACTGTATCTTCAAAACCGCTTTTACTTATTAAAATGAATGTTTTTTCTTCTATATTGTTGAAGAATTTTGAGGCAGTGATTAAATCGTCAAACTCTTCCAACGACATTTTTTTATTTCTGAATTTACATTTGCAGAAAATTGCCTTTGTTTTTGTTCTGTCAAACGCAAGAATATCAACATCATCTTGAGCTTTTAGAATCAGATTATTTTCCCACCATTTTCTAATTTCAAAAGGAATAAACAGAAGTCTTTTATTTTTTGCCAATCGGATTAAGAATTGCTGACATATTTCTTCAAAAATTATTCCCATATAATCGTTTATCTGCTCATAAATTTCTTCACAAGTCAATTCTTCATCGAGCATCGTAAAATAATTTTCGTTTGAAAAAATAAATCTGTACCAGAACGAATAGAAAAAATCTTTGATTATGTAAATTGCCTTTTTGCTTTCTGGACGTTCTCCACAAGGATTTTTTTTTCTACAAGCCTCAAATTTTGCAAAGTGAGCATATATTTACTGATTTTAGTTTTTTTCTTCGTGAACTCTATCCGCAATTTCAGAGATTTTATTGCACCCTCCAGCGATTGCATTGAGAATCGAATGCACAAAGATAACGGGGAATTCCACCCAAAATTCCGTAAGAAATAATTTTATCTTCAATGCTGTAATCTGGAAAAAATTTAATTGCATCAAAATAATCAAAAGGTTTTACTTCAATAGAACAAGTCATTCTTCCATAAAGAGGACTTTTATATCCCATAACTTCATTTTCCATAAAACTTATGCTTGAATTGCAAAAAATCAGAAAAATATTTTTATCTTGCCATTGATGGTCAATCGTATGCTGAAAAATACTTTTTATGCTTGGATTTTGATATGCAACAAAAGGAAATTCATCAATAATTAAAAGTGTTCGTTTTTCATTGCTCAGACGTTCTGTTATGTAATCAAGAGCATTCTGCCAATTTTTGAATGTCGCAAAGTATTTTTTATCGTAATGACTTTCAATAGCCCGTGAAAAATCTTCAAGATTCAATTCATCGTTTTTTTCCTGTGCCGAAAAGAAAATTGGATTATGTTTTTTTGCAATCTCGTTGAGAATCGTAGTTTTTTCCAACACGCCTTCTTCCATACATTACAAGAAATTCAAATTTGTTATTGTTATATTTGTCTTCCATTATCGAAAGCTCTTTTTCTCTGGCTATCATATAATACTACCTTAGTATAGTATACTCTAAAGTAGTGTAAATGTTAAAGTTATTTTTGACGAAAGTATTTTCGTAATTTATTTTCGTAAAAAGTCAAAGGCAAATATGGCAAAACAATTTGGATTTGATGAGAAGTTCCCAGCGTATTTTGTAAAAACTATCTAATTCCACTCATCAAAGAAGACAAATTAAAATATAAAATCCCAGAAAAAGCAAAAATCAGCAGATTGTGGCAAGTGAGAAAACAGTTTTAAATTATACTACTTGTAAGTAGTATAATTTAAAGTAGTACGAGAATGAATACCGATTTTACCGAAAGTTCAACTCTAAAGAAAAATGACTTTGATAACTCATATCGAAAATTCTTTGAAAAGTGATTCTTAAATACAACGATTCTAACTTAGATCCAAAAGATATGTGAATTTCTTCAGTTACAGATATTCTTTTCTTTCATAACCTTTCTCAAGCATTATCAAATAAATTTATGAAAGAAATGTTCGCTAAATATGCAGAATCGTATTTTAACAAATATTTTACAGACAGCGGGTCAAAATCTATCAGCATCATATCCAAGTCAGTTCAAGACATGATGAAAAAAGAAAACCCGTTCTCTGTAAAATAAAATTATACGGAAAATATAACTGTAAGTTTATATTTTCCCCAAGCAAATGATAATCAAACCCTAAACAGATTGACGTTACTTTCGATTTCAAAAATCGATTCTGACATCTGTTTTGAAATTCCAGTAAGTTCAGCACCTGTTCCGTTGATGTGATCTGCTCCTATTGCCATTTCATCCATGCTGGAAGAAATTCCATTTGTAACAAGCTGAAGATTCTGAATTTCTTTCAGGATGAGCTTGTTTCCTTCTGACATTTCTTTAGAGGCACTGCTGACTTCGATTGTATTATCATTCATATTCCGCAAGGCTTCACTGATTTGTTTTGAACCTTCATTCTGTTCTTCCATTGCAGATTTTATCTGCTGTACAACAAAATCAGTATCTTCAATTCTTTCTGTTACTTCGTTGAAAGCTCTGTTAAGTTTTCCAGAAGAATTAACAACTACACTGATAGAATTGATGATATGTTCAAGCTGTTCACCGATTGTTCTAGACTGATTTCCAGAAGTTTCAGAAAGCTTTCTGATTTCATCAGCTACAACAGAGAATCCTTTTCCTGCTTCTCCGGCGTGAGCAGCTTCGATGGCAGCATTCATTGCAAGAAGGTTTGTCTGCTCTGCGATAGAAGAAATTGCAAGGTTTGCTTCTTTCAAAGTTTCACTCTGAGAGCGAATCATTTCAATTTTTTCATTAACTTCATTCTGTATCTGAATGCCAGTCTTTGCACTTCCCAAAAGTACATCAAACGATGATGCCATCTTATCTATCGAACTCGTTACAGACTTAATGTTTCCTATCATTTCTTCAACAGCAGAAGAAGCCTGTGCAACTCCTGCACTCTGATTTTCAATCATATGCTCAAGGCTTTCAATATTTGAAGCTATCTGATTTACAGCACCTGCTGTCTGATGAACACTTGCATTTTGATGCGAAACCTGATTATGAACAGATTCGATATTGGCAATAATCTGCGTTATCGAAGAACTTGTTTCGTGTGTACTTGCTCCAAGTTTTTCTCCTACAACCATGAGAGATTCTTTTGATTTTTTCAACTGAATCATAATTGACTGAAGCATATCGGTAAACTTATTGAAGCCGGCAACAACATCACCAATTTCATCGTTTGTATTCTAATCTATGCGTTTTGTCAAATCAGCATTTCCGCTTGAAATTTCGTGCATTGATTTTTTGAGGATATCCAACGGTTTCAAAAGGATTGAAATGATAATTCCAGAAACTATACATGCAATGATCATTGCAATTACCATTAAGATAATCATTGTGCGTATCAGATTCGTCATTGAACCATAATAAAAATCGTATGGAGCTTTACAGAAAATCGTCCAGTCAGAAGTTCCTCCGACAGGTCTGAATGAAGCAACCATCTTTTTGCCAGTTTTCGGATCGATATAAGTTTCAACACCAGTTTTGCCGGCTTTAATTTTTTCCAAGACTTTTACTAACTCTGTATTTCCCGCATAATCATTTATCATTGCGTTATCATCTGCATTTTCTTCGCCGCTTCCGACGATTACACCAGTTTTCATATTTATAATATCAGGATGATAACCTGAACCAACGTTAATATCTTTTGCAACAGCAGAGAGACGGTTACCGCGGATCATTGACGAAATTGCACCGACAATTTTTCCGTCGTCATTTTTAACTGCAACAGCATAGTACATATAAACTTCGTTTGTTACAGGACTCAATGTCGGATCGCCGATATAATCACTTCCTGTCTGACGTGGAACTTTGAAATAATCACGGTCTCCCAAAAAGAGCGGCGATCCGTCTGCCTTAAATGAATTTCCGTCAATATCATAAATGGAAATATTTTCATATTTTTCTTTATTTGCCGCACTGATTACATGAAGCTGCTCATATTTATCATAAAGTTCAATCTCAGGATCTTTTATAAAAGGCATCAATGCAAGCGAATGTAAAAGCGTTAATTCCTCCTGGTTTATAGCATTTATTTTTGAAACAGCAATCTCAGATACCCCAAGAAGTGTTTGCTCTGTGGAGACATTCAATGCTTTGTAAGATTTAAATGCTGAAAATAATCCTACTGAAACAATGCTCAGTTTTACAATTAACGCAATTGTCACAAGAAGTTTAAATTTCATAGTTATTCTAAGTACTTTCATAAATAAAATCTCCTATATACCTAATTTTATTAGGGATTTTTCTAAAGTCAAAACTATTTTAACTAAAAAAAATGTTATATATATAATAAAAAATTATATTTTTTTTATTACAGATAGCATCATATTAAATGATGCTGTACAGCTAAAACAAAAATTCTGAAGCTATAGATTTCAGTTTTCACATGCTTTAACCAAAGGCATTTTAATCAAGCGCCTGATTAATGCACTTGATGCAAATCTGTGCAATTGTTTATAAAAACAATATGATAACAGTCCTGAAATTCCCGTATCATTTCTGTAAACAGACTGTCTGACAGTGCTTGAATTTTTATCTGAAATTAATTAGTATAAGGATACACATCGAAAATAAGAAACGTTGTTTCTTATATCCGCCGATTTATCCAAATTGCAGGGCGGTAAAACCCAGTTCGTATGAGCTGGTAAATCTTGCTAAATAGGAGACGAATATGTCTATCTTATCTAACAATCATTATTTATTTACTTCTGAATCTGTTGGTGAAGGTCATCCAGATAAATTATGTGATCAGGTTTCTGATGCCGTTTTGGATTACTGCCTTACTTTGGACAAAGATGCTCACGTTGCATGTGAAAGCTTTTCTACAACTGACTTTCTGCTCGTTGGCGGCGAAATCGGTTTCCAGAACATCAAAGTTGACAAAGAATTTACAAAGAAATTCAATGCCGATGTAGAGCGTATTGCCCGTCAGGTTGCTTTGGATATCGGATACAACGATGCAGAAGTTGGTCTTGACGGTGCTAACTGTATGTTCCAGAACCGCCTCCATGCTCAGTCTGCAGATATCAACCAGGGGGTCGTCGGTAAACGCGGTGAAGAGGATTTAAAAGAATACGAAGGTCAGCAGGGTGCCGGTGACCAGGGCATGATGTTTGGTTATGCCTGTAACGAAACACCAGCTTTGATGCCTGCTCCTGTTTACTATTCACATCAGATTTTGCTCCGCGCACACGAATTGCGCCATTCTGGAAAAATTGCATGGCTCCGTCCAGATGCAAAATCTCAGGTAACAATCGAATACGACGAAAACAATAAACCTGTTAGAATCGACACTGTTGTTGTCAGCCATCAGCACAATCCAGATGTAGACTATGACACTCTCAAAAAAACAATTATCGAAGAAATCATCAAACCTGTTCTTGAGCCAACAGGACTTTTGACAAAAGATACAAAGTATTACATCAACCCGACAGGAAGATTCGTAACTGGTGGTCCAGATGGAGATTCAGGTCTTACCGGCCGTAAAATCATCGTTGATACATACGGTGGTATGGGACGCCACGGTGGCGGAGCTTTCTCTGGAAAAGATCCTTCAAAAGTAGACCGTTCTGCAGCATACATGGCACGCTACATTGCAAAGAACGTAGTTGCAGCAGGCCTTGCAGACCGTGCAGAAGTTGAACTTGCATACGCAATTGGTGTTCCTTTCCCTGTTTCTATTCTTGTAGAAACTTTCGGAACAGAAAAAATTGCACGCTCAAAGATTGAAGCAGCTGTAGAAAAAGTATTCGACTGTACACCGGCTGGAATCATCAAAACTTTGAACTTAAAGCAGCCAATTTACAGAAAAACAGCTTCTTACGGTCACTTTGGTCGTGAAGGTTTCCCATGGGAAGCTACAGACAAAGTCAAAGCTTTGCAGGATGCTGCAAAATAAGAATCTTTCTGAAAGCACAAGTTTTTCAGAATTTCCATAAGGAACAAAGTGGAAGAAAAAAATAACCTGCTGGATGACAAGGCTCTTGCCGAAGTCTTCCAGCGTTTTCAAAAAAACAATCCAGATCCGAAGCCTGAACTTTATGCTCCGAACGCATACTGCTTTTTGCTCTCTGTTGTTTTGAGCGCACAGGCAACGGATAAATCTGTAAATGCTGCAACCGAACCTCTTTTCAAAATTGCAGACACACCAGAAGCTATACTCGCCTTGGGTAAAGAAAAACTTATACATTATATAAAGCAAGTCGGATTATACAATGCCAAATCAGAGCACATAATCGAACTAAGCAAAAAACTAGTCTCAGATTTTGACTCAAAAGTGCCGTCTACACGGGAAGAACTGATGTCGCTTCCAGGAGTAGGCCGCAAGACAGCAAACGTCGTACTCAATGTTATTTTTCACAAACCAACTATGCCGGTAGATACGCATCTTCTGCGCGTGTGCCCAAAGACGGGCATTGCCGGCGGCAAAACACCTCTGGAAGTAGAAAAATCTCTGGAAGAACGAGTACCACAGGAGTTTGCAAATAATGCACACCACTGGATTCTGCTTCACGGAAGATACACATGCACTGCACGAAATCCAAAGTGCGGCACATGCATCATAAATGATTTGTGCCTGCATAATACGGCAGACACTAATTTGTGATTTTTTTTCACAACATGTTCAGTTTATGCAAACCCAAAAAAACATATAATACAGTAATAAAGCTTATCCTTTATAAATAACAAATAAAACAGGCTTCGAACTTGACAAGAGGAATATACAAAATGAAAAAACTTTGTTTTATAATTTTTGTTCTAACTTTTTTAGTTTTATCTTGTAAAAAAACAAAACATCATTTGATGTATCTAATGTCAATGAATATCAAAATGACTGGCTGAAAGAAGAAATCACAGAGAAAATTCCAGATGAACAAAAAGCCCCAGAAAAACAGTATCGGTTTGTAAATACATTAGATGGCGTAAATATTCGTGATACCCCTAATGGGAATCGTATTGCTAAATTGAACTGCAATGAAAAAGTTGAGATTCTCGAAAAAGGAGAATACGCAGAAATAGATGACTATCACAATTACTGGTTCAAAGTCTCCACAAAAAATGGAATTGAAGGATATGTTTATGGTGCATATTTATCTGACTCACTTGAAAAAGCAGCAGAATTCCGTTGTGAAGAACAATTGCAGCAGGGCTGGGAATGGTTTATAGATTATGAAAAGTATTTCAGAGAAAACATGAATGTGAACATCGAAACAAATCCCGAACACATTATATACGATGAAGGATTATACAACATATCAATGTGCGGAGAAAATCATACTTACTTTCTGTTCTATCCTACCTGCAACAGAGAAACCGGTAAATCAGGTTCTTTTCTTTATAGTGCTGATATCAATTATTACAATAATGCAGATTACTGCTATCCGGATTTTTTGCCGTTTAAGCTGGGTGATAATATAGAAAAAATTTATGCACTTTTTGGAAAACCAAATTACGATCGAAATACTGATACTAACTGGTGGTGTGATTACCGTGGAGTTGCCATGCATATTGAAACAGATGCAGATATAGTTACCGGTATCACACTCACTAAATGGGGCTGGTAAAAATTTTAATTTTGATTACATATTACAATATATAATCAAAATTAAACATCATAATTTATGGAGATTTTATTTTATGAAGAAGTCAGTTTTATCTTTATTCGTTCTTTTCTCTGCTATATGCATTTTTGCACAAACTCCCAAAACAGATGCAGAATTAAAAAACTACCTTATTCAAAATGGTTTTTCATGTTTTAAATTTAATTCTGATGGAACTTATTCTTATCACCAGAGACTTATTGGCGGCAATGTTTTTGGTGAAGGAGCTTATTATGTTTCAAATGGAATTATTAATTTTGAAACGCTTAAAAACAATTATTACACTCCCCAGTGTGGAGAATATTTTTCAGATCTTATGACTTTACCAGGAAAATACAGACTTGATTTTAAAGTTGCAAATATTAATTCACAAGGTGCACTCGTAAATATAAATGACCAAAATATGAAATTATGGTCAGATACACCTCCAAAAGCTTATACAAAAATTATTCACAACGGTGTGGAAAGTATAAGATATCCCTGGTACCACGACTCTAAAGATAGTGAAACAAAATGCGAATATATTGTTCTTCTTGACAATTTAAAACTCCGCAAAAAACCTTCGACTTCGGCAGATTTAGTTACAGTCAGTGGAATTGATGAATACTGCGGTTACTCATATCAAAGTCGTTCTATTGAACTTGCAGGTAATTACTGCGTAATCCGTGCCAAAACTGTAAAAGAATCTACAATAGATGGAATTACTGCTCCCTGGTATTTAATTTATGCATATGGAAATGATGATATGGGTATGGACGCGAACGCTCAGGAAGCATGGATTTTCGGCGGTTACGTAAAAGAATTTACAGAATCAGAAATTCCTCAAATAAAACGCCAATACAGAAAAACACTTGAACAGTCAATTCTCCGTATTGGCGGTCATCTGAAAAGTACTGATGATTAAAATGTAATTTCACCAATATCAAAGGTATTTTTGATATCGTTTAACTGCAATGTCAAAAGCTGGCAAGTCTGATCCGGACGGCCGAAATTTGTATATACTTCTGCCTGAACTGTTACAGGCTGCAACAACTTTTGCTGGTGATTAGCAAAATAGTTTGCCTGAATTATGTATTTGCCTTTTGGTGCATTTCTGATTACAAATTCTTCAGGACCGTAACCTCGCGTAAAATCACGGGACATGCGGCCGCCGTTTTCTGTCAGTTTATTTCTATAGTAACATTTTTCATTATCAGGATCTGTTACCCACAAATCAATATCACAGTCGTCTGTATTCCATGTTAATACAATACGAATATCAACATCAAAGTTCTGCAAAAGTTTATCATCAAAAGAACTTGTATCAAGTTTTTTATTTTCTGCAATAATTGCATTCATATCATTAAGAACAGTCTGTTGAATCTGAGAATAACGGGAATCCCATTTTCCACATACGACTTTCCAGAATGTATCTACAGCTTCCTGTTTTTTGCCGGCATTGCTGTAAGCAAAACCTAAATCACGCAGGAACTGAGGAACTTCAGGCCTAAGCTTACAGAGCTTTTCAAACATGGCACATGATTTTTCATATTCTTTCCAGTCGTTGAGTTTATTTCCCAAAGCCCTCAAAACATCTGTGTTTTCAAGATTCATTTCTGCAAGATTAGAAAGGATACGAAGTGCCTGAGATTTCATGTTTTCTTCTGCAAAATAATCTGCAACTTCCATATAAAAAGCCGGAGATGATTTGTGTTCTTTTTTGAGTTCCAGATATTTTTCATACATTTTGTTTTCCGGAGTTTTCTTAAGAACAGTCAGATATTGTACATCTGAACTCCATGCCTGCAAAACTACAGAAGCTTTTTGTTCAGGAACGTTCTGATGTGCTGTTTTTTTTGCACTTTCAGACTTTGCCATTTTCTTTTCCATAGTTCGTTCTGATAAAACAACTCTGTCAGCTCGATTTTCCGCTTCAGAACGCAGCCCTTCCATAACCATATCAGAATAAACTTCTGGTTCCGCTTCAACAATGCTGTCATCATAAACAAATTCTATTGCATTTGAGGCGTCTACGTATCCAAATACGTTTGATTCTGTCGATGCAGGCCCCTCCGGGTTATATCCATTTCCAGTCCATGTTTTTCCTTTTTTCTTCTTAAAATCTTTCGGATTTGTATTCCACCATTTTTTGAATTCCTCAAATGTTCTGTAAACTTCTGAAGGAATAGTTCCATCACTTTCACTTTTGACAGTATTTGTTCGAGTTGCAAGACGATTGTATTCTTCGAGAAGTTCTTCCGGAGGAACAATACCGTAGCGGATATAATCATTTACACTATCTAGAACAATAAGAGATGTATCTGGTGTAACAATGGCATATTTTTTTGCAAGTGAAATAATTTCGTTTTTATTTGCATCATAACTTTTGGAAAGATTTGCAATTTTATCAGCTGCCCAAAGTCCGCTTACATTGTCTACCGAAACGCACTTTTCTGTTTCATATGATGAAACAGAAATTTCTTTTGTGCAAAGACTCTTTCCCTGTTCGTAACCAAAACTTAATTTAATGCTGCCACTTTTCTTTTTGAGTATTCCGCTTACACAAAAAGACTCGTCCACAAAAGAAGAATACTTTGTATCTGGATTTATCTGCTCAAAAACAGATTCATCATATTCAGATTTTAACAGACAGAGATTTTTATACATAACCTGTTCGAGAGCTTGACTGACAGAACTTGTATTCAAGTCTACTGTCTGAAATGCAATACTGTTTAACATAGTAAAATCGGCAGCCGTATTTGAATTGACGGCAATTATTTTATTTCTGTCATTATTTTTATTCAAAAACTCATTTGCTTCTCCAAAGTTATGGATACCGTCGGAAACAAGAAAAATCTGGCCAGCATTTTCCTTTGAAAAATCAATATTGAGATTAGTTCCGCCATCAAAAATCTGGCTATCCAAAAAATTAACAGTATCTGCAACAGATTTAAAAGACTTCTGTTCATGAATTTCATTACTGAAAGTCACAACTTTGATTTCAGAAATATTTGCTTCTGAAAGATATTCTTTGATAAATGAAATTTCTTTGTTTTTGTCCCTGTTTTCGCCAGAAGAAGAAACGTCATAAAAAATGGTGACTGTATCTGGCAAAGTCCTTTTTATTTTTCCATTCTCTTTTATAAAATCAGAAAGATCCGGATAATAATAAAAGAAAGTATCTTTACCTATTGTCTGCGTAAACACTGTATCTTTTTTTGCGTTAGGGGCTGTTGCTGCAAGCTTCTTTTCGATTATGACTCGAATCTGGCGGAAACCATTTGCAGGGAGAGGATAAACTCTGGTTTTAAAAGAATTACCGGCTGTCATCTCTAAAAGTGCCGGGTCAACATTTTTTCTGACTACATCTTCAAAAATCTGACGGCCTTTTTCTTTTTCGACAGCGACAGCATTTCTCATTTTTCCGTTAATATCCAATGCAAAACCTGTAACAGATTCTCCCTTTTCAAGAGGAAATTCGAACTCACCTTCCAGAACACGATCAGATGAATTTGTAATAATCAGTTCTACAATTGTTCGGCTGATATTGCCAATTATTTCTGTTTTTTCAGATGATTGACTTACTTTTATAACTTTATTGTCTTTGTTATCTGATGTTGTGCATTTTACAAAACGACCACCCGCAAAAAGAGGTGATATCAGGCCTAGTAAAATTGCTGCTAAAAATATTTTTTTCATTTATTTCTCCATTGAATTTTATATTTATAACAAATTTAATTCTTAAAATGTTACTTTGTTTTTTTTGTTGCGATGATTAAATTCTAGAGCATTACGCCTTTTTTGCAAATTTATTTATACCTCAAAATTTGACCTATTAAAATCAAGATACAGACAGAAAAATTACATACTGAAGGAAAACGAGTTACGTGAAATGTTTGAAAGCGGAAGAAAACCGTATACGGCAACCAGAAAAAACATGAAACGGATGATTACGCCGGAACAACATCAGCTTTTATTAAACAGGAACAGAATCGAAAATATCTGGTC
>JAZQQW010000097.1:0-9518 GCA_045629255.1 Treponema sp.
TATCAGTTGTATCTGAACAGGTTAAACTGCACCGATGATACATTTTATATGGATTCAACGCCAGTCACAGTGTGTGAAAATCGTTACATTTCTACTCATAAAGTAACAAAAAAAATTGCAAGCCGCGGTAAATCAACAAAAGGATGGAACTTTGGTAAAACTTTGTTTTCGTCCCGGCAAAAAACATGAAACGTATGATTACGCCAGAACAACATCAGCTTTTATTAAACAGAAACAGAATCGAAAATATCTGGTCAGTGATGAAGTTGAATTATAATTTGATTTATCACAAAGCCAGAAATATAACAGGAATGTTCAGGCATTTCTTTTACAGCATTTCTGCATTTTTGTTTCACTTTGTTGATGATGCAATCCAATGGTTTCTGCCAAACTTTTCAATTCAGCAGAAACTTGAATTTTGACCTATTAAGTCTATATCAGTATTTGGGAAAAAGCAAATTTTATATAGAGAAGCTTATAAAACTCAGAGAAGCAAATTATCTTATTATGTTGACTGTGACAGAATTTCGATTTTCTCTTTTGGTAAAAATCTGAAAATTGTATTTTCAAGCAGTTTACCGTCTACAGGTTTTGTCAGATATTCATTGCAGCCAGCTTCCTTGAGTAACATATTTTTATCAAGACCGGCATTTGCTGTTACAAGTATAATAGGAATATCTTTGTTCTGATTGTCATCCATCTGTCTTATTGCTTTAATGGTTTCAAGACCATCTATGCCGGGCATCATCTGGTCCATAAAGATAATATCGTAGTTATTTTTTTTGACCATATCCAGACATTTATAACCGTCTTCTGCCTGATCAATTTGAATCTCTGTTTTTTCGAGCAGTAGCTGAATGATTTCTCTGTTAAGGGCAACATCGTCGACAATGAGAAGCTTTGCATTCGGTGCGTGCAGCAATTCTACGTACTGTTCTTTTTCTGAAGTAAAAGAACAGTTTTCTGTTTCGCCTATATTATGCTTGTCTACAACTTGCTGTGGAATATGAATTGTGAAAGTTGAACCATTTCCGACAGAGCTGTCAACTTCTATAGAGCCATTCATCATTGTAGCAAACTGCTTTGTAATAGTAAGGCCAAGACCTGTGCCTTCAATATTACGGTTTCGTTTAATGTCAATTCGTGTAAAAGAGTCAAAAAGATTTTTTTTGTCTTCTTCTGATATTCCTCGTCCAGTATCTGTAACCCCAATATCGAGGATAAAACCTTCTTCTGACTGCGTACAGTCTGCGTTAAGGGATACTTCGCCTTTGTCCGTGTACTTTATTGCGTTTGTAAGCAGATTGTTAATCATTTGTATGATTCTGACATCATCGCCTTTGAGCATGCACGGCAGGTTAGGATTCATATTGAGTGAAAGCTTCAGGCCTTTGTTTTCTGCCCTTACTTTTACCATGTTTATGCAGCCTTCCAGAAGTTTTGGAAGGTCATAAACAGTCTCTGAGAGAATCATTTTACCGGCTTCAATTTTTGACATGTCGAGAAGATCGTTAATCAGAGCCAGCAGCGTATTGCCCGCAGAATCAATTGTTCTTGAATACTCTGTAATCTCGCTGTTCGTGCTCTTACGCAAAATCATCTCGTTCATGCCAATTATAGAGTTAATCGGAGTTCTGATTTCATGAGAGACATTTGCAAGCAGTTCGCTCTTTGCCGAATCTGCGATTATAAGCTTGTTTTTCTGCTTCTCATAGACATATGTCTGATATTTGAAAATTATGCCGAATATAAGTGATGTTAATACTAAAGCAAGAAAAACGTCTATATATTCTGCTTTTGTACTGTCCATCAATATAACGTATTCCGGGTGAAGATAAGCAACGCAGAAACATGCTCCGTCGATAATGATTGCTATTCCTGTAAGAATATACGATGCGGCTCCGGTGATAATGAGAAAATTATAGATAAAGCCCATCATCATCCATATCGGAGTTCCTGAATGAATACCGCCGCTGAAAAATACCATGCACGGAAATAATACACCGTTACAGACACAAGACAATATGATACCGGCCAGCTGCGGATTTTTTAAAACGTTCAGAATGATAAACGATAATATTAGACTAACTACAGAAAAGATAGTCGGAATAAGTGAAATAAGGCCGTCATTAAGAGCAATCGAGTAGAACATACCGGACAGGGCAGCAATTACAGTCGAAATGTTGATTATATTCATGAGACGATGACGTATATTGAGTTCGTCACTTATAAGATAGTTTTTAAGTTTTAAAATAGATGTATTTTTATTCATTTTGCCGTTCATTTTATAATATTTATATAAAAATCACAATGGAAGAAAATGTTTCTATTTCTAGTTTTGATTTTGTAAATAGATATTGTTTACTGTCTGATAGTTTTCTGCTATTGTATTAAAAATCATAATCTTAAAAAAAATATCTTGGAACTATAAAATGCAGTATGAACAGAAGTTAAACTATACACTGGAAGATTTTATTGAATATTGCAATAACTGTCTGAAACAGAGAAAAAAAATGCAATTTCTTTCACGTTTTTTTGATTTCTTTATACCAGTTTTATTTGGAGCCAGCCTGTTATTTAGAATATTAAATTCTTTTTCCGGGAATATTGAGATAGTTATTCTGATAGTTTATTTTGCATTGAAGTTTGTGCATCCATATTTATACAGAAAGAGTCTGGAAAAATGTTATAATTCAGATAAACTTTTCCGGGAAGAAAAAACTTGTCTATAAATGAGGACTTTCTTGAAAATCATTCTGCTTCAGAATGTTAAAAAATAGAAAAAGATAAAATATATTCTGTTGTAGAAGGAGAAAATGCTTTTTATATTTATCTTTCAAAAATCAAAGTTTTTATTGTAGCCA
This sequence comes from Treponema sp., assembly GCA_045629255.1. Lineage (GTDB taxonomy): Bacteria > Spirochaetota > Spirochaetia > Treponematales > Treponemataceae > Treponema_D. The sequence goes on from JAZQQW010000097.1 coordinate 2,865, forward strand.
AACATAATTTTGAATCTGAAGAAAAATACTATGAATTGCGGGATTTTGTAAAAATAAATTACTGCAATGATAAAATACAATACAAAAAAATAGAAAAATTATCTGTTATGGAAAATATCTGCTGTTTTTTTTGTTGCATTTGTTATTGCATCTATTATTCCTTTGATTTTTATTTTCCGGATTTTATAGAAAATAAAATTTCTTACGCAATTGGAATGCAAATATTTAATTCCATGTAAAGATCGTCGTCAATTCTTGTGTAAAGATCGAAGCCACCTCGATTGTCGACTTTATTACCAGTTTTAGCAAGCCAGTTACAGAATAAACTTTGATATGCAGAATAAATCAACTGTGGATATCCTTTGTAGTGATAAACTGCGAATTTGCCACCTTCGATTGTCATTGTATTTGGGCAGACAGGGGTTCCTGCCTTACTTGTTATACCGGCGGCGGCTGTTTTTTGTGCAACTAGTCGTGGGTTGTTTTTATCTACAGTCATACAGACATCGTAAATGCATTCGTCCGGATTTGTGATTGTGGGGTCGTCAACAGTGCGTTCAATAAAAACTGTATCTTCAGTTATAAACTCTGCATAAGTTTTACAGAAGTCTGACCAGTCGTATTGCAGATTTTTATAGTTTCCCTTTCGCCTTTCGTACAGAACAAAATAATCGGGGAGTGTTTCTACTGTGATTTTTTTGCTGCATTCTTCGAATGTTTCTATTTTGTTTTCTTTTCCTTCGTAAAATGGATGATAGAAAGATTTTTCGTCTATACCTTTACGAAATTGGGCGGGTGTTTTTTCAAAATGCTCGCGAAAAAGTGTCGCATAGTTTGATGCAGAATATCCGTATTCGTTTCCAATTTCTGTAATGCTGCGATTTTTTTCTACTTTGAGGTGCCAGGCACTTTGTTCGATTTTTTGTCGCTTTATAAAACTGTAAATGCTTTCACCTGTTTCCGTTTTGAACAGTCGGGTCAGATAAAATTTTGAGTATCCGCAATAATCGGCAATTGTGTCGACAGATAATTCCTGGTCGATGTGAGAAAAAATGTAGTCGATTGCTTTGTTTATAATTTGATTTTCAATCACATCATAATTATACTGCATTTAAAGCCATTTATAAAGTTTACTCAAAAAATCAAAATCGCTGTAAAATAATATTGTATTCTCATAAATAGAAAAACTCTTTTGGAAAGGGTATTAAGGAAAATTATGGCAAATATTGAATTATTGATGCGTTCTCTTTCGTTCATCGAAGACCATTTAGACAGTGAGATACAGACCGAAGAAATTGCAGAAGCATGTTATGCATCTAAGTCCAGCCTGGAAAAAACATTTCGTACAGCTGCCGGCTTTTCTGTACACGATTACATGGTTCGCCGCAAAATGATGAAAGCTGCGCAGTTATTGATTCAAAAGCCACAGTTAAACATTCTGGATGCGGCGGTTGAGTATGGATTCTCAAGCCACGAAGCATTTACAAGATCTTTTTACAGTGTATGGAACACAAACCCAAAGGAGTTCCGCGAAAAATATGCTTTTCGCGGTAAAGTTCCAGAACTGTTTCCAAAAATTATGGGCTTTTATAAGCTCGAAGGAGAAAACTATATGAGAAGAGCAGTTGATATTTCGCAGATGTATGATTTTCTGAAGGAAAGACAAAACAGTTACTTCGTTTGTGCAGACATTGTTCGTCTGGTGCCGATTAATGAAATTTCGCATAGGGCAGGTGATCTGGCATTGAGTGAAACGATGAAACGGCTTTTGGATTGCAGCAGTGACGAAGATGTTGTTTTTCGGATTGGCAATGATGAGTTTGCACTTTTGACAGCAAGTACTGACATCAAATATGCTGAACAAATCCGTGAAAAAATTATTGCATTGAATGGAAATTGTTTTGACTTTGAGGATAAAAAAATACCATTAGAGCTGTATGTCGTTATTACAAAACTAGATGCAGGTTCATTAAAATATACAGAACTTTTCGGAAAACTCATGGGCGCCATAGACAGAGAAAAAGAAAAAGCAGACGCATGTATTCGGTAAAAATGTAACAATGAAAAATTAATCAGACTCCATGAAAATCGCTTAAAAGTGAATTTCATGGAGCAAAAGAAAATTGTTACTGCGGTTCCAGATGTTTTACATCATTTATAAAACAGAGCTTTGCGGTAACATATTTTCCTTTTTCGCCGGAAAGACATACTTTTGAGATGGAAGTACAGTCTAAGCTTATGTGTGCATTGAACTGGAAAAAAGGAATATTGAGCAAGTGTCCGATCAGTGCGCTTGATATGCCGCCGTGGCAGATAAAGGCAATGTTTTTGTCGTCAGGTTTGTCTGCATAATAGAGTTGGTTTTTCCTAACAAAACCGTGTTCTTCAAGAAAGCTGTCAAATTTTTTGCAGTGTTCTTCAAGATCAGAAACTATCCTGTCATTTTTCATGATTTCAAGTTCTTTCCATGAATCCCCCTGTGAGTATCCGTGTTCTGTTTCAATCTGTTTATCTATAATCATCCATGGACTTGCACAGTCATAAGGGTTTCCGTCTTTTTTTCCCCAGACAAGTTCTGAGAGCCAGTCCAGAGTTACAGGTTTTGTGGCCCAATTACTTGCAATGCAGGAAGCTGTTTCTTTTGCCCTGCCTAAAGGCGACTGATAAAGTTCATCTATTTTCCAGCCCTTTATGGCATCTCTGAGTTTTGCAGCCTGATTTCTGCCTTTTTCTGTTAAAGAATCTGTTTCGTAATCAGGATCACCGTGTCGGATAAAATAAAGGTTCATGCATAAATTGTGACAAATTTTCAGCGTGAAATCAAGAAGCTGCTAAAAACTTACAGAGCTGTTTTTTATCAAATCGCAGATAGCTCTGCTTCTGTTTCAGTATTTTATGACTGCAATCTCAGGGCGGTTAAAAAGTCTTGGACAATGTGTACTTTCCCTTGCAAGACCGCGGCTTACAATCATTGTTGTCCTGTCATTCAGACTGTATTTCCCGTTTACGTATTTTGCAAAAAGTCCCTGGTCAGGAACAAAAACTCCTCTGTTTAAAAAAGGAATAATCCACTGACCTCCGTGTGCATGTCCTGAAACTATGAGGTCAAAGCCGTATTTTTTATATTCAGAAACTTTTTCGGGGCGGTGTGTCAGAAGTATTTTCTGATTTTCACTTTCACGGTACATTTTTGAAAGCAGCACATTCCACTGTAAAAATCCGGTTTCATAAGGGTCATCAATTCCATAAATATCAAAAAGCCTTCCTTTGATGTTCACAGTGACACAGTTTCCTTCAAGAACTTCTACGTTGATTTTTCTTAAATACGATTTTATTTCTGAAAGTTTTCCGCTCCACACTTCATGATTGCCGGAAACATAAAAGCATTTATATTGTCCTGCAATCTGCTCCAGAAAAATTTCTGCATTATCAAAAGGAATTTTATCATCAAAAATATCACCTGTAAGAAAAACAGCATCAGGACTGCTTTTTTCAATCATCTTTATCAGTGTCTCCTGATTTTTTCCATAGCGGCATGAATGTAAATCAGAAACGAGCGCAAAAGAAACTGCATCACTTTCACTGTTGAGTTCAATGATTTCCGTCTTTGGAATATATGACAGAAAAGAAAGAATGATAAAAATCATCATCAAGACAGAAAATACAATAATTTTTTTCTTTGAGAATTTATTTTTCATATAAATTTCTTCTGGTACGCAATTTCTAAAATACACGATTTTTTATAGCTTCATGATTCTTATAATGTTTTAAATTTTCACAAACAATTTCTAAAAGAAGCTCAACCGTTTTTTCAAGATGACCAAAAGCAACTCCAGAAGTATGTGGCGTAATAACACATTTTGGATTATTCCAAAGCGGATGATTTTGAGGCAATGGTTCAGGATAAGTTACATCAAGAGCCGCACCCCATAAATGTCCGTTATCCAAATATCCATTAAGGGCCATACAATCTATAAAATTTCCACGACCGACATTTACAATAATCGAACCGTCCTTTAACAAACCTAAACGACGTGAATCAAAATAACCTGCCGTTTCTTTTGTATTTGGCATGCAGCACACAACAACATCAACATCACAAAAATATTTTTCTGCATTCTCAAGAGTACAAAGTTCATTGAAATACGGACGACTTTTTGAAATATCCCTGCAAACTCCAATTGTATACGCATCAAAACCAGAAAGTCTTTTAGCCGTAAAAGTACCGATATCACCAGAGCCAAAAATAATAACTTTTGCATGATCAAGAGATTTGATTGGTCCACGACGTTGCCAGATTTTATTCTCCTGCTGAAAATGATACTCTTTAAAATTCAACATTAAAGAAAGTATCTGTGCAATTACAAACTGAGAAATTATCATTCCGTAAGTTCCACTTGCATTTGCAAGAATTACAGAATCTTTTGGAAAAGGAATTTCACTTTGAGTATAAATATCTGCACCAGCCCACGTCATCTGGATAAACTTTAATTTAGGACAGTTTACTTCTTTATTCAGAAGCAATTTTATATCGGGTTGGCCAATAATAATTTCTGCATCTTTTAAAGCCTCTTTTTTTATATCATCAGAACAGTCAAAAGAAAGTTTTTCAATAAAAAAATCTTTACCAACTGCATCAGAAATTAATAATAAATGTTTTTCATCAAACGAATCTAAAACAATAATTTTTCTTTGCATCATGTTTATCTCCCTCATCTACTTCAATTCATACTGTCTTGCAATTCTTTTTTCAGGATGAACGTCAACTGCATACAAAAACAAAAGGAAAATCCATTCAAGAGGCTTCATCATAAAATAAATTACATCGGCACGAACCGGAGTCGTAATTTTTTTTGAAAGCGGATAACCGTGCGTATTGTAAAAATGACGTATCTTCCTGTGAAATGGAGGGAACTTTTCTGCAATGACTTCTTCAAAAGCATTTGCAACACAAAGCTGTCTGTTTACGACAATTTTCTGTCCGCAGCGTGTTCCAAACCGTAAAGGCTTTACGATTTTCTTATGCCCGGCAGCTGCAACTGTACAAAGATAATGGCCGTTGTATTCAAGAGGAGGAGGTGGAATCTGCTTTGAAAAAGTCCAGTCGGCAGTGTCAGTAAAAAGCCTCACAGGTGCATCAATTCCTTCGCCCATAAAGACAAAAATAATATCAAGCAATGCAAAAATATAAAAGCAGCAAGAAAAACAAAAAATACCATACCCGGAAATATTTTTCATCTTTGAATAAAACCATGAAAACTTTCTGTGTGCATCAAAATCAATTTCATCTTTGCCAAAAGACTTTATCTGCTGCCTGATGTTTTTTCTGATGACAAACGCTGACAACAGAAGAATATTAAAATGATAGGCATACAGAAAAAGAGAAAAATTGTCATAGTGTTTAAAAATCTGAACCGCATATAAAATCTGAAAAACATTCATGAGAATCAAGGCCGAAACTGACAGTACAGAAACAAGAGGCGGAAGCTTTCCACTGTCATTGAAAAGAAGTATCATGAAACCTGCAAAACCAAGTATAAGAAGGACAACAACAAACCAGGCATATTTTGAATAAAGCGGATAGTGAAGCTCAAAATCATAAATCGCCGTATAATAATCACCTTTCAAATCAAAAATGCAATGACACAGGCAATACAGAACGCCACCGATTAAAACTGTCAGAACAGATGCAACTTTATATCCAAAAGGTTTTGGCACACAGAAATTAATTATATTCCATAAAGTAAAACCTGCTGAAATAATAATAAACAGTACAAGAATCCACCACATATTATTTTTCTTCCTTTTTTCTCTTTAAGCTTTTAAGATATTCTTTTCTTTCATCCGTGATTTTATGGCTTTCCCGTGCTTTCTGAATTGCCTTGTTGTGAGTCCAGACATCAAGCCTTTTTTCCTGAATAAACCTGACGGCTTCATCCCACTGCTTTGAAAGGGCCTCTGCAAAAAGCCATGCAGTCATCATGTTCACATAATATTCATCACTTCTTATTTCTGCCGCCCATTCAAGATACTCAGCCTTAAAATCTTCATCCAGAAAATATTTCATTGTAAAAAGCATCGCAACACGCTTTGAATAGGGTTCATCACAGCAGATCCATTTCCTGATGTACGGAACAAGCTTATCATGATTTTTCTGAAGAACCTTTGGATTAAGCCCGTCACTTACAGCCCAGTTATTTATGTACGGAAGATATTTTTCAAACTCATCCATAAACTTATCAAAATCTTTTATCTCAGAAATCAGTGCATTGTGAAGATAATTTTCTTCCTGAAATTTGTGCGGCATCTCATTCAAAAATGATTCTACTTCATCTTCTGCCTCTGCATGAACTTCTTTCATAATCTTTTTGAACTCAGGCGACCTTATACCTATTATATTTTCTCTAGACATAGTCGGAATAAGTTTTGCCATAAAATCACCGTATTTTTTATCTTGATGTCGATACAGAATCTCAAGGATTTTATTCATAAATCATCTGCTTCTTTTTTGTTTTAGGTCAAATTTCGAGTTATAAATAAATTTACAAAAAAGGCGTAATTCTTTAGAATTTAGTTACCACACAAAAAACAAAGGAGTTACGCCATGACCGAAAACGATCTTATAGAATTATACTGCATTATTGATGATTTTTA
>JAZQQW010000098.1:0-17981 GCA_045629255.1 Treponema sp.
ACCCCGTTTTTGAGATAAACTGCCGTCCTGTATTCATTTCCGCATATAGAGTTTTTATGAGGCGTAATGTTCTTTTTTAAATATTCAACAATTTCAAGATTTTTCATCTTGCCGTCTCTCCTTCAGCAAATATCTGCACAAATTTTAAAGCCGATTAGCTTTTATACAGACTTTTCTTTCAGAATAAAATCTGTCAGACAAAAATTCCAGTCTTCGTCGTTAAACTTTAAGATTGTGTTTATGCAGGAAAGAATTGAATCATTCGGCTGTCTCATCATCTTTACAATTTCTTCTGCTACCGGCCAGTTTATGTCGCGGCACCATGTCAATAAACCGTAGCAGAGTTTTCTGTCATTTTCAATGTCAGACCTTTTAATCTTTAAGAGCCTTTCTTTATCAAATTTACTTTCGGGAAGCAAATCTGCATATTTTTTGTCATGTTCCAGTTCAGAAAGCATGCATTCTGTAAATTTTTCAAAATAATCTGGTGCAGGAGTTTCTGCCGTTATATATCCAAAGTCGCAGCCTAAAAAGCGAGCCATTTCTTGAAACAGAGAATTGCATTCTGTTTCGTCTTCTGTTGATAAGCCAAAAACTGTAAAGCCGTCTTTCGTATAAAAAATTTCTGAATATAAACCGTTTACCGTACTTTTCCAGTAAACAGCATGACTAACATTCGCATTTGTTTCACAATAAGACAATAATTCATCTGCTTTTGCAAAATCTTTTTCGGGTTTTTCAGAAAACTGTGGAATTTCGTATTCTGAAGCCATTTCTCTATAAGTGCCGAGGAATCTTTTGTTAAAAGCAGTTATTTCTGCTTTTCTGCGGGTATTTTTAATTATGTATATGTCAAAAAAATCACTCATGTTTTTATATATCCATGGCTTTTTTCTATTATCTCATAATCTTCATAAATCATTTACCATGCAAAAGAACTAAAAACACAGACAGACAAAACTGTTAAAATTGCAAAAAACTTTTTCATTCCAAACCTCAAATTAGTTTTTTACTGCTTTTAAAGACTAACTTCCAGTTCAACATTATAGGAATCAGAATAATCATCCTCCCCATTAACCAGATAATATCCGACAGAAAGCGAATATTTTTTATCAGCAGTCTTCAGAATATTTTGAACAGAAATTGCTTCTGCCGAAATACCTTTTTGTTTTAACAGTTCAAAAACATTTATCTTCTTTATTTCTTTTCCGTCTGATAAATTACAAATAATAATATCCTTATCATAATAAAAATAATTTGCACAGATTAAAACATTGTCTTCCAAATCTTCAAAAGACAAGTAACAAGTTACAGTTTTTATAACTTCAAGAGTCTTATAGCTTCTGTATTCAAAACGCCAGCCGCCGCCTGTAGTTGCCCATTTATAAACAAGATAGTCCGAAGTCCATGTTACTCCAGAACAGCTCCATCCTGGTTCGCATTCTGCGACAACAGATTTTGTTTTCAAATCATAAAGCGTAATCAGATATGCTTTTGCCTTATCAGGTCTGTGCCATACAAGCATTTTAGATTCATCCGGAGAAACATAGAGGCCGTCAACTCTTTCCCATGGAGAAAAACTTGTAATCTGATTATTATTTTTATCAAAAACCTGCCTGTTTTTCTTTTCTCCGTCAATGCGGTAAATGGAATTTTCACAATAAGAAATCTTTCCTATACCCACGTTTTCAATAGAAAAGCACATCAGCGGTTTTTTATAATACTGAACATTTACATTCCCTGTATATTTAAGTTCCACTTCTGCAGTATAATCAAAATTATTTTCAAGCTGCTTTTGTAATATATAGTCAACAATTTCATTGTCAGCAGATTCGCCGGTTCCGATTCCAACAACTTCATTGTCAAATTGTGTAACAAACCTTACATTTGGAGCTGCACCATTATAAATTTTAAAATGACCTCTAAGCAAAATCGTTTCACCGCTTTTCATATCTTTCGAAAGAGGTCTTTCAGGTGATTGTGAATAAAAATTAAATGCTAATAACGAAAGTAAAAAAATAGATAACAGTTTTTTCATATTATATTCTTCCTTAAAATTAATTTTTTGCACAGCCTACTATTTTCCGGCGGCAGGCTTTGTTGATTTTGAACAGACTATAGCCCAATTTTTAAAAAATATTTTGTAGCCGCCGTCATTCCAAAGGTCGATTAATTCTTTGTTGGAATAAAATCTGTTTCCAGAAACACACTGAATGTCGGCAACTGTTTTCCTTGGGTTTTCATTCTGCTTTTCCTGCATTGAATCATACAACATGAAACCATCTCTGTTATAACCGAGGACTGTAACATAATGCAAAACATGGTGAACTTTTATCAATAAAATGACAGGATTTCCATTTTCTATGTTATTTTTTACCCAGACGATTTTTTCTTCATCTGTTTTATTTTTAATGACTTTTTCTTTTGTAGAAATATTGTATTTATGGAGCAAATCAACTACGCCTTGAGGGAAAGTAAGATTTTTATAAATTCTCCACCGCATTTCTTTTGACAAAACTTCAGGATTAAGGCTCTCTTCAGACAGAATGTTTGCAACGGCCATTACAGAATAAGGTCCGCAGTTGTTTACTGTCTGGCGATAAAACAATTCTTTATCAAATTTTAAAGCACATGCTTCGTTTTCAAGAGGCCGCACTTTTGCAAAAGAAGGAACAGCCCTTCCAAAAAGCATTAAAAATAAAAAGAGCGAAACACACAAAACTGAAATAACCGTAATCTTATTTTTCATCATAAACTACCTTTACAAAGAGGCTTTACAAGTCTAGCAAAAAATACTGTTTATGGGAACGTATTTTTTGAAAATCGTTCAGATGCATGTGGACAAAATGAAACTCGAAGTTAAATCTGTCTTGCACTACTTGCCTAAAATATGGTAATATTTTTGTAAATTTTAGTTTTACAAATAGAAACGTATTTTAGAAGGTAATTACTATGGCAGAGGAAAACCAGGAGTTTGACCCAAACAAGACTTTTCAGGCAGCTGTAGAGCGTTCTCAGGCTCTCGAAAAAGATATACAGGAAAATCCAAAGAAGTACCGCGTACTTACTGGAGATCGTCCTACAGGAAGACTTCATATCGGTCACTATTTTGGTTCTCTCCAGAACCGCGTCCGCATTTCAAAGATGGGCGTTCCGACTATGATTCTCATTGCAGATTATCAGGTTCTCACTGACCATGACGCTTTTGACAAAATCAGTCAGAACACAAAGCAGCTTGTCATTGACTACCTTGCTGCAGGAATCGAGCCTGGTGAGAATGTTATCATTTATCCGCATTCATATATTCCAGAATGCAATCAGCTCATGCTTCCTTTCATGACTCTGGTAAGCAACTCAGAGCTCAGCCGCAATCCGACTGTCAAAGAAGAGATTCAGAGCGCCGGTCTTACAAACGTAAATGCCGGCATGTACACATATCCGATTCACCAGGCTTGTGATATTCTTTTCTGCAAGGGAAATGTTGTTCCTGTCGGAAAAGATCAGCTTCCACATATCGAGCTTACTCGCAATATTGCAAAGGCTTTCAACAAAAAGTTCTGCAAAGGACGCGAGCCGATTTTCCCATTGCCACAGGCACTTCTGTCAAAGACTCCAAGTATCATGGGACTTGACGGAAACCAGAAAATGTCAAAGAGCCGCAATAACGCTATCTTCCTCTGCAATACAGAAGATGAAACTGCAGCCCTCATCAAAAAAGCAAAGACTGACGGCGAGCGCATGATTACATACGATCCTGAAAAACGTCCTGAGGTTGCTAACCTTCTTTCCCTGATTGCCCTTTGTACAAAGGAAGAGCCTGCTGCAATCGCAGAGCGCATCGGAGACAAAGGCTCTGGTGAACTCAAAAAGGCTCTTACGGAAGCTCTCAACGAGGAACTTCGTCCGCTTCGTGCAAAGCGCGCCGAGCTTGAAAAGAATGAGGATTACATCCGCAAAGTTCTTCTCGAAGGCGTAGACAGAGCCCGTGCAATTGCTATTCAGACTCTGGAAGAAGTCCGCGAAGCAATGAACATGAAAATCTAAGCTTTTCAAAAATAATCTGTAAACAATGTGATAAAAGACTGCCGGAAAATATCATGGCAGTCTTTTTTTTGTTTCGTGCAGACTTTTGACTCAGGCTCTCTTAGTTTGTGATCAGTTTATTCTATTGTATGTGCAGAACCTTTAAATGTGACATTTTTTTTTGTGAGAAAATTGTATCTATTGCTTAGTTTTGCATCGAAAATCGTTGAATATTTTTGTTTTTTGTCTACAATATCAATTTAATATGAGAAGTACAAAAGCATATATTCACTTGGAAAATCTCAAGCATAACATAAAATCTATAAGTTCTTTTTTGAACAAAGGCACAATGATGTGCGTCGCTGTCAAAGCTGATGCTTACGGACATGGTGCAGTTCCATGCGCAAAGGCTGTTCTTGAAGCCGGTGCGCAGTATCTTGCTGTAGCGACTGTGGACGAAGGCATTGAACTTCGCGAAAACGGTATCGATGCACCTGTCCTTCTGCTTAGTCTTTGCAGTATGTCAGAAATCGCTTCTGCCGTTAAATATGATATCACACCTCTTGTGTTCGACAGATATTACGTGGAAGATTTTGCACGCGAAGTCAAAAAAAGCGGCAGAACAGATTTTGCCGTGCATATTGCAGTTGATACCGGCATGGGCAGAATCGGTGTGTATCCAGAAGAAGCCGGCGAACTTGCTTTGCAGATACATAAAACAGGCTGCCTCAAAGTCGACGGAATCTGTACACATTTTGCAGTGAGTGACGGTGCTTCAAGTGAAGATGACAAATACACAAAGCTTCAATACGAGCGCTTTATGCAGGCTGTAGACAGTGTAAAGCAAAAAGGCATAGATCCTGGAATCCGTCATTGCTGTGCGTCGGCGGCATGTTTGACCCGTAAAGACATGCAGCTTGATATGGTACGCCCGGGCATAATCGCATATGGATACTATGCAGATGAAATTGACAGGGACTATCTTTGCAAAGCCGGTACGCCGCTTGATTTGAAAGAAGTTATGACTTTGGAGTGTGAAGTTTCTGCTGTCCGCAAGTTCAAAAAAGGTATGAGTGTCGGCTACGGCAGGACATGGACAGCACCAGAAGATACAGAAATTGCAGTTCTTACAATCGGCTACGGCGACGGACTTTTGAGGGCATACGGTAAAGCCGGACTTACTGTTGCAATAAACGGCAGGCCTTATCCTGTACGCGGACGCATCTGCATGGATCAGTGTATGGTAGAACTCGGAAACGGTTCCGGTGTACAGCGCGGCGATAAAGCTGTCATTTTTGGTCTGAAAGAAGACGGCGCATTGCAGAATGCCGATGACATTGCAAGAAAAGCCGGCACAATTTCTTACGAAGTGGCTACGTGCATAACAAAGAGAGTTCCAAGAGTCTTTATTTCGTAAGCTAAGCTGTTTTCGTTCCTGTAATTTCAAGCTGTTAAACTAAAAAGGGCACCTTTCAAAAAGATTTTCTTCTGAAAGGTGCCCTTTTTGTGTCAAAAAAAGTTTTGCCGGACAACATGTCTCTGGGACTCTGTAAGCCCGGCATTGCAGTTACAGTTCTTCCGGTTCTTCTTTGAGGCTCAGGGCAATCAGTCCCTGTCCTGAGTAATATGTCAAAAGACACATGATTGACAATATGCGGGACAAAAGCGAGTTGTTTTTGACTGCAATTGCAAAGAAGATGAAAAGCAAAATAAAGTCAGAAATGGCAAACAGGATTGCGCCGAACAATGTATATTTTCCGAAAACTTTGTCTTTGCCTTTGAGATATGAGGCAAAACCGATGGATTTGCCGAGCATAAATGCCAGTATAAGCGAGTAAATGATGACAGCCGGAAAAAGTCCGTTGAAATCAAACATGCCGACAACTATTACAAGGAAGAGAAAAAACGGCAGGAAAAGAGCACCCGGCAGAAAGTTGTACCAGCGAAGGGGCAGGACTTTTGAAAAAGCCACTATATAGAAAATATGGCCGACGGCAAAAGCTACAACTCCAGTTATAAACCATATGGTGCCCAGAAAATCAAGTCCGAGCAGAAAATCTCCGAGGAATCCGAAAACCAAGCCTGCAAAAATAAGCTTTGTATATGTTGACCATTTATTGCGGTCTTTTGCGGCAAAGAATCCTGCTGCGACAAAGAAAACACTTGTAATAGTTTTGATAGTCACAGACAGAACAGGTCCGCCGATTTGCAGAAACTGAATTGTGTTCAAGACAATCATGAAACAAAACATAAGAATAACAGAAACAATACTTGCCATAAATCACCTCTATTCTATCTGGAAAGATTCTAAAAAAAAATCAGGTCACAAAAGACGTTTGTGCAGACTTCAGGCTGACTCCAAAAAACTGATTTTAGAATCGCCTTTTCACAGATGCTTTAAGAACTTTTTGACTTCTGCAACAAGATAAAAAGAACCGGTAACAAGCAGCGGAACTTTGTTTTTGCAGGCAGTAGCCATGGAGTCCTCAATAGCTTTATTGTAATCTGAAGTTGCGTAAAAATCTACATGAGAATTTGAAAAAGCCTTTTCCATTCTCGAAAAATCACAGGCTTTTGTCTCTCCAGGGCGAGTAAGGATACATGTTGACAGGACTTTTGAGTCGACCTTTGACTTGATGATGGCGGCAATGTCTTCAACGTCCTTGTCTGCGGCACATGCAAAAAGCAAAACTGCTCCGGATGAGAATTTGCCATCAGACTGCGTGCTGTCAGAATAGTAGAGTTTTTCAAATGTTTCCAGCGTGAAGCGTACGCTGTTTGGTGTATGCGCTCCGTCCAGAATCATCTCTGGTATCTGCTCGAATTTCTTTATACCGCAGAGTATTTCAAATCTGCCGGGAAGTACTGCTGATGAAAGACCTTTTTCGATAGTTTGCTCGGAAAGCTGCGGCAGAACTGTCTTGGCTGCTATCGATGCTACCATGGCATTTTGTGCCTGAAAGTCACCAATCAGCTTCAAATTTGCACAAACAGGGCGCGAAAACACAGAAGATGACAAGTTTGCGCTCATAGTTACAGAATCTTCGTTTGTAAAGTGTCTACTTTTGTAGTCAGTTATATCTGTTTTTGAAACTTCATCACAGAAAATTACCTTTGATTTTTTCTGCAAAGCTATCTGTCTGAAAACATCTTTTACACTCTGATTCTGCTGCCAGCCGATAACGACAGGCACATTTTCTTTGATTATTCCGCCCTTCTCTGCTGCTATTTTTTCGAGTGTGTCTCCAAGGAATTCTGTGTGCTCAAGTTCGATAGGACCGATACAGCAGCATTCTGGCGAAACCACATTTGTAGAGTCCAGTCTTCCTCCGAGTCCGACTTCCCAGACAGCCCAGTCAACTTTTGCATATTTAAAGCAGAGCATGGCAAAGAGTGTCACGATTTCAAACCATGTAAGCTGCCTTTCTCCTGGAAGTTCTGAGAGCGGAACTGACTGCACTGTTTTCATAAGTTCTTCTGCCGCACTGAGATATATTCTGTCATCGAATGCACCGTTTACAGTTCCTATTCTCTCGGTAAAGCTTACAATATGAGGTGACGTATAGATACCTGCTTTGTATCCGGAAGCTTCCAGGATACCTGCAAGCATTGTTGATACAGAACCTTTGCCTTTGGAACCTGCCACATGGAAACACCTGTAAGATTTTTCCGGATGACCAAGTTTTTCGCAAAAGAAATTCATCGTATCAAGCCAGAAGATATTTTTCTTTGGTGTTTTTTCAAAGTTCAGGTATCCGTCTACCCAGTCCATAAAAACTTTTAAAGAATCGTCAGACATTTTTATCGCTCCTGCAGCAGCGTTCTCAGACTTTCAAAAGTCCACTCGCTGATGTTGTAATTATAATTTATTGAAGAAATCTGTTTTTTTGTTTCTGGAGGGAAAGCAGGTCCGGCTTCAAAAACAGGATGGACTGTATAACCGCCGTCACCTTTGTAGAAGTAAAAAGAAGCCCTGCTTCCGTTTCCAAAATCTTTGACAGCAAAAAAATCTGCTTCTTTATCAGGCTGCACGAAACTGCACATCCTGCCATGACGCAAAAACTGTTCGGACTCACTTCTGCTGTAGCCTGTCAGAGACTGCGGAAAAATAAACGGGTCTACCCAGTATGATTCATCTGTTGTCAAAAAAGCAGACATGTTGTCGTCCGCCTCAAAAATTGTAGTTTTATTTGCTCTAAGGAAAATTGTTTTTTTCAGAGAATTCTGCATACCAAAGTACAGCTCGGAAAGCTTTTCGCCGTTTTTGCCAGAAAAACATACACAAAAAGCCTGACTTTCATCAAGCCCGAAAGATTTCCATGCAGAAATTGAATCTGTTTTTTTGGAGACGAAAGTCTTTCCGCTGACAGAAGCCAGAAAGTTTTCTACGGCTTTTGAATCACATGGAAAAACATCGTCGCTGTATTTCTGGCCGGCAAAATCAGCAGTTACTGTGCCAGTCCATATTCTACCGGAAAAATCATCATTGATTGCGCTGCGGCTGAGTGAAAGTGTAACACCGTCTTTTTTGAAAGTGATTTTGCTTATGGAGCTGATATTCTTTGGATTTAAAAGATATGTCTCGTTCTTCTTCGGTGCTGTTTTCTTGGACAGCGGAAACAATGCGAGCAGAAAAATCACTGCCAGAACTGTATCAAAAGCATAAAAAAAGTTTAATATGCTTTTTTTGGAAAGTTTTTTCATTTAACATCCTTGTTAAAAGTATCTTCAGGCAAAACAATGTTTACTCAAAGATTTTATATCCTAAAAATTCGAAGGCTCGAAAAAAGCCAGAACCTTATAAGTTCAAACTGAAAAATCTCCGTGTTTTCAGAAAATACTTTTTTTTGAAAAGTCAACTCCGGAAAAGCCAGACTTTGCGGCGGACAAAAAACAGTATTCCGGCTGACATAAAAACCGTAACCGGAAAAAACACACAGAAGGCAATTATCTTTTTTGCCATATTTCCAAAGTCAGCTGCATTGATTTTGTACAGCGATGTATTTACATAGTTTTTGTTTTTGAGGGAAACAAGATCACTCTGTCCTGTCTGACATAACAGGCTGTCACTGACGAACTCGAGGCTTCTCGTATCCGGTGAACCTGCACTGCCGGAAGAAAAAGATATCATGCCAGAATGCAGTGCATACTGGTCGCCGAAAACATATACGGACGGAACAGTTTTGCCAAGTTTTGTAAGACTTACGCAAAGTGCAAATTTTTTGCTTTCTTCATTTTCTTCTGGCTTACTGGATACCATAAAAGGATTTGTTATAAAACTTTCGCCGACTTTCTGGCTCTGCCAGGCTTTGTCCGATGTGACAAGAACCTGGCAGATACTAAAACCTGAGTCTTTTGCAACATCAGAAGCGATGTCCATTGCACACGGCCAGAACAATGTCATGCCGTTCGGCGCATTTGGCTGGCTTTGTAGAACTGGCCACAGAGGATAATTTACCTGTTTGACTTTCGATTTTGCATCAAGTCCATCTGTTCTGCCAGCCGACAGAGACAGACAGAAGTTTGATTCATCTGCTGTCAGTGTATCTTTCAGATAAATGCCGTATTTCTGAAGCATAAACGAGACTGTGTTTATGGCAAGGGAGTTATTTTCGAGTACAGACCAGTCTGTCGTCAAATCTACATCATAAGGTGTCATTGCGATAAAAACAGTGCCGTCTGCATCGATGAAGTTTTCCAGTGCACAGACATCTTCGTCTGTAAAAAACGACGTACCGATTACAATAAGCGGCAGCTCCGGACGTAAAGTGAAGATATCCCCTGAATCTCTCTGCGTTGACGGCAGAAAACTTTCTACGACAGCAAATCCCTGAGATTCGAGCCACGGCACAACATACTGATATTCTTCTTCGAGGAGAAGTCCGTTTCCGACTAAAACCTGGCATTTTCGGGAAACGTTGCGGACAAGATGCTGCAATCGGCTGTACAAATCGTATTCCAGTGTTGTTGCATTCAGAACAAAAGGTATGATTTCTGTTCTGCCAAGATATTCGATGACAATGCCTGAATAAACTGTTGTATATGATACAGTTCCGCTCCCGGCTGTCTGAATCTGCTGTCCCTGTATGCCGTAAGATTCCAGCTTGCTTTCTGCGTCTTTTTTTGCAGGATCAATCAGCTCGTATGTGAGCTTTTTTTTGCCGGAAGAACATGATGCAAACGACCTCAGAAAATCATCAACATCGCGTACCTGCGGATAAAGCTGTTTAAGTGAATTGCTTCTGTAATACGTTATGGAAATATCAGAATCTGCCATAAGCAGAAGTTCCCTGCTCTGCCGGCTTACTGTAAAGCGTTTGTCTTTTGTCAGATCAATTCTTGCAAAAAGCAGAGACGAATCGGCCATAACAAAAGCAAACGCCAGAGCCATGAGCCAAGAGGCTCTGTGAAAAAAATGTCCTTCGTTGCCGCGGCGTTTTTGCATAATATATACGGAAGCAAAAGAAAATAAGCCGAAAACAGCAAGATAAAAGATAACATCGCGTGTATCAAAGATTCCCTTGCCTGCAGCATCAAAATGCCAGGAAAAAGAAATGAATTTCAGGACGGAACAGACAAAATCAGGCAGTTTTGCATAAACTGCTGCCAGATGAGCTGTATTTACACAGAAAAGAATGACAGCCGAAACCAAAAAAACTGCTCCTTGATGAGCAATCAGAATGCAAAAAAAATCACACATGGCACATGCACATGCCATGTACAATGCGATTCCCAGATAGCCGCATACAAGCTGCGCAGAATCTATGTCGCCGAACAGATTTACCGAAAACGGCACAATCAGTGTCAAAATCAGAAATACATACAGAAAACTCATTACAGCAAGTTTGCGTGCAAAAACCTGCTGCACGTCAGAATACGGCAGGTTGTAGTCACGGCTTGTAAACGGAAGCATGGAAACGATTGCCGGCAGCAAAACGATGCACAGATACGGAACTGCAGAAAAGAAGTGATGCATGTCTGTTGTGCCGAGCACAGAGAAAAACTGCTGTCCGTCAAAGAACATGAGTGCCGGACAGATTACAAAAAGTATCCCAAGAACATAAACAAACGGCTGCAGTGCTAAACGGAAGACATATCTACAATATAAGTTTTTCATTGAATTCCTCCGCCGGCATCAGCTTTCTGACAGACTTCCGGATAAAATTTGACCGGCTTCAGTTTTCTGAGATGTAAGTGCAAGAAACGCTTCTTCCAGATTTTTTCTGCCGGTCAAAGAAATAATCTGCTCGGCACTTCCAGAAGCCGTAATGCTTCCTTTGTACATGATATATATATTTCTGCACATGGCAAGAGCTTCTTCTATATGATGTGTTGAAAGAATGACAATTTTATTTTTTGACAGATTTATGATTGTATCCCGGATTTTTACAATCTGCTCCGGGTCAAGACCGCTTGAAAATTCATCCAGAACAAGAACTTTCGGGTCAAAACACAGAGCACATGCAAGCGATACGCGCTGCATGTATCCTTTGGAAAGACCTGCGATTTTTTTATCCATTACGCCGGCAATACCTGTCTGCGAAACAGCCTGCTCTATCTGAAACAAAGCCTGCTTTCTGTCAAGTCCGTGGCAGCCTGCCTCAAAATACAAAGCTTCCTTTACAAGCATGGATTTATCGAAATCAGGCAGTTCGGATACAAAACCTGTTATTTTTCTAATCCTGTCTGCATCAGACTCTCCGCAGACACAAAGGCTTCCCTCTGTAGCAAGATGAATACCGCACAAAGCTTTCAGAAGCGTAGACTTGCCGGCTCCGTTCAATCCCAAAAGCCCTGTTATTTCTCCGCTTGCTGCCTCAAAATCAACATTTTTGCAGGCAAAGACAGCGTTTTTGGTGTGCGAATATTTTTTTCCAAATCCTTTTACAGAAACTAAGCCTGTGTTTTCCATTAGTCCTCGTAAGGAAGTTCAAACCTCATGCGGTCATGTGTTAATTCTGCTTTTGGATAAACTTCCTGAGCCTGACTCAAAAGCAGCCCCAGATCTTTATCTGTGTAGCGCGGGCTGTAGTGTATCATTGCCATGCGCTTGACTTCTGCATCTCTTGCAATAGTTCCAGCCTGACGCGCCGTCATGTGCTTTTTTTCCTTTGCCTGATCTGCACAGTCATCAGAGAACATGCCTTCGCATATCAAAAGATCAGATCCCCGGACTTCGTTTGCAATGCTTGTAAGATACTGTGTATCTGTGACAAAACTGAACTTACGTCCTTTTCTCGGCTTACCGACAATTTGGTCTGGAGTTATCTCTATTCCGTCTGTATTCAGAACATTCTGTCCGTGCTGAAGCTTACCCCACAAAGGACCTTTCGGAACTTTGAGTCTTGCAGCTTCTTCCGGATTAAACTGCCCGGGCCTGTCAAGCTCCTCGAGAGTATATCCGACGCAGGTCTTTGTATGCGAAAGAGGAAATGCCCTGATATAAAAATCATCTCCGCCATAAACAGTACACGGAGCCGTAATCTCTTTTACGACAATTGGATAGTTTATATACATATCAAGAACTTTGCGGCTTGTCTCAATGTATTCTGCAATTTTTGGCGGTCCGAAGATATACAAAGGTTCAGTTCTGTCGACTTGAGCAGACAGCATCAGAATGCCGGGCAGACCTGTAACATGGTCAGCATGTGTATGAGAAACAAAAATGGCATTGATTTTTTTCCACTTTAAGTTCAGACGTCTTAAAGAAACTTGAGTTCCCTCGCCTCCGTCAAACAAAAACAAATCGCCGTCACGGCGAAGCAAAACCGAGGTAAGATGGCGATACGGCAATGGCATCATACCGCCGCAGCCCAAAACAAAAGCTTCCATATTCATATGGAAGATACTTTACAATAAAATGCGATTTGATTCAACACAGGTCTATTTTTAACTTAAACATAAACTTGCATGACAGTTTTGGATTGTGTCAGCTTGAGAAAAAACATAATTCAAACTCCGGCACCATTTTATAAAGCATAAAAGCAGTACATTTTATGCTTTATAAATTATTGCTAAAGGTCGTTTTTTCAGATATAATTAACCGCAGATTGTGGGGAATAAAAGAAAATGATTTGGCTCATTGGCTCAAATGGCATGCTCGGAAGAGAAGTTGCATATCAGCTTACACAGAATAATTTGACATGGGTGGGAACAAATTCAGATGTTGATATCACAAATATCAATGATCTGGAAAGCTTTTCAGAAGCACACAACAGCAATGCCGGCAGAACAGGTTATGCCGCTACCCGGAAAACAGTTCCGGAGAAAATCACGTGGGTCATAAACTGCGCCGCTTATACGGCTGTTGACAAGGCCGAAGACGAAGAAAACATCGCCCGAAAAGTCAACACGGACGGAGCTCTGAATGTTGCACGAACTGCAAGAAGCATGGGCGCAAGACTTATTCATATTTCAACTGATTACGTTTTTGACGGAACTGCGGCCGTTCCATACAAAGAAGATAATCCAAAATATCCTCTGAATGTATACGGCGTGACAAAATCTCTCGGCGAAGATGCAATCCAGAAAGAGATGACACAATATTACATATTTCGTGCTTCATGGCTTTATGGATACTGCGGAAACAATTTTGTCTACAAAATGACAAAACTCATGAACACAAATCCGTCTGTAAAAGTTGTAAACGACCAGCGTGGTACGCCGACAAACTGCTCTACTCTTGCTTCTATCATAATACGCATAATAACTACAGCAGACAATGCAAAATCTCTTTTCTGCAAAAAGGCACCGGTACCGTACGGCATATATAACTGCTCTGACGGCGGTGATGCAACATGGTATGATTTTGCAAAGAAAATCTACGAACTTGGCAGAAAGTACAACAGAATCACACAGGAATGCAGCATAGAGCCTTGTACTACAAATGATTTCCCGGTAAAAGCAAAGCGTCCGCCGTATTCCATTATGGATAAAACAAAGCTGCAGAATGCACTTCGCATGAAACTTCCTGAGTGGAAGGAATCGCTTGAAAAATTTGTCAAATCAGATAAGTTCAAGGCAGAATAAGTGCAACAGAATGTAAGCATGCAGAATGACGGTTTTTTGGTACAAAAAAACACTATCTGACGTCTGATAATTTTCATACATGAGAGTTTACAAAGTAAACTGTTCAGAAACCGGAGACTGCGGGTTTACGAACCCAGTTTGCGGTAAATATATCTTCGAAAAACTGCAATTTATTTGGAGATGTTTAAAACATATCTGCCGGATCAGTCTGGCATTGATTGGAGGAGCTTATGTCCAGAAAGCTGCAAAATATACTGATTACAGGCGGCTGCGGATTTATCGGCAGCAATTTCATCAACTATCTGTTTAATCAGAGTGCAAGCGGAGATCCTGCTTTTATGGATTCTGGATTTAACGGTAGAGTTATCAATGTAGACGCACTGACATACGCAGGAAATCCAGAAAATCTGGAATCTGTCCAAAAAAAGTTTGGCTCTTCACGCTATTTCTTTGAAAAAGCCGATATCTGCGACCGCAGAGAAATGGAACGCATTTTCAAACAGTACGACATAGATACTGTCATACATTTTGCAGCCGAAAGCCACGTCGACCGCTCGATTCTCGGGCCGGGCGCATTTGTGCAGACAAACATTGTCGGAACATCAGTTCTGCTGGATACAGCACGCACTTACTGGAATACGTCGCTTGACAGCAAAAGAGACGACGTGCTGTTCCATCATATCTCAACAGACGAAGTTTACGGTTCTCTCGGTGCGACAGGCTATTTCCGAGAGGACACACCATACGATCCGCGTTCACCATACTCTGCAAGCAAAGCTTCCAGTGACCATCTCGTAATGTCTTATCATCATACGTACGGCCTCCCTATAACTCTGTCGAACTGCACAAACAATTACGGACCTTATCAGTTTCCGGAGAAACTTCTGCCCCTTATGATAGCCAATATCAGAGACGGCAAACAGCTTCCTGTGTACGGCGAAGGCAAGAATATACGCGACTGGATTTATGTAGAAGACCACAACCGTGCAGTCTGGCAGATTGTAAACAAAGGTACGACAGGACAAAAGTACAATATCGGCGGCGAAAATGAGTGGCAGAACATACAGCTTCTCGACAAACTCATCGAACTCGTAAGTGCAGAACTTGGAAAAGACGCTTCTGAAGTCCGTAAAACTGTCACACACATCAAAGACAGACCTGGACACGATGCCCGTTACGCCATTGACTGCACAAAAATCAAAAAAGAACTCGGCTGGGAACGCAAAATGTCCTTTGAACAGGGACTTTTGCTGACAGCAAAATGGTATCTTTCTCACAAAGAATGGATGGAACACATACTTTCTGGAGAATACCTCAAATGGATAGAAAATAATTACTCAAAAAGATAATCAAAATTCAATAAAAAAGTCCCTGTATTCCTGTATCTTTTGAGTTCACCTCAAGACACGGGGGCTTTTTTTTATGCGCCTGTTTGAGTCACTGATACTATAGTGTACTGTGCGCTTGCAGAAGGAACATGATGAGCATTAAATATCTGGCATGCTTCAAACATATTGTCAGCCGTGACAATAGTTGAACTGCATCCGCTTGGTGGAGGGCCTTTTGGATTTGAAACCTGATACCTTACTGTAAATTTTCCCCATCATCATTATTCTGAGATTTCAACGTCTGCCAGCAACTATTGCAAAAAGGCTTGTCCAAATTTATTGAATAGACATTATTATTACTTCCACATTTATGGCGTAAACGTAAATTTAATTTGCGGATACGAATTTCTTAGATGAAGTCGGTAAATCATTCTTTCTGCAAAAATCAACTAATTCTTCTTTAAGGTAATAAAAGTTCCTAAATGTATCTCCTTTTAATCCTATTTTTAATTCTGGTCTCTCACCCATTATGACTTACCCCTTAATTCATTAAAATCGGAATCTAGTGATTCATCTCTAAGTTTCAATTTCATTGTCTATCGTCGTCCCGACAAACTGAAATTTTTATGTGCTCAACAAATTGGAATTTCATTTCATAAACTTTCTTTTGCAAATAGCCCCAGCTATAAAGGTCAGAATACTTGGCAATATGAATTCAAATGCCCTCACAATAATATATGTATAAAAAGGTGCGGAAGTAGTAATGGGATCATATTTATAGTAATCTGCTCCCAATCTAATTGCAAAGCCTACTACAAGCAGCGCAGATATTCCCCAAATCAATTTGTAATAATTCTCTTTTTTCATAATTGGTTTCCTTTTAACAAATCGTAATTTTCACCTCAATGTGTTCTTAAGTCATGGGCTACTTCATATGCAATATATTCGTGGTCAAACTCATAACCAAGCTTTTCAGCCAATCGTACAGAATTCATATTCTGTGCATCCCAACTTGGGTAAAGCCCTTCTTCTAAACAATTTAATATGAGTTCGGAACATACAATGGTTGCCAGATTCTTTCTTCTCTCATTCGGTACTGTGTCTACTTCAATTTCTATACCCTCAAGATATCTTGTATATGATGATGCCCCCGCAACAATCTTGTTATCCTTTGTTATAACAATCCCTCTACCGATTGATAAATACTTTTCTTTGCTCTCAAAAGCCGAAACAAAATCTGCTGAAACAGGACTATCCAAGCATTTATCGTATATATCCTCATCAATCTTTTTCAGTTCATAACCATCAGGCAACAAACTAATGTTTTTTCTCAACATTTCTTTATCAAATATCGTATTCTTTTTTATTGCATATCTTGTAACTCTTTTCGATGTTGGAAAACACTCTTCAATAAGCTTCGCCCACACCTTATTTTGAGGTATCATAATAACAAAACCATCCGGTTTGTTAATAACAAGTTCTTTCTCAGGCTCCCCTGCAAAGAATCCAAAGCAACCAACATAGGCAAAGGCCGCTTTCGGATTTTCTAAATCTGTGACATAAATTCTTCCCATAACCTTTTGAACACACGAATAGATCAAGGTCTCATTCCATCCATCAAAAAGGTGCTTAACTTTACTTGTATCGTCCAATTCATATATCATTTCTCAATCCCGTCCTTAACTTTGAAAGTTTGTTATGTTATGGAATCCATACTTGAACATAAAAATTAATCAGTCGTTCCAAATCATCAATTTTTCTTATTCTGTACACTCGTCTTCAATAAATAAGCAAAATATAAAATCAAAATCACAAATTGAATGGAACCAAGTACGATATTAAATGTCATAGAACCGTCTGCGCTAATAAAGGAACAAAAATCATGCAAAGCATGGAGAAACACACATGGCACAATACTCTTTCCTACAGCAAATAGTAATGCGAATACCAACCCATATATAAAAGCAAAACAAATCTGTAGGACAGTAGCTGTTAAACTTGCTCCTCCTGCAATGTTCAAAAGATGACAAAGTCCAAACAACACTGCAGAGATAAGCATAGCCTTTACAATTCCCTTTTCAAGCCACAAATTGCAAATAATTCCTCTGAAATAGATTTCCTCTGCCATTCCTATCGACAATGTAAAGAATAGATTTGCAAGACCAAATCTTATATCAAATTCTGCATCAAATCCAGCCATAAAATGTGAAAAGGCAATAACTAACAAGGGGATAAAAAACAATAATCTTTTTGCTGTTCCCTTTTCCATCCTCACAAATCCAAGTTTGTTGAGACTTTTATACTTGAGTGCATAATAAAGCAAGGTCAAAATAACCAAGGTCCAAATAATGCCTCCACGGTATAACGCAGAATTCACACCTGTAATTCCCCACATTACAACCACCGCACCTTGAACAAAGAAGGCAATAAGAAGCACCAGGGTTGCTATCACAGTCTTTATTATTCTTTTATCCTTTTTTTCTATCTCCATTATTTATTCACACCCACACTATTCTTATATGTACAGTAATAAGCTCCGAGGAATACTGCTAGTCCATATATAACTATAATAGCTTCAAGTACATACATATTTGTGATCAC
>JAZQQW010000099.1:0-29360 GCA_045629255.1 Treponema sp.
TAAAAATCATCAATAATGCAGTATAATTCTATAAGATCGTTTTCGGTCATGGCGTAACTCCTTTGTTTTTTGTGTGGTAACTAAATTCTAAAGAATTACGCCTTTTTTGTAAATTCTATTTATAACTCGAAATTTGACCTATCAGGTAATGTGAGAAGAACTTGCATTGATTATCTTTTCAACTGAAATTTGTCAGAAACGTCAATGCAAAAAAGTCACTTCGGGATCAGCCTTGTGTATAATTATTTTTTCTGACCTAAAACTCCACTGTTTTCGGCTCGCCTGTGAAATTACTGAATACAGCTTTTGCATTCTTGAAATACAAAACTTCTGTGTTGTCATCATTTTCATCATACATGCGGCGAAGGTCTGGATAGTTATCGAGCATGTGCTTCTTTGCTTCTGTACGGTCGTCTCTGACAAGTTCTCCTGAAACTCTGAGCCATGTTCCGCTCTGACCGTCAAAGCAGCTCAGTTCCACTTTATTATTTTTTGAAATCTGCTTTGAAACGTCTTTCTTTTTTCCAGTCTGAATGTAAAGTTTGTCTTCAAAGATATCGACAGTTCCAAATGGCCTGACTCTTGGCTGTCCGTCTTCAACTGTTGCAAGATAATATACTCCGCACTTTTTCATAAAATCATAAACTGTTTTCATAATTTCCTCCGTATAATATTCTATCACCAATTTTTTTGATACGCACTTTTTTTGACACAGTTTTAAATGTTTTGACAATTCAAGTTTTAAACTGTTATCAAAACATATAAACAAAATCTTCAGAGAAAAAAACTGGCTGCGAGTCTCCGTTCGCAGCCAGAAGCCTGCCTTTTTTGGCGGTAAATTGGGGAAAATAGTGTTTTAGGAGTAGATTTTGTTTACCCTACGTTTATAACTATAGCACAAACCATATTGCAGTTCATGAAATATATCTAAGACAAAGATAAAGAATTTCTTATAAAAATCTCCGAATAATAAGAATATTCTAAAAATTGCATTGAAAAATTAACATTCAGCACAGGAAAATAATTAAAATCATTTTTTGTATCAGAAAAAGTTGGAAAATATCAACTTTGACTGGATAATATCTGTACTTTACCGGTTGCAAAATGTTATCCTATTGTGTAAAAAGGTAAACAGAGGAGAATTATGAGCTCAAACATTATCAATCCAATTATGCCGGGTTTCAGCCCAGATCCGTCAATCTGTGTCGTCGACGGAGTTTTTTATCTTGTCAATTCGACATTTTCTTACTTTCCGGGTGTTCCGGTTTACAAAAGTACTGACTGCGTAAACTGGGAGCAGATCGGAAATGTTTTTGACCGCGCAGAGCAGCTTGATTTTACTGGCGAACAGGCAACACGCGGTCTATTTGCGCCGACAATACGCTACTACAACGGCACATTCTACTGCATTTGTACACATGTTGATAAAATAGGAAACTTCTATGTTTCTGCAAAAAATCCAGCAGGTCCATGGTCAAATCCAATTGTCATAGACGGTGCAGACGGCATTGACCCATCGCTTTTCTTTGATGATGACGGAACTGCATGGTATGTCGGCCAGCACTTTAATCCAGAAGGTGTACGCTGGAACGGTGACTGCAAGATTTATATTCAGCGCATAGATATTGAAACTGGTAAGCTTTATGGCAAACGCTCAGATATCTGGAACGGCGCACTCAGAAGATGTGTCTGGCCGGAAGGTCCGCATATCTACAAGAAAGACGGCTGGTACTATCTGATGCACGCAGAAGGCGGAACAAGTGTTGATCACGCCGTAACCATTGCACGCTGCCGTACAATGGAAGGCGAATGGGAAGGCAAGAAATCAAATCCTATTTTGAGCCATCGTCAGCAGGGCCTTACAGCAGGAGTCATTGCAGTCGGTCACGCCGATTTGTTCTGTTCCCCAGACGGCAACTGGCGCCTGGTATGTCTTGGTTCCCGCCCGTTCGGCGAAGGTAAGCTCGGTGACGGCCGCTGCTGCAATATGGGACGCGAAACATTCCTTGCACCTGTACATTGGGAAGAAGACTGGCCTGTAGTTGCGCGAGAAACAGGACTGATTGAGAGAGTTTATACACAGGATGGATTTGTTGCACAGGCAACAGCAGAAGAAAACGCACCAAAACCTGCAGTCATTGACACATTCGATAAAGATACACTTGATCCGTACTGGCTTTCCCTCAGAAACAGAAACGAGAAGTTCATCACTCTCAAAGAAAATCATGGCTCACTGCGTCTTTATGGTAATGCAAGACTTTCTTCTACAGATGAAGTATCATTTGTTGCAGAACGCCAGACGGCTTTCAGCTTTACAGCAACGGCAAAACTTTGTGCAAAGCTTGAAAAAGACGGCGACTGTGCCGGTATTGTTCTGTTTCAGACAGAGGAATCTTATTACTGTCTCCAGGCATGCAATGTCAGCGGCAAAAAATATGTGCAGATTGTCAAAACATTCGGCGGTAAAACAGAAGTTGCTGCACAGAGCAAGTGTGAAATTTCTGACGGAGATAAACTTGTTCTTGAGATTGAAGAAATCATGCAGAGCCTGAATTTCAGATTCAGCGTAAACGGCGGAGATATGCAGAACCTGGGCGGAACTCAGGATGCAACAATCCTCAGTACAGAAAAAGCCGGAGGATTTCTCGGCACACTCGTAGGTATGTTTGCAGAAAGCGACGTACCGGATGCAAAAACTTGCGTTGCAGACTTTGACGAGTTCTGCTATAAAAACACAACAAATGCATGGATTGACCCGTTCAAGTTTAAATAACAGATAATATGTCTTTTCTGGAAAATTAATTCTGATATTTTTCCAGAAAAGACGGCATGTTCTAACAGCAGAACATTCTTTCCAATGCTTTGTCAGACATTAAAATTGTGATGAAATGCAAAAAGTCCTGTATACCAGACTACTGTATACAGGACTTTTTTTGTTATATCAATTTATGATTTTTATGATTAGCTTTTACTGTAAAGAATTTTTACTTTCTATGACTTCATTGAGGTTATACAGTTCTTCGGCGCCAGTTACAAGAATGGCTCCCATTCCCATTTCAAGCGGCAGTGCAAGATCTATGTCATACCTGTCGCCAATAGAAAGACACTGAGAACAATCAGAGTTTGTTCTTTCGACAGCAAGTTCAAGCATTGCTCTATCTGGTTTTGATCTTAAACAAGTATCTAATCCGATAATGTCGGGCAAAAGTTTATCTGCACCGATTGCTGCCAATGTCTTTCTGGCAGCTTCTACAGGATTATTTGTAATGCAGATTAACTTGTATTTTTTTTTGAGGACGGCGAGAGAAGAAAGAAGTTTTTCATCACGTGAAAGATATTTTTCCGGGGCAAGCAATGTTTCCCGCCATTTTATGCTTTCTTCTATAGATATGCCGAATGCAGTAAGTGTGTTTCCAAGACTGATTTTTTTACCGCTGTGTTCGGTACTCCATTTTTTTCTGTAATCAGAGATAGCTTTACGGGCTTCACTTTCTTCCATGCCCCGCAAGTGCGCAAAATGCCTGACCTGCGCATCGACCTGCTCGAAAACATACTGTGGATTAGTATACAGAGTGCCGTCTATGTCAAAAATGATTGTCTTGAGATTTTGCGGTATGCTGTAGATTTTCATTTGCTATACAATGTCTTGAGGTTCAAATTTTTTGGCGATTCTGTGCAGTGATTTTGCTCCGTCCTGAATATTCTTAAAAACGCCCATCCCGGTAAAAGCAAAAACAGCATCACCTATAAGCTCTGCATCAGTAAAGTGCGGCACACATATACGAAGTCCGGTAACGTTTGCCTTAATCTGATTCCAGTCATCGTTTGCAGCCTGACCGCCAGTGACGACCATTTCTTCTACCATGATATTCTGCTGCTTATATGCTGTGCCTAGCAATATCTGAAGCCCGTCACGTATGTTTAGTGCTGTCTGCAGCATGAGATATTTTCCCTGTTCAAACGTAGGAGAATTTGTTTCGTTTACCATGCACCTTTTTACAAGAGCCGTAAAGTCGATTTCAACACCAATCTCACGTTCAACTTTCATCTTGAAATCGCTGAAACGGGAACCGCTGTCAGGCAAAAGACAGCTTGCATTCCATAGATTCTGAACGACAGACGGCAGAACGCGTATTTTGTTTTTTGTATAAGAAGGTGCTGTGTCTAAAGGAACGGCCGTACAAAGATTAAGTCCTTCACTGGAGCCAGCTCTGTCACAAAGCCGGCCCGGCTGCAAAGTATCAGTGCCGACAAGAGCAGATACAAAGTCCGGCGCTCCAAGATAAACAGGAATTCCCTCTGGAATAAAATCAGAAAGACCTATAAAACTGACAGCGCTCCCATTCAAAGTTCCTGCAAGAGTTCCTGGAGCGGCAAAAGGAGGAAGTCTATTTATTTCTTCTGATGAGAATCCTGCTTTTTCAAGAACTTCATCAGACCAGTAAGCTTTTTCAAAACGTTTTTCCGGGAGAATAGTGAAAGCTTTTCCTGTAAGTTTATATATCAGAAACTCAGGACCGCTTAAAATAACAGAAGCACTGCTCCATGCATTCTGATATTTTTGTTTGAATAATTTGATACGCGGAATAAAAAGTGATTGTGCTTCTTCTGGACAAACATACGATTCTTTATCAGACTGTGCTGTCACAGACCACAATAAAGTCTCTCCATTCTCAGAAACAAGAGTAGGTCCGTTTCCGCTTATGCACAACGCAGAGGGTACAGGAATATCTGTAACTTTTGGCTGTTCAGCCTGTCCGGCAGATATCTGACCATAAATTTCATGGACAGCCTGCTTGAACGCAGAAATCCATTCATTTGCACTATGGTCTGTAAATCTTGAAATAAACATCTGACGGCTGTGCGCAAAAACTTCTCCATCGCTACCAATCAAAGCAGCTTTCAGAGAAGATGTTCCTATATCTGCGCACAAAACCGTCCGAAGCATTTGTATTATCCGAAAAACTTACTCAGCAGCTTCTTCACTGCCGTCTGCAGGAGTGCTTGCCTTGATAAGCTTGTCAATGATTGTGCGGTTGTCAAGCAAATCGCTCAAAGACTGCTCATGATGAAGTCTTGTAATTACATTTGCAAACAGTCCGCTTACATTTGTGCTGATGTACCACTCACGCTTGAGAAGCTCTTCGTGATAAACAGCGTTAGTTCCGATGATTCTGTAGAACAGGCCTTTTTCATAAGCTTCATCAAACTGCTGAATTGCATTGCCGGTGAAGAATGGCAGAGAAATTGCAGCAATAACTTTTGTAGCTCCGTTATTGTGCAGGAATTCCATAGCCTTGAGCAAAGTTCCACCTGTACCAAGCATATCATCTGCAAGGAAAGCAACCTTTCCCTGAACATCACCAAGGAGCTTTACGCTCTTGATGTTTGTATTTTTTGCATCCTGTGTAACAACAGAATAGTCTCTTTCCTTGTAAATCATAGCAAGAGGCTTCTTGAGTCCTGTTGCGTAGAATTTATTGCGGTCAATAGCTCCAGTATCTGGAGATACAACTACAAGGTCTTCTTTTGTAAGGTCAACTGCCTTTGCAAGCTCACGGATAATCTGATAAGAAGCATGAAGGTTCTCACAGTGTGTGTGCGCAAATGCATTTACGATTTCACGGGAATGGAGGTCAAGAGTAATGACTCTCTTAACTTCCATAGATTCATATATATGTCCAAGAAGAGCGGCTGTGAGACCTTCACGGCTCTTCTTCTTGTGCTGACGGCTGTAAGGATAAGCAGGGACTACAAGAGTAATCTGTCTTGCTCCAGCCTGACGAACTGCATCAATTGTAACAAGAAGACTCATTACATGGTCATTGACACTGAGCTTCAGAACTGTTTTTCCATTATTCAAAGCGATTGGCTCATGATTTTCTACATCCTGGAAAATGTAAACATCTTTTCCACGGATACATTCATTGATTTCACACTTAAACTCTCCGTTTGCGAAATAAGTGAAAAGTGTATCAACTTTGAAATTTGGTGCACGATATTTGTCTGTCTGTCCGCGGACACACAAATCGCTGATGTGCAAATCATTGTCCAGATTCATCTGTTCAACGACTTTTTCTTTGTCCAGATTATAACGCTTGGCAAGAACATCACATTTCAATGTGAAGCGATGTTTGTACATGTGTCTCAAGTGAGTGATGACTTCGTTGGCGAAAGATGCTCCACCAGGACACGCAACAACTGCAAGATCAGTAGGTTCAGAATACGGCATTATTCAATCCCTCTTATAAAATTTAGACAACCATTCGGAAATCAGGTTTAAAATCCAAAGAAAATTTTAACCTTTTCTTTCAGGTTTTTTAAATATGTCTTTAAAAACTTCAGTTTTAAAAACATATTTTATTGATTTCATTCTACCTTTTTTATAAGTAAAAGGTCAATTATTGACCGCGTTTCTGTTACATCTTTTGCAAAATATTGCGTTTCTTTGTAAAAACCCGCAGAAAATAGAAAAAATCTCTAAAAATGTTTATCTGAGGCTCAAAAATCTAACTTTTGAAATTAAATGATTTGTATCATTGATTTTTTACAGACAGTGCAAAAAAATTACACTTCAACAAATTATCTTTCCACAAAAATTCCATAAAAAATGCGGCAAACAGAGTCTGCCGCACTACCTGCATGACATAAGTCTGCAAAATCAAACAAATCTCTGAGCCGGGCTTACAACCCATAAAGCCTTTACAGGTGTTTCACTTGTATTTTCAAGAGTATGAGGAGCTGCAGCGCTGAAACTGACACTATCACCAGCATTTAGTTCATATTCACGGCTTTCGTAAATCAGTTTGGCCTTGCCTTCCAGAATCAAGCCGAACTCACGTCCCAAATGTCCATAATGACCTCTGTGTGTGTGCGACTTTGCAGGAATTGTTATGACATAACATTCTACAGAATGCTGCCCTTCTCTTTCATTCGGACGGGACACTTCCTCAAAAACAATGTCTTCCTCAAACATGCTTCTCCGCTCATCAGAACGAATAATAGAAACATGACGCCTCTGATTGTATTCTTCAAACAGATACTCAAGATTTATATCTAGAACAGAAGCCAAAGACAAAAGCGTATCTATTGCAGGAGAAACCCTGTTTCTCTCTATCTGTGAAACAAGGCTTTCACTTACGCCGGCCTGCTGTGCAACAGCTTTTAGTGTCAAATGTTTTTTTTCGCGGACAGCACGCAGTTTTTCACCGAACAAATAAGTTCTTTTCGGCTCAGTACTGTCATTAATCAGATCTTCCATTACAAAAATGCCTTCTACTTCTGCCCGGCGAAGTCGTTTTCCTGCTTGGCTTCGTTCTGTTCCATAATAAAGCGGATAAAGTGGTCTTCCAGAGTATGTTTAGGACCATCAATATGAAGTCTGGCTCTCGCACGTGCGTTATCACGTCTGACTGTATACAAGAGGTAGAAATCTCTGTAATCAAGGCTTACATCAGTTTTTACACGTTCATTCAGGTATGCACTTACTTCATCACGACCAATGTTCTTTACGCCCTGATCTGTAAGAATTTTCTTCAGACGCTGAATCTGTTCGTAAGAAAGACCGAAAAGAAACTCTTCCATACCCTGAGCAACATCTGTGTCGCTAAGCTTTTCTTTGATAAATTTAGTCCACTGCTCATCCATCTGCATACTTACCTGGATAAGTTCACTTGTTCCCATCATCGTACCGAAAATCGGAGCAATTCTACGGCGTGCAAGCCATACAGACTGCAAAACAGGTGCGATATCAGAAATTGTCTGATCTGAACGATGTTCCCAAAGAATAATCAACGAAAGAGCCAGTTCCCTTCTGAGATCAAGTGACAAAGTCTTATCCTTGATGAGATTCATATAGACATCTTCTGCCATCAATGTGAACATCATGGAAATCGTTTCATCCATGTATTCATGAGCAGATTTTTCTGACATCGAAGTAAAATCTCTGGCAAGTTTGTACATCGTATTAAATGTATGAATCTTTGTGACAAGAAAGCTTTTGCCGAGAGTTGCCTTTGACGGCAGGTGAAGCGTAGTATCACCCTCTTCCTGATAAGAAACAAGACTTTCTACGAGAGCTTCAGGAGTTCTCATGCTGACATTTGTATCCGTTCTTTCCAAAAGCGACGGAAACGTTGCTATATCTTTTGCAAGATTTTCTACATCACGGAGACGCTTCTTAAACAAAACTATTTTATCCGGAGCTTCTCTTCTCAAATATTCAAGCAGACGGTCAACAAGAGAATCCTGATATGGTGTAAAAATAGTCATGCCGACTGATATAGAATCAGTCTGGATTTCATTACTGTCAAAGAAGGTATCAATACTGACCGGAGTATATTCAAACTCTACAGTGTTTTCAGCCTTTTCCATATTATTGCATTCCCCATCCAAGTGCACTTCGAAAAATTATGAAGGAAGTGCCTGTCGAGTTTAAAACCACCAGAAACGGCAAAGTTTTAAGCATCGCACTTTTTAAATTACCTCAAAAACATGAAGCTTTAAAAGTTTTTTTCAAAATAATCCTTATCATTATATCATATTCCATGCTTTTTTCAATCTGTTTGCAAAAACATGAAAATAGCTTCAAAAATCTTGATTTTGAGGCTTTTGGCGCATGAATAAAAGAACTTCTCTTCTAAAACATTTTTTCGAAATGTAATTAAAATATTTCTATTCGAAAAAAAGTTAAAGTTCTCTCTTATCACTTAATTTAATACTCCGATGATATGAATATGAAGAAATATGCCATTTTATCTATATTTATCTCTATTTTATCTCTAGCTTTTGCAGACACACCGAATCCAGATTTATATGTATATAAACCAGACCTTGTAGTTGAGGAAAGGGATGGAAACTGGAAAGTAAATGGCGTCGACCTGTATATTAGAAAAAAAGAAGGCATGAAAAGCGTCATGCTTGTCGAAACAACGAAAGACCCGAATGGCAAAATGGATAACTTTGCCTATCGGGCAGAGGAATACAACAGCGTAAACGGTGACGAAATTCGTTATCTTAACGGTGAAATCCTTCAATCTGAATACGCAAAATACAGTCTTATTTCATCAACAGTTGTACAGCATCCGCAGCTTGGAGACTGTTTCCATATATATATCCCGAAAAAACTCGTTTACGGATACCCGTGGGAAAGACATGGCACAGTAGAAATTGAACGTGGACTTTTCATAAATATACGTACTTTTGAGAAAAAATACTGTGATTATTCAGGTGCTTATGCAGATAATCCGTTCATGTTTGACTATGAGACACTTGTAAAAGTCTCCAAAAAACCAGTCCCGCGTCCAAAGCCAGAACCAGAACCTGTCGTTGAACCAGAGCCGGAGCCAATTGTTGTAGTTGAACCGGAGCCGGAGCCAGAACCTGTCGTTGAACCGGAGCCGGAGCCAGAACCTGTCATTGAACCGGAGCCAGAACCTGTCGTTGAACCGGAACCGGAGCCAGAACCTGTCGTTATCGTCGAACCAGAACCAGAACCAGAACCAGAACCTGTTATAGTTCTGACAGATGACTATAATCAGGATGCAACAACATCTTTTAATGATATTGCAGACAAGGCAAACGGAAAATTCACATATTCAAAAGGACCCGATTCACTTTCAGAAGACCTTTACAGAATTGTTGAAGAAATAAATCCAAAGAGCATTGTTGATATCGTTTTTGCTATCGATGCAACCGGAAGTATGAAAGATGATATCCAGAGCCTTAGAGAAAGATGGCTTCCAAGATTCCAGGAGCAGATGAAAGAATTTGACGATTTGAGGATCGGTCTTGTTTTCTATCGTGACTATGGGGACAACTGGAAATACAAGCAGCTGCCTGTCAAACTCTATCCGTTTACAGACAGTTTTGACAAGTTCACGTCAAGTCTCAAGGAAATTCAGGTTCGCGGAAGCGAGGGCGGAGACATACCGGAGCCGGTTTACGAAGCTCTCTATGCCAGTGTTGTTTACTTTGACTGGAGAGATGAAGCCACAAAGAAAGTTATCCTTGTCGGCGATGCACCGCCACACTCAAAGCCAAGAGGATCTGTCCGTGTTACAAAGGACACTGTCATGAAAAAAGCACAGGAAAAAGGCGTAACATTTGATTGTGTCATTGTTCCTGACGGAAACAGCAAAACAAAGAGCTGGTAAAAAAAGCGGAGCCGTACAAAGACAGGCTCCGCAATATGTTACTAATTTAGACAGCGGGTTTCGGCTTAAGGTATGCCGCAGAGGTGGCAAGGCTGACACCCGCTTTTCTTTTCTGCAAATGATGTTTTTTCAATGTCCCGGCATATATCATAATATCAGTACTACAAGATGCCAGACTTCAAAATATGGATGAAATCACGGCAAATAAAAAAAACACCTCTGAAAAATATTCTCAGAGGTGTCTGCAAGTTCAAAAAAATCAGATTCTGTAAATTTTCGAACAATAACATTTTCAAAGTTACCGCCCAAAAACTGAGTTTTTTTTCAACAACTCAATCAATACATTTCATCATCCATTTCATCGTATTCCTGACGGTATTTTACAGCCTCAACGACTTCCGGAGGAATTTTTTCCAGTTCAATTTCTGCAAGTTTCTTATATGAAGGCGGCAGATAATAACTTGGAAGACTTTCGTAAATCTCTATAATTTCCTGGAGCATAGGAACTGCAACTTCATAATTCTTTCTTTTCACTGCAATATGAGCAAGCTCATAACGGCCTTCTACATAATCACCTGCATCTGAACCAAATCTCTGAAGCAGAAGTTTATAGTAATATTCAGCAAGTTTGTAATTATTATTATCATAAGCACTTTGACCAAGCTGAATAAGCTCGCTGTCTGTCGTATCCATAGAAGGCTCTTCTTTTGGAACACCACTTTTAAAAGAAGCACATGACACGAACTGTACAGCAGAAAAAACTATAACAGCTGCAATTTTAGCAATATTTTTCGTCGTAATTATTGATTGTTTCATTCCATGAGTGTATCATTTTTTTTGTTTTAATACTATCAGGCATCTCTAAAAATCATTTTTTTAGAGCAATCTTCATCAGCAGGGAGAAAAACATGATAAAAGCAGGAATCATAGGTGCAACTGGCTACGCAGGCGTAGAACTTTTAAGAATTCTTTTGAGACATCCTCAGGTAGAAAAAATATACGTAAGTTCCGTCAGTTTTGAAGGCAAAAGAATCGAAGAAGTCTATCAGAATCTCATCGGCCAGCTCTCTGACAAATGCGAAGGACTTTTGCTCACAGCAGACGAAGTCAAAGAAAAGGCAGACGTTCTCTTTACAGCACTGCCACACGGTATTGCAGAACAGTATGCAGATTACTGCGTCAAAAACGGCAAGAAAATTATCGATTTGAGTGCTGACTTCCGATACGGCATGGACGAAGAAACATTCAAGACTTGGTATAAAAAAGACTGGGATTTCCCGGATGTTCACAAAGAGAGTGTATACGGCTCACCTGAAATGAACAGAGAAGAAATCAAAAAAGCAAGAATCATCGGAAATCCTGGCTGCTATGTTACAAGTGCAACTCTCGCACTGCTTCCTGTTCTCAAAGAGCATCTTGTAAAAACAGACGCAATCATTGTAGACAGCAAGAGCGGTGTAACAGGTTCAGGAAGAAATCCAAGCATGAGTAACCAGTTCTGCGAATGCGGCGAAAGTTTCTCTGCCTATAAAGTCGGAAATCACCGCCATCAGAGCGAAATTGCACGTAACTGTACAATTCTTTCAGGAAACGATGTCAACGTCATCTTCACACCTCACCTTCTTCCTCAGAACCGCGGCATTCTCAGTACAATCTATGCACCGCTCAACGACAAAGGAATCGAACTTGCAAAAAAAGGTGTAGAAGCTTTCCGCAAACTCTATCAGGACACATACAAAGACGAGCCATTTGTCCGTGTCCTGCCGGACGGAGTCGCAGCAACAACAAGAGTTGTCCGCTATTCAAACTACTGTGATATGCAGATGTATATCGTAAACGACGGCAAAATGCTTGAAATAACAAGCTGTCTTGACAACATGATAAAAGGTGCTGCAGGCCAGGCTGTTCAGAACATGAATCTCATGTACGGCTTTGACGAAACAACGGCCATAGACTTTGTTCCTCCGGCATTCTAAAAAAAGCTCTAAGCAAAAGTCTGTGAAAATCTCCTGTCTCAATGCAAACGGCAGGAGACCAGACAAGTTCAGTAAATAAAAAAAAAGCAGTATTTCATAAAACCTGATTTGAAGTTCACTTCAACTACAGATTCTAGAAATACTGCTTTTTTATTTGCTCGGATAATTTTTATAATCGGATATTTTATAATCGGATAATAGAGACATTTTTCCACAGAAAACATAACACACTGCGCGTAATGAAACATATGATTTTCAGCTGCAAATTCTTTTTACCAAGAATACAAACCCTAAGTTCTGTGACAAAGCTGCTGTTTTCCGGGGATTTTTCAGATTTCAGAAAGAATTCTTTATACAAAAACCAAAATTGCTTCCTTGAGCAACTGTCGATGAATACGAAAGAATAGATTTTCCATTTATGCACAAATCAGACGAGCTTCCGCCATCCAGTTCCAGAGCAGAAGAACATGACATTGCTTTGAATATTTTTGCACATTCCTGGTAGGAAAGCCCACGGCTTTTTATTTTTTCCTCACCTTCTGCAACAAGAAGATAAATAGTTCTGCCGTCAGCAGAAACACCTATACCGCTCCTGGAATCAAATGTCTGTGCGGCAAACGACTGCTCTACCCCGTCGACGAGAACAGCGAAAAAACCTCCGAAAGCACTGTCGTATGTACTCAAAACATCATCGGACTGTTTTGAAACAATTGCACACTGCGTTATGCAGCCTTCAGCATCAGAAGAAAAAGCCACAGCCCCGTAACGAGATGCCGTTTTTGACAGAACAGTCCCCCTTATTTTGTGTATACCAATGGCAGACACTTTACTGACACCTTTGCGCTCAAAAGGTGCTGCATTTACAGCGACCGCACATTTATTTATCTTTGCAAAAGCAGAAGTCTTCCTTGCCTGATAAAAACCATCTTTTACTGCTGTATCTGTATCCGGATAAGATGCAAGAGTAAATTTATTTTTTGACAAATCAATTTTTACAGCGTAATAAATCAGCGGTATCTCTTTGGAAGTAAAAGTATACATCTCAACACCGTCTGTAATGTTTTTCCAGTCAAAACGGGCTGGTATAAAATCTGTATTTTTCTCACGTTTTTCTGAAGAATCAAAAGATTCTGAAGCAGAGACAGGCGTACTATGTGCAGAATCATGCATGGCAGAAGATTTCACACCAGGTGTTGAAACACACGAGATAAATAAAAATAAAATTACAGAAAATAATAAAATGATTTTTTTCATAAATCTCAGCTCCACTTTAAACGGCAAAAGGAGTTTTCAGAAATTAAGTTCATAAAAAGCATGGCAAATAAAAAAAAGACCTCTGGAAAAATCCAAAGGTCTGTGTCCTTAAACTTAGAAATTAGTATGCCTTAGAATCATGTAATCTAGAACTGCCACCGTGGCTCTTCTTCATAAGCTTACGCTGAATTGCCTTGTTCTTGCGGTTAAGGATTGTAGAAGGCTTTTCGTAGTACTCACGCTTCTTGTATTCGCGGATAATACCTTCTTTTTCAACCATTCTCTTGAAACGCTTAATAGCCTTCTCAAGATTCTCATTGTCTTCAACAAAGATACTTGCCAAGTTTTTTTCACCAACCTTACCAACGGAGATTCCGCAGGAGCTTTATGTTATGACAAAGCACAACAAAAGTCAATAGGCAAAAGCATTTGCAGCTTATTTTTAACATATGTTTTAACACAAACAAATTTGAACAAACGCATAACAAAAGCAAGATTCTTGCACAAAAAATAAAAAGAAACTACAATTTGCAAAGTTATCTTTATGTGCAAAAGCTACTCTGTCTCAGTCTGTGTTCCTGTATACAATGTCTCCAAATTTATAAAACAATGCGCAGAAAGCCTTTTTAATCAAACAATGGCTGAAGACATTCAGTTTATTTTCGTTGATGACTGTACCCCTGATGACTCTATTGCAAAACTTACAGAGGTGATTTCACACTATCCCCTCCTGAAAAACAATATCGAAATAATTCACCACAATACAAACAAAGGTCTCGCAGGAGCAAGAAATACAGCTTTTTCAAAAGTTAAAGGCAAATATTTCATCAATGCAGACAGTGATGACTGGTATGAACCAGATTACATATCTTCACTTTTTTCGAAAGCAGAACTATGCGGTGCAGATATAACGGGCTGTGACTGTTTTTTCGAGAGAACTGATAGAAGCTTTATAAAAAAATGTCCATTACCTGAAAGCAGCACAGATTGTTTAAACGGCATACTCAGAGGACAAATTCAAGGATGGCTCTGGATAAAATTATTCAGAACAGATTTTTTCAAAAGTAACAAAATCTCATGGGTTGAAGGTCTGAACATATGGGAAGATATGCTTATATGTACAAAGGCATTCTTTTTTGCTTCAAAAATTTCATATATAGAAAAACCTCTGTATCACTACAACAAGATGTCAGATTCGCTTGTAAGCTCTTTTTCTGAAAACAAAATCAGACAGATTGAAAATGTCATAAAAGAAATGGAGTCATTCCTAAAAATAAAGAATATTTTCGACAATTACAGTTTTACTTATCTCAAATTAAATACAAAAATCTGGCTTCTGTTTGCAACATGCGGTAAAGACAGAAAATATGTCTCTTATTTATATAAAAAAGAAGATATTCAAAAAAAAGTTTTTTCATCTTTTTCTTTAAGAGACCGCACAATTATCCGTCTTTCATGTTTTTCATGGCCTTTGACAAATCTTCTCATCACTTTACTAAAAATAAAATAACAGGATTTTTACAATGCAAAAAATGAATATTGTTTTTTCAACAGACGACAATTATGCAATGCCTACAGGTGCAGCAATAGCATCTCTTTTATTAACAAACTCAAAATACTCATTTGACGTATATATTCTGACAACGGGGCTTTCCGACAAATGCAAAAAACTTCTGTCAGAACCTTTTGAAAAAATTACAAATACATCAAAGCTTTATATAAAAAATATCGATGCTTCTCTGTTCTCAAATTGCCCGATAAGAGCACAAGATCATGTTTCTGTCGCAACATACTTCAGAATCGTCATGCCTTCCATAATAGGAGATGACATACATCGCATTCTATACATAGACAGCGACATGCTTATCATCGATGATATCTCAGAATACTACAATTCAAACCTGGACGGATTCTCATGTGCTGCAGTAAGGGACTGTCGTTTCAATGACAAAGAATCTTACGACAGACTCGGTTATGATCAAAGTCTCGGATATTTTGATGCCGGAAACATCCTGATAAATCTCGATTACTGGAGAAAACACGATATCCAGAATACAACAATGAAATTCATAACAGAACACGGCGATATCTGTAAATGGCACGATCAGGATGCACTGAATTATGTTTTGCGCGGTACTGTAAACTTCGTTGCCTTTAAGTATAACGTTCTGCACCAGTTCTATCAAAAAACTGACGGCTTTTCAATTGCTGCTGAATTTATGCCGGAAATTGAAGATGCAACAAAAAATCCTGTCATTATACATTACTCATCCGGTTACAAACCATGGCACAAAGAATCGGTCAGTCCTCTTAAAGAATTTTATAAAAAAATGTACAGCATTTGTTTTGGAAGAAATCTCAAGCTATCCCACAAATTAAAAGGTAAAGATATTCTCAAGCGGAAAATCAAACACATTCTGCATATAGCAGGTATAAAATATTACAAAGAATATGTCATTCTCCCGGGATTCGAAGAAGTCCAAAAAAAACTTATTCAGGATGCAGAAATAAAGTATTCAAAACAAAAAAAACATTGAAAAACTGGAAAGAGATATATTATACATCTCACGGCTTGTAACACCTTTAATCTTACTATATCATAGAGCGTATGGCAAAGACTGTAGACGACAAGAAAATTATTTACACTATGGACCGTGTTTCGCGTGCTTACGGAACAAAAGTAGTCCTCAAAGACATAAGCATTTCATATTATTACGGAGCAAAAATCGGTGTTATCGGTGAAAACGGAGCCGGTAAATCTTCTCTTTTTAAGATTTTTGCAGGAATCGATAAAGACTATACCGGAGAAACAAAACTTCTGCCGGGATATACAATGGGTTACCTTGAACAGGAGCCATATCTTGAGCCTGGCAAAACAGTTATGGAAATTGTCAAAGAAGGTGTCAAGCAAACTACTGACCTTTTGGAAGAATTTGATAAAGTAAATGAAGCTTTCGGAGATCCTGATGCCGACTATGATAAACTTTGTACACGCCAGGCAGAACTTCAGGAAAAGCTCGACGCTTGCGATGCATGGAATCTCGATGCAAACCTCGAACTTGCTATGGACGCCCTGCGCTGCCCTCCTGCAGATCAGGTTGTAGATGTTCTCTCAGGAGGAGAACGCCGTCGTGTTGCTTTGTGCCGCCTTCTTTTACAGCAGCCGGACATCCTTCTTCTGGATGAACCGACAAACCATCTGGACGCAGAGACTGTTGCATGGCTTGAACGTCATCTTCAGAACTATCCAGGAACAATCATCGCTATCACACACGACCGTTATTTCCTTGACAATGTCGCCGGATGGATTCTGGAAATGGACAGAGGCGAAGGATATCCTTTCAAAGGTAACTATTCCGAATGGCTTGAAGCTAAACAAAAACGTCTTGCCCTGGAAGAAAAGCAGGCTTCTGTACGCCAGAAAGAAATGCAGGAAGAGCTTGAATGGATTCATGCAGGTGCAAAAGGCCGTCAGGCAAAGCATAAAGAGCATATAACACGCTATGAAGCACTTCTCGCAGAAGAAAGCAAAAGAATCAAGCTTAAGGATTCTCAGATTTCTATACCGGCAGGTCCAAGACTCGGCAACGTAGTAATCGACGCACAGCAGGTAACAAAGTCATTTGATGACAGAGTTCTTTTTGAGAACCTCGACTTCCATATTCCAGCAGGTGCCGTTGTCGGCATCGTAGGACCGAACGGAGCCGGTAAGACGACTCTGTTCAAGATGATAGCGTCAGCTGCCGGACAGAAAGTCAGCATGCCAGACGGAACAGACGGCGAAGAAAAGCCGGATTCTGGTTCATTCAAGATCGGCGAAACAGTCAAGCTTGTATATGTCGACCAGATGAGAGGCAAACTCGATCCGAACAAAACTGTCTGGGAAACACTCTCTGACGGAGCAGACCTTGTTAAGCTCGGCGCAGTTGACGAAAAAGGCAGAGCTTTGAACGGCGGAATCCGTGAAGTAAACAGCCGTGCATACTGCTCATGGTTCAACTTCAACGGTCCTGAACAGAACAAAAAAGTCTCAGTTCTTTCAGGAGGAGAGAAAAACAGACTCAACATGGGTCTTATGTTCAAAGAATCCGGAAACGTCCTGCTTTTGGATGAACCGACAAACGACCTCGACATCACGACGACACGTTCTCTCGAAGAAGCAATAAACGAGTTTGCAGGCGTCGTCCTTGTCATCAGCCATGACCGCTATTTCCTTGACCGTATCTGTACACATATCATTGCATTCGAAAACAACAGTGAAGTCAAATGGTTTGAGGGAAACTGGAGCGAATACTCAGAGTGGCGCAAGAAGATGCTCGGCGACGATGCAGATCATCCTCACAAAACAATTTACAGAAAACTTGTCCGCTAACTGATGAACGCATAAAATCCGCTTCCCAGAAGGAAGCGGATTTCTTTTAAAAATCTGGCTAATAGAAAAGTTAAAAACCGGATATTTTCCGGTTCAAAATCAGACATGCATTGCAATAATTTTTAACGGAAACATCATGACAAAAACACCGAAGAATCATTTAAGCACAAAACTCATTGCATTAGATCTGGACGACACGCTTTTAGACGCAAATGCTCAGATAAGTGACAAAAACGTGGAAGTTCTCAAACGCGCGGCGAAAGCAGGCATCTATATGGTGCTATGTTCTGGAAGAGCTGAAGAAGCAATCCTGCCATTTGTCCGCAGGCTCGAAATCGCAGGACTTGAAAGCGGACGATACATCATCGCAATAAACGGATGTTCGGTTTATGACATGCATGAACGCAGACAGATTTACACAAAGTCCGTAGCCCCGGAAATTCTTATCGAAGCAGACAGACAGGCCCGCAAAATCGGACTTGCAAGCGAAGTTTATTCACCGGATACAATTTATTACAAAGAAGAAAATGACTGGGTCAGGCTCGACGTCGACCTCTGTCACCTCAAAGGCAGAGTCGTTCCAGATTACGAAAACTTTCTGAAAAAAGGCTTTTCAAAAATGCTGATTCCAGGAAAACCTGAGATTCTTCAGAAACTTCAGGTTACACTCAAACAACAGTTCGGCGATAAAGCTGTGATTTTTATAAGCAAACCTTACTTTCTGGAAATTCTGCCGCCAAACTGCGGCAAAGGCGAAAGCATCTCGTTTCTGGCAGACCACATCGGTATTCCAAAAGAGCAGACAATGGGATTTGGTGACAGCATGAATGACGAAAGCATGATCAGATTGTGCGGACACGGTATCGCCATGAAGAACGGTCTTGATTACATCAAAGAAATTGCAGATTTTGTTACGGACAAAACAAACGATGAAAGCGGTGTCGGTGATTTCATAGAAAAATACGTTCTCGATTAAATAAAAAAAGCTTCAAAAAAACGCAAGGACATCTTTGAAAATTTCAATTTTTACAAAATAACCTGCGTTTTTCAGCCTTGTAAATTCAAGACTGAAAGCATTTTATTTTCTTTCAAGCAAAGTATCTAATTCCTGAGAAACATGAAGCGCATCCATCAGAGACTGCGTTCGACACAAAGAACGCTCTGCCGATTGTCTGTCCTGATTTTCTTCACGTGCATTTTCACAGTTTCTTTTTCTCACTGCGCGTATCAAAAGATTTTT
Organism: Treponema sp.; assembly: GCA_045629255.1. Classification (GTDB taxonomy): domain Bacteria; phylum Spirochaetota; class Spirochaetia; order Treponematales; family Treponemataceae; genus Treponema_D. The sequence goes on from JAZQQW010000099.1 coordinate 18,997, forward strand.
CGGAGTATGTGACATATCAACAAACTCAAGCACCTGCACGCTGTAACCGTTCTGTTCCAAAATCTCTGCGCGAAGAGCATCTGTTACAAGAGCTGCAAATCTTTCTTTAATAATGCCATAACGTGTAAGAGCTGCAAAAGGACTTTCATCTCCAATCTGAGACTTTACTTCATCGAGTTCTGCATTTATCTGATGCTGACAGCACGGAACAGACAAAATAGCACTTGCCTTTTGCGAAACTGCGTAGTTCAAAGCATAATCTGTCGCCTTATCACAGGCATGAAGTGTAATAATCATATCCGGCGCATGTTTATACGAAAACTCTGCAATATTTCCAACATAAAAATGGAGGTTTTCGTAGCCAGACTCATCGGCAAGCTTCTGGCAGTCGGCAATAACATCTTCTTTCAGATCAAGTCCAGTGATTTCTACAGGAATCCCCTTTATCTCATGCAGAAAGTAATACACTGCAAAAGTCAGATACGATTTGCCGCAGCCAAAGTCAGCTATGTGCAGAGGTCTGTCTTTGCAAAAACCTTCTCCATTTGTAGCACGAGCTGTCAGATCATCAAGTATGTCATTTATATACTCAAGGAAGCGGTTTATCTGCCTGAATTTGTCATACTTCTGGGAAACAATTTTTCCTTCCTTCGTCATGACACCCAATTTCACAAGGAAAGGTACAGGTTTTCCTTCTTTGATTATGTAATTCTTTGTTTTGTCAGCATGTTTTTGAAACGACGAAAGATTTGAGCCTTTCACCGCTTTTACGAGAGTTTTCGTCTCGCCGTGCCTGTTTGTCATTGTTGTTATTTCCTGTGTATCAGTTCTCTGAACAACGTTCTTAAAAGTTGTACCGATATGTTCTTTTATAAAAGATTCAAGTTCATCTTCTGTAAAAGACTTACGAAATGACTGTGTCTGTGTGAAGAACTCCGCATCGTAAACTTTGCAAGAATTTTTGCGGAGAGTGTCTTTTTCTGAATCTTTATGAAAATCACTCTGCCCCGCGGAAGTTTTCAATCCGGCAGAAGCTGTCCTCCAGATTCTTATGCGGACGTATTCTTTTCCAAGATTTTTTTCACAATCTTTGGATGGCTTTGAAAAAGTAACAGACAATATCATACGGCAGAGTATAATAACTATTGTGGAAAAAAGCAATTTTTGCAGAGCTGTGTACGTATTCAGTTTTATTTTACTTTGCCCTATACTTCCAGCCCGAAAAATGATATAATTAAACACTATGGGAAAGGTTATTGTTTTCGTTAACCAGAAAGGTGGAGTAGGAAAAACAACATCTGCTATCAACCTTGGTGCATATATTGCTCTTGCCGGTAAAAAAGTGCTTCTTGTGGATTTCGACAGTCAAGGAAATATGTCCAGTGGTGTCGGTGTCAGCAAAGAAAAACCTACCATATACGAGCTCATGTATAACAACACAACTCCAGAACAGGCAATCAAACATTCGAAAGTCAAAGGTCTGGATGTCATCAGCGCCGATATAGATTTGTCTGGTGTTACGATTGAACTTGCAGATAAAGAAGGCAGAGAATTTTATCTCAAAAAAGCTCTCGATTCTCTTCGCTGTTCCTATGATTACATTCTTATAGACTGTCCTCCATCGCTCGGACTTTTGACACTCAACGGACTTGCAGCTGCAGACAGTATTCTTGTCCCTATGCAGTGTGAATATTTTGCACTCGAAGGAATCTCTCTTCTTCTGGAAACTGTAAAAAGAGTTCAGCACAGTATAAACAAAAACCTTCAGATTTGCGGTATCTTCTTTACAATGTACGATTCAAGAACCCGTCTTGCACAGGACGTTGTCATGCAGGTAAAAGGATACTTCAAAGACGCAGTATTCAATACAATCATCCCACGTAATGTCAGACTTTCAGAAGCTCCTTCTTACGGAGAACCTATCTGTCTCTATGACCCGAATTGTACAGGCGCAAAAAGCTATGAAAAACTTGCACAAGAGGTAATAAGTCGTGGCTAAGCATGGTGGGTTGGGAAGAGGAATAAATTCTCTTATCCCTGAAAGCAGTGATTTTGAATTAGAGTCATCAATAGACATATCAGTACCTTCTGGAACTTCATCTTCTGACACTGCATCAGAAAATACAGCATCAGAAAATTTCTCTGCCGGAACTCAGGACGTAAATACATCAGAGCCAGTTCAGCAGGTTTCACAGGGCACAAGTACACAGACAATTCCATCTGTCAGAAATCTCCCGGCTGGAATCACTACAGACGAAAACGGAACTCTCTGGGTTGACCCGAATCTTTTAAAACCGAACCCACATCAGCCGCGTACTTATTTTGACGAAAGCAAACTTGCAGAACTCACAGAATCAGTTCGCAAAGAAGGCGTTCTCTCCCCTATCATCATCGAAGACGCAGAGGACGGCACATTCTATATCATCGCCGGAGAAAGACGAACAAGAGCATCTAGAGCTGCAGGTCTTGAGAAAGTTCCAGTTCAGCTCAGAAAGTATTCTGATGCACGCAAGCTGGAAGTAGCCCTCATTGAAAACATTCAGCGAACAGATCTCAACCCTGTCGAAGAAGCCGAAGCTTACCATGAAATCATGGAACTGGAGCACATAACTCAGGACGAAGTTGCCGAACGCGTCGGAAAAAGCCGTTCTGCAGTTGCAAACATGCTTCGACTGTTAAAGCTACCTCAGGAAGTCAGAAATGCACTTGCCTCAGGAGAACTAAGTGCCGGACATGCCCGTGCTCTTTTAAGCGTTGCAAATCCTGCTGACCAGAGTTCACTTTTCAAGCATGTCATAAACGACGGACTTTCTGTCCGCCAGACAGAAAAACAGGCTGCTGAACTGAACAGCGCACTTAAGCCGAAAAAGCCAGGACAAGACGATGTTTCTGATTCGCGTGACCCGAACTATGCAGCAATGGAACAGAAGTTCATTGAAGTGCTTGGAACAAAAGTTAAACTCACAGGAGACTTCAATAAAGGCAGAATTACCATAGATTATTTTTCCAGCACAGATTTGGACAAAATATACAACCGCATAGTGAACGAAAGTTCTGACAGCGATAACTAAAACACCTCATGCGAGGTAAGAAGTTCAAAACCGCAGATAGACGCGGTTTAAATGCAGGCCCCTAAAAATATTTTAGGGGCATAACCAGACAGCCGGCAGAAAGATATGGGACTTGTAACAGCAGCTTCAATCATCGCATTTATCACAACAGAAATGGACGATTTTATCGTTCTTTTTGTACTTTTCAGCAAAGTTTACTCGCTAGAAAAGAAAATTGCTGTTATAATAGGTAAATACGTAGGACTTACATTTGTTGTTGTAGCCTGCAAATATTTCTCTGATATTTTATGTGTGATACCAAGAGGAATGCTCGGGCTTCTCGGATTAATACCGATTTTCATAGGAATTTGGTATGGCATACAGGGATACAAGAAAAAGAATACCGACAGCAAAAAACAAAGTATATCTTTCAAATCCCTGTTTTTTGTTTTTTTGGTGGCAGAAACATTTGTCATAACACTTGCGGACAGCGGTGATAATATCGCTGTGTATATATCTTTTTTTACATCGCTTTCACAATCAGAGTTTATTACAGCATGCATAGTTTTTGCAGTAATGGAAATCATCTGGTGCTTAACAGCTATTGCTGTAATGAACGCAAAATCTATAAAAGATTACATTCTGGAATCTCACCAGGTCATCATACCTTTACTATTTGTCGTACTTGGCGTGTATATACTGCTAAATGATGGAACCATTCTTTGGGCGCTAGGAAAATAGAAATGCAGGCATTTACATCAAAAGCATATCACAAAATTCTCTGTGCTGATTATCCGGATTTTCTGGATGAATATATCAATCTTCCTGTTATGCAGCGCCTGGCAGGTGTAGGCCTTCTATGCGGAACTGACTGGACACCTCTTTTTCATAACCAATTTTACTATTCACGTCTTGACCACTCTATCGGAACAGCTCTTATCACATGGAATTTCACAAAAAATAAAAAGCAGACTCTTGCATCCCTGATGCACGATATCTCAACACCGGCATTCAGCCACGTCATTGACTTCAAAAACGGCGACAGAATGAGACAGGAAAGTACAGAAAGCCAGACTTCAATCATCATAAATGACGATCCTGATTTAACAGAACTACTTTTCCGTGACGGCATATATAAACACGAAATCGATAACTATCACATATATCCTATATGCGACAATCAAATTCCCCGTCTCAGTGCAGACAGACTTGAATATATGTATCCGAGTGCCGCCGCACTTGACGGAACATGGGATCTTGATTCTATCAAAGAGAATTATTCAGACATCATGATTCTCAAAAATGAGGAAGGTAAACCAGAACTCGGCTTTGCTCATGTCGAGGCCGCCGTAGAATACACAAAAAAGTTTCTCAAAATCGGTATTCTACTGCAGCAGAACGAAGATAAAATCGCCATGCAGCTTCTGGCAGACGTCACGAATCTCGCACTTAAATACGGATGCATCACAGAAAATGAACTTTACAACATGGATGAAGTATCTCTCATTTCACGCTTTGAAGAATATACAGATTTGAACGGCGAAAAAGATTTCCAGCGATTGTTTCGAACATACAGAAATATGACAAAAATCGAACACACAAACGAGCCTTTGCCAAACTGCTACTCAGTTTCGTTCAACGTCAAAAAAAGATACATGGATCCTCTTGTTAAAATGATACACTGCGACGCCGCCAGAGTTTCGGACATAAGCAAAGAAGGTTTTCTTGCAATACACGATTTTCTTGTATATCAGGACACTCCTTATGGCTGCGTTCCATATATAGAATAGATTTTCTTGAAAAAAGCTTTGACGGTGACTATGCTAAATTTAAAAAAACTTAAAGTTTTGAAATCAACCATATCATCTCAGTAATATCTTACACAGCATCTTATAAACAATTTTTTAGAAGTGCTCTTTACCAAAAAACTTTTACCAGTTAAGATTTAACAGGTAAACATTGCCCATTATGAGCAATATATAAAAAGTGATGTTTAAAACTACGATATCCAAGAAGTTTTAGACTAGAAAAACTCATCTTAAATTTAAAAATGCGATGTTTTCAGCTGTTTAATTTCAACAGGTTAAACCTCGCAAAGGCATCTGAAACAGCAATATTTTTTGATGCCTGTAACTATATCATGGGAGAAACATGAAAAATACAGCAAAAAACGAACTCGCAGTCTGCGGTTTTGCAGCTGTCAAAACTCTGGAAAAAGTTCACTGGGAAAAAATCCAGCGCCTTTATTTTACAAAAGAAAGAGCCCCGCTTTTTGGCGGTCTCTGCAAAAAACTTGCAGCTAACAAAAAACCATATAATCAAGTGGAAAACCCGGAAGAACTGGAAAAACTCTGCGGAAGTGTTCATCACCAGGGCGTTGTTGCCATGATTGAACAGCCGCAAATTCCTCCGCTGAATACAAATATCACAGCTGACTGGGTTAGCAATAACGAAAGCGCCATTCTTCTGGACAGAGTCGGAAATGCAAACAATCTTGGCGCTATCGTCAGAAGTGCAGCATTCTTCGGTATAAAAAATATAGTTATCCCGCTCGATGAAGCACAGTCATCCATCACAACAAGCAGCTACCGCGTAGCCGAAGGCGGAATGGAGTTTGTAAACATCTACTCCATCCGCTCTATCACAAAACTTCTTGTCGGCATGAAAGACCGCATGGTCAGAATCGGCACCGCACTCGACGCAAAAAATGATATATCATGCCTCAAACAGCACTGTAAAGGTAAAGGTGCCATAGTCGTTCTCGGCAATGAAGAGAACGGAATTTCAGATATTGTCAGAAGTAACTGTGATCATCTTGTAATTATCCCGTATACAGGAGTAAATGCCGGCACTGACGGTCCTCGTGTTGACAGCCTGAACGTTGCACAGGCTTCTGCTGTAATTATGTACGAACTATCAAGAGCTGCAAAAAATGATTAAAGCACTTCGTTTATTTTCTGCCGTAATTATATTTGTCTTAACATCTCTCCCACTGAGCGCTCAGGACATCACATTCTCCAACGTAGAGAAAAAAAGTACATCAACAAATAAATACGATTACGAATGTCCGCCGTTCGCATTAAGTGCCCTGCCGGATACCGCACTTTTGACATTTGGAGCAGCCGCAGCAATAACAGGCTTTGCTCTTACCAAATATTCTGATTTTCCAAAATGGTATGAAAGATCTTACAACAAAGACAGCATAAACAGTTTTGACAGACTGTGGTACAACCGATACAGCAAAAATGTAGACCGTGCAGGAGATGTTGCTGTTGCACTCGGAGGATACATTCTGCCACTGGCTGTTTTCTCCGGACAGACCATCGCAGGCAACATGGATTCCATGGATTTTCTGACTGTAGGTGTAATGTATGCAGAAACATGGTGTTTTACATACGGTATCAAAAACATCATAAAAACACAAATCAGACGAACGCGTCCATACATGTACACGTCATCATGGGAATCTGACGGCGTAAAAAGCGGAGATTTTGTCATGTCCTTCCCGAGCGGACATTCTACAGACGCATTTATGGGTGCCGCATTCCTGACTTATGTGTTCAGCGAATACTATCCAGAATCATCCCTGAGATGGCCGCTTGTCGCAATTTCGTACAGCATTGCAGTCGGTACAGGCGTTCTCAGAGTTGCCAGCGGCAATCACTTTATGACAGACGTTCTGTCAGGTGCCACATTGGGAACTGCAATCGGATTTTTTGTTCCTTTCATTCACACCAGAATTGCACAGATAAAATACAACAACAGACAGGTTGTTAACTTTACCGGAAATACATTGAGTGCAAAATTCTATTTCTGATAAAAAGTTTTCCAAGAAACTATAAAAACAAATCGCCTGTAAAGCTGACATTAAACTCTACAGGCGATTTTTATTTTCAATTATTCAATATGATTTATTTTTGAAAAAGTGGAGTAGACAAATATCTGTCACCAGTATCCGGGAACAAGACTACAACAGTTTTTCCTGCATTCTCACTCTTTTTGGCCTCCTGCACGCCAGCCCACAAAGCTGCACCTGCAGAAATTCCGACAAGAACACCCTCGCACTTCGCTGCTTCACGGCCAAATTCAAAAGCATCTTCGTCTTTAACAGGGACAACGCTGTCATAAACTTTTGTATCCAAAACAGAAGGTATAAAGTTTGCGCCAATTCCCTGAAGCTGATGAGCTCCTGCATGACCTTCAGAAAGAAGAGGACTTCCCGCAGGCTCAACTGCAACAACTTTGACAGAAGGCTTTTTGCCCTTCAGGTAGTGTCCAATACCTGTAATAGTTCCTCCAGTACCGACTCCAGCAACAAAAACATCAACAGCACCATCTGTCTGATCCCAAATTTCAGGACCTGTAGTCTGCTCATGTGCAAGAGCATTTACAGGATTATCAAACTGAGCAGGTATAAAACTTCCAGGTGTCTTTGCAGCAAGTTCGTTAGCCTTGTCGACAGCACCTTTCATACCACAGGCTCCGTCTGTCAGAACAATTTCAGCACCGTAAGCTTTGAGAAGTGCGCGGCGCTCCGCTGACATAGTTTCCGGCATAGTGAGAATACATTTGAGACCATAACTTGCAGCCACAGCAGCAAGACCAATACCAGTATTTCCGCTTGTCGGCTCAATAATTACACTGTCTTTGGTAATTTTGCCTTCTTTGAACGCAGTATCAATCATCGCCTTTGCAATACGGTCTTTTGCACTGCCGGCCGGATTCAGATATTCAAGTTTTGCAACAAGACGAGCCTTGAGACCGTACTTTGCTTCAATATTCGAAAGCTCCAGAACAGGTGTATTTCCTACAAGTTCTGTAATATTTTTTGCAATTTTTTCTGCCATAAAAAACCTCTATAAACAAAAACACATCTAATCAACAATCTCGCCACAGAGCAAGTGTCACAATGTTCTCAATGTACAAGCAAGCTTAAAACTGATTTAATTATACAATAATAAACATAGCTTTTTTGACGCATCTGAAAACTAAAATTTCCAGATACAACACAAAAAGTATAATCACTTGATACGCATTTGTCCATCAACATAAGAACTCTTTTCAAAAGAGGGACTTATTATGGTAATTGATAATTTGCCATGTGTGGATTATAATAAAAAGATGGCAGATAGAGATAACAACGCTAACGGCGGAAGAAATAAAGACAACAAATCAGGTTCAGGATTTACACTCGCTCTATGGGTAGTTGCAGCTCTGATTTTATTCATTATGTTTGTAGTTAATCAAGGTAAGATTATTTCAAACCTTAAACAGACAGGTTTTTTCAGCCGCATGTTTGGAAAGACACCATCGTTTATTGAAAACGCACCAGATGTTGTGCGTGAAAAAAATGACGTAGAACCTGTAACAACTACAGGAAATGCAAACGAAGAAATCAATCTCATAACAAGTGCAAACTCACAGATTTCATCACTGCTCGGTCAAGCAGGAGAAAATGCGCAGTCAAATTCTTACGAAGAAAATGCAGCAAATAACGAAGAGTCAGACTCTACACCAGCAACAGTGACAGATGCAGAAGCAGCAAATGCCGCTGCAAACCTCGGACGCCAGATGAATCTCCGCCTGTATTTCATGAGCATTAACAGCAACGGTTCTGTTGCACGCAAAGAAATAACAAGAGCCATGCCAAAATCCTCAAGCCCGCTTGTAGACGCAGTAAATGCACTCATAACAGGTCCGACACCAGAAGAAGAAGCTGAAGGATGCAGGACTCTTATTTCGACAGGTACACAGCTTTTGAGTGCATCACTTAGCAAGGGAACTGCAACACTGAGCTTTTCAAGCGACTTCGAGTTCAATCAGTTTGGCATAGAAGGAACAAGAGGTCAGCTGCAGCAGATTGTATACACAGCAACAGCATTTCCTACTGTAGACAATGTTCAGTTTTTGATAGAAGGCGAAAAGCGTGAATATCTTGGAAGCGAAGGTGTCTGGATAGGAACACCACTTTCAAGAGAAAGCTTCTAAAATACATTTTCTCATAAAGTTTAAGCAGTCTCTATTGAAAAACACTTTACTAAAAGTGCAAAAACACACAGCCATTTTTCTATAATGTCCGTACCTGGTTACACAAACTGCTTTTTGTAGGACTAAGGCAAGTGCTACTTAGGCCTGGTAAACAGAAGTTTGTCGGGGTAGGAAAATACTTATAAATAAAAATCGCAATTTAAGTTATTGGAAAACAATGGTTTTAATAATGCGTAAATAATAGTTTTAGTTAGTTGTTTATTTAGATAATTTTATGAATATTTTGATATCTTCCATAAGCTGTTTTCTCTATAAGCCATATATCCACAAGGCATCTGATGTAATTCATTAACGGATTCATCAATCATACAAATTTCCTCAAGGCTAACTAATACTGCATTCGTTTCATCAATTTGAGTTTTTCCTAAAAATTGCCACATTCCGTCATCATTGTCATGATACACTGTCGTTATAATATCACATTTGTTGATAACATTTCTGGTTGTAATAACCATAGTATTTTTATCTTCCTTAAATAAAAACTTCATACTATTTCACCTTATTTGATTTCATTACATTCTCTTGCAATGATAGAACTTGAGCATTACCCATACTATTTGATCCTCCTAAACTTCTAGGATAAATATGATCAATTTGCCATTCATCAGGGCTTGAGGTTACTCCTTTCATTCTCTTTGTAGAAGGAACCAATAGTCTTCCATCACCATCTGAACGTACTACACCTCCATTCCGTTTCATATTTTCTTCAATAATTGCTTTCTTTTGTGCTGGTGTAAAAGGCTTTCCCGGTCCAACTGACGGAGGATCTACCAAGTGAGCATAGGGACCAGTTTTTGCTTTTGCAACTGCAGATAAATATCTGGAGGTTTCCGACAAACAAGCAAGGCCTTCTGCAATAAGTTGTGGTTTTGTCGCACATATAAAGCAAAATGCATCATAATCACTTCTTACACCACCTGTCAGAGTTAAATAAGAAGGCCACCAAACATCAGCCCAATCTATTAACCCTTCAAATGCTTCAACTCCGTAGCCTAAGCCATTTGTTAATAAATTTACGCAAGAAGCAACTAAATTATATGTTCCTTCAAGACAAGATGAAACAAAGCCATCAAGAAGATTATTGTACCAATTATTTCCTGTATCTATTCCTTGAAATTTTGGTAATAAATCATAGTCACCTTGTCTATTAGGTCAAAATTCAAGTTTCTGCTGAATTGAAAAGTTTGGCAGAAACCATTGGATTGCATCATCAACAAAGTGAAACAAAAATGCAGAAATGCTGTAAAAGAAATGCCTGAACATTCC
>JAZQQW010000100.1:0-3733 GCA_045629255.1 Treponema sp.
AAATAATAATGATTTCAGCCTTGCAGAATTATATTCTCAGGCTTACAGAATTATCATTTCAGCCGTGCAGCATTATGTTTTCAGGCTGAAAAAATAATATTCCCAGTATGAAAAGATAATATTGCTCAGCCTGAAAAAAAATGATTGACTAACCAATCAAAATCAAATTAAACTGAATTGTTGCAGTTTTGTAACAGAGAGCTAAAACAGTGCTGTTTTAGCTCCTGCAACTGACTTTTCAACAAGCGTAAATGAATTTTCAAAAAATGCATTTAACATCAATCCTTATTCTTCTAATACCTTTTTAGGAGGAGGATGCACAAAATGAAAAGAAAAATAAGTAGCCTGCTGTTGGTAATTTTGTCAACATTATCAATTTATGCCATGATTCCATTTACAGAAATTAGGAGAGTTCTGAATGTATTCGGTGTGTCGATTGATAGTAAAAGATGATAAAATGTTACTAGATGCATTAAAAATATTAAAAGAAAAAGGAAATTTCTCTTTATCACGAAACAGAGAATACATAGTTTGTGATGTGTCAAAACAATTTTTATGGTTTGATCATCAAAAAGATATTATTAGATTTGTTGAAACTAATTATAAGCTATTTGAAAAATTAAGACTGAAACCTTGTATTGATGTTAGTATTGATCAAGAAGACCTTGAAAATCAAAGTTACGGTTTATTTTTACATCATACTAATTTATTCTTAAAAAAAATGGCAGATTATAACTTTGAATATGAAATTTCTATTTATAAATGATTTTTAGAGAATTACTGGAGACGTGTACCGCTGGTCTCTCCCCCAATAATTGTACCACTTGAAAGGCGAGTTTTTCTACCGTTAAAGTAAAGGAAGGTAGAAAAATGAAGAAACGATTTACAGTACTGTTTTTTATATTTATAACAGTATTTGCTTTCTTTAAAACACAGAAAGAATAGAGCAATATTATCGAATTAATAACAAATTCTTAAAGAAAAAACATATTGCAAGGAACGAAAAAATGCATAAATTTCTTAAAATAGTTTTATTAACACCTTTATTGCTTTTGAACTGTATCTCTTATTTGTGTGCACAACAAAAGATGATTAATTCTATTGAAATATATGGCATACCAAACTATGTTGATACAAGAGTACCTGTAACAGAAAGTAGAATAAAATGTACTTATGCATGGAAGATGGAATTAAAAACAGAACATAAAATAAATCAATTTCAGGATTTTTTTCAAGCTGTAGAAAATTTTGAGAAAAATACTATAGTTGATAAAAATAGTATACGTTTAAGAATTGATTTTATATACGAAAACAAAGAAATCTCTTCAAAAGTTTTCAGCGAAAAAGATTATGATAAGATAGTTGATTGTATAAAACTTTATTTCCTAAGCTAAAAATGAAATAGACCAAGCTCTAACGGCAGTATGCCGGATATTGACTATAAAACACGCAGCCGGAACGGCGGAAATGCGCAGAACCAGACAGGTGCATGGAGGGCAACCGGAAAAGCGACGGGAGAAAGATATAGATATATAGAAGATAAACCGCAAGACGGTGCAAATGGAGCAAACGCAGACGGTGCAAATGCAAATGAACCCGTCGCTGCTGCCAAAACAAGAAGTCGCCCGAATGCTGAATATGTGCTTTATGCTTATGGCGAACCGGTTGGAACAAACTCTGACAACGAGATAAGCTATTTTGGCACAGATATTTTGGGCAGCGTGCGCAGCGTAACCGACAAATACGGCAACGTTAAAGCACAATACGAGTATGATGCATTTGGAAGCCCATATCTTGCAAATCTCGAAAATGATGTCGGTTTCGGCTATTGTTGATATAATTAATAAAAATCTTCCAGAAGGAATAACTCTTGTAGCACACGATTATAAGTATTATAAAACAGATGGAAAGATTGATCCTGGTAAGGTGTCAAAAATAAGCAGTGATGCTTATGTTCAATTAAGAGCAACTGTCGGAAAAGATAGTAAGGGAAATCTTATAGGCGAACATACAACAGTAGCAAAAAATGCAACTATAAAATGCAAAGGAAATAATGAATTCTATATAGAATTTGATATTTCTCCTACTAGTAATAATGACAAAAATGGAAGAAAATACAGTACAGAACCACTTCCTGAAAATTCTACATATCAAGATGCAAGTGTAATAGGTATTCGAACATTTGAATTTCAATATACAAATACTAGTAATATGACTTTTAATAATATTAATTTTAATAGTTCAAACAATGCGTATATTGGTTTTAATGGTTTTGCCGGAGGCTGTACAAAATGAAACTGACCGTATCTATGAAGAATCTGTAACAAATAATTATTAAAAATTCCTAAGGAGAAAATTTTGAAAAAATTAAATGCAATTGTATTAATCGCTGCAATGATTTTGATGTTCATGAATGTGTCATGCAGCAAAAAAAATGTAGAAACACAAAAGGAAGAGCCAATAATTGAAGAAACTGCTGTGTTGACAGCAGCAGAACCTGAACTGCAGCAGGCAGAAGAATATGATGCTGAATCTTTAGAAGAACTTGATGATATATTTGAATTAGATAAAGATATAGTTTTTGATACTTCAGAGCCTTCAATAATTCCAACAGACGGAACTTATTTTGATGATGTCCGTCATTACAGTTATTTAAATGTTCACAATCTTTTTTTGTGGGGGGGAATTCCTGTTCCAGTTTTGATGTTAAACCCTAAATCTAATGTAAAATTCAGATATGTTTATTATTTTGATTACAAAAACAGACTTCAGGACGGCCGAAAAAATGTAGGTAACGATTCGGGTGATTTAGTAGATCCTGTCTACATTTGTTTTTTTGATGACAGAAAATATCAAGGCTACATTCAATATTTAGAAGAATCTCAAAAAAACGGGAAATTTATGGTTTATAATACTATGGGCTTATCTGACTATTATGATAAATCTATGGAGAAAGAAATTTTAAGGCAGGTAAGACTTGATACTCCTGTAGATATTGACGATCTTTCAAAATGGACAAAAACAGATGACGGTTATGAAATGATACTTCCTCCAGAAAAATATCATGAAGACAGAAAATTTTACAGACTAAATAAGCTGAAAATAACTTCTGATGAAATTACTATAACATATCAAAACATCAAAGATTTAGAAACAATGGAATTGGATGATGAAGAAAAATTATACAGTCAGTATATTTTTGACGGAGATACAATCATCTACAATAAGCATGATTACCTTGATTCTTTCCGTAAGACGTGGATAGATGAAAAGTGGGTATATAAAAAGGGTATTTTAACTGAAGTATCTGAAGTATATAGTGAGTTCTCTGATCCAGAAGGTTATTATGGAGTAAGACACCATTTATTTTCATGCATAGAGGGCGAGGGAACATACGAAGTGTATGTAGGTGAAAAACTTGAAGAAAAAGGCAGACTCATCCGCGAACTTGACGAAGAAGGCTTTTTAAAAAAGCAGGTAATCCTTTTTGATGACAAACATGCGCATGAAATCACATTTACTCCTACCAGCATACAAAAACCCGATAACTCTGATTCTGAATAGTTTCTAATTAGAGTAAAAAAAATGCAGCACAAGGCTCTGTACAAACCGGTATACAGAGCCTTGTTTTTTATGCCTACTGTTTGAGCTTTTTAATCTCGCTTTCGCTAAGACCTGTAAGTTCAGAAATGTCTGTTAATGACATTCCTTTTTTCAGCATATTCATGGCAGT
>JAZQQW010000101.1:0-59613 GCA_045629255.1 Treponema sp.
GTCAGATGCTTACAGACTTTATTAAAGAAAAAGCCCCTGTTCTTGTTGTAACAGGACATATTCATGAAGGTGCCGCAATTGAAAAGATAGAAAACTCTACTGTAATCAATCCAGGTTCCCTTGCAGAAGGAAAATACGCCATTGCCGAGTTTGAGAGAAAAGACGGCATCTGGTCACTTACCAGTGCGGAGCTTAAGGTATTATAAAAAATAAAGGTTTTAATACCAGAAAAAAAAAGAAATCCTACCGCGCTTGTCCGTCTATTCCTCGATGAGAAACGTAAGAGGAATCCGACTCGCATGCGCTCGCGAACGTTTCAAATCTGCGGGTAGCCGGCGCAATCGCTCCCGGCTTCCTTTTTTTTTTTTTTCTGTTACCAGTAATTTTTTTTTTAATACCAGCAAAAAAAAAGACACGCGCGAAAGCGTCGTGTCTTTTTTTGGGTCCAGGCCCTCCTAAGAGAATCCAAGGGATCCCCCTTGGACACCATCAGGCTGTCGCCTGAAAATTAGTCATCAAGGTGACCAGCAGATCCGAGTACTTCACGGTTCTTGCGAGCGTACATCTTAACGAGTTCGTTGCGAGCTGGTGTGAGGTACTGACGTGGGTCGAAGTCGCCTGGGTGCTCAACAAGGTGCTTGCGGATAGCTGCTGTCATTGCAAGACGACCGTCTGAGTCAATGTTAATCTTGCAGACTGCAGACTTTGCAGCCTTGCGGAGCTGGTCTTCTGGGATACCAACTGAGTCAGGGATCTTTCCGCCGAACTCTTCAATCTGGCGAACGTAGTTCATTGGAACTGATGAAGATCCGTGAAGAACGATTGGGAAACCAGGAATCTTTTTCTCGATAGCTTCAAGAACATTGAAAGCAAGTGGTGGAGGTGTAAGAACACCGTCAGCTGAGCGAGTGCACTGCTCTGGAGTGAACTTACAGCGACCATGTGATGTACCGATAGAAATTGCGAGAGAGTCACATCCTGTCTTTGTTACGAAATCAACAACTTCCTCAGGCTTTGTGTACTTTGATTCTTCTGCAGCAACATCATCTTCAACGCCGCCGAGAACACAAAGCTCTGCTTCAACTGTTACATCGTGAGCGTGAGCATATTCTACAACTTTCTTTGTAAGAGCAACGTTCTCATCGTATGGAAGAGCTGAACCGTCGATCATAACAGAAGAGAATCCGTTGTCGATACAGTCTTTTGCAACTTCAAAAGATGGACCGTGATCGAGGTGGAGAACGATCTGTGGCTTTGCACAACCGAGTTCCTTTGCGTACTCTACAGCACCCTGTGCCATATAGCGGAGAAGTGTACCGTTTGCATAAGCGCGTGCACCTTTTGAAACCTGCAAGATAACAGGTGACTTTGTTTCAACAGCAGCACGGATGATTGCCTGCATCTGCTCCATGTTGTTGAAGTTGTAAGCTGGAATTGCGTATCCGCCTTTGATAGCCTTTGCAAACATTTCTTTTGTGTTTACAAGACCAAGATCTTTGTAGCTAACCATATTTGCTCCTTAGGAAATATCTCTTTTAGTTTGCAGATAGCATAAGACTTTTGCGTTGAAAATTCAAGGGTAACAGCCCTAAAAAAAAGTATTTTGACATTCAAATAATGCTAAACCGCGATTTTATTTTTCCGATTATAGAAATGAAGGTCTGTGATCTTCGAGGGGATAAAATGTTAAAACTCTGCAAACCAAGTTTTATTATTTCGGCAATCATTGTTGTTGCGTTTGCAGTGCAGTCAGCGGCTGCAAGTGCTGTTTCTTTTCAGTTAATACAACATGACTCCGTTCAGAGTGATGTGCGAATTGCCTCGTCAGTAATTGAAAATGAATTTTTTGATTACTTCTTTGATAGAGGTCATGTTGCTACAAACTTTCCGATTGCAGTGTCTTCATCAGAAGAAGTTGATGAAGACATCTGCTGTTCTTCAATGGATGAAGCAAGAAAAGCTCGCTGTAAGTATCTGATTGTTGTCAAGATTAACTATGATATAAAAGCAAGTCCGAATCGAGAGATGCTTTTGCTGTCAACTATCAATAATGCAACCTGGGAAGTATATGATACTGAGTCTGAACAGAAAATTGACAGTTCTAAGCTGGATGTCGGAAATGTTCCATATAGAAGAGATAATGAACAGGGAATCAGAAATTTTGCAAGGCAACTTGCAGTAAATATGGATAAAGTATTTAAAAAACAATGGTGAAGGGCTTGTAGATGAAAAAAATATTAATATTTTTTCTTGTACTATGTGTTTCTCTTTTTCTGTGGGCAACAGATGTAGCAGACGGCTATATCTATGGAGATATAGAAGTTGCGTACAATAACGAACTGCCTTCAGGTCTTTTTGCAAGAACTCAGAATTACCTTCCGGGAGATTCTTTGCGTATTGCAAATCCATTTACAGGCGAAGAGATAACTGTATTGAACCTTGGTTCTTTGGATGAAGACAGTGAAACTGCAATACTCATTAGTCCCGAAGCAGCAAACAAGCTGAATCTCGATATGAACCAGCCTTTTTATGTACGTATAACAGATCGTACAGCGGATTATGATGAGATTACATCCGGTTCTGTCATGCTTACTAAAAATAAGAATGTCGAAGGTGATTGGGTATTTGACAATCCGTCAGAAAGAAGTGCAGCTCCTGAATCTGAAGTTGCAGATCTTCCTGATGAAGATACGTCTGTGTTTGTTGATGAAGAACCTGAATACGTAATGCCTGATGTAGAAAACAGGGAAGCTCCTGTTGTTTACAATGTAGCAAAAGAGGAACCTGTTGCAGCACTTCCTGAATATATAGATGAGTTTGAAAGAAAACAGATTGCATCAGCTCCAAAAACAGTTGAAGAAGAGCCTCGTTATATAGAAGAAAAATATGATCCTGTATCATATGTTCCTGAAGAATCTGATTATGACGAAGAAATGATAATTGAGGAAAAGATTACTGTAGTTCCTACTACAGAAAAAGCTCCTCCAAAGAAAGATATTGAAAAACCTAGATCTTCAGATCCTGTTGTAGAAGAAGAAAAAGCTGCACGCTCAGTAAAGAAACAGAAAGCTGTTGCAAAAGCTCCGGAAGAACCTGCTGTAGAAGAAAAATCTGCAAAGCGTTCTGCAAAGAAAGCTGATAAGAAAAAAACAGAACCGGAACTTCTTGTAGAGGAAGAAGCTGTTAAACCTCGTGCAAAGAAAGAAGATAAGCAGACTGTAAAAGAAGATCCTGTTTATGAATATTCTGAGCAGAGAAAACAGGTTGCAAAAGCTGAAAAACCAGAAACTCCGGTATCTGAGGAACCTGTTGTTATTGAGCCTCCGTACAGTTCATCTGCATATGAAGACTTTATTACAATGAGTCCTGTAGCAAGTCTCGATAATTCTGACTATACAAGTCCTGTCGTACCGGAGAAATCTGCAGATGACGATGTAGACTATGTTTATACAACGTCAGAAGAAGAAGTTTTGTCTCTTGTGCCGTCTGCAAATCAAACACCTGTTGATGATGGTTCAACTCCAGTTGTTGTAACCGCACCGAAAACTGAAAAGAAAACAGAGCCTGTAACTTCTGACAATAAAACTGCATCTTCTGGAAATTGTTCAGACGATGAATGTTACGATATTATTGTGGATAAGAAAGATGTCTTTGTTCTGAATCCTACAGATGCAAAAGCTCCTGATGGAAGTGCCGGCTATGACAGTTCAAAAACTGCAAAGAGTCCTGTTCCAAAGGCTTCTGAAACTGTAAAAACTGTTGAGACGCCAAAGAGTAGTAGCAAAACAAAGACAGTTTTGGAAAAAGAACTTAGAAAGGGCTGCTGTTATGTTCAGATTGCTACGGCAACAACAGACAATCAGGCTGATAATATAATTGGCAAGCACAAAAAGTATCCGCTTGTCAAAGTTCCGTTCGAATCAAAAGAAGGTTATAAGATTATGGTTGGTCCTTTGACTGATGATGAATCTGGTGCAATTCTTTTGAAGTTTAAGTCATTCGGATATAAAGACGCATACATACGAAAGATTAAATAGAGCGCAGACTTTGTGATATCACACCCATCTGTTTGTCTGGTGGGTGTTTTTTTTTGAGTGCTGTTTGTATGAAAAGTTTCATGCAGATGAAGCTTTCTTGTGTTCAGAACCATTTTGATTCAGAGTTTTCAGAGCTTGTCATGGAATTGTTTTGTACGTTGTCTTTAGGTAACTATTCAGCACTAAAAATATAAAATGTCATTAACTCTTATTGCTTTTAGTAATAAGAGAAGAAGCCAGGTCTTATTCACAAAACATGAAATGCAGTTCCCTGATATATATTTTGCTGATCACTGAATTTTATTTTGCTGATCACTGAATTTTATTTTGCTGATCACTGAATTTTATTTTGCTGACCACTGAATTTTATTTTGCTGACCACTGAATTTTATTTTCCTGACCACTGAATTTTATTTTGCTGATCACTGAATTTTATTTTGCTGATCACTGAATTTTATTTTCCTGACCACTGAATTTCATTTTCTAACAGATAAACGACCGACATACCGAGGTCATGCACTCTCTGTCAACGTGGATGTCGCCTGATTTTTTAGATGGTAAACTTTTAATGCTTATGTGATTTGTAATCTTTTAGAACGATTATAGACGTTATTATAAGTTTTATGCTGAATTTTTTGGCAATTTATATTATAATAATTTAAAATATTTGGAGAAGATATGAAAAAATCAATTTTAATTTTTACAAGAATATTATATAGAGGATTAATATTCTTTTTTTGCGTGTTATTTTGTTCATGCACAAAAAGTATAAATAAAACTTCAAGGATGCATGTAATATTTGCCGGAACAGAAGCAGCATCGACTGGACAAAGCCTTATGATGCAAGCTGCAGCAGATAAGCTTAATGCCAGCGGTCGTTTTACAGCAACAGTTATGACCGCAGGTTCTTTATCAGGCGATACAGATGCATTAACAAAGCAGGCAAAAATGGGTTATAACCTTGTTGTTCCAAGTGATCCAGGACGCGTTGCTGCAGAATTTAACATTCCTGACCTTAATATTCTTATGGCACCTTATATTCTTACTGATCCAGAATTACTCGACAAACTCCCAGACACAAAACTTTTTCAAGAATGGCAAGCACAGCTAGAAAAGCAGGGAATTATTTATATTACAAATATGTACAACGGATTCAGAAGTTTTTACACTACAACTCCTGTAACTCATGTTGAAGACCTTAAAAATCTTCGTATTCGAGGTTTTGGTAACGCAATAGGTAACAATCTTGCAAAATATCTTGGTTTTGAAAATATTGGTATTTCCTGGGGTGCAGTTTACCCAGAAATTCATCAAAATAATCTTGACGGTTGTGAAGTTCAAGTTGCAACAGCTGATGGATCACGTATATATGAAGTAACAAAATATCTTGCTATGACAAAACATTATATGCTCCAATCAGCATTTATCTGTTCTGCAAAATTTTATAACAGCCTTTCTGAAGAAGACCGTGAATTATTTGTAAAAACAATTCGTGAATGTGCTGTTGAATATGGAAAAATCATCGAAAATGATGAATCTGGTTATTATGACAACATGAAGAAAAACGGTGTAAAAATTACTGAAGTAGATATAAATGAATTCAAAAATGCAATTGAACCGATGTACACATCTAATGCATTAAACTTTACACCAGGTCTTAAAGAAAGATTATTTAAGGAACTTGGAAGCAATTAAAGGGGTGTTCTCAAAAATACTTTTTAGAGCTTTCTGCGAGTTTTTAACCTTGGAATTGTGTAATCTTTGGTTAACTAAGGCTAAAAACATCGCATTTTCAAGTCGCTGCCTCTAAGATTGCATTTTTTAGAAGTTTCCTAAACTCTAAACTGATCTATCTGTCCACCGATATTATTGATTGAATCATCAAGGCGGCTGGATAGATCAGAGAGACTATCTCCATTTTCCTTAATGTCATTTGTATTCAATTCCATTTCCTTAATGCCAGATTTCATGCTTTCTGTTGATTCCTGAAGTCTGTTTGCCTGCTCAAGGATAAGTTTATTTCCTTTTGCCATTTCTGAAGATGCAATTCCTACTTCGGAAGTACAATTATTAACGGTATTAAGAACAGCTTTTAACCTTTCAGATGCATCACTCTGCTTATCCATTGCCTGAGTAATTTCTGAAATAATTGAATCAGTATCATCAATTGTCTTTGAAACTTCATCGAAAGCACTTTCAGCATCTTTTGAAACTGTTACAATTGCAGAAATTCCATTTGTAATTTTCTGAAGCTGATTACCAATTGTCTTTGACTGTTTTCCTGCAGTTTCTGAAAGCTTACGGATTTCATCTGCAACAACACTGAAACCTTTTCCTGATTCACCGGCATGAGCCGCTTCAATTGCAGCATTCATAGCAAGAAGATTTGTCTGTTCGGCAATATTAGAAATTACTCCATTTGCCTCCTGCAATACAATAGAATCCTCTTCAATTACTTTAATACGATTATTGACATCTTTTTGTTTTTTTACACCATTTTTTGCTTTTTCCCGCAGATCATTGAAAGACTCAACCATACCGGAAACAGAATTTCCAACAGAAGCAATGTTATCAACCAAAGTATCAACAGAATCTGAAGCATTTGATACGCTTCCGGTCTGTTCCATAATCATTTTATCAAGTGACTGAATATTCGAAGCTATTTCATTTACTGAACTTACCGTACTTTCAACACCTTGAATCTGTACATTTATATTACTCTGGAATTTCTGAATATTTGTAATGATTTTTGAAATTGAATAACCTGTCTCTTTTGTTGATTTAGAAATGTCATCGCCGGCATTAATAAGTTCATCTTTAGAATCCTTTATTGATGAAACAATTGTCTGCATTTTTTCAGTAAATGCATTTACACCTTTTACAAGAACGCCGATTTCGTCTTTTGAATTTCCTTTTTGAGGAATACGTTTTGTTAAATCTGCTTTACCTGTGGCAATATCAGTAATAGCAGAATTAACATGTTTCAAAGGATTTATTGTTGATGCAATTACTCCAATTAAAACAATTAAAGAAATTGCAAGAGTAACTGCCAGTGTAATTATCATAAAACGAACCATCTGACTGAGACCTGAGAAGAACTCATCATAAGTTACAGTTGTATAAATTCCCCATCTGACTGAAGGTATCGGAGAATAAACACCTATCATTTTTTTATTTTTTAATGCATCTGTAAAATATCCGATTCCAGAGTATCCTACGCTGCTGTTTTTTATGGATTTCTTCTCTTCGTCAGAAACTGTTTTGTATATATTTTCTGAGTTAGAAACTCTGCCTGTATTTTTTGCACCGATAACAGTCATATCAGAAGAATCGTATAAAATCGGGTTACTGTTTTTTCCTATTACTTTTCTGGAAATTATATCTGACAGATAATATCCGTCATAAATTGAGTAAACTACGCCGTTTTTTCCATTGTTAATCGGATAAGCAAAAGCCATGATGTATTTATTATATGTATCATCTTCATACGGATTCTGTATATAATAAGTGACGTCTTTGGCTCCTGAAAAATAGTTTTTATTACTTAAGTCTACAAGTTTACCATTTTGATCAATTGATTTTCCTGTTGGATCAATATATCCAACTTCAATACGAGTTTTATCCTGATCCATAATCGAAGATGCAATTTTTTGTTTTCTTTCAAGAGTGACATTCGGATCCTTGATATCCGGAAGACATGCAATCATTCGTAAAAGGTCTATTTCAGAAAAAATAATGTCATTGATTTCGTCAGAAACCTTTTCCGATGCAGTAAGGATCTGCGATTCTACGACATTGCTTAATTCTTTTCTTGAATAACTGGATGCTAAAAGAATAAGCAGACTGGAGGAAACAATAAATACAGAACAAATGATTATACATAACTTTACTTTTATACTGTGCATAAATTTAGTATAACATTTTTTGTTTATAAGTCAATTTTCTAATTATATTTAATTTCAAGTTTTATAAATTTCGATACAAATGTCAAAAATCTTCGATCTCCGCAAAAAATGTCCGAACCAAGTATAAGCCGGCTTTATTGCAGGCTGTTATCATTTTGTCGATGGCAAGTCGGAACCTGGGTAATTTTCCTGCATTTGTATGCATAAGCTGCAAACTTTATAGTATGCTTTTTTTCCTTTTTATATTGAAAATACAAAACTCGTTTCTGTTTTCATTTTTCATTTTGGTCTTTTTAAGTTTGAGATATGTCAATGACATTTGCTTTCATGTGACCTTTTGCCGGTTGTATGATAATTTGTGTTCCTGTTGAAACCGAAGATGCGTCGCGTATGACTTTTCCGGTTTCTGCATCTGTTACCATTGAGTAACCTCTGTCAAATATTGTCTGCGGATTGCAGTTTTCCAGAGTCTGACTGCACTGGGCAATAAAGTTTCTTTTTTCGTTTATGATATTCTGGATATTCTGCAAAAGTTCTGCTTTTGCATCTTCAAATCTATTTAAAAGCGGCTGTTCGATGGCTCTGAAACACAGTTCCATGTTGTCGCTTTTGAATGAGTTCATCATGAGGTGAAGGTGTTCAAGCCGTGACTGTATATTGTCATATAATTCAGAACGGTATAAACATATCTGTTCTATCATATCTTGTTTGAGCGGAACTGCGACTTCTGCGGCTGCACTTGGAGTAGGAGCACGGTAATCAGCTGCAAAGTCGCTCAATGCCCAGTCAATTTCATGTCCGACTGCGGAGATTACAGGAATATCAGAGTCGGCAATTGCGCGTACAACGCTTTCGTCACTGAACGGCAAAAGATCTTCCAGAGAACCTCCGCCGCGACCTACAATCAAAACGTCACACATCTTGTAATAATTGGCTGTTTTAATCATGCGTACAATAGTCTGCGCTGCTCCGTCTCCCTGAACGATTGCCGGAAAAACTGTAACTTTTACTTTGTCATTTCTGCGTCGTGTGATATTCAGTATATCCCGGAGAGCTGCGCCCGTCGGACTTGTTACGATGCCGAGTGTCTGCGGAAAAAACGGCAGAGGCTTTTTTCTTTCATTGTCAAAAAGACCTTCTGCAGCAAGCTTTTTCTTGCGTTCTTCTATCATTTCCATGATGTCGCCCATGCCGGCTTTTGTCATGGAATCTATCAGAATCTGGTAGTTTCCTCTCTGCTCGTAGACAGTTATCTTGCCTTTAACCTGAACTAGCATACCGTCTTTTGGTATAAATGACAGGCGTGCTGCGGAACTTCGGAACATAACGGCGTTTATCTGTGATTTGTCATCTTTGAGGACAAAGTACAGATGGCCTGTTGAGTTCGGACGAAAATTTGAGATTTCACCTTTCAGAATTATGCTCGGAAAAGCTTCCTGAAGCATGTTTTTTATCAATCCTGTAAGTTGTGAGACTGTAAAAACGCTGTTTTCTTTTTCAAAATTTTCCATAGAATAAATATCATGTCTGTTCTGCTGAGTGTTATTTTCAGAGCAGATATTAAAAATGTTATTTCCAGACTAAAAGTTTGCGAAGTTAATTTAGGCAAACTTACAGTGAACTATCTTTGCTCATAATAAACATAACTCTTAATTAAAACAAGTCGTTTCCGATAATAGAACAGATGAATAGTATAGTTTTCCTTTATGCAGGTTTTGTATTGCCTCATGCGTTTGATATATTGTTTTCAGAATCAGCATTTGCCCGTGTTCTTCACTGGGCATCAAAAATTCAGGATGCCAATCATATTGTGATTGCTGCTACAAAAAAAACAGAAGAGAAGGTTCAGCGGGAAATTCTCAAGCAGAATATGGAAGATAAATGTTCTGTCATTGTGCAGGATAAATGGAACACTATTTCTCTTTTGACTCAAATATCAAAGTCTGCTTCTCAGGACAATGCTTCGTATGTTGTTTATACAAGTGCAGACAGGCCTTTTCTTGATGCAGATTTGACAACTCAAATAATAAACTGTCACAAACAATATCTTGCAGAGTATACTTTTGCAGATGGTTATCCAGAAGGTCTTGCTCCTGAAGTCATTGACAGTGGTACTTTAAATATTCTGACATCACTTGCTTCTAAAAAGCAGAAATACTCTCAGGATGAAATTACAAACAGCACTATTTTCAATGTCATCAAAGAAGATATAAACAGTTTTGAGATAGAAACTGTAATTGCATCGAAAGATTACAGAATGCTGCGTTTGGATTTGTCTTGTTCAACAAAAGCAAATACGATGGCATGTAAATCATTATTTGAAGAAGCAAATAAACAGGGAGTCAGTTTTACAGCTTCGGCATTGTCGGACTTAGCGTCTGTATGTGCGGCTGTGCAGCAGACTGTTCCAGCTTTCTATAATATTCAGATTTCAGAAAATGTAAGCACGACAACTGTTTACAATCCTTATGCGAAAGCATTTTTTGACAGAAAACAGAAAAATCCTGTCCAGAAAGAAAATCGTTCGCCTAATGATATGTCATTGAATGATTTTTCATCTATTATTGATGAAGTTGCAGAACTTTCAGAGACTGCCGTGGTTGGACTTAGTGGTTTTTCTGAACCTTTGACAGTAGAAAACCTTGCAGACTATGTAAAATGTGTTTTGCAGAAACCTGGTCTTTCTGTTTTGATAGAGACAGACGGAACTTTACTTACAGTGCCTGTCGTTCAGAAAATCAGTGCGATTTTGGAAGATTGTCCTGAACGCAAAAGCAGCATGCCATGTATAACATGGATAGTAAGTATAGATGCTGTTTCAAAGGAAATATACGACACCATTCACACGAATGCATGTGTTAATTCTCAGGGGCTGGATTCGTTTACTTGTGCAAACAATGCTATTGTTACTCTGGAAAAATATTTTCCTGGATGTGTTTATCCTCAGTTTGTACGTATGGAACAGAATGAGTGTGAACTCGAAAAGTTTTACAGATTTTATCATGATCCTCAGTCTCCGTCGCATGGCAATCTGATTATCCAGAAATATGACAATTTCTGCGGACTCTTGCCGAATGTGAAAAGTGCAGATCTTGCTCCGCTTGAGAGAATTCCTTGCTGGCATGCAAAGAGAGACATGTTTATTCTTCCGGATGGCAATGTCAGTGTGTGTCGGGAATATATTTTTGACAATGTTCTTGGAAATGTATTTAAAGATGGTGTAAAAAATGTTTGGGTAAAGATGCGTAGCATTGTTGAACAGCATATTCAGTCTTCTTACCCAGACAAATGTGGTAATTGTGATGAGTACTATACCTATAACTTTTAGTCAGCGGCAGATAAATAAAACAGTCCTTGGCGGTGTAGAAGAAAGTTCTGGAATCCTCATGCCTGTGTCCTGCATTGTAATCAAAAGGACAATAAATCAGTATAGAAGTCGTGTTTTTAAAAATCTTCTGGCATGTGGATTTACAAAAATTATCAGTGTAGAATCTTATAATCCGAATTTCAATACGGAACAGCTTTCTCAGGAATTTCCAGAAGTCAAATTTTTGTGTGCTCTTGATCCTGTTACTACAGGTGATCTTGTGAACTTGGGTATGGAAGAAGCTGAGACTATGTATGCTCTTGTCTTATATGATGATTTTTGTGTAAATGATTTTAAATTTACACCTCAGCTTGCACAGAAACTTGCTGATTTTAATATTTTTTGTGTATGTCCGCGTCTTTTGACAAAGGATAGGCAGGGCCTTCCTGTACGGTTTACGCCGAAAGTGAATGATTTTTCGTTTGGTGTTGAATCTTCTCTTGCAGTCATTGACAGTGCTTCCAGTCTGTATCCTTTTGATGGAGCCGGTTTTTTCAACACAGAAAAGTTCAAACTCCTCGGTGGTTATGATTACACGATTTCAGCTCCTTACTGGCAGCGTGTTGATCTTTTTCTGCGTGCATGGCTTTGGGGCGAGCAGGTGCGTATTTCTACAGCGTTTGCACTGACATATTTTGACGAAGTTCCTGCTGAAAATCAGACTATGGAAATTTCTTATCTCAAGTTTTATTTAAAAAACTTGATGCCGGTTTTCAAAAATGATCACTGCGAGATAAGCGTAAGTTCTTTCTTTCCGTTTAAAAACAGAAGTCAGTGCGGAACAAATGAAGCAATGAGTCTTTTTACAAGTGCTCGTCACTGGGTCAAGGTAAACAGGTATCGTTTCAAAACTGATGCTGTAGGACTTATGGAAAACTGGGGTATTCAGGAGAGTTAAGATGGGGTTGTTAAATATCTTTGGAAATAAAAAACGTGTTGTTCTGATAGTTCAATGCAGACTTTCATCTACTCGTCTTCCTCGCAAAGCCCTTCTGGATCTTGGTGGTAAAACAGTTCTTGAATGGGCTCTTGCTTCCATGAAAAAAGTTAAAGCCGATGAATACTATCTGGCGACGGATGTAGAAAGTGGGGCTGAACTTTTGGATATTGCAAAAAAGAGCGGATATTCTATGTATGCCGGTTCGAAGGAAGATGTTCTCAGGCGTTTTTGTGATGTGATAGATATTTCGAAAGCAGACATCGTCGTGCGCGCTACGGCTGATAATCCTTTTTTGTTCTATGAAGCAGCACAGGAACTTCTTGACGAATACAGGGAGCGAAATTCAAAATCAGATACTACTGATTACATAACATGGACAGGACTTCCTCACGGAAGCGGCATTGAGATTTTCAATGCCCATTCTCTTTTACGTGCAGCAGAGCAGACAGATTCTCCATATGATCACGAGCATGTCGGTCCTGCTTTGTATAAGCATACTGATAATTTTAACTGTCTTTTCCTGCGTGCACCGAACAGATATCATTATCCGGAACTTCGCACGACTATTGATGTCTACGGTGATTACCGGAGAGCGCGTGTTGCTGCTGATTATATTATGTCCGGAAATAAAGGACAAAAGATAAAAGAACCGCTGACTACGGAAGAAATTCTTGAAGCTGTACAGATTCAGGCAGCAAAGTATCCTATGCTGCTTGTTCCGAGTGTAGATAAAGGACATGGAACAGGTCATTTGCGCCGTTGTCTTGAACTTGCACTTAAAACAGGTGCTGACATATACATACGTCCGGATGCAACTCTTGAAGAAACTGTCTCTCTTGTAAATGATGCAAAGAGCAGAGGACTCAAAGATTATCAGATTGTAAATGATCTTTCTCATGCAGATATGTATTGTCTTGCGGTCACGGATTTGTTTGTTACAGACTGTAAATCAGCTCTTGAACTTTCCCGCATGTGTCCTGTTGCCTCTATCGATGAAGGCGCTTCTGATACGGCATATGCGGATTATCTTCTTGATATCATTCCATCTATGGGATATAACCGCAATGCAAACTGTGTCGAGCCGTCATTTATACCTCTGCCTGAAAATATCAGAAAAGACGTAGTCAAATCTGCTCCTTTGAAAAAAGCACTTGTTGTTCTTGGTGGTGAAGACCCTGCGTCGCTGACTATACCGGCTGTCAAAGCTCTTGTTGAATGTAATTTATGTGTTACTGCTATCATTGCAAACAAGGATAAACTTGATTCTGTAAAAAATGAATTTACTGATGAAGAATTAAAAAAAATGGAAATAACAGGGCCTGTAGACGGCTTGAAGGAAAAACTCTGCATCTACGACCTTGTTGTAACTCATTATGGATTTACTGCATTCGAAGCCGCTTTTGCAAATTGTGCAGTTATTCTGCTTGGAACAACTCCTCTCCATGAAAATCTTGCAAAAAAATATGGTTTTGCTTGTATTTCTGCATCAAATGTAAATCATAAATCATTTGGCGAAATGCTGAAAGATCCAGAGAAGTTATATAAAGATATTACTACAAAGAAATCTGGTGATATGAAGCTGGATGACTTTATTTCTACGCTTTCAAAAGGGCACAGATTTCACTGCCCTGTCTGTGGATGCGGAACTGAATGTTCGTCAAACGAAACTGAACTTGATGCAATTGTTGCCAGAACATGTGCAAGAACATTTCGGCGCTGTCATAAATGCGGCATGCTCTACATGTCATGGACTCTCGATGAAAAACAGACAGAGTATAACAGGGCTTATTTCTATGAAGATTATCAGAAGCAGTATGGAAAAACATACGAAGAAGATTTTGCGGCGATAAAAACACAGTGCATACGCAGAATAAGTATTGTTGACTTTATTTACAGAAGAAGACATGCATCTGTTACTCCGACAGTACTTGATATCGGCTGCGCGCTTGGTCCGTTTCTCGATGCTGCAAATGATTCCGGATGGCAGGTTTTTGGTATAGATATTTCCCAGGATGCAGTTGAGCATGTCCGCACAAAATTGCATTACCCTGCAAGCTGCGCTGCATTTCCAGACATCGATGTCATGAAAGAGTTTGGTGTTGACAAGTTTGATGCAATTACGATGTGGTATGTAATCGAACATTTTCAGAATCTTGATGTTGTTCTTTCTGCTGTATCAAAACTTGTCAAAAGAGGCGGTATTTTTGCATTCAGTACGCCGTCTGCGGCTGGTGTAAGCGCAAAGTATAACACTCAGAAATTCTTTGAGCAGAGTCCTTCTGACCATTACACACTTTGGGAACCAGCCCGTGCCGCTTCTATCCTTAAGAAGTACGGCTTTTCTGTTGTCAGGGTTGTTTCTACCGGAATACATCCGGAGCGTTTCCCTGAGTCAAAAAAGAAATTAGGCGAAAATGTCCTGCGTCTTACAAGCAGAATGTTTAAGCTTGGTGATACGTTTGAGATTTATTGCAAAAAGGATGTTTAAAAATGAGTGACAAATACATAATGATATTAGGTGCCGGCTTAATGCAGAAACCTTCTATTGAAGCTGCGAGGGAACTCGGTTACAAAACTCTTGTCGTAGATGCAAACAGTGAAGCTGTTTGTGTGCCTTTTGCAGACCGTTTTGAACCTGTTGATTTGAAGGACAGGGAAGGACTTGCTAAACTTGCACTTTCAATGAAAGATTCAATAGAAGCTGTTTTTACTGCCGGAACAGATTTTTCTGCATCTGTTTCTTATGTAGCAGAAAAACTCGGACTCAAATCTCACTCATTTGAATCAGCACTGAATGCCAGTGAAAAGACCAAAATGCGTTCGTGTTTTGAAAAAAGCAGTGTACCGTCGCCGTCTTTTGAAAAAATTACACGTTCTAATTTGTCTTCTTATCTTGAGTCTGGCAGACTTTCAAAGATTGACTTTCCAAAAGTCGTAAAACCTGTTGATAATATGGGAGCTCGAGGCTGTCGTCTGATCAGATGTCAGAAAGAGTTTTTGTCTTCTGTCGAAGATGCTGTCCGTTATTCAAGAACTGGAACAGCTATTCTCGAAGACTACATGAAAGGTCCTGAATTTTCTATAGATTCTGTTGTTTATAATGGAACTCTGACAATTACAGGATTTGCAGACCGCCATATTTTTTACGAGCCGTATTTTATTGAAATTGGACACACAATGCCGACAGCTATTGATGATTCCAGAAAGAAAGAACTTATTGCAGCGTTTGCAAAAGGAATTCATGCACTTGGACTTTCCTGCGGTGTTGCAAAGGCAGATATCAAGTACACAGATAAAGGTCCGATGATTGGCGAGATTGCAGCTCGTCTTTCTGGCGGATACATGTCGGGCTGGACTTATCCATATGCGTCTGATTTAAATCTTACAAAACAGGCTATGCTTATTGCGCTCGGCAGGGAACCGAAAGAGCTTTTGGAGCGCAGAAAGCGCATTGATATAGATGGGCTTCCTTTTGAAGTATATGAAGTTCCTTGTACACGCGTCAGCGCTGAACGTGCATGGATGTCGATACCGGGTGTCATCAAAGAAGTTCTGAATCTTGATGCAGCAAAGACAGAGCCTTTTGTAAAAAATGTTCTGCCTCGAGTGTTTGCAGGTGATAATGTTGACTTTCCTAGAAATAATGTTGAAAAGTGTGGAAACGTAATTTCTCTTTCAGAGGATTATGCTCTTGCAGTTAAAGCTGCAGAACATTCAGTGTCTTCTGTTATTTTGCGCCTGGAAAAGAATAATCCGCAGACAGAGAATTATTTTTCACGTGCAGAAAAATCTACAGAAAAGAATTTTCCTCCTGATGCTTTTGAGCTTTCTGATGAAGACAAAACATATATAAAGAAGTACGCAGAAAAGATATCAAGAATAAAGAAAAATTCAAAAACTTCAAAATTGCTGGATGTTGAATTTTGTAAATTTGCCGAAAATATAAGTGACTTTAATCATCGCAGCATGATGGATACTTTGACTGTTTTTGACAAAGTTTGTCCGGTTCATGATGAGATGGATGCTGTTGAATTCTTTGATGTATTGGTTCGTGGCGGAATACAGGGATTATTGTATAAAGTAGAAAGTGCTGGTAATTAAAGAAAAAGAGTATGAGTAAAAAAAATATATTTCTTAAACTTTTCATTTCTCTTTTACTGCCTTTTTATGCAATGGCTACAAATGAAGTGGATCTGTCACAGAGGGCAAGGGAAGCGGGCATAAATATGTACTGGGATCCTTTGTCACAGAACTGTATTCTGGAAAAAGACGGACATCAGGTGTCATTTCAATCAGGTGGCAATTTCATCTTGAGAGATTTTGGTTTTATCATTCAGGAAAAGGCACCGATTATAAAAGATGGAAAATTGATTTCTACTGTGTCATTTTTTAATGAGACTGAACAGTTTTTCAAAAGCGGAAATAAGATTGAAAAAACTGCATCTCTGTCAGGAACTGTTGTACCGGAAAAATCTCCATCAGAATTTGGTGGAACATCTGCAATTCTTGAACCTGATGCATCATTCAGTATTGGAACAATCGGTACAATTTTGATTGATCCAGGTCATGGTGGAAAAGATCCGGGAGCAAGTGCAACACATGTTATTAATGGAAAAAAAATAACAGTTGTTGAGAAAGATATAAATTTGAACGTAAGCCTGAAGCTTTATAATATGCTTAAGAAAGCTTACCCGAAGAAAAATATCGTTATGACGCGCAGTACTGATAAATATCTGACTTTAGGACAGCGCGTTGATATAGCAAACTCCGTTGACAGCAGTAGCAAGGAAGCTGTGCTTTATGTGTCTGTACACGTAAATGCAAGTCTTGATAAGGCTGCAAACGGATTTGAAGTTTGGTATTTATCTCCTGGATACAGGAGGCAGGTAATAGATACAGATGCAGTTGAGGACAAAAATCTTGCCCTTATTCTGAACAATATGATGGAAGAGGAATATACAACTGAATCAATCCTCATGGCGCGGTTCATTGCAGATGGTCTGAACACTCAGATTGGTGGTCAGAGTCCGCAGCGTGGAACGAAAGCAGAGGAATGGTTTGTTGTAAAAAATGCAAAGATGCCGAGCGTCCTTGTAGAGACTGGTTTTTTGACGAATGATAAAGAAGCAGCTCTGCTTTCAGACAACGACTACTTGCAAAAAATTTCGGTTGGGATATATAATGGCTTGCAATCATTTATAAGCCATTTTGAGCTATCAAGAGGATTTACGGGAAGATGATTTACCGCAAAAGCTATATCCTGCAGACTTTAATATTGTCTGTTCTGACCGTTTCATTGTCTGTTTCTTTGATTTTATACAACAGAAGTCAAAGAGGAGAACGCCGAATTTTTTATTTTCCATCTTATGACAGTACCTGTCTCTGTTCTGAAATTCGCTATGTCGCAAAACATCCTGTACAGGGTGATGAAGCTGCATTTGTAGAAGATCTTCTGCTTGGACCTGTTACAAACAGATACAAGAGAATATTTCAGAGTGGAGTAAGAGCCGAGTATTGTTTTGTCAAAGATGGCACAATGTACGTCGGTTTAAGCAAAGAAGCACTTTTTCCAGTAGATGAGGTATCTGTTGAGAAAGGTGTTGAATTACTTAGATTAAATATTGTGAAGAACTTCACATATTTAAATAAAATTGAAGTGGCTATTGATGGTCATAGTGTTTTTGAAAATGGTGAAGAATGAGAACTTTTAGAGAATGCTGTTCAATTAAAATCAATTGAATTTCATTTAAAAGAAGTTGACAAAATCGTTTTCATAAGAGATACTAGAAAGTATCAAGGCTACATCAAACGTATAAAAGGAGTTTCGAATGAAGAGAACTTTTATGTTAATTACAGCTGCTATGTTCTTGGCAGGAAGCTTTGCTTTCGCTAAGGAATCAACTGTCATTGATTTCAGTCTGCTCACAGCTGATTCTGTAGCAGATGAGAATGGTAACCCAACACAGAACAGCAGAACTGTAATGGATTACTCAAGAGCTGCAGGTTCAAGCTTTACAAGCGAGCAGCAGTCACTTATGAAGACATCACTTGCATTGACAAACTGGGAAGTTAAGCTGAATTCTTCAGCACAGAATGCTTTGTCTCTTTCAACATCAAGAACTGTTGCAGCACCTGTAAAGCAGGATGCAAATGTTCCATTCGCTGGACAGAATGTTCTCGGTGTTTATGTTTTGTTCCCAACATGGGAAAACAATGCTAACGCAAAGATCGTTCCACCTTTCGAAATTCAGGCTTACGAGCCTCTCTCAGATGCTGATGCAAATGGTACACGCCAGGCACCAACAGATGAGCAGAAGGGTAAGTATCTTTTCGATGATGGTTATGGTGTTGTAAGAAACGTTGGTACACTCAAGGCTGTATCTGTTACAACATTTGGTGACAACTACCCACACAGAGTTTATGTTCTTCTTTCAGATCAGGACGGAGTAGAGCGCCGCTACTACATGGGTACACTTGACTTCGACGGTTGGAAGACACTCGTTTGGAACAACCCAAATTACATTTCTGATGTTCGTACACGCGAAATCCGCGTATACCCAATCTATCCTCGCGGAATTCCATATGTAAAGTTCGCAGGATTCCAGATTGCACGTGATGCACGTGATGTTGGTAACCACTATGTTGGATACTTCAAGGACGTAAAGATTATTTATGACCTCGCTGTTCTTTCAACAGACCGTGATATCAACGAAGAAGACCTCTGGGGTGTTATCGCTCAGGAAGAAGCATATCGCCAGAACTATGAGATGTCTAGATTCGGTACAAAGCAGGTTAACCGCTACATTGAAGATCACAAACAGGCTACAGAAACAGAGTTCACATCAACTCTCACAAAGTCTGAGTAAGTGATTACTAGATAGCTTTATTGTTAAGCTTTTAACGAATGCCACCCTTGCGTTTTGTTTGGGTGGCATTTCTCGTTTTATGAATATGAATAAATATTTTAGTTATGAATAATTTGAATGACCTTCCGAATAAAGCTCAGATAGAAGAGTTGTATAACAGTTATGTTCCGGTGTTTGATGAGTGTCTCATAAAAATTGAGGAAAAATTAAAGAACACTATAAAATTACAGTCAGCTCCTACGTATAAGTCAAGAATTAAGTCTTTTCATAGTTATTACAAGAAGATTCTAAGACAGAAAGCAAGAGATGCCGGTACTTGCAAAAATCTTGTTACTCTTACAGATATGATGGGAATTCGCATTATATGCGCTTTTATAGAAGATATAGAAAATGTTGTAAATCAGCTTTCTTGCATTTTCAACGTCAAGGAGATTGAGCACAAAGGGTATGAACAGTCTTTCAGAGAGTTTGGTTATGAGTCTGTACATGTTTTGATTGAGATACCAGATGACTGTAAACCAACAAAAAATCTTGTACCAGCTTTGCCAGATGATATTGTTTTTGAAATACAAGTGCGTACCATTTTACAGGATGCTTGGGCAGAAGTTGAACATGAGCTTATTTACAAAACTGATTTTAATCCTTTTGATAAACCTTTACGCCGAAAGCTTGCAGCTATAAATGCTAATCTTAATTTGGCAGATACGATTTTTCAGGAAATTCGTGATTATCAAAATAAGTTGCAGAATGAACTTGGTGCCAGAAGAAATACATTTTATGATAAAGCTGACCGTATTACAGATGATGAACTCGGCTTTATGATGGAGAAGAAATCAAAGAGTGAGCCTGTTGTTATCGGACAGTCATTTTATGAGACGGGAAGTATTGATGATCTTGTTCTGACAGCTTTGCATGAACATAATCAGGGAAATTTCACTAGAGCCGTACAAATATATACACAGATTCTCGATGAAAAAAATCATCTTCAGGATGTTATGAAATCTGTTATTTTGAAACATCGTGGTATGGCATACTTTGGACAGAATTTGTATGACGAAGCGCTCAGAGATTTTCAGGCAAGTGAAAAGTATGATGCAAAAGCATTTCGTTCAATTTACTATCAGGGTATTGTATACAGTGTTCTTAAAGATGAAGAGAATGCAATTAAATGCTTTAACCGTTCTCTTAGTATTGATGCATTTCAGAGTCATATCTATTATCGCCGTGCTATTGCCTACTATAATTGTGCCAGATATGAAGAGGCAATGGATGATATTAATAGAACTGTTGAGCTGGGACTTGAAGATGATGATGTTCGTCAGTTCAGAAATAAATTATTGAAAAAATTTGATATGAATATGTAAAAACCTATTGACATGTTTAGTTGCATGTGTTAATATACGTACATCGTTGAGATACAGCGAGTCTCCCTCGTCTAGTGGTTAGGACATCGGGTTTTCATCCCGACAACATGGGTTCAATTCCCGTGGGAGATGTACTTCAAAAGACTCTGTGAGAACAGAGTCTTTTTTTATGCCGTAAAGCTTTTTTTACTATTTGAATTTTTTCTGGTTATGATATGTTTTTTGTCGACGCTTGTTCAAATATGTATATTATTTTAGTTGGATTGATATCTTAGCTTTGCCAGATTTGATTTTTTTATTTTTGTCATTCTGATTTTGTTTAGATTTTATTCACCAGATGTGCTTGATTTATTGGTAATTATATCCCGGTGATGCCATTTTAGAATTATTTTTTGTGACTAATTTACAATTTGAGTGCAAAAAATGAAATGCACCATAAAATCATCAATAAGCATTATTTGATGTAAATCATTGCGTTTTGTAATTTGCAGAACATTTAATGACTGATTATACAAAAAAAGCCTGACGAACTTTTTCAAAATATGTTCATCAGGCTTTTTTTTGTATTTATTAGACTGAATCAGGCTCTTCTTCGCCATCTTCTCCCATATAATATGTTTTGATAGGAGGGAAGCCGTTGAATGCTACAGAAGCATAAGTTGAAGTATATGCACCTGTTGTGAGCCAGTACATTTTGTCACCGATTTTCAAATCAGTAGGCAGTGTGTACTTCAAATTTTCATACATGATATCCATGCTATCACAAGTTGGGCCCGCGATAATGACAGGTGCTTCTTTTCCACCGTCACGTGATGTGATAATCGGGTACTTCATAGCTTCATCCAGAGTCTCAATCAGACCGTTGAACTTACCTGCATCTATATAAACCCATCTGTTCAATGCTGTGTTGTTTTTGCGGGAAACGAGAACTACTTCTGATGTGAGAATTCCTGAATCAGCAACTAGTGAACGACCTGGTTCCAGAATGATTTGTGGTATATCATCGCCGAAGTCATCATGGAGATAACGTGTAATCTCTGAAGCGTATTCTGTAAGCTCATTTGTCGGCTGTGTGTAGTGAGCTGGGAAACCGCCTCCCATGTTGATCATCTGAAGTTTGATGCCTTCTTCGTCTTCAAGTGATTCAAAAAGGTACTTTGTCTTTGCAATGGCATCGTTCCACTGACCGATATCGCGCTGCTGAGAACCTACATGGAAGCTGATACCGTATGGAACTAGGCCGAGATCTCTTGCAAGTACAAGGAGATCGTATGCCATGTCAGGATGACAGCCGAATTTTCTTGACAAAGGCCAGTCTGCTGTTGTTGAGTTTTCTACGAGAATGCGGACATATACTTTTGAGCCAGGAGCCTGTGCTGCGATATTCTTCAAATCATCTTTTGAATCTGTGGAGAACAGGCGGACTCCGTTATCGTAGAAATATTTTATATCTGCTGCTTTTTTTATTGTATTTCCGAAAGAAAGTCTATCTGGGGAAATATTCAGAGAAAGAACTTTGTCTAACTCGTAGCGTGAAGCAATATCAAAGTTTGATCCAAGCGAATTCAGTAACTTTAAAACAGGAATTCCTGGATTTGACTTGATTGCATAATAAACATGTGCAAAAGGTAAAGAATCTGTAAGTTTTTTGTAATTGTTTTTAATTGTGCGGAGATTTACAACGATATTTGGTGTAGCAAAATCCTTTGAAAAGTCTTGGAATCTTTTCCATTCAAGATCCGAAACAAATTCACTTCGATTGAACATGTTGGGTTACCATCCTAAAAATATAATCAACATCATGCGATGCTGCATTTGCTGTGTAATACTGTAAAATAACAGTTATTCTGAATATGTGCTCTAAATTCAGAGAGTTTCAGAAGCTTTCATCATTTTACATTCTGAAAAAAAAAATCAGTTTGCGACTAGGCTTTTAAGAAATTCTTTAGAGCTGAATAAATCGATGTTAGCACAATGATATTTTTGTGAATAGTTATTTTTAGAAAAAAAAATGATTTTTTTTCATTTTTTTTGAAAATTCTTTGATTGATTTTGATAGCAGGAAATTTTGAGGGAATTGTAA
Organism: Treponema sp.; assembly: GCA_045629255.1. GTDB lineage: Bacteria > Spirochaetota > Spirochaetia > Treponematales > Treponemataceae > Treponema_D. Next base: position 22,563 of record JAZQQW010000101.1, read on the forward strand.
AAAATATTTACAGTTTCAAATAATATGGCAAAGTAACATTTTGTATGACAAGATAATTTTTTTTATCCGCAAGTTTATTTTCTGAACATGTGAATGTCCGTTTTATATATGTGAAATAAAAAAGGTCAGCTGTAAGTGTCCTGTATTTTGACGGAACTTTAAGCTGACCTTTTTTTAGTATGCGTTTGAATCAAAAATCTTTTTTGTAAAGCCAATTATATTTCTGAGGCAGATTTTTGAGCGTACTTATGTCAAATATTGCTGTACATGGAGGTTCATTGAATGGCGTTGTTCTTGCGATAAACTGGTCTGCCTTACTGAGCTTAATCAGAAGTTCGAGTGTGTCGCCATCATAGAAACTTGCCTTTTCATCTGTTGACATTGTCCATTCTTCTGTTCTTGCTTTGTCGTTGTCAATTCTAAATGTGACATAACATGGTCCCTGACTTAGGAATTCTTTCCAGTTGATGTAAATTTCAGGTTTACAGCCTTCTTTTTTTCGGATTACAAGAGATACAGATTCTGTATAGTCGTTTACATGCTGAGGTGCATTAAAGACTATGTATAAAGTGTCTTTGTCATCCATAGGGTCGTGCTTTATGGATGTGAAAGGTTCCTTGAGTGACGAAGATACCGGAATTTTTGAGGCATCGTCAGAAGCTACAGCATCTGAGTCTGTCTGTGAATCCGTGGCTGCAGTCTGCTGGTTTGAATAAGCTGCATCAAAAGCGTACATTGTCTGAGGAATTCCTGGTTGAGAAACAGAACCGTTGTACTGAATAGTTCTTTTTGTACGCAGTAATGGACGGCTGTATTTTATTTCATCAGTTCTGTCTTCGTAGTAAGAGTCTTTTTGCAGCCAGTTATTGTTGTTGTCATACGTATAATTGTAGAGATAGTTTGCGGCGGCTGTTGTTTCTTTTTCTACGTCATTTGCCTTGTTGTATGTATATGTTTCGGTTCTGACTTTCTTGTTGTTCACGTAGAATGACAGCTTGTGGTTCGATTCTGTATCTGTTTCCTGCGTAATAGATGCAAGCTTATCATCTTCGTAGAAATAATAGTAAACTGTGCCTTCTGGAGTTTCCTTTGTTTTTGCGTCCTGTCTCAGATCGCCTGTGTAAGGATATCCAACTGTTTTTTTTGTTTTTGCAATGGCACCTTTGTCATTGTATGTGTATTCAAAAGAAACGATTTTATCCAGTTCGACATCCATAGAAAATGACGATGTTCTTTTTTCCTCGCCGTCGTTAATTTTTGTAAAAACATCATAACCGGAAAAATCTGAGTTGTATGCATATCTGCGGCTGATAGAGCCTTTTTCTGTAATGCGCAGGTATTCTTTTACAAGTTCGTCGTTTGTGAACTGAACTTTTTCGTAGAGGTATGGCTGTCCTGCATCGTTGTATCCGATAGAAGTGAATGATTTTGATTTCCAGTCATAATATCTCTGCGTTTTGCGCATTGTCGGTTCTTCGATGATTTTACCATTTTTATCAGAGAGTGTAAAAATTGATTCTTCGATGAAAACTGGCTGGCTGTGAATGTCTGAATACATGTCCTTGATATTTGCCTGTTTGTCAAATGCAAACGAAGCAAATACTGTAAATGATAGACCCAGAAATGTCAGAAATTTTTTCATTTATTTTCCTTAAATATTTGTAGTCGCCAAAAAAAAATCGTTTTTTTGGAGATTACATAATGCCGGAAGTAAATTCTGGCATTATGCTCTGAAAGCCGGGCTTTTTTGAAAGTTCGGCTTTCGAAAAAAAAGACCGCTTATCTGTTTACGTTTATGTTCGTAAGCGGAATTTCTCGTGAATATGAAAGCGGGATATCTGATGTGTACGGCAGATTCGGGAATGACAAACCGCTTGCAAGAGTAAATGTCGGATTTGTTCCTTTTTTGCTTATAATCTGCGCAATTAAAGCTCCTGCCTGACGTGTGTTCAGTGTGGCTTTCAATGGAATTGTACCGCCTTCACCAGAGATTGAAGAATTGCCTGCCGGCTGGAGTGCGGCAAGAGTTCCCTGTGCTGATTTGAGCGAGCAGTTTTTCATAATGAAATTCCATGCTGAACTTCCGCTGTTCTTTACATTGAGGTTCAAAAGCATGTCAATATTCATGTCAATGTCTTTGAACGCATCTGCTTTTATATCCTGTCCCGAAGTGATTGCTGATACAAGAGCTGCTGCTTTTGCAAGGCTCATACCGCTGTTTACAAACATGTTCTGCATCTCCGTGACTGACGGAATCGAAATCTGTACATCGGAAACAGAAAACTCCGGTTTGATTATCGGGACGTCGAAGTTTTTTGTGAACGGAATTGTCATGTCTTTGATATCCAGACCTGTCATTGCACTTAAATCGAGGGCAGCCGATCCTTTTACAGAGAACGGCAGTGCTTTTTTGCCTTTGACATTTTTTGAAAAGTTCAAAATTGTGGTGTAAGGAATTTTGAAGTTCATTGTATTTGTTTTCTTTGCTTTTGCTGCAATTGCTACACCTTTGTCTGTGCTGAGTTTTGTAAATGTGCTGCTTTCACATAAAACGTCTGCTGCTACTTCTTTGATTGATATTCCGATAGGGTATGGATTCGTTATGGCATAATTACAGCCGAATGTTATGCCTTCCATATCAAGCGACTTGATGGCAACTGATTCCAGAGAGACAGTCGGAGTACCGACTACTTCTTTTACAGTCTGGCATGAGATGAACAGTGCAGAAAGAACTGCAGCACAGCAGGTAATCAGTAATGATGTTTTTTTCATATAAGACAGCTCCTGTAATAAACTTCGATTTTATAACGGTGCATGCGTATTTGCAAAGACAACCGGTGAAAAAGTTTGTTTCTATATTGTAAACCGGTTTTAAAACGAAAACAAGGCAGACTTTTGATTGTAACAGAATGCAATTTTACAGCAGCCATTATGAGATATTGTAACCTCTGAAATTTTCTACTTTACCAGAATATTGGAAAAAGTCTGTGCATGTATTTTCACAAAGTGCATTTTATGCGATTTGAAGTGGTGAAAGCTGTATTTACAGGATTTTAAACATGGAGCTTCTCTGTTGACTTTGAAACTTTCAGTTTTTAGAATTTTCTTCGAGTTTTGCACAAGTTTTCCGCTTTCAGTTGACTTTTTTTCTATTAAATGTTAATGTAAGCCATTATCATAAAACAATTAAAAAAGGAGCCCGTAAGGCCCCTTTTTTTATTCTGTAAGAGCTATTGAGGTGTCTGGTGGAGTATAATTCTCTCGACTCCATTCCATATTTTAAGGAATGTGCGGCTTGTGCCAAAGAAATCGGTTTTCGTCTTGTGGAACTTCAGGTTGTTCCGCAGCATGGAGCTGTCAGAATTACTGTTGTAATTGCAGCTGAAGATCCTTCTCGGGATATAGGTGTGTCTGACTGTTCTAAAGTGCATCATGCTTTGGCTCCAAAGCTTGTTGAACTGCTTCACAAGAGTGAGGATGATATTTCTATGGAAGTCTGCTCTCCTGGTATTGAGCGAAACATCAGAAACGCAGCTGAGTTTGAGATTTTTACAGGCAGAGAAATCAGAGTCTGGGATAAGAATGTAAGCGACTGGGTTCGCGGCGTAATAAAATCAGCAGACAGTGAACGTGTGACATTGACGGCAGAATCCGGTGATTCTGTCATTGCATATAGTGATATAGCAAAAGCAAAATTTATACATATTTAAGGGAGGCTTGATATGTCAGAAATGGCAGATGCAATTCGCGCACTTCGTGAACAGAGAAGAATGAGCGATGATGCAATCAGGCAAACAATCGAAGACATGGTAAAAGCAGCGTACAAAAGAACTTTTGGTACTGCTGATAATTGTTTTGTCAAGTTGGAAGATGATTTTTCAGGAATCAGAGTTTATTCTCGCAAAGTTGTTGTTGACGGTGTATATGATCCGTCTCAGGAAATAGAGCTTGATGATGCTTTGAAGCTTAGTGATGAATGCAAAGTCGGTGATGAAATTGATATTGAAATAGATCCGAAAACTTGGGAGCGTTCTGCTGTTTCTACAGGAAAGCAGACTGCTCATCAGGCTTTGAACGAGAATTTCCGTGACGGCTTGTACAACGAGTTCAAGCGCAAAGTCGGAGAAATTGTTGTCGGAACATATCAGCGCGAGCGCAATCAGAATATTTATGTTACACTGGAACGTAATGTTGACGGTGTAGAAGCTGTTTTGTGTAAAAAATTTCAGAGTCCTAAAGAAGTTTATGAAAAGAATGACAGAATCAGAGCTCTTGTTGTTGATGTTCATAAGACAAAAAGCGGAATTCAGCTTGATTTGAGCCGCACTGATCCAAAGCTTGTTCAGAACGTGTTGTCTATGGAAGTTGCGGAAATTGCTGATGGAACAGTTTCCATTTATAAGGTTGTCCGTGAAGCAGGTTACCGTACAAAAGTAGCTGTTTTTACAAACAAACCTGATGTAGATCCTGTCGGAGCATGTGTAGGTCCGAAGGGTGCACGTATTACAAATGTAATTCACGAGCTTGAAGGCGAAAAAATTGATATTCTTCATTATAATGAAGATCCTCATGAATTCATTAAGAACGCTCTCAGCCCGGCAGAAGTTAAGAAAGTTGTTATTCTTGACTTTGATAAAAAAGAAGCTCTGGCAATTGTAGATGAATCTCAGTTCTCTCTTGCAATTGGTAAACAGGGACAGAATGTTCGTCTTGCAAACAGACTTTGCGACTGGAGCATTGATGTTAAGACTGAAGCTCAGGCTGCTGAACTTGATCTCACGGAAGCAACTTCTTCTATGCGTGCTGCAGAGAAGCTCTTTGAGAATGTTGGTGAAGAAAGCCAGGGTGTTGAAGATGTCGTTACACTTTCTGAGCTTTCTGGAATTGATCAGCGTGTTGCTGAAATCTTGAAGACAGCTGGTTTTGATGACATTGCAAAGTTTGTTGATGCCGTTAACGATGGCAGCATTAATCAGATTGAGGGATTGACACAGCAGGATATTGAGAGTGTCAATGCAATTATAAAGGATCAGGTAGTATTTGAAGAAGATTCTGCAGAAGAATCTTCCGAAACAGTAGAGGATAATGACGAGGAAGAAGCTGAATATTTCTGCCCGGAATGCGGTGCAAAAATTACTCTCGATATGGATCGTTGTCCAAACTGTGGTGTTGAGTTGGAATTTGAAGAGGAGTAAGGAAAGTAGATAATATGGCGGATGAAACAGAAAAAAAGACTAGTTTTGTTTTGCACAAAAAAGAAGAAAAAGTAGAAGCACAGCCAAAGACTCAGGATCAGCCTAAAAAGAAGGTTGTTGTAGTTAAGAAAAAGCAAAATGCACCAGCTTCTGCACAGTCATCAAAACGTGTGGTTGTGAAGAATAAAAAAGCTGCTGAATCATCCGCTGAATCTGCTGAAAAACGTCCTGCTGAAACTGCTGAGAATTCTCAGCGTTCTGCAGAACTGGCAAAAAAGCAGGAGTCAGTTACTTCTGCTGCAAATGCTCCTGATAAAGAGAATAAATCTCAGCGTCCGGCACAGTCATCACAGGGATCATCAGGTTCTGGTGACAGAACTTCAGGCTTTGTGTTGAATCAGGCAAGACCTAATATCAAGGCTGGAAATCTCAGCGGATATAACCGCGGTAATCGTGGTGGAAACGGTTATTATCACCGCAACAACAATTCTCAGAACGGTGGTCAGGGCGGCGGTTTTACTGGCGCACAGGCTAGAGAAGGATACCAGAACCGAAATGGTCAGGGTGGCGGCTATAATAATAACCGTGGCGGTTACAACGGCCAGAACCGAAATGGTCAGGGCGGCGGCGGTTATAATAATAACCGTGGCGGCTATAATGGTCAGGGCGGCGGCTATAATAATAACCGTGGTGGATTCAATGGTCAGAACCGTACAGGCGGCGGTTTTAATCCAAACGGAGGTCCTCGTGCAGGTGGCGGCGGTTTTGCTGCACCGAATGCAATGCAGACAAACAAGGCTCCTGCAAAGAAACAGTTCAAAGGCAAGAAGCCTGTTTACAATCACAAGGATAAAGAAGAGTGCTTTGATGAGGAGGAGCTTTACCTCAACAAGAAACATCAGGCAACTCCTGCAAGTGTTGTTCCGGAAACAATAGATATCATGGAAACAATCTCTGTTTCTGATCTTGCAAAGAAGATGAACTTGAAAGCAAACGAGATCATCGGAAAGCTTATGGGCATGGGTATGATGGTTACCATCAACCAGTCCATCGATAGCGATACAGCTACTATTCTTGCAGAAGAATACAATTGTAAAGTTCATCTTGTAAGCCTCTATGACGAAACTGTCATTGCAAGCGAAACAGGAGATGAAGAAACAATAGATGTTCGTCCTCCTATTGTCACTGTCATGGGACATGTTGATCATGGTAAGACAAAGACATTGGATGCAATCCGCAATGCAAATGTTGCCGCAGGTGAAGCCGGCGGTATCACACAGAAGATCGGTGCTTATCAGGTTTCTACACCAAAGGGTGTTATAACATTCCTCGATACACCAGGTCACGAAGCATTTACGATGATGCGTGCACGCGGTGCCCAGATCACCGATATCGTAGTTCTTGTTGTTGCAGCTGATGACGGTGTTATGCCTCAGACAATGGAAGCTATTCATCATGCAAAGGATGCAAAAGTTCCAATTATTGTCGCTGTCAACAAGATTGATAAGCCTGATGCAAATCCTGATAAGGTCATGACTCAGCTTTCTGAGCAGGGACTTACTCCGGAAGAGTGGGGTGGCGAAACTCAGTATGTCAAAATTTCTGCTCTTAAAAGAGAAGGTATTGATGATTTGCTCGATGCAATTCTTCTTCAGGCTGAAATGCTTGAGCTTAAAGCACAGTTTGACTGCCGTGCAGAAGGAAAAGTCATCGAATCAAGAATTGATCAGGGACGCGGTGTTGTTGCATCTGTTATTGTTCAGCGCGGTACATTGCATACAGGAGATCCTTTTGTTGCTGGTATTTACTCTGGACGTGTTCGTGCTATGTTTAACGACAGAGGCCAGAAGATAAAAGAAGCAGGTCCTTCTACTCCTGTTGAAGTTCTTGGAATTGAATCAATGCCAAATGCTGGTGATCCGTTCCAGGTTACAGAATCAGAAAAAGAAGCACGTTCATTTGCTTCTAAGCGCCAGGAACTCAAGAGATTTGAGGATGCAAAGGCTGTTAAGAAAGTTACTCTTGATAATCTCTACTCAACAATCGAGCAGAGCGAAATCAAAGAATTCAAAGTTATCATCAAAGCTGACTTGCAGGGATCTGCAGAAGCTCTCAAGACATCTTTGGAAAAGCTTTCTACAAAAGAAATCCGTGTTGCTGTTATCCATTCAAGCGCAGGTGCTATCAACGAAAGCGATGTTATGCTTGCCGCAGCTGATGATAATGCAATCATCATCGGATTCAATGTTCGTCCTACTCCAAAAGCAAAACTCCTTGCTGAGCAGGAAAAAGTTGAAATCAGAAAGTACAATATCATCTATGCTTGTGTTGAAGAAATTAAGCAGGCTATGGAAGGTATGCTTAAGCCTGATACAAAAGAAGAGATTACTGGTACTCTCGAAGTCAGAAATACATTCAAGGTTCCAAAAGTTGGAATTATCGCCGGATGTTATGTTACTGACGGTATTATCAAGCGTTCAAGCAGCGTAAACATCATCAGAGACGGAGTTGTTAAGTTTACTGGTAAAGTTGCTTCACTTAAGCACTTCAAAGACGATGCAAAAGAAGTCAAAGAAGGATTTGAGTGTGGTGTCGGTATCGAGAACTGGCAGGACATTCAAGTCGGCGACCAGATCGAAGCATTCGAATTTGTTGAGATTGCACGTAAACTTGGTGATACACTTGTTGACGAAAAAGCTGAGATGGAAAAGCTTGCAGCTCAGAGAGAAGCAGCAGCTGCTGCAAAGGCTCTGGCAGAAAAGCAGGAAGCTCAGCTTGCAAAGCAGGCAGCTAAAGAAGCTGCAAAGGCCGCAAAAGCTGCTGCTGAACATGGTGGAGAAGCCTGAGTATGGCGCAGTATAGACTGATCCGTTTGGGCGAACAGCTCAAACGGGAAATTGCAACATTGATAATGAAACATGAAGTAAAAGATCCTCGTGTGAACGAATTTCTCTCTATAAACAGAGTAGAAGTTTCCAGAGACCTTTCTTTTGCCAATGTTTTTGTATCATCGTTTATGGATGACAATTCTGTAAAGCGCGGTGTCGAAGGCTTGCAGAATGCAGCTGGATTTATCCAGTCATCCATTGCAAAAAAGCTTACAATTTATAAATTTCCAAAGCTTAAGTTCATAGCAGATTTTTCTATGAAAGATGGCTATGAAATGGTTCAGAAGTTGAATAGTTTGGAAAAAGAGTCAAGAGACAGGGAAGCAGCAAACGAAAATGCCGAAGAAAAAGAAGACTGAAAATCCATCTGGCATAGTGCTTTTGGCAAAAAACTCTGGAATAACGAGTTTCTCTTCATTGTGGAGTGTAAAAAAAGCACTTAATACAGATAAGGTCGGACATACCGGTACTCTTGATTCTTTTGCTGACGGACTTCTTGTTGTACTGACAGGAAGTCTGACTCATCTTGTTTCTCATATAACAAATTTAAAAAAGACATATCTTGCAGTCGTATGTTTTGGAAAAGAGACAGATACACTGGATCCGACTGGAAATGTTGTAGAAAAAGGCAATGCCTTGACTCGTGAAGAAGTAGAGTCTCTTTGCACAAAGTTTAGAGGAGCATTGCTGCAGGTGCCGCCTGTTTTTTCTGCTGTACACGTACAGGGAAAGCGAGCAAGCGATCTTGCCAGAAAAGGAAACGACGTTAACCTTCCTGCAAGACAGGTTTTTATTTACAAAAATAAACTGATTGATTACAAGGCTCCTGACGAAACGGATCCTTGCTCATATGCTTTGCTTGAAATTGAGTGCTCAAAAGGTACTTACATCAGAGCGCTTGCTCGCGATATGGCAAAGAGTGCCGGCAGTGTCGCACATTTGCAGGCTCTTCGACGTACACGCATAGGACCGTTCAGTCTGTACGATGCAGCTGGTGTTTCTCAACTTGGTGAATTTACTGTTGCAAATGCACTTTCCCGTGATGACAATGAAAAAAGTCGTCCTGAGATTTTTGCCGATATCAGAAACCGTTTTTTTGAATTTACGCCGAGAACTGCAAATTCACTTGGGTTCAAGTCAGAGGTTGTAAATCCAGAGTTTGAGAAAAGCTATCTGAACGGGCGGCCGCTCAGTGAAAAAATGTTCACGCCGCTTCCTGTTGTAAATCAGACGGATTTTGAAGCTTACAGAACACCTGAAGAAATTGCGGTTTTTTATGAAAACGGACAGTTTGCTGGTCTGACACACATAGCCGATGAAAAGCTGGAATACGGTTTTCTTGTTCCAAAGAAAAACAACATACTTAAAGTGTTTACATGGGAGCAGATTCGTCGTGATGATTTTCCGCAGGCATGGAAGTCAAAAGGAACAGCTTTGACAATCGGTGGTTTTGATGCTCTTCATGCAGGTCATTTAGCTCTCATAGACCGTGTACTTTCACAGGATAGTCTTGTTAAAGGCATCGTTACTTTCCGCTCAGCTTTTAAAGGTGAAACAGGGGAAATTCTATCTGATGTTATGTCACTCTCTCAAAAGTATGACTTTTTCCGCGAAAAAGGCTTGCAATTTGTTATACTGATTGACTTTTCTACTGATTTCAGTAGAATAACAGGTGATAGTTTCTTCAGTACACTGCAGTCCAGCTGTAATTTGAAATATATTGCAGAGGGCAGGGATTTTACCTGCGGTTACAAAGGTTCTTTCAGCAAAAATGAAATCGAGTCATTTGCTTTGGATAAGGGTATTTCTTATCAGTTTGTAGATGATATTGATATTTCAGGTTCACGTGTGAGTTCTTCAAGAATCAGAAACGAGATTCAAAATGGAGACATGACACAGGCTTCAGTTTTGCTGGGCAGACCTTTCGTGTATGACTGTGCAGATGTAAGATGGAAAACTGCAGACAAATCGGATGTTCAGTTAACTCTGACATTTACAAGTGCATCAAATCAGATTCTCCCGCAGAAGTGCGGTGAGTATGAAGTGTCAGCGCTTGTGAAAAAAGCAGACGTTTCTGATGGCGGATTTGATTCTGTTTCTGCGAAACTTATTGTTTCAGAAGAGAGCATTTCTCTTGTATGTCCTGCAGATACTGATTACGAAAATATCGTGTATTTACAATTTTGCGCTTAATGTTGCATTGTTGCATTGATTGTCATATATCATGCTGCTTTGTTACATGGTAATATATTATTTTTTAGGAGTAAGTTATGGCACTTACAAAAGAAACAGCATCTTCATTGGTTGCTAAATTCGGTTCAAATGACAAAGATACCGGAAACACAAAGGTTCAGATTGCTTTGCTGACAGAACGCATCAAGGAACTGACAGATCACTGTAAGCGTTTCCCAAAGGACGCAACAGCAGGTCGTGCATTGCTTAAAGACGTCGGACAGCGCAGAAAGCTCATGAAGTACTATCAGCGCAAGGATCTTGAGGCATATCGTCAGCTCATCAAGGAACTTGGTCTCCGCAAGTAATTTATTGCAATTTAGAGGCAGCTTGAGTCAATTATCATTTGATAAAGGCTGCCTTTTTATTTTATAGGGTAGTTCGGCTGTTCAAACGGATTATCCCCAGTTCTGGCATCTGCCGGAATTGAAAAGTAAGTTTTTAGAAGGAAACAATGGTACAGAGAGTAACTAGAAAGATTGGTAATGATGAGTTGATTCTTGAGACAGGCAAGATTGGTAAGCAGGCTAACGGCTGTGTTTATGCACAGATTGGTGGAACTGCAATTATTGCTACAGTTTGTGCCTCAAGTACTGTTACTGAAGGAATGGATTTTGTTCCTGTTACAGTAGATTACAATGAGAAGTTTTATGCTGCTGGAAAAATTCCTGGTGGCTTTGTAAAACGTGAAGGACGCCCGAAGGACAAGGAAATTCTTGTAAGCCGCCTTATTGACCGTCCGATGCGTCCTCTTTTTGAGCCATCATTTGGCCGTGAAATTCAGATTGTTCCAACATGTGTATCTGCTGATGGTGTTAATCCACCTGATATTCTTGCAGTTATCGCAGCATCTGCAGCTGTCACTATAAGTGACATTCCGTTCAACGGACCTGTTGCTGGTGTCCGCGTATGTTATATTGATGATGATTATGTTCTCAATCCAACATATGAGCAGCTGAAAAAAGCAAAGCTTGAAATTGTTGTTGCCGGTACAAAAGACGGTTTTACAATGGTTGAAGGCGGTGCTAACGAAGTTTCTGAAGATGTTATGCTTGGTGCTCTCGCAAAGGCTCAGGATTTCATTCGCGATATGTGTCTGCTTCAGGAAGAACTTAAGAAGATTGCAGGAAAGGAAAAGCTCCCTCTTGCACCTCTTGATGTTTCTCTTGATAATAAGGATGCTATTGAAGCAGAAGCTACACCTTTGATGGAAACAGCTTGCTTCCTCAAGGGTAAGCTTGCACGCGGCAAGGCTATTGCTGAAGTAAAAAAGCAGGTTGCCGCAAATCACGCAGAGCAGCTTGAAGATCCTATTCAGGCAAAGCTTTTTGATACACTTTTTGATGATATTCAGTATCGCCTGCTCCGCAAGAGCATTCTCGAGAAAGGTTTGCGTATCGATGGACGCGGTACAGAAGATATTCGTCCTATTACATGTGAAGTTAATGTACTTCCACGTCCTCATGGTTCAGCATTGTTTACACGTGGTGAGACACAGTCTCTTGCTATTACAACACTCGGAACAGCAATGGACGAGCAGGTTTACGATGATATCGAAGGCGACAGAAGTGAGAACTTTATTCTCCATTATAACTTCCCACCGTATTCTGTCGGTGAAGTCGGAAAGCTCACAACTGGACGTCGCGAAATCGGACATGGAAATCTTGCACGCCGTTCTTTGGCACCAATGATTCCTAGCCGTGATGAGTTCCCTTATACAATTCGTGTAGTTTCTGAGATTATGGAATCTAACGGTTCTTCATCACAGGCTTCTACTTGTGGCGGATGTCTGTCATTGCTTGCTGCCGGTGTTCCAATGAAGAAGATGGTTGCCGGTATCGCTATGGGACTTATCACAAGCGATGAGAATTATACAAAATATGCAATTCTCTCAGATATTCTTGGTGAAGAAGACCACTTGGGTGATATGGACTTTAAGGTGGCCGGAACACATGACGGTATTACTGGTTTCCAGATGGATATCAAGATTGCCGGTGTTTCTATGGATATCATGCGCAAGGCACTTGATCAGGCTAAGCGTGGACGTAACCACATTCTCGGCATCATGGAAAAGTGCATTGACAAGCCTCAGCCAATCTCTGCATTTGCTCCAAAGATTGAAAGCCTCAAGATTCCAGTAGACAAGATTGGTGCTCTTATCGGACCTGGCGGAAAGAATGTAAAAGCACTCTGTTCACAGTATGGTGTTACAATCAACACAGACGATGATGGAACAGTCACAATTTACGGAAAGACTGGAAAAGCAACAGATGCTGCAAAAGCAGCTGTAAAGGCTATCTGTGAAGATCCGGAAGCAGGAACAATCTACAATGGAACTGTCAAACGCATCATGGACTTTGGCGCATTCGTTGAGATTCTTCCAGGCAAAGAAGGTCTATGTCACATCTCTAAACTTTCACGCAATCGTGTAGAGAAAGTTTCTGATGTACTCAAGGAAGGACAGGTTATCCCTGTTAAGCTTCTTGAAGTAGACAAGATGGGACGTTTGAACCTCTCTTACATCGATGCAGTAGAAGAAATGGAAAAGAAAAATCAGTAATGATTTGAATATGCAAATGTCAACATTTAAAAGCAGAAGTTTTTAAATGTTGACCGAGTATTTTATTTTGAGCACGCAGTGTTTTGTTATGCAATAAAACTTGTTTAATGGGATACTGCGTGTTTTTGTTTTTAATTTGAAAAGTTATATAATATAAACATTTCCTGCTGCTTTGAAAAATAAAAATTTGGCATAGGAAAAATCGGTATTTTTTCATTATGAAGTCATTTATCAAAATGGTTTTCCAAAGTTTTATATGCCGGCTGGACAGCATTTCGAAAGTTATGGTGTGCATGTTTTGTCTGCTGTTTTTCATTGATTCCTTTACAGATTCTGCAATTTTCACTTCTGAATTAAAAAAACAAAAATACGGCTAATAATATTTTTGTTCTTTCTAAGTAAGATTAAGTCGGAGGTCAATACTTTCGATAATGAACTAGGTACATATGCTTAAAAATATGTGCTGTGTTGCTTCCGATAAAAAATCGAGGTTATTTATGAATAGTAATGTAAAGATAAAAGTTAAAGCAGAGGAAGGAGCTTCTCTGCCGGAGTATAAAACAGCCGGTGCTGCCGGTGCTGATGTAACAGCTCATATTTCACAGAGTATAATTCTCAAGCCTCTGGAAAAAGCTCTTGTTCCAACAGGACTTTTTTTTGAGATTCCTGAAGGCTATGAAATTCAGGTTCGACCGAGAAGCGGACTTGCTTTCAAGAATTCGATAACAGTATTGAACACTCCTGGCACAATTGACAGTGATTATAGAGGCGAACTCAAAGTTCTGCTTGTAAACCTCGGAAAAGATGATTTTGAGATTAAAAACGGTGAGAGAATCGCACAGATTATCGTTGCTCCTGTAACTCGCGCAGAATGGGAAGCTTCCGCAACTCTTTCAGAAACAGTACGCGGTGAAGGTGGATTTGGGAGTACTGGCAGATAATGGATTCTAATTATCTCGAAGAGATAAAAATAATTAAACGTCCTCGCCCGAAAAATCCAGATAGAAAACCTGCTCAACCTTCTGGATTAAAGGATAAAACATCTCTCATAGAAACTCTGCGCACCAAAGAAAAAAAGGTAGAAGAAGAACAGGCAAAAATTTCTGCTGACGATATATTGAAACTCAAGGCACAGCTTGCCCGCAGAAACTCATCTGCAAGAACTTTGCCGTCGACACCAAAAAATACTTATGTGCAGACAGCATCTGAAGTTTCTGTTCCATTACAGAATAATTTAGCTTTAAATTCGGCAGCCGCTAATCCTCTGTCAGAAGCTTCTGCCGGACAGAAAATTTTGCCTGCTGCACAAATTTCATCTTATGAAAAAAAATCAGAAAAGCTTTCTGAGAAACACTTGCAAAAGGCAGGTGAGATTGAAAAATCTGATATTTCTGCGCATAAAAACTCTGAAAAGCCAGCTGATATTGCAGATGCAGAAAACAAAAAAGCAATTTCTCAGAAAGAAATGCCTGCTCAAATACATGAAGACATTTTTGACAAGCTTTCTGACAGAATTGACAGCTGGGCAATTGATATCATCGGTATTCCAGATGAAGATGAGCTATTATCTGACGGTGAAAGACAGATTGATGAAGTAAGTTCTCTTGAGCCTGAAAATCAGCTTGAAGTATCTGAAGATGTTATACAGGATACAAAAAAAGATTCTCAGATAGAAACTTATCCAGCTGAAAGTCCTGAATCTGTCATAATCAGTTCCACTGTTGAAAATAAGACTCATTCTGACAATAGAAATACGGTCAGTCCAAGGGAAACTCGCAAAGCAAAGGCAGCTTTGGAAAAAGAGGCGAAACTTGCAGCCCGTCAGTCCAAATTTGATGCACGCAATGATAAACTTGCCGAAAAGCAGAAACTTGCGCAGTCTCGTGCAGAAGAAAAAGCCAGAATTCGTGCCGCAAAACAGGAAAAAAAGAACAAAAACGCCGTCAGAAAAGCAGAACTTAAATCTGCCGAACAGACAAAGCGTGCAGAACGAAAAGCAAGACATACTGCTTCAGATAAACTTCTTCAGGCAAAGAATAAACTTGCACAGGCTAAACCGAAGAAACTCGGCAACCATGTTATCCTGAAATATCTTATCAAAGAACTTTCTGTTTACTTTATTGTATCATTCGCATTTTTCTTTGTCATTTTCTTTGTAAATGAGATACTTGTTCTTGCTGAGACAATTCTGCGGCAGCATGTTCCTGTACTTTCTGTTATACGCCTGATTCTTTACAAACTTCCGGCAATTGTTGCGCAGTCTGCGCCTTTTGCAACTCTCGTAGGTTTCTTGATGTGTCTTGGACGCATCGTTACAGATAACGAAATGCTTGTTCTGCGTGCAAGTGGCTTCAAATACTCATATATCGCAGTACCAGTTGTCATAATTGGCCTTGTGATTTCTATTTTAAGCTTCGTCATGAACGATTATTTCCTGCCGCTGGGAAGCCTCAAGTTTAACCGTCTGCGCCGTCAGATTGTGCAGAAAGATCCTGCTGTACAAATCGAAGAAAACTCCGTCAAGCGCATAAACGGCACGACATTGATAATCGGAGGCGTAAATAACGAAAACGTCATTGATGATCTTGTAATTTTTGATACAGATTCAAGCGGCAGAGATAGAGTTATTGTTACAGGCAAAAGTAATCTGAATAAGTCTACCGAGGAAGGTATTCTCATGCAGTTCAATATGTCCGGTTCAACTGTTTTCCAGCTGGACAGACAGAACTATTCCAAGTTCGACGTAGTAGAATCACAGAAAGTTCTTCTAAACGTATTTGATACGTTTGTGCAGGATCTGACTGATATAGCTCCTAGTGAAATGACATCTTTGGATTTACACAAGTCGATTCAGGATCTTAAAAATGACAAAACTATTACAAAGCTTAAGCTGAACCGTTACAATCTTGAGTTCTACAAAAAGTTCTCTCTGCCGTTTGGTTCAATTTTCTTTGCAATACTGGCATTTCCGCTTGCTCTCGTGTTCGGCAAGAAAGACGGACAGACTCTAGGTCTGATATTTGGCATAATCATATCTGTTATATACTGGGCTGCGACAATCCTGGGGCAGATGTTTGGTGTCAGAAGCGGTTACAACGGCTTCTGGATGATGTGGACCCCAAATATTCTTATTGGTATTCTGGGAATACTTCTGTATCTGAGGCTTAGAAAAAAATGAAACTTACGTTTTACATGCTCAAGAGATTTTTTTCGATTTTTATCGGCTCCATGTTTTTCTTTGTGCTGATTCTTCTTCTCACTGATTTGCTTATGAATATCTGGGGCTATATGTCTAACGATGCTTCCGTTCAGACTGTCGGCATGATATGTTTGTATTACATACCGAAGTGTGTCTGGTATGCAGTTCCTATGGCAGTTCTTTTTTCTACAGCTTACATGCTCAGTGATTTTTATGCCAAAAACGAACTTCTTGCTGTTTTTGCATCCGGCATATCGCTTTACAAGTTCACAATTCCTCTTATAGTAATTGCAGGTATTATGAGTGTCGCGCTTTTTCAGCTTGATGACAAACTTGTTGCCAGAACTTATGCAAAAAAGCAGGATTTGCAGCAGGTTGCATTGAATAGAACTGAGTCATATAACAACAGCGAAATCGTCGTATTGAGTGAAGGCGGCAAGATGATATACAAAGCCGCATTTTTTGATGGTAATCAGAACCGTCTGTATTCGCTGTATGTTCTATATCGTGATAACGAAAAGAAATTTGACGGACTTCTGTATGCAGAGAGTGCTATGTGGAATTATGACCACTGGGATTTGAGCAACAGTGTTTTTTATCACAAAGACGGATCAAAGTATTCTGCCGATGATATTGATTATGATCACCGTTTTCGACTGACAGAAGCCCCTGTTTCCTTCAGAAAAAATATCGTCAATATTGAAGAAGTTTCTGCTGCAGATGCAAGAGATTATATCAGGCGTCTGGAAAAAGCCGGACTGCCAAGTTCAGAAGCAAAAGCGGTATATTACAAGAAATTCGCTTTCCCATTTGTCGTTTTAGTAGTAGTATTACTTGCAATTGGTTTGAGCGGAAAAACCAGAAAAAACGTTCTTATCATAAGTCTTGCGCTGAGTATAACAGCTGTAGTTATCTTTTATGTAATGCAGATGATTACAATGCTTATGGCACGTTTCGGAACAATTCCTCCTGTTTTCGGAGAATGGTTCCCGGTTATTTTCTTTATTTTCTTAAGCATACTGCTGCTCAAATATACAAGAACATAAACGCAGGTGCTGCAGGATAAACACAGATGATAGAAAAATTTTTTGAAGTTCACCACGAAAATAAAAATTCTCTTGCAAGAACTGGTATCATGCATCTGCCACACGGCGATGTTCAGACTCCTGTTTTTATGCCGGTCGGAACAAAAGGCACTGTCAAAGCAGTTTCAAAAGATTCGCTTGATGAAATCGGATTTGAGATAATTCTTGCAAATACATATCACATGTATCTGCGTCCAGGAACTCCTCTTGTTCAGGAAGCTGGTGGACTTCATGGATTTACTAAGTGGGACAAAAACTTCCTCACAGATTCCGGCGGATTTCAGGTATTTTCGCTGGCAAGCCTGCGCAAAATCGAAAGCGGCGGTGTCACTTTCAGAAGCGACATAGACGGCAGCAAGCATCTGTTTACGCCGGAAAATGTAGTTCTTGCTCAGACTCAGCTGAACTCTGATATACAGATGCAGCTTGATATATGCAGCGGTTGGGGTGTAGAAAGAAAAGAAGCAGAAAAAGCTCTTCAGATAACGACAGCATGGGCAAAAAGAGCCATTGCTGAGTGGAAAAAACAGCAGGAAAACGGTTACAAAGGCATATTGTTTCCTATAGTTCAGGGAAACTTTTTTGAAGATCTGCGCAAAGAAAGTGCAGAATTTGTTTCCAGCCTGGATACACCAGGACTTGCAATCGGCGGACTCAGTGTAGGAGAGCCGGCTGAGGATTTTGCCAGAATGCTCAGACATACTGTTCAGTTTCTTCCGCGTGAAAAACCTCGCTATGTTATGGGAATTGGTACGCCGGAGTATATTTTCGAAGCTGTTGCTGACGGAATTGATATGTTTGACTGTGTTGCTCCGACCCGCGTTGCACGTCATGGACTTTATTTTACTAAGCATGGCATGCTTTCTATCAAGCAAAAGCGCTTTGAGCATGACTTTACTCCGATTGACAGTGAATGTCAGTGTAAAGTATGCCGGACTTATTCGAGAGCTTACCTTCGCCACATATTCCGCGAGCAGGAAATACTCTCGTCCATGCTGGCAAGCTATCATAATCTGTATTTTTTGCATAACATGATAAAAGATATCCGCACAAGTATAAACGAAGATAGATTTGAGGAATTCAAAACTTCATTTCTGAAACAATTTGCATCTAAAGATGTTTAACGGATAATTGGTACTAGGAGCCGCCTGATGAAAAGATTTGCATATTATTTGTTTGGTGTTTCATTTTTGCTTTGTACTTCGCAGTTTTTTGCGAAAGACAGCAGTGCAAAGAAGTCTGATGATCCTGTCGTTCAGCAGTATCTTGATGCTGAAAACGGTGAAGGAGAAAAAAAAGAAAGCCAGTATGTAATGAAGGAAAAGATTTTTCCTGAACCGAAGCGTCCTTCTGTTGTGAATCAGGAGATGATTCAGGAAGTTATAGATAAATATCCTGAACATGCGGAGCAGAAATACATAGATGACTGCAATAATCTTTTTAAATACGGTATTGAAGATCAGATAAAAGAAACTTTATCAACTATCATCATGGAAGAGGATCCTCGTTTTGCAGATGCGATATATGATATGTTCCTTGAAACAAAGGTTGTATCAATTAAGCAGGCTGTCCTCAAATACTTTACAAAAATCAAAGATCCGTGTCTTGAAGATTACGCTGTAGAAATAATCAATGATCCGTATGATACAAAGAACACTATTGTAAGCGAATGTTTTGCTTATGTGGCTGCCGTCAAAAGTGAAGCTGCTGTTCCTGGCGTTGTAGATCTTTTGGATAAAGAAGAAGAGGATTACTTTACAGCAGCACTTTCTTGTCTTGGTGATATAGGTGGAGAAGAAGAAGGTGTATTTGTTGCAGAATATCTGGACAGAGATGATCTGACTGTTGCTCAGAAACAGGCACTTGTACGCGTTCTTGGTAAGCTCAAGGCAGTATCTACATATGACAAGCTTGTCGAGATGGCTGAAGACGAAAACGAAAACAGTTATGTCCGTATGTATTCTGCAGAAGCAATCGGTGCAATGAAAGGTGAAGGGGCTGAAGATATACTTGTCGGTCTGTTTGAATCAGAAGATCCGAATCTGCGTGTCTATGTTATAAAAGGTATTGTAAACTTCGAAGACGATGTTTCTAATAAAATTTTGATACAGGGACTCAGAGATTCTCACTATAAAGTACGCATTGAAGCCGTAAATGCAGTCGAGCAGAGAAAACTTGCTGAAGCAATTCCATATCTGATATACCGCTGCAAAGATTCTAGTGAAAACCAACAGGTCAAAGACAAGTGCTATACTATATTGTCTGATATGAATACAGCTGAAGGAAATGAGTATCTTGTAGGACTTATTACAGATGCAAAGACAGGAGATACTGCAAAGGGCAAGGTTGCTGCAGCTCTTTTGAAAAATGGTTATGCTGGAACATCAGAAATTGTAGAGCTTGCAGACAAGACTCTTCAAAATGATATACATAAACAGCTTCGTTACACTTTGGGCAAAGAGTTTGCAAAGTACGGACGATCTGAGTTTGAGGAAGTTTGCGGAAAATATCTGGCACACAAAGACGTCATGACACAGGGAACAGGTCTTGATATTTACAATAAGGGAAAGTATTCTTCTTTGACAGAAAAAGTTCAGGCAATCGCTGATAATGACGGAACAGGTGTTAAAAGAAATGCAAATGCAAAAAAAGCTAAACGTATTCTCGGCATACCAGATGAAACTGAAGAAAAGAAAGATGAAAAAACTGAAGATATCAAAAAATGACAGAGACTGAGAAGATGAATCAATTTCTGTCATGATGTCATTTCATTTTATAAAATACTTTTTTAAGGTACTTTCGTGAAAACTTACTGGAGGTACCTTTTATTTTTTTTCTTTGAAATTCTGAGTTATAAAAATATCGATTTTTCAAAGATGCCTTTTATAAACTTCATAAGCTTCAATTTTTTTTGAACATTTTTTAGTAAAATATCTTTTATTTTAAGAGCTTTGCAATTTTTTGCATTTTTCTACTTAAATTTGCAAGAATACTCTGTTCATTTATTGTAATTTTTAATTTGCTGTAATATAATAAATTATATTTTTCAAGTTTATGGAGAGATAACCGAAATGGAAGAGTTTTTCAAGTTAAAAGAAAAAAACACAACTGTCAAACGTGAAGTCATAGCTGGAATCACGACATTCCTTGCTATGGCATACATTCTTGCAGTTAACCCAAAAATGCTTGGTGAGACAGGCATGGGATTTGGTCCTGTATTTACAGCCACAGCAATTGCTTCTGCCATTGCAACTCTTGTAATGGCTTTCTGTGCAAATCTGCCTATTGCGCTTGCACCTGGCATGGGATTAAATGCATTTTTTACATATACAGTATGTTTCAACATGGGCTGTTCATGGCAGTTTGCGCTTACTGCAGTTCTTGTTGAAGGTATTATTTTTATCATACTTTCTGTAGTCGGTATCCGTGAGAAAATTATCGATGCTATTCCTGAAACACTCAAAAAAGCTGTTTCTGTCGGAATCGGACTTTTTATCTGTCTGATTGGTCTTGCAAATGCCGGCATCGTTTCCGGTGAAACTGGAACAGTTATCGGATTCGTTACTTTTAACGGAGCAACACCGGATGCAATCGTCGGCATGATTGGTCTTGTTCTGACAGTTATTTTGTATATCCTCAAAGTTCCTGGTGCAATTCTTCTTGCCATTATTGCAACAACAATTGTCGGTATTCCGTTCGGAGTAACTTACATACCGGACAACTGGTCTCCTGTATCATTTCCGCAGGCACCTCATATGTTTGCATTTGAGATGTCAAGCATTTTGACTATCAAGTTTTTTGTTGTCATGTTTACATTCTTCTTTACTGATTTGTTTGACACAATTGGAACTTTGATGGGTGTTACGCTTCAGGCAGGTCTTGTCAAAAACGGCAAAATCCCTCATGCAAAGCAGGCGTTGACAGCTGATGCAATCGGAACTGTTGCAGGAGCATGTCTTGGAACTTCAACAGTAACTTCTTTTGTTGAAAGTTCTTCTGGTGTTGCTGCTGGTGGCCGTACTGGACTTACAAGCGTTGTAACAGGTGTTTTGTTCCTGCTTGCTCTTTTCTTTACACCACTTTTTGCACTTGTTCCTAGTGCAGCTACTGCTCCAGCTTTGATTTTCGTAGGATTTTTGATGATGCAGCAGGTCGTTGAGATTAACTTTAAAGATCCGACGGATGGAGTTCCTGCATTTATAACAATCATGGTTATGCCTTTTGCATACTCAATCAGCAAAGGTATTGCATACGGCATGATTTTCTATGTAATTGCAAAGTGTACAGGCAAGAAGTTTAAAGATATTCCTGTTGCAACATGGATTCTTGCAGTCGTATTTGTCGTTGATCTGATTTTCGAGGCTGTAAAATAAATTTTCGATATCATCGCAACTGCAAAGACTTTTCTTTGTTAATTGCGATGATTTTGAAAATTCAAATAACTCTTGATTAATATCTCTTACAATAAGCGATGTTAGTCAGGAGCTGAAATTTTATGTAAAAAAATATTTTATTTGTATTAATAAATATATTTGCAATAATAAATATATTTAAACGTTTGATTGTGTGAGATTATCTAGAAAATCGCAGAGTATTCTCTTTAATAATAAAATTACTGAATAGTAAAAATATTTACTGAATAAAACTGAATATTTGTATAATCAAATAAAAAGATTTCAAATGAAAAAAGCAATCAGACAGTGGAAATAATGAAGAAGCTTTCATATTGGGTAACGAAGCTCAGATTTTCAGGGGATTGCAGGATAGTTCGGCGATAAAAGAAATTAATATTGATTCGACTCAAATCAAGGCATCCAAAAGTTATACTTCTGTCAGCAGGCTTATAAAAATGACAGACATCGTTGATAACAGGATTACTGATACAATGTCGTATATTGAAAATCCTAACAGTGATTTTGATAAATTCAGGCTGACAGAAAGAGATCTTATTATCAGCAAAACAGCAGCACCTGCAAAAATAGCAGTCCCTGAAGATAAAAATCTCTATCCGTCTGCTAATTTTTTTATTGTCAGACTGAATGAAGATTCACGATTAAATCGTTACTATCTTAAATGTTATTTGGAATCAGAAGGAGGCATGAAACTTTTAAAAATGCTTCAGTCAGGTGGTTCTCTTCCGGCGTTTACAAAAGGAAATCTTGAAAATTTAGAAATACCATATAAGTCAAAACAGGATCAGGATATTCTGGAACAGAAATACAGAGAGTATGAAAATACGATTTTAAAAATGGAAAAAGAAATTTGTCTGGCCAGGAAATCTCAGAAAAAATTGATATCGGACAACGGAGAAAAAAAACAATATTTGTGGTAGCAAAAAAAGTTATGCTGATGTTTACGATAGTAAAAAAGACATTATATTGCCAATTTTTGTTTTAGCTGGAGATATATGCTGAATAAACAGGATTTTTTTTGCAGTCTGAGGACTTTTTTAAGTCTGAGGATTTTTCGCGGCCTGAGGATTTTCATAGTTCTGCAAACCTCAAAATAACAATTTATTTCTGCTGGTAAACAAAACGGCAGGAAAAAAAGAATCTCATTGAAAATATAAATTTTGGGTGCCCCGTAATTTTTTCCGCTGAAACAGAGCAGATTTAAATACAGCGTTTTTGATGTTGACGCTAAAATTGCAATTTTTGGAACCTGTCATTATAATAAAAATCATGCAGAATATAACAACCTTGTATCACTATACAGACTTCAATGCCATGAGAGGCATCATAGCAAACGGCGAAATATGGCTGTGGAATTTAAGGCGCATGAACGACAGCCAGGAAATGAAGTACTTTATAAAAGAACTTACCGCAGCCGTAAAAAAACAGCTGGATAGTTCTGATTACAAGAATATGGAAATGCTTTTTGCACAGAACTTGAAGGACTTTGACTCTCTTTCCAGCTATGCTTCCTGTTTCAGTGAATACTATGATGATGCAGCACAGTGGGCTCGTTATGCCAAAAACGGAATGGGAGTCTGCATAGCATTCAACAAAGAGCTTTTGGCACAAATCGGAGAAGCAGGTCATGCGCCTTTGTGTAAGGTTAATTATTCTAAAAGCTGTGATAATCTGGATATAGTCAAAGACATTGCAAATCTCATAAAGCATGTTCAGGATTATACGCCGGAATCTATAAATGAAATTTTCAATAAACTTATTGCAAGTTCTCCGCTTTTCAAGCACCCTTCATTTATAAGCGAAAAAGAATACCGTCTTGTTTCGCTTCCTTACAATGTAAACGAATATCTGGGAGAACCTCATTTTCTGATGGAAGAAACAAACATCAAAAAGTACTATATCCTTAATCTGCGGAATGTATGTAACGGCATGAATATCAGGTATACAGATCTGTTTAACGAAATCTGCATAGGTCCGCAGGCAAGGGTTACAAAAGATGTTCTTGCTGATTACTTTGCGGCAACTGGCGTACAGGAACTTTGCAGTAAAATAACTCTTTCAGAATGTCCTCTTAGAAGGTTCTGATAAAAAATCAATCACATCAAAACGAAAAGCACATAGCTTTATGCTCAAAAACTTAAAACAACTCAGGAAAAGAGAAAAATATAGTCTTTTTGGAGTTGTCTTTATGCTTAATCTATTGTAATCTGACAATAATTGTGATAATGTCAATGTAGATTATTACATAAAGTGAGGGATTATGAGCCGTTCAGAAATTTATACAGACAACAGTGTACCTAAGACTTTGCCTTTATTATTGAAAAAGACAGCTGCAGAAGTTGGTGAGCTGCGTCTTCAAGCTTTCAGGCCTTCCAGAAAAGCAGCCTTTGAGTTTGTTTCATATAAAGATTTTTATGCAAAAGTTCTGAAATTTGCTGCAATTCTCAAGACTATCGGTGTTTCAAAAGGCAGCAATGTTGCAATTATTTCTGATAACAGACAGGAATGGCTTGTATCTGATTTTGCAGTCTTGTCACTCGGTGCGGCTGATGTTCCCCGCGGCTGTGATTCTATGGGTTCTGAGATACGTTATATAATAAATTTTGCTGACTGCGAAATTGCATTTTTTGAAAATTCGCACCAGCTCGAGAAAGTCCTTGAAAATACAGACGAAGTTCCTAATCTGAAAAAAGCCATCCTTTTTGAACCGGCAGATCAGAAAACTTGTTCTCTTGCGCAGTCAAAGGGCATCTGGGTTTACTCATATTCTGAGCTTATGGATATGGCAGATGCTTACACATGCGGAAATCCTGATATTGTTAAAATAATAGAAGATGGCATGGAGTCAATCGATGAGAATGATAACGCAACAATCATCTTTACAAGCGGAACGACAGGAACTCCGAAAGGCGTCATGCTCACTCACAAAAACTTCATTGCTCAGGTGAAAGTCTGCAAGACTGTCCTGCCTTGCAAAAGAGGTGATTACTGGCTTTCAGTTCTGCCTGTCTGGCATAGTTTTGAGCGTATTGTACAGTATTTTATCGTATATCTTCAGTGCAGCATAGCATATTCAAAGCCTATGGCATCTGTAATGCTTCCTGATATGGCCGAAATAAAGCCGGAATACATGTGCGGCGTACCGCGTTTGTGGGAATCATTGGCTTCCGGTGTTACACGTGCAATGAAAAAGCAGGGCGGTCTGAAATATGCCATGTTCCGCTTCTTTATCAATGCAGGCGGAAAATACGTTTGGGCAAAAGAACATCTGACAGGCAAAGTCTGCAGACTTGAGCGCCGTTCAAGACTTTTGGATGCAGTGGCAGGATTCTTTCCGTTTGTGCTTTTGTGGGGCTGGGCAAAGCTCGGCGATATCCTCGTGTACGGAAAAATCCGCGCAAAACTTGGCGGACACATGCAGATGGCTATTTCTGGCGGCGGAGCCCTGCAGAAAGAAACAGATTTATTCTACCGCGCAGTTCGCGTCAGAATCCTTGAAGGCTATGGCATGACAGAGACAGCCCCTGTCCTGTCATTCCGCAACTGGCGCCATGCACGTCCTGGATGCGTCGGTGACATTTACCCGAGTGCACAGATTAAAATCGTGCAGGAAAAAGACGGCGAGATTATAAGCGGTGAACCTTTGGGATTTGGAAAACTTGGTTTGATTCTTGCAAAAGGCGATCAGATCATGAAAGGCTATTACAAAAGAGATGACCTTACTGCAAAAGTCATAGACAAAGACGGCTGGCTCAATACCGGCGATCTTGGCATAATGTCATTTGACAAAGAACTGAAGATTACAGGACGTGCAAAGGATACAATCGTTCTGCTTGACGGAGAGAATATCGAACCTCTTGATATAGAAGGAGCCCTTTGCGGAAGCGATTATATCGAAAGTGCAGTTTTGTTCGGTCAGGACAAGAAATATCTGGGGGCACTTATTGTTCCAAGCAAAGATAACATCGAATCGTATGCAATGGAAAACGGAATTGCAGAAGAATCTTATGAACAGCTTGTGACAACTCCTGAAATTCAGGGATTGATCCGCTCTGAGATAGAAAACAAGATAAATGCTTCGAACGGATTCCGTGTATGCGAAAAAATTTACAAGTTCAGAACTATCACAAAGAGCTTTGTTGTCGGCGAAGAACTGTCTGCAAAGCAGGAAATTATCCGTGCAAGAATTCTCAGAAAGTACGAGCAGGAAGTAAACAGCCTGTTTGCTGAATGATTATCCGAAAAAAAATAAAACAAGTCATCTTCTGAAAATTGCAATTTTCGGAAGATGACAAAAACTTCAGTCTCCATTCAAAGCCGTGTACTTTATTTAACAATTCAAGGAAAAAAACATTCAGTTTAAAATACCGTATTTTAAACTGAATGGTCAGCCGCTTTAAAATACGGTATTTTAAATGAAAAGAAGTTTTTTTGAGAATAAATACGGTATTTTAAATGAAAAGAAGTCTTTTTGGAAATAAATACGGTATTTTAAACCGAAAAGCATTTTGTTTTAAAATACCGTATTTTAAAACAAAAAAGTCTTGCCCTTTAAAATACGGTATTTTAAATGAAATCAGCGTTGTTTGTGCCGGCTGGCAGTTTTTTTATGGATTGTAGCCTGATGCAAAGTCAATGACACACTCGCCGCCGTATACGCTGTGGTTTGATACGACACACGCTCTGGCAGATGTATAGTTTGGTTCCATTATGTTTGTTCTGTGTCCTCTGCCAGGAACATTGTCGTCTACAAGAAGCTGTATGACTATGTCCCTTGGATTTGTAAATCCGTAAGATATGTTTTCCCCGCAGCTGGAATATGTTCCGTATTTGTGTATTCTCGAGGCCAGCGTGCTGCCGTCTGGTCCTGTATGTCCTATCTGGCCTGTAGGAGCCTGGCTTACTGCGTGGTCGCGTGCTGCTTTGCAAAGTCCGTCTTTTACTGTGAGTGCAGAACGTGGAGATGCGTTCTGCATGTATGTAATGCATTCATTTACAGCATTTATGCCTTCATGTGTCTGGTATGTTATGCCGTTTTTTACGTAACTTGTGTTTGTTGTGAAAGAATTTCTGTACGGAACAATGTAGTTTGCTGCATAGGCTGACGGATTTGTCCGTGCGAGGTTTATTTCTGCTATGACATCATTTCCGATGCCTTCCAGAACGTTCGCACTTTCACCGGAGCCGTCACCGCCTCCGTCTGAGCATGATGCAAAAAGTAATGATGTGACAATAAAAATCGCTTTCAGTAGTTTTTTCATTTGTACGCTCCTTTCAAAATTCTGCAAATGCATTGTGTCATGACTGCAATCCGTAAGGCAAAAATTTGTTTCTGGTTAAGTTCTGTTCTGCCGGCCAGGGAATTGTTTCCAATTCCCTTTTTTGAATCAGCAGAAAACTTTCTGTGCGTAGGCGACTGTTTCCATTGCGTCTTTTGCAAAGCAGTCTGCTCCAATGCTGTCGGCATATTCCTGTGTGAGAACGGCGCCTCCGACGACTGTCTTTGCCCACGGTGCTTCTTTTTTGAGGAGTTCGATTGTCTCTTTCATTGCCGGAACTGTTGTTGTCATGAGGGCACACAGTCCGACGAGCTGGACGTGGTTCTGTACGCAGCAGTCGACGATTTTGCGTGCCGGAACGTCTTTGCCGAGGTCGATGACTGTGAAATCGTAGTTTTCCAGAAGTACTTTCTTGATGTTCTTGCCGATGTCGTGTATATCTCCTTCGACTGTTGCAAGGATAACTGTTCCTTTCGATGAGCCTTTTTTGCCTGTTTTCTCAAGGAATGATTTGATTTCGTCAAAGGCAGACTTTGCTGCGTCTGCTGCCATCAGAAGCTGCGGCAGGTACATCTGTTTCTGTTCGAATTTCTGTCCGACGTAGTCAAGTCCAGGTATGATATGATTGTCTATGATTTCCACTGGCTGCATTGTTTTGAGAAGTTCCTGTGTGAGTTTTGCAGCGTCGTCTTTGAGTCCGTGGATAACGGCGTACTGTACTGTAGCTGAGTCCTGTTCTGTTTTGTTTGTGGATGCTGCGACATTTTGTGCACCTTGTGCTGTTCCTGCCGGGAGTGCCGGCTGCATGCTCTGATATTTATCTGAGAATGAGATGTAGTTCAGGCAGTCTTTGTCTTTGCCTGTCAAAAGGCAGAAGCACTGCCATGCTTTTTTCATTTCTACAGAAAGAGGGTTCATTATGGCTGCGCTGAGTCCGTTGTGCATGGCAAGTGTAAAGAAGCTTGATGTGATGAACTCGCGGTTCGGCAGTCCAAATGATATGTTTGATACGCCGAGTACTGTATTTCCGCCGAACTTGTCATGGACTGTTTTGATTGTCTTTAATGTGGCGTCGGCGGCGTTTGAGTCTGTGCTGATTGCCATTGTGAGTGCATCGATGATGATGTTCTTTTTGGCAATGCCGTATTTCGCAGCTGTGTCGTAAATTCTCTGTGCTATTTCGATGCGGCCTTCGGCTGTTTCCGGTATGCCGTTCTCATCAAGTGTGAGTCCGACTACTACGCCGCCGTATTTTTTGACGAGAGGGAAGATTTCTTCCATGACTTTCTGTTTGCCGTTTACTGAGTTTACAAGTGCTTTGCCGTTGTAGCGGCGCAGTGCGGATTCCATGACTTCTGCACTTGATGTATCTATCTGAAGCGGAAGGCTTGTCACTCCCTGAAGGTCGCACATTACGCGTACCATCATTTTTTCTTCGTCAATTTCAGGCAGTCCGACGTTTACATCCAGGACGTCACAGCCGGCTTTTTCCTGTTCTAGTCCAAGCTTGATGATATAAGGGATATCGTTTGAACGCAGTGCTTCCTTCAGCTTCTTTTTGCCGGTCGGGTTTAGTCTTTCGCCGATGAGGACTGGTACGCCGTTGTCCGGGTCGATTGTGACTGTGTGTGTATACGAAGAAACTACAGTCCTGTTTTTGTCCTGTGGCTTTCTGAAAGGAATGTCTTTGACTGCTTCCATGAGTTCCCTGATGTAATCAGGATTTGTACCGCAGCATCCGCCGAGCATGATTGCTCCGTAGCCTGCGATGTCTTTCATGGAAGCTGCAAATTCTTTTGGTGATATGTCGAAAATTGTTCTGCCGTTTTCTTCGCGCGGTATGCCGGCGTTCGGGTTGCAGATTACCGGGATAGAGGCGGCTTCTGTTATTCTTCGGACTGTGTCTTTCATCTGGTCTGGGCCAAGGCTGCAGTTTAAGCCGAGCGCATCGACTCCGAGTCCTTCGAGTATGGCAACCATTGTTTCCGGGTCGGCACCTGTCAAAAGATGTCCTGTTTCATCGTATGCATTTGATGCAAAAACAGGGATGTCTTTGCCTATGTCTGCAAGTGTTTCTTTGGCAGCGATAACGGCAGCTTTTGTTTCATAGCTGTCAGTCATTGTTTCGATGAGGACGGCGTCTACGTTCTGTTTCAGTCCGATGCGGAATGTCTCTTTGTAAAGGTTTACGCAGTCTTCAAAATCGAGGTCTCCCATTGGTTTGAGGAGTTTACCGCATGAACCGATGTCGAACGCAATGAAGCAGTCCGGCTCAGGTTTGCCTTGTGACTGGCACTCTGCAATGTATTTCGTGCGGGCTGCGTTTGCGTTTGCAACTGCACATTCGATTACGTTTTTGAGAGAAAAATCTTTACCCTGACAGATGTTCATCTGAGGGAACTTTGTGGAAAACGCACCGAATGTGTCGGTCTTAATGATGTTGGCGCCGGCGGTGTAGTAATTGTAGTGAAGTGTCTGGATTTTGTCCGGATTTGTTATGTTCCATCTTTCCGGCTGTTCGCCTGGTTTCAAGCCCATTCCCTGCAGAATAGAACCTGTTCCTCCGTCAAAAAATAAAA
This sequence comes from Treponema sp., assembly GCA_045629255.1. Taxonomy (GTDB): domain Bacteria; phylum Spirochaetota; class Spirochaetia; order Treponematales; family Treponemataceae; genus Treponema_D. Next base: position 51,992 of record JAZQQW010000101.1, read on the forward strand.
TCTGATTTCCCAAAAGTGATTTTAAGCTTCTCATACAATTTCCTGTTTTTTATGATGAAAATCTCTTAATTTTTAAGAGATTTATGATTGAAAAAGGCAGAACATTTTACTTTCTGCCGGCAGTTTTCATATAGAATATGTCTATCTCGGCACTTGTTCTGCGGTCTGCTTATTCTATCATAAAAGTATATTTTATGATAAGATGCGGATATGTCTTTTTTATTATTCAAGCTTACAAATGATGAAGTTCCTGCAAACGAAAAAGAAGTTTTGCGCTATCTTGGATACAGAGGTTCTTATACAGTAGATGATGTGACTATGAACATGGTAAGGTCATGCATTGACGATATGCAGAAAATCATTGCTCCGGCTGCTGTTTACGAAGAGTTTGACCTGAACATAGACGGTGAAAGTATTTCTTTTGCTGATGTTACTCTTGTATCTCATGATCTTTCAAAAAATCTTGCCGGATGCAGAAAAGTTGTGCTTCTTGCCGCGACTATCGGAAGTGCAGTTGACGCAATGATACGCAGGGAACAGCTTCTGGACAGTGCCCGTGCGGCTGTTTTGCAGTCTTGCGGCGCAATGTTCGTCGAAGAATTTGTTGATATTCTCAATGATAAGATAACTGCGCAGGCCGAAGGTAAAACTCATCCAAGATACAGTCCTGGTTACGGAGATGTAAAACTTGATACGCAGAGAGATTTTTTCCGGCTTTTGCCGTGCAGCCGTGCGGGGCTTACTCTTATGGATTCCCTGATTATGGCACCTGAAAAAAGTGTTACTGCTTTTATCGGAATCGAGTAATTGTAAACAGCTGGTGTTTTATTAAAGTGAATTTATTTTTGCATAAGTCCGGATCCCGAAATTGCGTTTTTGAGAGCCGGATTTTTAGAAAAATAAAATAGTTTCCTGGCAGAAAAAGTTTTATCAATTAAAAAAAATATTGAAAAGTTCTGTAAAAATGTTAATTATTTCTTAAAATATTAGTTTTTTGGTTTGAAGAGCAGAAATTGATGTTTTTTTAGAAAAAAAGTTGTAATTTTTAACATGTTAAGTTTAGATTATACTGAATTTTGGTATAATTTTACAGAAAGTAGGTTACAAAAGCTAATCAATATGCTATTCTGTTAGCATGCTGTCCAAAATAAAATCTTCTATCAGAGCAAGTCTTGTTACTTGTCTTGGTTTCGGAATGCTTATCATTTCGATTTTTATGATTTCTGTAATCGGGTCGCTTGTAAGTAAGCTGAATTCGACTCAGATTACAAAAAGTATTGTTGCACTCACAGAAAAGAAAGCTGACGTTGTTGAAAAAGAAATGAAAGAATACGTAGCTTCTGTTGAGGTTATCAGTGGAATGGTTGCAGGTGCATGGACTATTCCATCCAGGAGAAGAAGAAATGCGGAAAGTATTGCTATGTATTCGTTCATCCGCAATTCAAAAATCCGTTCTGCCTGGGCTTTGTGGATGCCGATGGCATTTGACAAGCGTGATGCAGAATATGCTGACAGCGAATACCATGATGACGGACGTTTTAGAATCCGCTATGTGAAAACTGAATCAGGACGTCTTCGTACTGACGAAATAGATGACATGTATGGTTCTTGGTTTGATGATGCCATGAACAGTCAGGAAACAACAATCAGTGAACCGGAAACGATTCTGATTGACGGAGTGTCTACACTTACTGCAAAAGTTTATTCACGTATTCTCGATTATAATTCAGATCCGATTGGCGTTGCCGGTATTGATATTGTTCTTTCTTCTCTTGAACAGATTCTTGAAGGAGAGTCTATCTATTCTGGAACGACAGTTGAATTTTTGACAAACAGCGGTAAGGTTATGGGCTCTTCTGACGGAGAAAATATTGGTGCTGTGAGTGCATTGTATTCAAGTCAGGAGTTCCAGAAAAATCTGCTTTCAACAGAGAAGGGGACTGTTACATTTGTAAACGGAAAAGGACACGGTAAAGAACTTGTCACAATTGCAAGAATTGCTGTAGACCGCCGTGAAAATGTACCGTGGTATGTTATTGCCCGCACTCCTATGTCAGAGATTCAAAAAACAACGAAAGTTACAACTCGAACTGTATTTATGTTCTTCCTTTTGGAAATCGTCGTTGTTCTCATTCTTATATTGATTTTGTGTAAATACTTGATAAATCCTCTGCAGAACAGTGTTGCAGCTCTGAAAAACATCAGTGAAGGTGACGGAGATATGACAGTCCGCCTCAAGGACGGTGCCTGCAACGAAATCGGTCTCATGGCAAAAAGCTTCAACAAGACGATGGAAAAAATCGGAACTTCCATTAAAGATGCCAAGACAGAAAGCCGCAAGATGAAAGATATCGGAGACGAGCTGAGTGCATCAATGGATGACACTAAGTGTGCCGTTGAGGAAATCAAGTCAAGTATCGAAACTGTTCAGAAGCACATGCAGTCTCAGAGTGTCGGTGTTGAAGAAACAAGAGCTGTTGTTACTCAGATTGTAAAAAATATCCAGAATCTTACAACAAATATCGAAAGCCAGGCTGCAAGTGTTATCGAATCATCAAGTTCGATTGAGCAGATGACTCAGAATATCGATTCTGTAAGTAAAGTTTTGAAGAAAAACAGAGAATCTATCGAAAAACTCGAGAAGTCTTCAGAAGAAGGCATGAGCCTTGTTAACGCAACTGTAAATCAGACATTGCAGATTCAGCAGCAGTCAGAGACACTTGGTGAAGCATCTTCTGTTATCCGTAACATTGCTCGTCAGACAAACCTGCTTGCTATGAACGCCGCTATTGAGGCTGCTCATGCCGGTGAACTTGGTACAGGATTTGCTGTTGTTGCAAACGAAATCAGAAATCTTGCCGAGCAGTCAAATTCTCAGGGTACAAGAATTCAGAAAGCTCTCAAAGATGTACAGACTTCTATCAATACTGTTTCTGAGTCAAGCAAGATTATGCAGCAGCAGTTTACAAGCATTCTCAGTATGACAAAAACTGTCAGCGAACAGGAACGCTATATTGATGATGCTATGCAGCAGCAGAATACTGGCGGACGTCAGATTCTGGAGGCAATCAAGCATATAAATGCGATTACTTCTGACGTTAAGGGCGGCTCTTCTGAAATGCTCAGTTCAAGCCGTGAAGTTTCTGAAGAAATGGATAAGCTTGCAAAGATGACTGATATTGTCAATGAAAGTATGGCTGTAATGAATGAAAAGAATGAAGCTATTTCTTCTACATCAAAAAAAGTTATTGCGAAAGTTGCAGAAAACCTTGAAAGTGTTGAAAAACTGAATGCTTCAATGAATAAGTTTAAGGTATGAAAGAGGGGGATAACATGAAAAAGATTATTTGTACTGTATGTTCTTTGCTTTGTATATCTTCGTTTATTTTCTGTAAGACTGTCGGCGGCAAACTGCCGAAAGGGGCAGGAACCAGTATAGAAGACTTTGAAGAAGGTTACGTCTGGGTTCATGCCGGCGAGGACTGGGAAAAATGGGAAGGAAAGCATCACCATGCAATTGGTGCAGAGCTCGTTCATCGCTGGAAAACTAATGGCAAGTACTCTGTAGAGCTTCAGTTTGATTACATAACTGAAGAAGATCATGCTATGTGGTATACTGATTTTCCAGCAACAGAAACATTGGATTTTTCAAACTATAATTGTGTAGCTTTTGATGTTTACAATCCTGAAAAATATGATTTGATATTGGGAATTGCATTTCAGAATCTTGAATGGGACTGGCTGCAGCTTCTTGATGTAACTGCAACAGTTCCTACAGGTGAACATACAGTTGTTCTTGATATATCAGGCATTCCTCCGGAAAAACGTGTTGCAATCCGCCGTATAATTTTTGAGCAGACTGCTGTTACGCCTGGAGAAGGTCATTTCTATCTGGATAATCTCAGAGCTTACTGAGTCTGTAAATAAAAAAAGCTCCTGAATAAGTGAAATGCACCCCTGAAGTTGGACAAATGAAGTTCAATTTCAGTAGGTGCATTTTTTTTGTTTTGAGCTTGCTTCTGTTAATTTTTAGAGAATTTTACTCTCCGTAAATCTTGATATCACCACTTGCAGAATACAATTCAAAAGAGTTTATTTCGTTTCCTGATGATATTGTGCCGCTTCGGTTTCCTTCGATTTCAAAGTTTGTACGTAAAGAACCGGAACTTGTTTTGTATTTTGCAGTGAAATCTGAAGTTTTTGGCAGTTTTATGTCGATATCGCCGCTTGTAACTTTTGCCGACAGATTTTTACAGATTTCTGCCATAGACAAATCAATATCACCGCTTGAAGATTCAAGATTTATTTTGTTATAAATAGCACTGCTGTTGATTTTCACATCACCGCTGATACTCTCTGTTCTAATAGAATCTGTTTTTATGTGAGAAATTTTTACATCACCGCTTACGCTGTCAGTGCGGATAGAATCTGCTTCTATATATGAGATGTTTACATCTCCGCTTATGGAATGAAAGTTTCCCTCCGTCTGCAAGCATACTTCGTTTATGAAAACATCACCGCTTACACTTTGTAAATCGAATGATTTAGCATTGATATTGCTGACTTTAATATCGCCGCTTATACAGTTGAGCTCGTAACTGTAATTCTTTGTATTTTCCGTATCTGGAATTTTGATAACAACAGAAGCCGGTCTATGGTTTTTCCAGTTGTTTTTCGAGCCGTCTCTTTTTATTTCCAGTGTCGCACTGTTGAGTGTAAAAGAAAGTTTTTCTTTGTTTGAAGGATAAAATGTATAGTATACTTCAACACTGTTACTGCTGCCTTTTTCAAACTCAATATCTTCGTTTATAAGATTTGAAGATATTGTCTTTATGTCGTTTGTGTTAAACTCAAAGCGCTCTGTTTTCTTATCTTTCGTGCTAAAAGAATTGTCTTTTGCGTCTCCGCTCATATTTATGATAAAAGGAAATTCAAAACATGAAAGGTGTTTTGTTCGTCTGATTCCATTTACAAGAATCGAAATGAATACTAAAGCCAGGCAAAACCACAGGATAGCACTGATTTTCGAATGCTTCATTCTATTCCTCCAGAAGAGATATTACTGCCTGCTTGATTGCGATATCTGCAAGGAAGATGATCCATGTGATGTGCCATGCTCCTGTTGTGAAACTGACCAGGAAAAAAATTGCAGTACAGACCAATAAGTGCGAAGAGAGAAAGGCTTTGAGTAATTTTCCGTTTTTTGTGGATATGTCAACATTGACCTCCTTGTGAATTTTTTTAATATATGGAAGAACATCCTGAGGAATGCTCATTCTGGAATAAACAAGCATGCTTGTTGCGATAGCTGAGAGAATGATGAGAACAATCATTCCAATGATGGCCGGAAGCTCTGGATCGTTGCCTGTTACAGCAGCAAGTGAAGGAAGCCCTGCAATAGCAGCTCCTCCGATAAAATACAGAGAAATCGCAATTGCTGTAAGAATTGCATTTCGTTTTTTGCAGTTATCTATTTTATCCTGAATTTCATGGGCAGGTATCAGCTTCTGGATCAATTCATCTATATTACCAAGTGAATCTACAGTATCTTTGAAAGCTTCCTGTTCTGTTTTGCCGTTTGAAATACAGTCTTCATAATGAGCATCCATGTCAGCCATGATTTCTTCTTGTAGCTCCTGGGCTTTCTGGCTGTATGGAACATGGCTGAATAATGATTCTACGTATTTTTTGATTTTTATGTTCATAAGTCTCTCCTGAAAAAAAAATTAGTGTAAGCTTGTTTCGTTTTGAAGCAGGGTATCAATCAGTCTTTTTAGCCGTTCCCAGTCATTTTTGTTCTCATCAAAAAGACTTTTGCCTGTTTCTGTAATTGTATAATAGCGTCTTCTGGCACCTGTCTGTTCTCCGCCCCAATACGAACTTATATATCCGCTTTCTTCAAGGCGTCTGAACGAAGTGTACAAAGTTGCTTCTTTGAATCCAAAACTGCCTTCTGATTTTGCATTTACTTCCTTGTTTATCTCGTAGCCGTAACTGTCATGTATGTAGAGACAGCTCAAGATAAGAGTATCTGTCAAACCTCTCAGAAGTTCAGAACTGTTAAGCATAGCACCTCCTTTTTATGATTACCTTATCGATAAGATATTTTATGTTGTTAAATAACTCAAGTTTGTGGTTATATAATATGATTAGATACCTCGTCTGTCAAGGTATCTAAATAAAAAAATCACTACAATTTAAAAAAAAAGATTTGACAATCAGAGGAAGTGTGGTAAAATAAAGATAGTCAGATGAGATTCTTGTAAATGTGCCGTTGACTAGGTAAGCAGTGTGTATCACTGTCACTTACAAGTACGTGACTTAGGAAACCTGCCATGGAGCAGGTTTTATTTTTTTAAACTGTGAAGTTATTTTATAATATAGTATCAATATATCATCTGATTTCCAGAAAATATTTTGTTTTTATCTATTTATCATCATGAATATTAAAGCTGTAAGGATGTAATTAAGAAAAAGCGTAAAGCATAATGATGTTGAAAATTACTATTATTTTTGAATTTTTAAATATATTTGAAAATTCAAAAATAATTTTTATAAATGAATTTTGATAGCAGAAAATTATCCGACTGGAGAAGATTATGACATATTGTAAAGAAAACTATTTTTATACCGCTGATCGCAATGTCTGGCGTAAATGGCTCAGTGAAAATTTTGAAAAAGCAAATGATATTTGGCTTGTTTTTCCGATGAAAGAGTCAGGCGAACAAAGTTTGCTTTACAATGATGCTGTTGAAGAGGCTTTATGTTTTGGCTGGATTGACAGTACAATTAAACATATAGATGAGTTTCATAGAGCTCAGCATTTTACTCCACGAAATAAAAACAGTTCTTATTCCCGTCCGAATATAGAACGGCTTATATGGCTTGAGTCACAGAAAATGCTGCATCCAAAAATCCGGCAGAATGTTCTGGATATTATCAGCGAGCCGTATGTTTTTCCGATTGATATAATTTGCGAAATCAAACAAAATGAAACTGCATGGGCTAACTATCAAAAGCTGCCACTTCCATACAGGCGAATAAGAATAGCCTATATCGATGCTGCTCGAAATCGACCTGAAGAATTTACAAAGAGGCTTGTAAATTTTATATGCAAGACAGAGAAAAACAAAATGATTCGTGGTTTTGGCGGGATAGAAAAGTATTACGGATCATTATGATAAAGTGCAATATTGAGATAAGATATTTGTAATTACAAATTAAATTTTATTATATTTAATGTAATAATAGGTCAAATTTCGAGTTATGAATAGAATTTACAAAAAAGGCATAATTCTTTTGTCAGGAGTTATTGTTTCGGAAGGTTCATTTTTTAGTGCATCAATCATAACATCTCTTACAGCAGCTGATTTTTTACCGTCTGCCTTTCTACAAATAAGAAATCGACTTTTTCTGTCATCCAAAGTTACTAAACAAGCTTTACCATGCTTTCCCAATACTGTATCTGCTTCCCAGTCTCCAATTCTTGAACGCTCATTTGCTTCTTTTGGCCTGTCTGCAATATTATTGCTTATTTGAATCTTACCCCTTTTTTCCTCGTTTCCTTTTCTATGCCTAGTTTTACCTTTGTGCCGTAAGTGCCTTTTTGCTCTCTTTTCACC
>JAZQQW010000102.1:0-46956 GCA_045629255.1 Treponema sp.
TCACAGAACGACATGGCTACGATCCGACTTCTATGGAAGATCCAACCTTCACATGGAAGGATAACGAGGAAACTGGACAGCTAGTCATCAGTGGTATGGGAGAGCTTCATCTCGATGTCCTTGTTACAAGAATTAAGGACGACTTCAAGGTACAGTGTCGTGTTGGTGCACCTCAGGTCACATACCGTGAGGCAGTAACTACAAGTGCAGAATATACAGAAGATTATTCCAGAGTTATTGCCGGCAAAGAAAATGCCGCAGTACTTACGCTTCGTGTCGAGCCGAGGGATACTGGTGCTGGAAACAGTTATGCATGTACTGCAAAGCGCGGCGAAATTCCTGATGAAATTTTTGATGCAATTAAGCAGAGCATTGAAAGCAGTTTTGCTTCTGGAATCCGTATGGGATATCCTTGTACAGATACGGCAGTTACAGTTACAGATGTCAAGTATGATGAACTTACAGCTTCAGAGTTTGCATTCGAAGCTGCAGCGGCAGAAGCCTTTGACAAAGCATGTAATATGGCAAATCCGGCTATGCTTGAACCGGTTATGTTAGTTGATATCGAAAGTCCTGCAGAGTTTGTCGGTGATGCAATGAGTCAAATAACTCAGCGTGGCGGAATGATAAGCAGCATGGATGACAAGTCCGGCGGAAATATTATTCACGCACAGGCTCCTATGGAAAAAATGTTTGGTTTTACTACAAGCCTTCGTTCAGTTTCTCAGGGACGCGCATCATTCAGTATGACATTCAGTCACTTCCAGAGAAAAGCAAACTAAACAGTTTTTATAATAAAAATGCACCTCCCGTAAGAGGTGCATTTTTTTTGTTATCGTAGTTATAAATTTATCAAAAAAGAAGTATTTCGGGAGCCTGCACTATTGTTATTCTTCTGTGCTTTGAGATTGAAGTTCTTTTCGTTGAACTGCAAGTTTACGAATAAGCATGGAAACATAAACAAAAAGTCCGATGTCTGCGAAAATCAGAATTCCGATTGCAATACAATATTTGATAGATGGTGTTCCATTTTTGAATGAATCATACACGTAATAACACAAGAGTATAAAAAGTCCTGCTATAAGTGTACGGCTGTTTTCAAATTTTTTTATCTTTGCCTTTACGGCATTTAGTTTTTCTTCGTTTTCTGTCATGCCTTTATGATAATTTGAAAAATGCAATGTTTCAATGGGAAAATAATTTTTTTTGAAAAAAGGACATTATAAAAAAACAGATTTTTTTATGCTCGATATTGGATTTGAACCAATGACTTCTACCGTGTGAAGGTAGCACTCTACCACTGAGTTAATCGAGCAGATATTGCAGAAGTATAGTTCATATGATATTCAGTTGTCAAGGCTTGTGACTTCAGTGACTTCAGCTGCGATTCTGCAAATTTTCTCTTTCTGACACAAATTGCTTTTTTGTAGTTTGTATTATATTGACACTAATGAAGAAAACTGTATAATACGATTATATGAACAATACAATCCGTTGGATGCAGACTATCAAATTCTCTATGCTGGCTTACTTTTATTATGGCTATAATTTGTTCTCTTCGTCCGTGCGGGAATTGCGCATATATTAAGCGCTTATTGTATTGCTGTAGATTATGGTAATTACAAGGAACTTTCCGCACAGGAAGGTTCCTTTTTTTTTGCATTCTGGTATCTGCAAAAATAATGTTATCGTAATTTTGATAAAGCTGACTAAATAAATACGATTTATTTGAAACAATCTGGAGGTTGATATGATTGTTATTTTGAGAAAGGGCGCTACAGAAGGCGAAGTAAATTCATTCCTCGATGATGTCAAAAAGAAAGGTTTTGGTGTTCATATTTCAAAAGGTGTAGACAAAACTATTGTTGGACTTTTGGGTGATACATCAAAAGTTGATCCGGAAGATCTGCTTGCAAATGATGTTGTAGAAAGTGCAGAACGTGTTTCCGCTCCTTACAAGATGGCAAGCCGTTCATTCCATCCGGAAAACACTGTCGTAACTGTCGGCGGCGGTCAGAGCGGTGTTGTCTCCTGCAATATCGGCGATGGAAAAACAGTTCCTGTTATTGCAGGTCCTTGTTCTGTAGAAAGTGAACAGCAGATTATGGAAGCTGCTGTTGCTGTAAAAAAGTGCGGTGCCAGAATCCTGCGCGGCGGAGCTTATAAGCCTCGTACATCTCCTTACAGTTTTCAGGGAATGGGGCAGGAAGGACTTCGTCTTTTGTCACAGGCAAAAAAAGAAACTGGACTTCCAATCTGTACAGAACTTATGGCAATTTCTGAACTTGAGTTTTTCGGTGATGTCGACTTGATTCAGGTCGGTGCAAGAAACTTCCAGAATTTTGATCTGCTCAAAGAACTTGGAAAATGCGGCAAACCTGTTTTGCTCAAAAGAGGTCTTTCTGGTACGATAAGCGAACTTCTGATGTCCGCAGAATATATCATGGCAAACGGAAATGAGAATGTCATTCTATGTGAGCGCGGTATCCGTACATATGACAGCTATACAAGAAACTGTCTGGATTTGAGTGCTGTTCCTTATCTTCACAAAGTGTCTCATCTGCCTGTTGTAATCGATCCTAGTCATGCATGCGGTATTCGCTGGATGGTGCCTGTTCTTTCTCAGGCTGCAATTGCTGCCGGAGCAGACGGTCTTGAAATTGAAGTACACTGCCATCCGGAAAAAGCTTTGAGCGATGCATCTCAGCAGCTTCCACCTGACCAGTTTGAATCATTGTGTGCAAAGCTCGGCAAATATGCAGCTGTAGAAGGTAAATCAATATGAAAGAACTGAACAAGCTGACTTACGGCATAGTTGGTCTTGGTTTGATGGGCGGTTCTCTTGCCAAGGCAATTAGAAATAATGTTCTTGGAGAAGCCTGTTCGACAGGAAAAATATACGCATTTGATATCAATAAATCTTCACTTGAGTATGCCAGAGAGCAGCATGTTCTGGATGATGTTTTTGACAGCTCGAACGTCGACGAGATGCTTGGACAGTGTGATTTTGTTTATCTGTGCCTGTATCCTCATGCAACTGTTGATTTTATGATTGAGCATAGAAATGCTTTTAAAAGCGGATCCGTGATCAGCGATATAAGCGGTGTCAAAGCATGTATTTTTGACAGCATGGATAAAATCTACAGAGATGATGTCGATTTTATTCCGGGACATCCGATGGCTGGAAGCGAAAAAGAAGGCTATTCACAGTCGTCCGGCGACGTTTTTAAAAATCATAACTACATCGTGATGCCTTTAGAGAATACAAAAAAAGACAATCTTGAAATGTTCAGGCAGCTTATTAGTGCGATGGGGTTTACCAGAATTGTAGAAACAGATGCACGTGTTCATGATCACAAAATTGCATTTACAAGTCAGCTTTGTCATGTCATAGCTTCTGCCCTGGTAGACAGCGCAGAAGATACTGCTGTAACTGCGTTCGGTGGTGGCAGCTTCGAAGATCTGACGCGTATAGCCATGATAAACGCTCCTTTGTGGACAGAACTTTTTCTGGCAAACAAAAAAGAGCTGCTTTCGCACATCGGGAATTTCCAGAAATCACTTGAAACTCTCAAGCGCGACATCGAAGAAGAAAAAACTGATGAACTTAAATCATATCTTGAAAACGTGCGACGTCGTCGTGTAGATATGTCTAGGATTGACACTAAAGTGTGAAAGAAGGTAAACTTTTTTGTTGGGGTAACACTTATGGAAAAAGATTTTGAAACACTTGATAAAGTTGTAGGAAGAGTTCCTGATTTCCCGAAACCTGGCGTATTGTTTTATGATATTACAGGCGTTCTTCGCCATCCGGATGCATTTAAGTACTGTATTGACAGAATGGTGGAGATTTACAAAGATAAGAAAATCGATGCTGTAGCAGGTATTGAATCACGCGGTTTTATTTTTGCGGCTCCTTTTGCAGAGCGTATGGGAATTCCTCTTGTCCTTATCCGCAAGAAAGGCAAGCTTCCTGGCAAAACTTATTCTTGTAAGTATGCACTTGAGTATGGTTCTGCCGAAATTGAAGTTCATGTTACTGATATCCAGAAAGGTCAGAATCTTCTGCTTGTCGATGATTTGATTGCAACTGGCGGTACTCTTGCGGCTGCAAAAAATCTTGTAGAACAGGGCGGTGCAAGTGTTTCTGATGTGTTCGGTGTTATCGGTCTGCCGTTTTTGGGCTATGATAAAGTTCTTGCACCTATTAATGTTACAACTCTTGTAAATTATAACTCAGAATCCAGTAAATAAAAACTTTTGGCTATGACAGTTTATCAGGCTATAAATGCGCTCGTCGGTTATGGTCTTAAGACCGGGCTGATTGAGAGTGAAGATACTGTATATACGCAAAACAGGCTTTTGGAGCTGTTCCATCTGGACAGCTTTGAAGAGTCTGATGAGGTGTCGGCAGTTCCGTCTGAGGAGATTTTTAATCTTGAAGTTATTCTCAGAGAACTTCTTGATTTTGCTGCTGAAAATGGTCTTTTTGCAGATGAAGGAACTGTCCAGAGGGACTTATTTGATACAAAGATAATGTCATGTCTTTTATCACGACCTTCTGAAATAGAGAAGAAATTTCTTTCACTGTATCAGCGGACTGCAAAAGATGCGACAGACTGGTTTTTCAAGTTCTGTCAGGACTCTGACTATATACGGCGTTATCGTATCTGTAAAGATATCAAATGGAAAACTTCTACAGAATACGGTGATTTAGATATCTCGATAAATCTGTCAAACCCTGAAAAAGATTCGAAAACTCTTGAAGCCTTAAATAAAACACCTCAGTCCAGCTATCCAAAATGTATTTTATGCAGCGAAAATGTCGGTTATGCCGGCAGAGTTGATCATGCTGCATGTCAGACTCTCAGGGTTATTCCGATTAAACTTGCCGGAAGAGAATGGGGATTCCGGTATTCTCCTTATGCTTATTTTGATGAACATTGCATTGTGTTCAGTAAGGAGCATACTTCTATGAAAATCTCGCACGAGACATTCATTTCTCTTTTTGATTTTGTAAAACTTTTTCCACATTATACAATCGGAAGCGATGGAGATCTGCCACTTGTCAGTGGTTCTGTACTTTCTCATAATCATTTTCTGGGGGGCAATTACGAGTTCCCTATATCAAATGCTGATATAGAAGACAATGTAATCGTGCACGGTTTTGATGATGTAAGATGCGGTATTCTGAAATGGCCTCTGTCGGTGCTCCGTCTGTCCGGCAGAAACTCAGACAGAATCGTGCAGCTTGCAGATAAAATTCTTTTGCAGTGGCGTGAATACACAGATAAAGATGCATTTATATGTGCACATACGAACGGAAAAGATCACAATACAATTGCACCCGTTGTCAGAAAAAGATCAGGAGGGTATGAACTCGACCTGATACTCAGAAATAACATGATAACAGCAGAACATCCTCAGGGGGTATTTAATCCTCATGAAAATGTTCATCACATCACGAAAGAAAACATAGGATTGATAGAATCGATGGGATTTGCCGTTTTGCCTTCTCGCCTCAAGAAAGAACTTTCTGATCTTGCAAATGATATTATTCAGAAAAAAAATCTGGAACAGAATGCAGAACTTTCAAAGCATGCAGAGTGGATTAAGGAAATACTTTCGTCTTATTCTGACATAACAAAAGAAAATATCGGTGGTATTTTGAAAGAAGAAACAGGACGTGTGTTTGCACTGGGACTGGAAGATGCCGGTGTTTTCAAAAGGACTAAGGAAGGTAGAAATGCGTTCCGCAAGTTCATCAGAACGTTTGCATAAATATGCGTAAAACAAAGGAAGCCTTTAATTTTTTTAGGTTACCTAATATATAAAAAAATAACGGAATCATTGTTATTGATGTCCGGGGGAGTTAGTATGTCAAATCTATATGTTCCAAAGGGCTATAAGAATTTGCTGAACGAAAAAGAAACAGAACATGCAATTGTTCTTATCAAGGATTTTTTCCAGCTTTGCCTTTCTACACAGTTGAATCTTACACGTGTAACAGCACCTCTTTTTGTTAAGTCTGGAATGGGTATCAATGATGATTTGAACGGAGTAGAACGTCCTGTAAAGTTTCCGATAAAGGACATGAATGAACAGCAGATGGAAATTGTTCATTCTCTTGCAAAGTGGAAGCGTCTTAAAGTTACAGAGATGAAGTTGAATCCAGGATTCGGTATTTATACAGATATGAACGCCATTCGTGCAGATGAGGATTTGGATAATCTTCATTCTCTTTATGTAGACCAGTGGGACTGGGAAGTCTGTATAAGTGAAAAAGACAGAAATATTGCATATCTGAAAGATATTGTTTCTAAGATTTACAGTTGTCTTAAGCAGACTGAGTTTTATATATATGATAATTATGAGGACATCGAACCTATTCTTCCGGAACACATTACATTTATTCATGCAGAAGAGCTTTTGAAGATGTATCCTGGCATGACTGCAAAGCAGAGAGAATTTGAAGCCGCAAAGAAATACGGTGCTGTTTTTATCATTGGTATTGGCGGTAAGCTTGCTGACGGTTCTATACATGATGGCCGTGCACCTGACTATGATGACTGGATTACACCTGGTGATAACGGTCTTGCTGGCTTGAACGGAGACTTCCTTGTATGGAATCCTGTTTTGCAGAATTCTATGGAACTTTCTTCTATGGGTATCCGTGTAAGTCCAGCTTCTCTTAAACAGCAGCTTGAAGAACGCGGCTGCCCGGAGAGAAGCAAACTTGATTTCCATAAACGTCTTTTGAATGGAGAACTTGTCCAGACTTTAGGTGGCGGTATCGGTCAGAGCCGTCTCTGCATGTATTTCCTGCGCAAGGCTCATATCGGCGAAGTTCAGGTCAGCACATGGCCGGACAGCATGCTTGCTGAGTGCAAAAAAGCTGGCATTGCAATTTTGTAAAGCATCTCTGAAAGAAGTTTTTGGAAGATAACTGCGGGATATTGATATGACAAAACTGACGGCTGACAAACAGAGTAAAAATATAGATGTAGATACAGCTTCTCTTATTAAGCAGTTGCCGGAAATTGCAGCTTCTGGAGTGACAGAGTTTTTTGTACATGACACAAAAATTGCCGGTGACAAAAAGTTTCTTTTGTCTCTTATTGAGTGTGTGGGAAAAAACTGTCCCGATATGTTTATTTCATTTCCTGTAGATATAAATATAATCGATGTAAACTTTGTCAGAAAACTTTCGGAGATTTATTGTTCGATTGATATTGCTCTTGAAGGAACTGAAAAAAACGGTACGCTTCTGTTTGACAAAAAACTGTATAAAAACAAAACTGATATATTGAACAGAGAAGGAATTGTGTTTGGTTTCACTATGTCATGGGGACTTCTGAAAGGTGACACGTTTAAGCTGTTCAGAGACAGACTTGATTTTGCTCTTTCTTTGTATCCGAATCATATCGATTTTCCTCAGTTTGGTAAAAATTTGTGCGTTCCGAAACCTACCGCAGTTTATTCTTCGAAGGATATAGATTTTTCCTGTGGAATGGCTTTTGCATGCAGAACTTTTTATACTGCGGGGCGTGCAGTACCGTGGTTTAACAGTGTTATACGGCCGCTCAAAATAACACCTTCTTCATTTTTTGCAGATTTTGATGAATGGCAGCAGTGTAATAACTGCTCTTTTATCACAGAATTTGTTCCAGAAGATGCAAATCATGCTGACCTTGAGAAAATGCAGCTTGCTTTCCTCAAGGAAAAATTTGAAGAAAAGCACAAGAGTGCTTTTTTTGATGCTGTAAGTGATATTGTCAGATTGAACGGCGCATTTTCAAGAGTCGTTGAAGAAGATGAGGAAACTATAATAGATACGTTCTATAATCCGGACGATTTACTGTCTCCGTTTGGCAGTGACCTTGCAAAGTTTTGTGAAGAAGCATGTCTTGAAAACTGTCGTGTCAAAATATTTGCAGGTGAAGATGCGCCGGATTACAGAATTCTGTAAATAATAAGATTCCGGCGGGAGTGGTATTTTATTCCGGCGGATAAAATGCTTGACTAAAGCTTTTGACTGGAGTACAGTGAGAGCATGAAACAGACACTTCTACTACTACAGCTTGATTTTCTCAGCTTTTGCCGAAATTAGGCTGCGTGTCTGTTTTTCTGTACTGACAGATTATTTTTTTGTAAACGGACAAGACCTGTTGCTTCGGCTTCAGGTCTTTTTTTTATTTATTGAACTTTTTATTCAGGGAGTGATCATTATGGCAGGTATGAATCCAGACGGAAAATATAAGCCGTTTGCGGATATTCCTTTGACAAACAGAGAATGGCCGTCTCGTCATATAACTAAAGCACCTTTATGGTGTTCAGTAGATTTGCGTGATGGAAATCAGGCTCTTGTTAATCCAATGGGAATAGAGCAGAAACTGGAATACTTTGACATGCTTGTAAAACTCGGCTTTAAGCAGATAGAAGTCGGTTTTCCTTCCAGTAACGAAACTGAGTTCAACTTTATCCGTCGCCTTATAGAAGAAAACCATGTTCCTTCTGATGTAACTCTGCAGGTTTTGTGTCAGGCAAGGGAACATCTTGTTAAGCGTACTTTTGAAGCGCTGGATGGACTTGACCGTGCGATTTTTCATTTATACAGTGCGATTTCACCGTCGAGCAGAAAATATGTTTTCAATAAAACAAAGGAAGAAATTATTGCACTTGCGGCAGATGGAATAAAATGCATAAAAAAATATATGACACAGTACCCGGGTATTGATATTATGCTTGAATATTCTCCGGAACATTTTTCTACATCAGAAATCGATTTTTCATTGGAAGTATGCGAAGCTGTAAAAAAAGAATGGCAGCCGTCTGTGCAGAATAAACTTATTTTGAATCTGCCTACAACTGTCGAGCGTTCTCTTCCGAATCAGTTTGCTGATCAGATTGAGTATTTCTGCAGGCATATCTCTGACCGTGATAAAGTCATAATAAGCCTTCACAATCACAACGACAGGGGCGAATGCATTGCACAATGTGAAATGGGACTTTTGGCAGGAGCTGAACGTGTTGAAGGATGTCTTTTCGGAAACGGTGAGAGAACCGGAAATCTTGATATCATAACAATGGCTTTGAACATGTATACTCAGGGCGTGAACCCTGAACTTGATTTTTCGGATATAGATTTTATTGCTGATAAATATGTAAAACTTACTGGCATGGAAATTCATCCGCGGACTCCGTATGCCGGTGAACTTGTTTACACAGCTTTCAGCGGCTCTCATCAGGATGCAATCAGAAAGGCTTTGATTGCCAGAAAAAGCATGACGGAAAAATCTCTCTGGGATGTGCCGTATCTTCCGATTGATCCGCTCGATATTGGCAGAAAGTACGAGGCTATTATCCGCATAAACAGTCAGTCTGGCAAGGGTGGTGCTGCGTATATTCTGGAGGAGAAGTACAATATATCACTTCCGAAAGCTATGCATCCGCTGCTCGGTGCTGTTGTTAAAGAAGCTGCCGACAAGGCTCAGTGCGAACTGTCTGCGGAAGATATTTATACATTGTTTGAAAATACATGGCTCAATAATTCAAAGAATCTCTGCATAGCTGATTTTGCACAAACACAAATAGAGGGCAAAAAGGGAAGTGACAGCGAAAATACAACCCTATGTAGAGCTGTGATTAACTGGAAAGGTCAGCAGATTGCTATAGGCGATAAAGGTAACGGTCCTCTTGATGCTTTTTCAAATGCTCTCAGTTCGACGCCGGCACCGCATTTCAGCATAACGGCTTTTCACGAACACAGTGCCGGCTCCGGAAATAATGCCTTTGCTTTCGCATACATTCAGATTACATGCGAAGACGGAAAGCAGTATTGGGGCGTAGGCAAGTCTACGAGTATTGGACGCGCCGGTATAAATGCTGTTGTAAGCGCACTGAATCAGATAGATTGATTTAGAATCGTATTAAAAAGCATGTTTATAAGGATTTTTTTATGCCTTGGTATTTCAAAAAGTAAAACATGCATTACCTCAAATCTGCATTTTTCATTGCAAAGCTTGTATAAAGTCTTTCGCTTGTTTATAATGGTAGGCACATTTTATAGATTGTTTGAGGTTTTTATATGTCAGATGAAGTAAGAGTTCGCTATGCTCCGTCCCCAACTGGAATGCAGCATATTGGCGGTGTAAGAACAGCTCTTTTTAATTATCTGTTTGCCCGTTCAAAGGGTGGAAAATTTATTCTCCGTTTGGAAGATACTGACCGTACTCGCTACGATGAGAAATATGTTCAGAACTTGTATGACACAATGGCATGGCTCGGTATTGAATGGGACGAAGGTGGCTCAAAAGGCGGCGATTTCGGACCTTATGTTCAGAGTGAGCGTTTTGAACTGTACAAGAAATATGCACAGGAACTTATCGACAAAGGTGAAGCTTATTATTGTTTCTGTGATGCTGAGCGTCTTGAGCGCATCCGTAAGATTCAGACAGAAAACAAGATGGCTCCTGGATATGACAGACATTGCCGTCTTCTTACTGAGGAAGAAGTAAAGGCAAATCTTGAAAAAGGTATGCCTTATGTTATTCGTCTCAAGGTTCCTCTTGAAGGAGAGACAAAGTTCCACGATCATCTTCTTGGTGATATCATATGGAAGAGCGAAGATATTTCTCCTGATCCAATTCTTTTGAAATCAGACGGTTTTCCGACATATCATCTTGCAAACATTGTAGATGATCATCTTATGCATGTCTCTCATGTTATGCGTGCTCAGGAGTGGATTCCTTCTACACCATTGCACGTTCAGATGTACCGCTCTTTTGGATGGGAGCATCCTGAGTTCTGTCACCTGCCTATGGTAAACGGTTCTGACGGCAAAAAGCTTTCACAGCGTCACGGTTCTACTTCTTTGAACGAATTCCGTGCCCGCGGATATCTGCCACAGGCAATCGTCAATTATGTAGCATTGCTCGGCTGTTCTTATGAAGACGGCAAAGATATGTATACTCTGGATGAGTTGGCTGCAAGTTTCAAGCTTGAGCATTTGAACAAAGCTCCGGCTGTTTTTGATTATAAAAAACTTGAATGGTACAACGGTCAGTACATCAGACTTTTGTCAGATGAAGACTTGTACAAGTGGACTTTGCCATTTATCACAGGCACAGGTGATGCAAAACTTGAGATTAATCCTGATAATCCACAGCCAAAGCCTAAGGTTGGTCCTGAATATTCAGGTCTTGCATTGGGAGATGACGGCGAACCATACTGCGTAGATTCTTCTATGAATATGACAAGTGCAGATGTAAAGGCTGCTTTGCTCAAGCTTATGCCTTTGATTAAGGAGAGACTCCACTTCCTTACAGATGCTGCAGAAATGGTTCACTTCCTGTTTACAGAGCCTGCAGTTCCTCCTGTTGAGCAGATCGTTCCAAAGAAACTCGATGCTGCAAAAACAAAAGAAGTTCTTGAGACTGCAAAAGAATTTGTGGCAAAACTTCCATCTCTTGATCACGAAGCAAGTGAAGCTTTGGCAAAAGAGTACGCAGAAAAGCTTGGTATTAAGCTCGGCGACTTTATGATGCCAATCCGTATGGCTGTTACTGGAAGCAAAGTTTCACCGCCTCTTATTGGTTCTATTCTTATTCTTGGCATTGAGAAGTCTCTGGTTCGCATTGACAAGACTCTGGCTGTTTTTTAAGTTATTTATTCAGAAGAGCCTCTGACAGTTCATGATTTTCGGGGCTTTTTGAAAAATGCTTTTCAAAACTGCTGGTAAGTTTAACTGAAAATATCGGGGTGTTTTTACTTTGATGAAAACACCCTGTTTTTTATGATTCGTCCTAAATTTTTTGATTTCGTATTTTTCTTCGTCTCTTTAACTCTTCTTGTTTTGTCGCTTTTTGCGCTGCGCACAGACAAGTTAGCAGAGTCATATCTGATTGTAGATTCTCCTTACGGCGAATATGTTTACCCGCTTTCTGTTGATTCAGTATACGATATCGAAGGTGTTATCGGATACTCGTCTATACAGGTAAAAAACAGACGGGCATCTTTTCTGGATTCACCATGTCCGAACAAAACCTGTGTGCAGAGTCAGAGCATCGGCAGAAATGGAGAATGGTCAGCCTGTCTTCCGAACAAGATTTTCATCCGCATAGAAAGCAAAACTTCTGATATGGACGCAGTTGCTTTTTAATATTAAAATAATTTCATGGCAAAAAAGAAA
The DNA here is from genome assembly GCA_045629255.1 of Treponema sp. Classification (GTDB taxonomy): domain Bacteria; phylum Spirochaetota; class Spirochaetia; order Treponematales; family Treponemataceae; genus Treponema_D. The sequence goes on from JAZQQW010000102.1 coordinate 12,191, forward strand.
GGTTCTATTGTTTATAAATGCACAAACTGCGGCTATACACAGCCGGCATGGCTTGGAAGATGTCCGCAGTGCGGTGAGTGGAACAGCTTTGAAGAGTGTATTGTTGATCCAAATGCCAGAGCTGGATCTAATATGCCGAGCTTTGCCGGTGATGGTACGGCTGTAAAAGCAAAGCCAGTTCCTTTGGAACGTATTGAAATTCAGAATGAAGGTCGTATTTCTACTGGAAACGCTGAGTTTGACAGAGTTTTGGGCGGTGGTGCTACGAAGCGAAGTGCTGTCTTGATAGGCGGCGAGCCAGGAATTGGTAAGTCGACTTTGCTTTTGCAGACGGCAGCTTCTATGCTTAAAAATGTCGGCAAAGCTCATATTCTGTATGTTTCAGGAGAAGAATCGGCATCTCAGATTAAAGGACGGGCTGTCAGGCTTGGACTTGATGTTGGTTCCATAGAAATTCTCACAACTTTACGGCTCGAAGATATTCTTGATGCACTTGATGCTCTGAATCCTGCAGTTGTTATCGTAGATTCAATCCAAACTGTGTATTCTGTGCAGGCTGGCGTGATTCCTGGTACAATCAGTCAGCTGAAATATTGCTCTAACGAATTAATAGGCTGGGTAAAAGAAAGAGACAGTGTACTTTTTCTGACGGCTCATGTAACGAAAGACGGCAATATAGCAGGCCCGAAAAGCCTGGAACACATGGTAGATACAGTTATTTCGTTTGAACGTAATAATAACGATGACTTGCGTTTTCTTCATGCAATGAAAAATCGTTTCGGTTCTGTGAATGAACTTGGAATTTTCCAGATGGAAGGTGATGGACTTAAGACTGTTGAAGATCCGTCATCGCTTTTTATCACGAAACGTGAAAACGGATTGCCGGCCGGTATTGCGTGTGTGCCTGTTTTTGAAGGAACTCGTGTATTTGTCGTTGAGATTCAGGCACTTACTGTGCCTGCAAAAGGTGCCGTAAATCGGGTTTACTCAGATAAAATAGACAGTGCAAGAATAAGCCGTGTTGCTGCAGTTCTTGAAAAGAGAATTGGTATGAAGTTCAGCGATCAGGATTTGTATATAAATGTCGCAGGTGGTGCCAGATTGAGTGAAAGTGCCATCGATTCTGCGGTTGCGGCTGCTCTTTATTCTGCACGAAGCGACATACCTCTTCATGAGCAGACAGTTGTTGTTGGCGAAATAAGTCTTGCCGGCGAAATTCGTCCTGTCACTAAATTAAAAGACAGAGTAAAAGCGTCCAAAGATTTGGGGTTTGAAAATATCATTGCGCCGGAAAGTGTTTCCGGGGCCAAAAAGGTAGGCGATATAAAATCTTTAATAAAAGCTCTGTTTGAAAAATAATCTGAATTCTATTTTTGATTATAAGAAATCCCTGTACTTTGAATCTTTTGTGAAATTTTGCAAAGTACAGGGATTTTGTTATTTTCTTCTATAATAAAGACTGTTACTTCAATGGGCTGTTATCAAACATAGTTTCAGTGATGAAATATGTTTGAAAATATAGAAATAAACGAAGCACCTGCAACAAAAGTTCCGATGCAGCTTCCTATCGAAGAAAATATGAAAACCATCAGAATGCGCAAAATTCGGTTTTTGTAAAAACCTTTGAAAGATGCAACGTCGTCCTGAATGTTTTCCATATCAGAAACTTTCGGCTTACATATAACAGCCTGTACAATGCCAGACACGAATCCTATGCCGATAAGCGGACATAAAGATGTAAGCGGTGCTCCGATAAAAGAGACGATTATTGTCAGCGGGTGTGCTGCAGCTGCAATTGCGCCGATCATGGCAAGTATGCCGTTCCATAGAACCCAGGAGCTCAAAAGATTCCAGCCTTTGCTTGCTCCTCCATAAATAAAACCTGCAATTATTAGTGCAATTATAAGAGCTGGTATGATATAGCCTGTAATCTTTGACAGTGCTTTTTTCTCTGGAACATGATCAATCTCTGAACAGTCTGGATTTTCTTCGTCAGAAGCAAACTTCTGAAGATGCACCTGTACACCCGGCAGATGACCGGCTCCTAGAACTGCCAGAACTTTGCTTCCTTTGCATGACCAGATATGGCTTGCAAGATAAAAATCTCTTTCATCGATAAGAACTTGTTTGACAGCCGGCATTTCTTTTGAAAGTTCAGCCATCATATCATCCATCTCGCTTTTATTTTTGAGGTTTTCTATTTCTTCAGCTGAGACTTTTTCGTGTGAAAATGCACTTGCAATAAGAAGTGCAAGAAGGTTGCTTTTTCCGGCAATAGAATTTTTTGCCCATGCACGTCTTAATGTAATGGCTATTGGACGGTCAACCATCTCTGTAGAGATGCCAAGTTCTCTTGATTTTTTGATTGCGGCCATCATTTCGTCGCCAGGTTTTGAGCCGGTTCCAAGTCCCATGCGCTTCTGGTATGAAGCCAGAACAAGATTAGAAAGCATCAGAAAACCGTTTTTCTCTTTCAGAACTTTTATGATGTCCATTTTTTGCCAGGCATCAGGATCTTCCATGTTCTGCAATCTTTTTTCGTCGAGCTCGATAGCAACTGTATCTGGTTTTTCGTCTTCAATAGCTTTTTCTACTTCCGTTACACTTTGCTCAGAAACATGTGCTGTTCCGACAAGTATAAATTCTCTGCCGTTTAAATTGAGGTGCTTTTGTGTCTGTGTATCTTCTGCCATCTTAGTCAGCCTTGTTAAAAGATTTTGTTACGTCGAGTCTCCATTCTGCAAGACGGAATTCAAAGAACATGGCACCGTTCATTTCTACGACCTTTGTATAGTTTTCTGCAGCAAAATCACTTCCTCCGAACATGTCAAAGAAAAGTGCGAGATAAAAATACATTTTTCCCTTTGTATTTGAATTTTCTATAGCTGCAATTTTTTTGGGGAGGGCTGCTTCTCCTGCTTCGTCATGCCAGACGCGGAGCATTGCATACTCGATGGAGTTTCTGTCCAGTTTGCGAAGTACTTTGTCGCTGTACTGTTTTGCTGCGTTTTTGTTTTTTTCCATATAATAGCAGTATGTGACCATCAGCGGATAAGAAATATTTGAAGATTTGTCCATTTCCTGACACTTCATGAATAATTCTCTTGCTTTTGTCCATTCGCCTTTGTGCAGCTGCAGTATGGCGATGTTTTCGTATGCAAAGTAATAATTTGGATTGCAGCGGAGAACGTTCTCGTAGTCACTGATTGCTTCATCAATCATGCCGTTTTCATCATAAAGTCCACCTCTGTAAGCGTATGCCAGAAAGTAGTCAGGCTGAATGCTGATAGCTTTTGTCCAGGCTTCTGCAGCTCCGTCAACTTTTCCGAGATAGTTCTGATACATACCTCTGTCCAGATAGTAGTTGTAGTTTGTTGAATCGATTTCGATAGCTTTGCTTATGTTATCATTTGCTATTTTATATTCGTTGTTTGCGGCTGCAAGTTTGCCAAGATATGCATAAGCTTCTGCATTGTTCGGGTTGATTGAAAGAAGTCTTTCGAAAGTACTTTTTGCAACTTCGTCCATGCTGGCGTCTTTTGCACCAAGATAGTATTCTGATTGTCCAAGTCCGAAAAGAGCATCTTCATTTTTTGAATCACGGACGAGGGCTTTTGAGTAGTAAGTTCTGGAAAGCTTGTAGTTCTTGCTTTTAAATGCGCTTTCTCCGAGTGCGATGTTTGCTGTGGTGTTGTATGCATCCTGTGCAATAAGTGATTTGATATATGAATCAAGTGTCTTTGTGTCGTTCTGTCTTTTTGCAATATAAACAAGAATTTCCATAGCGTCTGTGTTGTTCTTGTTTGTTTTCAGAATATTATTGCAGACTGTTTTTGCTTCATTGAACTTATTTGCACTTACAAATATAGAAGCTTTGATTACAGACAGTTCTTCGTCGTTAACATATTCTTCTGGTACTGTATCGAACAGAGCTATAGCTTCTTGGAGACTTCCTGTTCTAAGAACATCCTGAAGCTGGTGCATGAAATCTATTTTTGAAAAAGCTGTTGAATCGACATCTTGTGTTGTATTTACCGGCGGGCGGTTAACTTTTTTTGCATCTGCCGGACAGACTGCTGCCAGTGCAGTTGCGGCAGCGCAAGCTAAAATTATTGTTTTAAATGACTTATTAAAATGTATTTCCATAGAAATCCCCACAAAATATTTTACTTATTGTTGCATTTTACAGATTTAATAGATAGAATATGTAAAATGCACAAGCACAGAATAATAAATTTTCTTGGACTGACAGTCCTGTACACCGCAGTTATTATCGGTATTTTTGTACTCCAGTTCAAGACCGAAACCATTATATCCAGAATGATAGGTGGAATGGAAGTATCTCTTTCATCTACCCAAGATAAAGACGGTAATGAAGTAATGAAAAATCAGTACCGCATCACTTATAAAGGTTTGACTTTTGTTTCCAACGAAAACAATCCTGTTACTGCCTCTGTTTCAAAGGAAAATGGAACAGATCAGACACTTGTTTTGTCTTCCTGGGAACAGGATGAAAACGACGTTTTGCATCTAATTTTTGAAGATGGTACAAAGCTTTCTTTTTCTACAGTAAAAAAGGATTCTTCTGATAAAAGTGGAAGCCAGGATTCTTCATTATATATAACAGTCGATATTCCTGAAAATTACGAAGTTATTTCCATTCCTTATTCAATCTCTGATATTTATTCAGTCGGAAAAGGTGATGAGTGTACTCTCATCTTAAAGGATGAGAAAGACAATACAAACTTCATGTTTGCAGGTCCTCAGTTTGAATATGGAACTTCTTCTGAAAAGAAGCTTGCTTCCGGTGTAATGTCGTTTTCTCGTGATTCGAAGATAGCATCCTGTCGTTCTTTTGTTCCTGTTACAAAGTTTGAATTTGCATCTGTTGAAGGTCTTCCTCTTACAGATGCTGCTTCTTACAAGCAGACTAAGAGTGCTATCAAAAGCAATGTAAGAACTTTGTTCAATGCTGCAGTGGCAGAAGACAGTAATGCTAAACTGTCTGAAAAAGAAATTGTTGCATATGTTGCAGATATGGCTGAGGCAAGTAAATTCAACATGTCTTTGAATGCAGTTCCTGCTTCATTTAAGAGTGGCAGGGCTAAGTCATATCTTTCTATTCCGTATTTTGCCGATATGGTTTCATTGAATGAAAGTCTTCGCAGCAGATGTGATTTTTTTGCAGCGTCGCTCAAAAATGCAGTTGCAAACAGAGATTTGAATCTATTTACGCTTGATGGAATTGCAGATTATCTCCTTTTGGAGAAGAAAACAACAATCGCAGTTCAGGCTATGTCGATTCCTGTTTTGGAACCTACGTTCCTGCAGGCTGTCGGTGTTCTCGATACATATTCAAAAATTGATGCTGTTGATCCGTCGTTTGCAGATTATCTTGGACCGAGTGTGGCTGCATGTCTTGATGTTGTTTCTCAATATATGTCTTTGGAGAATAACAGAATTATTGTTGGTAAGAAGCTCGGCGCTGATAGCGGTGATGAATCTCAGGACATAAATCTTACTCGTGTCCAGAAAATATTAATAGGACAGACTTTGATTAACTACGGCGATACAGTCGGAGATAATGCTGTTATGGCAACAGGTTATATGATTGTGAATCAAGAAGCTGATGTAAAGAATATGACTTTGGCAGAGATAGGAGAGATTTATCATCCTGTTATTAAGGATAACAGATTCTATCCACATATTCAGATTCTTGGTTATTATGGCACAAGACCAGTCTGGGCCTGGACTTGTGCTCCGAAGATTGATTACAAAGTCTCGGAAGACGGCATTACAGATATGAGTATTGATTTTACGAATACATATACTCATTATGTCGTTGTAACTGGTTTGCCGACATTCCATATGAATATAGAAATTCAGCAGCTCAAGTTCCGTTCTGACAAGAATTTCGAAAAGTGGAACTCATCAGGTTTTGTTTATGATGAGGACTTGAATACATTGTATTTGAAGTCGCGTCACAAATCTAAAGTCGAACTTATCCGACTGTTCTGTGACCCGGCTTCAAATTATGTGCCGGAAAAATTATCAACTCGCTGACGGAGCGAATAATTCACAGGAGCTTTCCATGAGTTCGGAAAGCTCCTCTTTTGTATCTGCTATCAACGAAGCTGCAAAATACAAAGCTGTGACAGATTCTGTTGTAAGAACTCCCATTGGCACAGCTCCGATTCTTCTGACGCTCATACTTGTTGAGAATTCTGTCAGATCTATAGAACTTTCCTGTTGCGATGTACAGTAAAATGTTACTCCGAATTTCCTGCCTTTAAGCAGAAAGTTTTTGAGTGAGTAATCTGAATTTCTCATGTTGCTTGTGCCTGTACCATAAAGTTCCAGTATGACATTTTCTATGTTGCTTTCTGCACTCAGTGAGTTTTCCAGTTGTTTGCTCAAAAGTCCAGGGTAAAGTTTTACAACCATGAGTTTCTCTGCTGCTTCGTTCAGTATGTCAGCCATGACTTGTGAATCTGGCATCTGTATGGACATAAAGACTTGTGACAGAGAACTGTCTTGTGAAAACGTTTCTTCTTTTAGATTCCATACAGCAAATCCATCTTTTTGGTTATTGATGTATTTCAGATTGAGCGGAGAAAGTATTTTTCCACCATAGACAACATAAACTCCGCCTTTTTTTTCGCGTGCAGTATTCAGTGCAAGTGAAAAATTTTCGGAAGCTTCACTGCTTTCAGAAGGAATTGCAGAAGATGCCGTGAGAACAATAGGTACTTCTGATGCTGAGAAAAGCCAGTAGAGAAGGGCTGCTGTGTAAGGCAGTGTGTCTGTTCCGTGTGTTACGACAATGCCATTTGCAGTTCCTCCCTGTATTCTGTCTGAAATTTCTGCTACAAGTTTAGCCCAGTCAGCAGGTTCTGTTTCTTCGCTGAGCATAGAGCGAACATTTACTACTTGAACAGGGAGAATCTGGTTTTCTTTTTCAATGAGTTCTTTTACAGTCTGAGCATCACCTGCAATTACGGTTCCATCAGGAAGCTTTTTTGCTGTGATAGATCCGCCCATAGTCAGTGCATAAATTACAGAGACCTGCAGTTCATCTTTTATCAGTTTTTTAACAGCAAGAGGATCAGCTCTTCCTGAAGTTTCTTTCATGACACAACCTGTCAGATATTCCAGAGGAGCCATCTCTCCTTTTTTGATACTGTCTGCACTTTTTGGATTTTCTTCAAGTACTTTGCGGATAAATGGGTTGAGATCTTCAGCTTTGGAAAGAACTGTCATGCCTGGTCTTTTCATCAGCTCGCTGACGTCTGAACCTGTTTCGCAGATTAATGACAAAAGATTTTTTGCAATAGAGCTGTTAATCTCTTCCTGTTTGAGAAGTTTCATTACTTGTGCAAATTTATGGCTTGTAATGCGGCACTGTTTGATGGAGAGATTTTCTTTGTTTAGAATCTTCATGAGTTCTCCTGCCATCCAGTGCGAAACCATAAGCGGATCTGCTCCGTCTTCTACAGCCTGCTCGAAGTAGTCTGCTCGATCTTTTTCACGACAGATAAAAAGTGAACGAAGCCGCGAAAGCCCATATTTTGTGCGAAGTCGCTCTCTGCGAGCTGACGGGAGCTCGACTGTTAAATCAACAGGACCTCTGGTGATAGGAATTCGTATTTCCGGTTTGACAGTGGCAAAACGTTCCTGTGCAAGAGAGCGTTCCTGGAAACTTTCTGTGGAATTCTGTTCTTCAGCCCAAAGTCTGCTTTCGTTTGCAATTTTGCCCTTGCTTGAGAGTATGCTTTCCTGTCGTGAAAGCTCAGAATTTATAGCCTTGCGCACAAAATTAAAGGAATTTAAATTTCTAAGTTTAACAAAGTACTGTGGCTTTTCCGGATATTCAGCAAGTGCAATATATGCATTGCTTCTGACACTTGCTTCGCCGATTTCTGGTGAAATAAGTTTGAGATATGACAGAAGTGAATAGAGTTCCTGTAAAAAGAGCTCTGCTTCTTCACCAAGCTCAAATTCCGCTCTTGTGCGGATTCTCATAGTAGGACAGCCGGCGTAAGTCCAGTCCATGCTTGCTTTTTTGCCAGATGAGGAATTTGATTTTGCATCAGATGAAGTACCTGTACGTGTCAGTCGGCCGCGGTCTTCTTCGATTCTGACTTCTTCGATATGTATAGTTTTTGCTTTCTGATGGAAAAATATATCAAGACTTCCGCCTGTTGCAACTTTCGAAGAGAAACCTGTAAAAGTCCTGTCATCCGGTGGTTCCTGGATTTTACCTGTAAGCTTTTCAAGAATTGCTTCGTCCAGAATTTTTCCACCTGAAGCATGCACAAATGTATACATTTTGTGCAGAACTGATGGCTGTATGTTTACAGAGGTATACTGTTTGCTTTTATTGTTTCTTTTTAGAAAGTCTGCCTTTGCAGAAAGTATATCCTTTTTTCCATTTTCTTCAACTTCGGCAAGAAAAACACTTGGTACTGTTGAAAGTAAAACTCGTGTTTCAAGATAGATATATGGTTGATACATATTACGACCTTTTTAAGAAAAAAATTGATAAAAGTTGTAAATTTCTTTTGTAAATTATATCGTTTTTTGAAAAATTATGATACAATATACTAAAGCTTAACGCGTTTTTTATATAAAAATATGCTGCAGGAGCAACTGTGAACAAACACGATTTTCCGAAAATCCATTTTTATGATCAGGATTTCGTAGATATTTATAATAAAACTTGGAACTGGCTGGCTGAGTATTGGATAGATCCAAAAACAGGCGAGCAGTCTCCTGACGGATACTTTATTTATCCTGTAGAGGGACGTTATATTCTGGATCAGTCAGAGTCCATTTTTTCATCTTTTTTCCTCGTTTATTCAAATAGAAACTATACAGCCAATAAGAATATTGATTATTTTTATGAGCATCAGGAGGAAAATGGAGCTATCCGTTGGAAATACGATGCTGTTACAGATAAGCCGCTGTTGGATGACTCAAATCCGGACGGAATAGGTCTTCCTCTCTTTGCATGGGCTGAGTATAATTTGTATCACAAGAGTGCAAATAAACGCAGAGTAAAAGATGTTATGCCAATCCTATGCAAATATATGGATTGGATTCAGAATAATTTCAAGCAGGAAAACGGACTTTATGCAGTTCCGTATTCTTGTTCAACAATGTTCAACTCTCCGCGTGAAGGAACTTATTATTCAATAGATTTCAACAGCTGCATGGCAATCAATGCGGCTCATATGTCTGCTCTTGGTGATATTCTGAATGATAAGGATTTGAGCTTTCAGTACAAAAAATTGTATTTCAGCTTGAAAACTCGTATCAATCGTCTTATGTGGAATCCGGATACTGGTTTCTATCATGATTTGGATAAAGATGAAAAGCAGCTTCCTCAGAAAACTGCGGCTGGATTTTGGCCGCTTCTTGCTGAGTTGCCAAATGCAGACCGCGCAGACATATTGATTCAGCATTTGAGCAATCCTGCTACATTCGGAACTGAGCATCCATTCCCAACTTTAAGTGCCGATGACCCTGATTTTAGTGAAAACGGAGAAGCTTTCAAAGGTTCTGTTTTTCCAACATTTGATTTCATGATTATCAAAGGCCTTGAAAAATATCAACGTTATGGTTTTGCACGAGAATGTACAATCAGACATCTGTATTATGTTCTTGAAGGCTTGAGTCCTGTTGATACATCAAAGAAAGGCGAACTTTATGAAGCATATCTGCCGACAAAAGAAGGTCCTGCTGTCTATTCTGGAAATCCACTTTTCCCTCGAAAAAGATTTTTGCATTTCCTTGGCTTGACGACGATTGCATTAATGATTGAAAATGTTATCGGATTAAGTATCAGTCTTCCTCGAAAGACTGTAGACTGGGTAATCCCGAATCTTGAGGTCATGGGTATAGAAAAGCTTTCGCTTAAGCGTAATCTTATTACTATTTTAAGTAATAAGTCTAATCGTGGATGGGAAATCCAGATGGAAAGTGAAAAGCTTTATTACTTTACGATAGATATCTTGAATCAGAAGAAAAAGACTTTGCCTATTCCTTCTGGTAAGTGTTCAATGCTTATAGATAAGTTATAGGAAAATAAAGATTGTTGATAGAGTCTTAAAAACTTTGGTTTTTATAAAAAGACTTGGATACAACTTAGATTGGCTTCCCGAAAATATATTTGGGAAGCCTAATTTATTTTCAAAGGAGATTTTTGTCTGAATGAATGATCCCCAGGCGGTTATAGAAATCGGTTCAACAGGAATACGCATGCTTGTTGCTGAGATTACGGAAGACAAAAAACGCAACATTCTCGACAGAAGTGAAATTCCTCTTAATATAGGTCGTGATGTTTTTACGACTGGAGCAATCAGCCGCGAAACTCTTATTTCTGCACAGAGAATTCTGAAACGATTTGCCGAACAACTGGCTGCATGGGGAATTCAAAAAGAAGAAGTTACTGTTCTTGCTACAAGTGCTGTGCGAGAAGCGTCGAATAGAGATCCATTTGTTGACCGCATTAAGATAAAAACAGGTTTTACAGTTCATGTTACTGACGGCATTGAAGAAAACCGCCTGATGTATATTGCTGTGACGGAATGTTTGAAAGAAGAAAGTTCTATAGTCAGAGAAAGTAATTCGATTATTATTGATATAAGCGGCGGTGCTACAGAAATAATGCTCATGGAAAAAGGTAATATGGCCGGTGCGCACAGTATGCGACTGGGAACTGTCATTATTGAGCATGAAATTAATTCTGTCGCCGGCAATATCGATGATGCCGGGCGATTTATCGAAGAATTTATTCACAATGCACGAAATACCCTGAATACCGAAATAAACCTTGCAAAAATTCAGCAGTTTATTGCACTTGGGCCGGATATGCGTCTTGCTGCGTTGTTTGCTGGAAAAATAATATCTACTTTTCTTTGGGAAATTCCTAGAGACAGCTTCGAGAAATTTGTTGATGAAATAGAGCATTATTCAGAAGAAGAATGCATTGCTAGATTTAAGCTTACTTACAATGAAGCAAAATCATTCAAAATTTCGCTTCTGGCATATAAGGAATTTCTTAATTTAACGAATGTTGTCTCTATCATAGTTCCTGAAACATCAATACGCGAAGGACTTTTGATTTCGCATCTGGGCGGAAATGACAAAAAACTCAGAGAAGAATTTTCCAGTCAGATTGTAGCAAGTGCAGCAACTCTCCTGCGAAAATATCACGGAGATGAAAAACATGCTCAGTATGTCAGGTCTGTTTCCTGCAACCTGTTTGATGCGATGAAAAAAGAACTTGGGCTTGATTCTCATGCAAGAATGCTTCTTGAAGTAAGTGCGCTTTTGCATGATATAGGAATGTTTATCAGGGCTGATGATCATAACTATCATTCACATTACATAATTCAGCATAGTGAGATTTTTGGACTGAGTAAGGATGAGATAAACATTATTGCTTTTATAGCTTTGTTCCACAGAGGAAAACTTGTTTTTTACAAGGATTCTGATGTAAAACTCCTGCCAAGAGAGTCAAGACTGACTATTCTTAAGCTGTGTGCTATTTTGCGTGTTGCAGATGCGTTTGACAGAAGCCATAGACAGCGTTTTCAGGATTTTTCAATTTCGTTTTCAAAAGACAGCATTACAATAAGAATAAAAAGACATACAAATCTCAATATGGAAAGGCTTGCTGTTGCAGAAAAAGGTGTAATGTTTGAAGATGTTTTCGGTTACAACATTGTTCTTGTGTGAAAAAAAGACGTAGCTGAAAAATGAGCTTTATTTAAATTTTAGTTTTGTGCTTTTATTACAAAATCTGGAGTATGTATGAGTATTCTGACTTTTTGAATTATGATAAAATAAAGATTTTAACGCAAAAGAGAGTTTTTTATCGGCTTTTAAACATATGAAATTTGACATTTGACCTAATAGTTTTTTAGATGTACCCTATAAATAAAGGAGTAATATCTGTGGCATTAAATGAAGAAGAAAGAAGATTTTTTAATAGAGAATTAAGCTGGATTGAATTTAATGCCAGGGTTTTGAATGAAGGGCTGAGGGATGATGTTCCTTTGCTTGAGAGGCTTAACTTTTTGAGTATCGTCTCAAGTAACTTTGACGAGTTTTTTCAGGTTCGTGTAGCTTCTATCAAACGCGCAGCTGCCTTAAATCCACATGAAGCTGATTCAAGCGGTATGACTCGTTTATCTTTGCTTAATAAAATCTCAAAACGTTGCCACGAACTGACAGATTTGCAGTACGATGCTCTTTTGAATGATGTCATTCCTTCCCTTGCCAAAGAAGGATTTGTATATGTTAATAGAAGAGAATATTCTCAAGCTCAGAAAAACTATATAGAAAATTATTTTAACAACGAAATCTTTCCGCTTTTGACGCCTTTGCGAACAGACGGCCTTGAGTTTCCTCATATTGCTAACATGTATCTGCATGCAGCTTTTTTGATGGATAAGAGAAAGGAAATTCACAAGATAGATAATGCTTTTTCTCCAGCATCAAATACAGATTTGCTTGCCGTTGTACAGATACCCGCCAGTATCAGCCAGATTGTATGGTTCCCTGAGAGGGACGGTGTTAAGTCGTTTACTTTGCTTGAAGATATTGTTTCTCAATATGGTGCAAAACTCTTTCCGGGATATAAAATCAAAGAGTCTATGCTTTTCAAGGTTGCCCGTGATGCTGATTTTGCAGTAGATGAGGAGTCCGGCGAAAAGTTCATCGAAGCTATGAAAGATGTTCTGATTAAACGTCAGTCGTCATTTGCGGTCCGCATGGTATGTAATTCTTCCAGTCAGAAAATTCTGTCGATTCTCAAACAGAAACTTCTGCTCGAAGATACTGATATTTACCAGGTGAGTGAGATATTAAATATCTCAGCTTTGTCTGATCTTGCTTCTTTGGATGATATGTCAGAATATCTGTATCCTGAGTGGAAGTGTTATTATCCTGTAAATTTGCCAAAAGACGGTTCTTATTGGAATACATTGCGTCAACACGATGTTCTGCTTAATGTTCCGTACGAAAGTTATGATCCTGTGATTAAGTTTATAAGCGATGCATCTGCTGATAAAGAAGTTCTCGCGATTAAAATGACTTTGTACAGAACTGGCAATAATAGTCCTATTATTCAGGCACTTAAAAAAGCTGCCGTTAATGGAAAATCTGTGACAGCCTTTGTTGAGCTGAAAGCCCGTTTTGATGAAAAGCGTAACATTTCCTGGGTTGAAGAACTTGAAAACGCAGGCGTCACTGTAATTTATGGTCTTGCAAATCTAAAAGTCCATGCAAAAATATGTCTTATCATCAGGAAAGAAAGTGACGGTATCAGGCGCTATACTCATTTAAGTACAGGAAACTACAATCCTAGAACTGCAAAGCTGTACCAGGATTTTTCAATTTTCACATCAAGCAGAGAAATTGCTTTCGATGCAACGCTTTTTTTCAATGTAATTTCAGGATATAGCATTATGCAGTCAATGCATATGCTTTCCATGGCGCCTGTAAATCTCAAAAGCCGTCTTCTTGAATTGATCGACCGCGAGATTCAGCAGACTACGCCGGAGAATCCTGGTCTTATCATGGCAAAGATTAACAGTTTGTGTCATGACGAGATAATTGAAGCTTTGTACAAAGCGTCTTGTGCTGGAGTTAAAATTCTTTTAAATGTGCGTGGTATTTGTACTCTTGTCCCTGGTGTGCCTGGCATGAGTGAAAATATCAAAGTCTGCAGTGTAATTGGCAGAAATCTTGAACATAGCCGTGTTTTTTATTTCAAAAACAGCGGAGCTGAAGAGATTTATCTTAGTAGTGCGGACTGGATGGTTAGAAACTTGGAAAAACGCATTGAACTGATGTTTCCTGTCCTGGACAAAAAAACTTTTGCGTCATTAAAAGAAATAATGCTCTTGTATTTCAGGGATAATACACATCGTCATGAGCTTAGAAGCGACGGACTCTGGGACTTTGTAAAACCGAAACCTGATGAAACTCCTGTTAGTGTGCAGGAAGAACTTCATAAAAAGTATCAGAAACTTGATGAAGAGCGAAAGTCCCAGCCGAAAACAGAGTTTACTGTACGTCGCAAAAACTGACATTTGTAAAAACTGTACGCTTTTAAAAGCCTGTTCGCCCGAGAAAACTTCTTGCGAGTGTAAGCCTGTCTGTGTATTCCAGATCGCCTCCGACTGGCAGACCGCTTGCAAGCCGTGTGACTTTGCACGGCATATCTTTTAAAAGGCTTTGCAGATAGAGAGCTGTTGTGTCACCTTCGACATTTGGATTCATTGCAAGAATAACTTCACTTATGTTTTCATTTTTTACTCTTTCCAGAAGTTCTGTTATGCGCAATTTGTCCGGGCTGATTCCATCCAGAGGGGCAATTACGCCGCCAAGTACGTGGAACATACCCTGATATTCATGAAAACTATTTATGATTGATACGTCCTGCGGCTGCTCAACAACGCAGATTGTCGATCTGTCGCGGGTTGTGTCGCTGCATATTGGACATGGATCCTGTTCTGTCCAGGCTCCGCATATTGAACACGGGCGAATTTTCTGCTGGAGTGTGCCGATTTGAGTTGAAAATTTCTGCATGAAATTCGGGTCGGCTTTGAGAAGGTAGTTTGCTATGCGTCCGGCTGATTTTTTGCCGATGCCGGGCAATTTTGAAAAGCTTTCTGTAATTTCGTCCAGCACGTTCATACGTTCAGACCTGGTATATTTAATCCACCGAGCATCGGTCCAAGATGAAGCTTTATTTCTTCCTGAATTTTTTCACTTGCAGCATGATGTGCTGAGCGTATTAAATCCTGGAGCATAGGAACGTCTCTGTTATCTACGCAGATTGAATCGAGCTTGATGTCTATCATTTCGAACTTGCCGTTCAAAGTGACAGAAACCATGTTTCCACCAGAAGTTCCAGTTGCTGTGATTTTTTCCATTTCACTCTGTGCTTTTTGAAGCTGTTCTTTCATTCCGCTTAAGTCTTTGAGCATTTCAAGTGGATTTATCATATTTATTCTCCAATTTGTTATTAAAATTGGCTCCAAAACTGAAATTTTAGAACCTGTTTATAAATTTCATACGTGCTGTTTTGTGACGTTTTCAAATAAGTGAGCCTTTGAAAGCGTCTTTGATAATTTCTACCTGGAAAGGCAGCTGCTGCGTTTCCTTAGTGTCTGATTTTATTTCCTCCTGGATAACAGCAAATCGCATCTTTTTTTTGTATGCCTTTGACAGATATTGCTCGATTTTGGCTGTATTGCTCTGAATCTGCATCATATTAAACGTGCTTGAGCATGTAACTGTAAGGCAGTCGTTTTCGATTTTTCTGTTTGTTGTGTCAGAAAGAGCTGCAGACAATAGTCCGTCATCTGCCGCAAAATCTTTGAGAAGCTGATCAAAGGCTGTGGTTATAGAACTTGTGTCTATGTTTGCCTGTGGTTCAATAACGACAGTGTCTGTTTGATCTTTTTCTGGTTCAGATTCAGCGACATCTGCTGAGTTGTACTCTGGCGGCTCAGCTCCGCCTTCCCGAAAAGGGGGCGTCCAGTTAAATCCTTGCGTGGCATTTTCTTCTGGAGATTGTTCTCCTTCCGGTGCTCCATCTCCGTAATCGGGAACGTCTTGTGTCTGATTGAGTCCGGAAAATGTAGGTATGGAAGTCTGAGTTGTCGAAACTTGCTCAGCTGCATCCTGCATTTGTGCAACAGCTTCTGCCTGCACTGTAGTATTTGATGCTTGTTCGCTATATTCAGTCTGCTGTTTCTGCGTAACTGCAGATTGAATATTTTCACTTTGTACTACAATCTGCCTGGCACCAGCTCCTGATTGAAGCAGAGGCTTTACAGCATCTATGGCTTTTTTGACATCTGTTGCCGAAACATATTCAGATAACCAGCATAGTCTGCTTACAGCAAGCTCGAACTCATAACGCGGACTGATTGAATAGCGGATGTCTCTGTAAAGTTTCATGAAAATATCAAGAGCGCGTTCTATCTGCACGCTGTTCCATGTGCTGAGTACGTCTTTTGAATATCTGTCGGCAGACTGTCCCAGAAGAGCTTCTTTTGTGACGCCGCTTTTTATCAGCAGAAGACTTCGAAGATAGTCTGTACAGTTTGAAATGAGCTGTTCTATGCTTACTCCGTTCTGAAGATATTCGTCGAGCTTAATCAAGGCATTTGAATTGTCTCTTTTTATGCATAATCCGAACAGTTCGTTTAATCTGTCGACTCCGAGAAGTCCGAGCTTGTCACGGATTTTTTCATAAGTGATTTCATCTCCACTGAAAGCTGCAACCTGATCAAATAAAGTATAAGCGTCGCGCATACTTCCTGTAGATTCTCTTGCAATCCAATAAAGTGCTTCGTCATCTGCTTTGATGTTGACATCGGCACATGCCTGTGCAAGCTGCTCCTTGACTTTTTCAATGGGAACCAGGCGGAAGTTAAACTGCTGACAGCGGGATTTGATAGTCGCCGGCACTTTCTGCAGTTCCGTGGTTGCAAAAATGAAAATTACATATGGTGGCGGTTCTTCAATAGTCTTGAGAAGAGCATTGAATGCACTTGTTGAAAGCATATGTACTTCATCGATTATGTAAACTTTATAGCGGCAGGTGTTTGGCGGGAACAAAACTTCGTCTTTTATCTGTCTGACATCGTTAACGCTTGTGTTTGAGGCACCATCTATTTCAATAACATCAAGAGATGAGCCTGCTGTAATTTCTTTGCAGGCTGAACACTGTCCGCATGGAGTTGCAGTCGGACCTTTTTCGCAGTTGAGTGCTTTTGCAAGAATTCGTGCAGTTGAAGTTTTGCCGCATCCTCTTGGACCGGAAAACAGATATGCATGAGCGATTCTTCCTGCCTGGATGGAGTTCTTGAATGTCTCTGCGACAAACTCCTGTCCGATAAGGTCTTCAAATCTTTGCGGCCTTCGTCTGGTCGCTGTAACTTCGTAAGCCATAGTACAATAGAATAGCCTAAATTTTTGTATTGGACAAGAAGAAAATGACAGAAGAAAACGGAACAGCATTTTATCAAAATGCTCTGATACTGTCGCAGCGAGCTTTTAATGCAAAATAATCTTATCCTTGACATAATAAAAATTACTTGTTACGATAACTCCATGAAAAACACAACCTTATGGGCAGTGACTATCAATTCCTCTACGTTGGCATACCTTTATTATGGCTCAGCAATGTCTCTTATGTCGCGGAAGGAACGCTTGTATTAGTGCGTTGTGTTATTTCTTTAATTAAGGAAATTGCAGGGAACTTTCCGCGGGGAAGGTTCCCTTTTTTTATTTGAAGCGCCTTAAAAACTTTTGTTTTTTGCAGACCGCTTTGAAAATGCAGGTTTAAATCGTGACATTTCAACGGTTTTTAACTTGGCATGCATCTTAGCAACTGTTTTAGAGGTGCCCTTGAATGTCTTATTTAGGAGTTTGCTATGAATGAAGTAATTGAAGTGTTGAAAGAACGTGGATTTTTTAATCAGTGCACAGATCTTGAATCTCTTTCAAAGAGAATGGATGAAGGTCCTATTTCTTTTTATGTAGGCTGTGACCCTACTGGTGCAAGTCTGCACATCGGTCATATGGTTCCTTTTTTTGCATTTAAGCACTTGATGAAATACGGACATCATGGTATTGCTCTCATTGGTGGCGGTACAGGCCGTATCGGTGATCCTAGCGGCAAAACAGAGATGAGAAAAATGCTTGCTTATGAGCAGATTGATGAGAATGTTGAAAAAATCAAGGCTCAGTTGAATAAATTTCTCGGTTTTGACGGAGTAAAAGCTCAGCCTGTAAATAATAAGGACTGGCTTGAAAAGCTTAATTACATCGACTTTTTGCGTGATATTGGTGCATGTTTCTCTGTCAACAAGATGCTGACTTTTGAAGAGTACAAGCTCAGACTTGAAAGAGGCCTGTCTTTCATTGAGTTCAACTATCAGATTTTGCAGGCTTATGACTTTTATATGCTGCATCAGAAATTCGGCACAATACTTCAGATTGGCGGTGCTGACCAGTGGGGTAATATCACAGCTGGTGTCGATCTTATCCGCAGAAAACTCGGCGGAACAACAGAACTTAATTTGCAGCACGAATCTTATGGTTTGACATTCCCTCTTATCATGCGTGCAGACGGCAAAAAGATGGGGAAGTCTGAGAAAGGTGCAATTTTCCTTGATCCTACATTGACAAGTGTATTCGACTTCTTCCAGTACTGGCGCAATGTTCCGGATGCAGATGTCAGAAAATTCTTCCTTTTGTTTACATTCCTGCCTGTAAGTGAAATTGACTCAATTTGTGCGGGTGATATCAACGCAGCAAAGGAACGTCTGGCATACGAAGTAACAAATGTCATTCACGGAAAGGAAGATGCTGACAAGGCTTTGAGTGGAGCAAAGGCAGCTTTCTCGGGAGCTGGTGACAAGCAGCACATGCCGACTGTTGAGCTGTCAAAGGCTGACTTTGAAAATGGTGTAAATATTTGTGATCTGTATTTCAATACAAAGCTTTGTGCAACAAAGTCTGATGCACGCCGTTTGATTCAGCAGGGTGGTGCAAGCATAAATGGCAATCAGATTACAGACGTAAAAGCTGTTATTGCCTTGTCTGACGCAGACAGTGACGGTGAGTTCGTTGTAAAGGCAGGAAAGAAGAAGTTCTGCCGCATCGTATTGAACTAAATTTTATCCATGGCTTCTCTGGAAAAAGTCTTTCTGGGGAGGCTTTTTTGCGCAATTTCTAAGTATTGCAATTTTTAGAAACAAAGCTATAAAAAAGACCTGCCGGTAAAAACTGACAGGTCTTTTTTATATTTTAGTTATTTTCTGATGAACTTTCTGATTTTTCAGGAAGTGCGGCTGTCTTTTGTTCAATCGCCTGTTCTGATCTGGAACTGTCTGCTGCAATGTGCTTTTTCTTTTTCTGGACATGCATTTTTTCTTTAAAAAATGTTATTAAGCCGTCAATGAACCGCAGAATTACTTTCCAGAGTTTTACATAGAATGGCGGGTTTCTGAGTTTGTTGAGTAATTCATAGCCTGACATGATTTCTTCATTTGTAAACTCTTTTCGCTGGTTATTTTCTTCCAGTTCAATTTCGCGTTTAGTTATTTCATCTATACTTGTTTTCAGTACAGTTGCATCAATTCTGTCCCAGCCAAGTGCTTTGACTGCGGCCAGACGACGTTCTCCTGCTATGAGTTCATAGTTACAGCTCAAAAGAATTGGATGCAACAGACCGTATGTGCGTATGCTGTCTTTAAGGGCATCCAAGTCTCCCAGATCTTTTCGTATTCTTTTCTTTACTTTAATATCTGATATTTTGACCTGCATTTTCTGTCATCCTTAAAAGGCTTTGAACGTATGACTAAGCCGGTAAACTCATTTTGTATAGCTTCGGCTTAGTATGTAGTAATGCTTCCTCTGAAAACCGAAGTTTTCAAAGGTAACCTGCTGCTAGTCAAGAAGCCAGTTGCTGCTGTCTTCTTCCATTTCTTCATTCTGATTATTTTCATCAAAAGAGTCAAGGAAACTGTCAGATAGATTGTTCTCATTCTCGTCGTCTTTACCCTTTATCTTAACCGGCTTATTACTGTACAGGAAACTCAAGTCCGGCATATTGATTGGATTTTTGTCTTTGTCATCAATCTGGAAACTGTATCCTGATTTATAACGCTCAGTTTTTAGACGCTGAAGTCCAAGAATGCGTGCTGTATTCATTATATGTCTTGTACAAGTTTCTGTAGGCTGTGTGCCTTCAAGGAAATATGCAGTCATGTGATTATGTCCGCAGTTTTCTGTCGGCAATAGTCCTGTTGTTGTACAGACTTCAGTTCTTACAACACCTTCAGGAATTCCATTTGTGAAGTCCTTGTAGCTTTTGCCGAGATTTGCTTCATGCATAAAGTCACCCCATGCAACGCCGGCGAGTGTCGAACCTGTAATAGAAAGACCAAGTGACTGACCAGGACGGTCAAAACCAAACCAGAAGGCTGCTGTGTAGTATGGAGTAAATCCAACAGTCCATGCATCTGCCCAGTTCTGTGTAGTTCCTGTTTTACCGGCGGCCGGCATGGTGAACTTGTCACCGTTCATATTCAGGAAGTCCATTTTGTTTCCGTAGCCTTTTCGTTTACCGATAGTCCTTGCTGTTGAGTCGTAATTTACACCGTAGTTAAGAGTTCCTGATTGAACTGTCTTTTTGAGCATTTCCTGCATGATGAATGCTGTTTGTGGTGAAATAATCTGGATGTCATTTCCCTTGGATTTTTCTTTTTCGCGCAGTTCTCGTTCCGGATCTTTGACTATGTTTCCATATCTGTCTTCTACCGTGCGGATAGCAATAGGTGTGACTTCTTTACCGTTGCTTGCAATTGTAGAAAATGCTTTTGCCATTTCGATTGGGCGAACAGAACATACTCCAAGTCCAATAGGGTAAACTGGCAGAAAGTGTCTTGCATCAAGCTCGTCCTGGTTAATTCCGAGAAGTGAACTTGTTCTGTTGATTGCTGCATCAAATCCGATTTTATCAAGAATTTTGATGGACGGAACATTCATTGAGTGTGCAAGAGCATACCAGACCTGAACATCTCCTTCCCATGTTCCCTTAAAATTCTGAGGAATGTATGGTGTACCGTCCTGATTTTGCAGAACGATAGGCGTATCACTTATGATAGATGCCATTGTTATTTCTCTGGAATCAATAGCTGCTGAGTAATAAAGCGGCTTGAATGTAGAACCAGGCTGTAGTTTTGACTGGACTGCACGGATAAACTGGTTTGACTGGTCATATTTTGAACCGCCGACAATTGCATCGATATAACCAGTATTGTTTTCCAGTGCAATCATAGTGCCTTCGATAGTTGTTTTTTCTGTGTTCTGCTGGATAAGGGCATTTCCCTTGTTGACGATTTCTGTTTTGAGGGTTTCCATGCCGGACATGATAGAAACAATGTCAATTATAGGGTTTATGTTTTCCCTGTAATTCTTGATTGATATGACTTCGTTGCGCTGATTTCCTACACGGAGGCTCGGCAGATTGAATATGAGACTCAAAAGAGATGTCATTGGTATGTATGTATTAAAATCGCTTGATTTCCTGTTCCGCATAGTTTTTGTGTACTCGCGGTTTGCATAAGCGATGTAATCTTTCATGATTTCATCAGCGGCTTTCTGATGTGCAAGATTCAATGTTGTGTTGATTGTAAATCCGCCTGTATATATATCGTCTGCTCCGTAGAGCATTGAACTCAGTTCTCTGCGCACGTATTCTGAGAACCATGGAGCTTTATCTGTACGCATTGAATAAGCAGAGGAGCTTGTTCTTGTATAGTCAAAACCAGCCCAATAATCATCATAACTGTTGTCTGCCTGATCTTTTGTGAGGTAGCCTGCGTCAACCATTGCGTTCAAAACATATCTCTGGCGTTCCATGGCTACATTCGGGTGCTCAAAAGGATTGTATCCTGCAGGGTTTGACAGCTGGACTACAAGAAGAGCTGCTTCTGCCGGAGTGATTTCTGTTGCACTATGTCCGAAGTAATATTTACTTGCTGCATCAACTCCACATGTTCCGCCGCCAAAGTAAATTTTATTCAGATAAAGTTCAAGAATTTCATCTTTTGAATAGCGGCGTTCCATCTGGATTGCCCACCAGAGTTCCTTGATTTTACGACTGGCTTTCATATCTGTACGGTCGCAGTAAAGAGTTCCTGCTATCTGCTGTGAGAGTGTTGAACCACCGCCAAGCCGATTGTGTGTCAGAACACCTTTTACTGCGCGGATGATAGCTTTTACACTGAATCCATGATGTTCATAAAAGATTCTGTCTTCACGTGTAATCAATGCATCTTTCATTATCTGTGGCAAAGAACTCAGTGAGATAAGGTCACGTTTTTCATCACTCGTGAACTCACTTATAAGTTCGCCGTTTATATCCAGAAGCCTGGTAGGAAGGTCTAGTTTCCATTCTGAAAAGTTTTCTGAGTTTTTTATGTTGGTGGTTGCAGCCAGTCCTTTTCCAAGAAGAGCACCGCATGTAACCGCAAAAATCATAAGAAGCGAAATAAGCACATATGGCCATATTTTCTTTTTTACCATGCAATTATAATAGGTAAAAATATTTCATTTGTCAATGAATGTGTTTTTATCTGAAATATTGTACTTGCTCATTATTTTGAAAAGACTTTTCGGGCAAAAAAAAGACCGGCCTTTCGGCCGGCTGCCCATCAGGCACACCGGGCGCAAATGGGTGGGAGGGGATAAAATTGTACGCCCGGTATATTTAATATCGGTACGAGTTCCCTTTTCTTGAACTAAAATATAGAACTAAAATTAAAGTTAAAATGACTGCATTTTATGAACATTATTGAAAAGTGGAGAAAATCTTTCTGGAATTGCCGACGTGTTCAGATACTTAAAACTTAAAGAAAAAATATATTTGTTTGGAAAAAAAAGTATAAAAAGAGAAGATTATTCATCTTCTTTTATAAGAGCTTCGATGTTTACAGATATTGTATAGCTTTTGCCGTTTACGGCTTCCAGCTGCTTGATTATCACATAGTCACCTATGACAAACTTGAAAGTATGATTTCCTTTTGTAATCTTGAAAGATGAATTTGTGTTCTTTACAATCTCGTCGTCGAAATAAACTGTTGCGGCTTTTGGAGATGCAATTCTGACTGTCGGTGCAATATCGCGCAGGATAATATCCAGATCGGCTATTTTCGCCTGTTCTACAGTTACTGTACGTGTTTCATTTCGATAGTAGTCGCTTACTAGATTGATATTGTGTATGCCCGGCGAAAGAAAGAATCCGTCGGCATTGTATTTTGTTTCTTCTCCATCAATGAAGAGCGTGTATTTTTTGATTGCGGCTCCGTCCGGGCTTGCGAGCGTGAGATTCAGTTTTCCTTTGTTCAGATAAATTGGCTTTACTGTCACTGAGAAAATTGAGTCAGCCAGTGTGTCTGGCGTAGTTTTCATTGCAGGCTGCAGACGCAGAAAAATCTTGTCGTTCAGAAAATCAGGTATGTCATCTATGAATACAGAATATGCGTCCTGCTTTATTTTGTTGTCTCTGCTCAGCGGAATCTTGATATCAAGGCTCAAAAGGTCTCCGAAAGTTCCGACTGTAGTTCTCTGTCCTCTGTAGTCTGTGCGTTTTTGTGTAGGTTCTGGTTTTATGCCGTTGTATAAAGACCATTCGACAGAGTCCATCCATTGAGCAACCTCTGTCGGGACTTTAAAAAGAATTTCGACACCCTGCAGGAAAGTTCTGTCTTTTGGAAGGGAAATAACAATGGCTGCATTTATGCCGGCATTTGCCTGTTGCGGCGTTCCTGACTCATCTAAGTTCAGCATGATTGTGTTGCTTACGCGAATCATTTCTGCATGAAGAGGTGCTGAGAGAAGGGAAAATATTGCTGTTATGAATGCAAAAAGCAGTGCCTTAAAACGTTGTTTTGCATTCTTTGTGCGATGAAACGCCATAGTTATAGTATAATTCAAAAATACAGATATTTCCAGTTTCTTCCGGTGAAAGATGTGTATTTTTGTTAAGAGAAACTCTGGAAATCATTTACTGGAGGTGCCAGTGTGTTTGTATTCTTGAAATAGAAAGTCAAAATAATGTTTTCAAACTTGATTTCAAAAATTCTGATTTTAGAGTCAATTATTAAGTTATTCTATATAATAATCGGAAGAAATGGCTATTTTCTTTCGTTAATATATTTTTCAGGGTCTTCGTTTGATCCGTGTATGATGATTTCAAAATGCAGGTGAGGGCCTGTTGCAAGTCCTGTCTGACCTACTTTGCCAATGACTTCACGTTTGTTTACAATGCTTCCTATATTTAAACTGTCATTGATATAGCTGAGATGTGCATAAAGGCTTTTTACGCCGTCTTCGTGCTGGATTATGATATAGTTTCCGTAAACGTAGTCATTTCTGCCGATATGGCTGATTATACCGTTTTTGCAGGCCATGACATTTGTTCCGGTTTTTGCAGCCATGTCGATTCCTTTGTGAAATTTCCACATGCCGCTTATAGGACTGACTCTCATACCGTAAGGTGATGTGAGCCTGTAATTATCAAGTGGCATCGCCATGTCCGGAATGAGAAAAAAAGCTCTTTCTTCTGGTGAAAAATATGCAGCTTTCAAAAAATAGAACTGTTCTCCGTTTATGTAAAAAAGTGGAACAGCTCCGTTTGCAATTTCTACGGAGTATTCATTTGCAAGAAGCATTTCTATTGGACTTTGCGGATTCAGAGGAAGGTAAAGACCTGGTACTGTCGGTAATATGAGATTTGTTCCCTGTAGTACAGTATCTGCACTTGAAATGTGATTTAAGGTGGCTATGCTTTCCTGACTGATTGAGCAGCGTGCAGAGAGTGTGAGAATTGTATCTCCTTTTTCTGCAGTATACGAATAGAAGTTGACAAAAGTCTCCTTGTCTGCTTTCAATGCTTTGCGTGCAAGGGAAACTTCGTCCTGATATTGTGCGAACATGAAATTTCTGGATTTAAGTTCAGGAATGTTTGGATAGTTGTGTCCGAATGTAAGATTTACAAATGCAAATAAAAAAGAGAGTAAAATAAAAATTGCTTTCGGATTGAAATATGTAAGTTTTCGCACTTTAAATTTTTCGTAATAAAAAAGGCCTCTGCTGACTGTTTTTTTCAGCAAAAGCCTTTTTTATTTTGCATAAATGTATCGGTTATTAAAACCTGCTTTATGCCTCTGCTGTGTGGCTTATGCCTCAGCAATTGCTCCTACAGGACATGATCCAGCACATGCACCGCAGCTAACACATTTGTCAGCATCGATAGAGCGCTTGTCATTCTTTTCGCTGATTGCTTCTGATGGGCATTCGCTTTCACATGCACCGCAGTTTACACATGCATTTTCATCTACTTTGTAAGCCATGTTATACCTCTAAATTAGGAATTAAATATCAGTGTATTACGTTTTTGCATAATCACTTTTAGAAATGTAACATACGAATGTTAAAAAGGCAAGTTAAAATATGTTTATAATAATTTTCATTTTTGCGATAAATGGTTTCTTTATGCGAAAATTGCTTTTTTAACTTGAGTCACATCTGATGATGGAAAATCTTTGGAAAATGATTTTTTTACAGTGCGTCTTTTTGTGCTTCTGTCCATACAAGCTGGTTGTTTATGATTTTGCATTTTATCATTGAGTTTTTGTACATTCTCTGAAGATATGAATTTATCGTGTTTTTCATCAGAAGGTATTGACTTAGTTTCAGGTGCAGGCCGCAGAAATCTGCTGCTGATTTGACGATTTCTTCTGAGGTAGCTGATTTTTTGTGCAGCTGCTTTAGGATAAAGTTTTCTGTTTCAAGTGTTGCAAGTGTATTTATTTCTATAAGTGCCTGAATTTTTTCTTTCGGACAGACAGAACCGTGGCCTGGTATGTAGAAAGAGGCTTCTGTCCTGCCGATAATTTCCAGAGAATTTCTAAACTCCTGTTCGTCCATCATGAATGGAATCCAGTATTTGGTGATGAGTTCTTTGCCGAACAGTGCGTCTCCTGCAAACATGACTGATTTGTTTGTTTTGTTTTCTGTGATGAGAATGCCCTGCTGACCGTAGCTGTGTCCTCTGAGTATTATACTTTGCAATGTGATGTCACTTGCAGAAATTTTTTGTCCGTCTATGATTTTGTCGACTTTTGCAGGTTCTGAGATTATTGAAATGTTTTTGTTGAATTCGTGAAAAATGTGTTCTTTCCATTTGGCTTCCTGGGACAGTTCCGGGTGTTCGAGTATTGCGCCTTCTGTTCCGGTTGTCCAGATTTGGCAGCCTGATGCTTTCTGCAGGGTTTTGTTGCCGCCTGTGTGGTCAAAGTGAGAGTGTGTATTTATTATTGCCTTGATTTTTTTGTTTGGATATATTTTTTTGAGGGCATCAAAGATTTGTTCTCCATCTGAATCACATTCTCCTGTATCTATGACATATATATCAGAGTCATTCCATGCTATGCCTGTATTAGTACTGGCGGCAAAATATCCTGTGTGTTCTGTCAGTTTGCGGAATGTCTGCGTTGTGTATTTCATATTTATAAGATAATACGAAAACTTGTTAAACGAAAATAAAAAAAGCTGCCCAAAATCATGCATCTTGAAGTGAGTTTCGTCGTGCATTGCTTTTTTGGCAGCCTTTTGTTTGTGAAAGCCACTGAATCAGTTTTCAGAGGCTTATTTTAAATCATGCGCTGCAGTACAGCGTGTAAAACTTAGTTAATACGGGCAATCTCAATCTTTGTGACTTCGTAATCATATTCCTTTGTATTGATTGTAAACTGCAGATGTGTTCCGAGTTTAGCATCAAGGAATTTGTTTCCGAGCGGAGACTGATAGTTGATGATTCCGTTTTCTGGATCAGCTTCGAAAGGTCCGAGAATTGTGTACTTGACGTCTGTATTCTCTTTGTTGTCGTGAAGTGATACTGTAGTACCAAATGAGACAATAGATGTGGAAACTGTTGTCGGATCGAAAACGATTGCCTTTGCAAGCTTTGCTCTGAGATCTTTGAGAATCTCGTTCTGACGATGCTGAGCTTCTTTTGCAGAAATGTATTCTGCATTTTCCTTGAGGTCTCCCTTTTCTCTTGCTTCGGAAATTTCCTCTGCAATTTTTGGAAGAATAACCTTTTCGATGTTGTCTGCTTCTCTCTTTTTTTCTTCGAGCATCTTTGCTGTTGCGTAAATACCGTTCTGAACTTCCTGCTTGACTTCGATTGTAGGGAACTTGAATTCTGGATATTTGTCAAGGATTCCCTTTCTGAGTCCCTGCTTGTAGATGTAATCCAGATTTTTGACATCGTTTACCATTGTAAACAGTCTTAGGATTGCACTCTGGTCATCAGAAGAGAGCATGTATGCGAGCATGTTGTTTCTGCTGCCTGAATCGACTTTCTCTGCAAACAGAAGTGTACATGCATTTTTGATAATTTTCTTATTCTCTGTTGTGTTGACGTGATTGTCAATTTCACGATAACAGTAGTCAATAATCTTTACGAGAGTGACGAGCTGTTTTTCGTAAGAAATGTCAGAGTCCTTGTACCATTCCTGGTTCTTGCATTCCTTGAAGAAGTAGATAACTGCTTCGCGGTTGTTTCTGTAATCTTCGAAGCTCTTTTTCATAAGACTTTGTACTTTGTCAGTTTTGCCAGCTGAGATGAGAGCTGCAAGAATATCTGCCTTGAGAACGACAGGGAAGAGGTTGATGAACTCATTGTCCCAGTCAGACAGCATCCTGATGTTTGACAGAAAGTCGCTTCTGAGGTTTGTGTTCTTTGTGTCCTTGAGCTTTGTGTATACATCGCATGCGTCGAACTTGTGATACAAACTGTCGAATGTGAAAACAGCAGGATTGTGGAAGCTCGGGAATCTCTTCGCGATATTCTGTACAACGAGATATGCTGCGAGTGTCTGCTCGTTTACCTTGTTGTCTGATTTCAGGAAGCTTGCAAAGTAATTGAACATATCAGAGAAGAACTCGTCGCTCTTGTCTGTTGTCTCATCGCTTGCAAAACGCATCATGATGTCAATCTTCGGGAAGAATTCTTTTTCTGCCTTGAACTCTGTATTGAGTCTTTCTTCCTGAGTGATTTCGTGATCGCGAACCATATACATATTGATGTCGTTTGGTGTAACACCGAATGTTGAGTCTGTAGAAAGAACTGTCTGAGCTTTTGCGTGCCAGCTTGTCCATTCACCAGGAGTGAGAATTGAAGGAACAAGTTCGGACTTGATTTTCTTGATGTCGCACTTATTGTCAAAGCTTCTTATGATAATCTTGAGTGTACCTTCGATATCTGACTTAACCTGCTTTGAAAGTTCTTCCTTGTGTTTTGTTGCTTTTAAGACCCAGATGTGATTTTTGTCAAGCGGCTGAAGTGCTGTGACTGCCATCTCGAGCTTCATATGGTGAATGCCGTACTTTTTTCCAAACTGAATTGTCAGGTCATCTCCCTGAACTTTGCGGATGATACCGACACCCCATGCACGATGGAAAACATAGTTCTTTGCATCAAATGCGATGTGTTTTTCAAAGTCATTGATAGATTCAAATACATCGCGGAATGTCTGTGTAAGGTTTGATCTTCTGATACAGTCGTCAAGGTGGCTGTGATCGGCATATTTATTTTTGAAACACTCTACGATTTCTTCGCGGTATTTCTTTTCTTTTCTATCGATATTCAGAAGAAGCTTGAGAATATCAATTGCGATGTCCCACTTTGCTGTATTTTTGTAATACTCATAAAGTTCTGCCATCAGAGGTGCTGAACGGTCTTCACTTATTGACTTTGCAATTTTTTTCTGGACAAGAAGGAAGAAGTCTATTTCATCTGGAATGAGGGAAACGAGCTTTGACCATACAGTTTTGATAGCACTCATGTTCTTTGCTGCATTTCTGTCTGCTGTAGAAATGTAGCGGAGAAGAGCCTTTCTGTAATAGACAATGGCGACTTCCTGATTACCCTGTGATTCATAGCGTTCTGCCAGAGTCTTTGTGATATCAGCTTCTTCAAAATCAATCTGAATGATTTTTTCGTAAAGTTCCCAAATCTTATCTTCGTTAGATGCTTTGTAAATGTCAGCGAGCTTTCTGAGAGCAAAAAGGTTTTCCGGATCCTGTTCCTGAATAGACAGACATAACTGTTCTACAAGATTTTCCTTATGATTTTTTTCAAAGATGTCGACAAGAAATGCGAGCTCGTTGTTCTGCAATGAATGTTCGTGAAGGGAAACCATTCCTGACAGATACAGCGCAACAATACTTTCCTTTGTGTGCTGGAGCTGTTCGTCACAAATTGCTTTGATTTCTGACTCTGAATTTTCTGCGCGAGCCTGCTCAATTACTTTTGAAAGCTCTGTGAGGTTTGTTGTTGTAAAATTGCTGATGCCTGCTCTTGTCCATGTTTCGGCTTTAAGCATTTCCCTGACAGAATTCTCAAGTTGTTCTGACATACTTTTCTCCTAATAAAAGATAAGATGAAATCAATTTTTTTGATTTCTATGAATTGCCCGTATAGAGCATATAAATGTTTTTATCCAAAAGTTTGATTTTCAGCAGGACTTCATGGATTCTTGTAGTGCTTTCCTCTGCAAGGTCGTAGTAGTCTATAAGCCAAAAATACATATTGAGCAGTCTCGGCGTGATGATTCTGCTGTCGTTGTTCGGATCCTTAAGTTCAATCTCTTTTGCATAGATATCTTGCTTGAGTCTGCCGACTTCCTGCGATTTAAGTGTTCTTTTGATATTGAAAACACTGTATAATGTCGCATAAACAGGAATCCATTCCAAAAGCTCTGAACCTGCATAACCTTTCTCACTGACCAAAGCTGTAAGCTTCGTGATGAGAGGTGATTCCAGAAAACATAAATCTATTTTCTCAGGATCAACAAAAAAAGCTTCGCGGAAAATTACTTTTGCAAGTTTTTCTTCACCGCATAGATCATAACAGTCTGCCATTTCTGCCAGAACATCTGATCTGCCTTGTATCGTGTTGTTTGCTTCTGTCAGATATTTGAGTGCTTCTTCGAAATCGCCGAGCTGTTTATAGCAGAGTCCAATTTTACGACAGACTTCTGTATGAATTGCGGTGTCTGCATTTTCATAAATCCGTGAATAATTCTGGAGCATTATGGAAAACGCTTTTTTTCTGAAAGCATAAACTGTCTGTTCAAGAGGCTCTTTCTCCTTGGAAATGCGAAGCTTGAAGCATTTCCACTGGTTTATCAAATATTCACCATATTCGAAGGGCTCTTTTGCTTCGGATGTTTCTATTGCACCCAGCCAAAAAGAACAGCAGCTTGCTGCAAAACAAATATCATGATTATCTAAATCGCGTGATAGAGCATCCTCTAGTAAAGTTTTTGCTTCTCGGAAGTTGCCTTCGTCAATTAAGGCATATGCAGATGCCAGTGCGGATTCAGAAACCATAAATTTCATTATACAAATATGAGATGTTTAGTCAATGTGTTTTAAGAGAAAAAGAGCATATATTTTTAATGGTTTTTAATATCATTGTCAATAGGTCTTTCAGAAAAAAAAATATCCTGAAAAGTCATCATCAAGATGCCTTCCTGATTAAAAAACGCTTATTTTGCAGGGGTTTGAAAATTTCATTTTTAAACCAGCCTCTAAAAACTAATGTTTCTAGAGACTTTAAGAAAAAATAAAAAAACTGCTGCTTTTTATCTGTGAAGTGCGTGTATCATGACACGCCTCATTACATCATTTGCATCTACCTGACTTGATACTTCCGTAATGGAATTAAGCTTTTCCGGAAGCTTTTTTTCTACAAGCTTAAGACATGTTATGAGATCAGGGTTGAAGATACCGCAGTCTCCTTCGATAATCATTTTCATTGTTTCTGTGTGCGTATAAGCTCGTTTATATGAACGGCGGCTTACCATGACATCATATGTATCTGCAAGTGAGACAACCTGTGCTGCAAGTGGAATGATTTCGCGTTTAAGTCCGTCAGGGTAACCTTTTCCGTCCCATCGTTCGTGGTGCCAGCGGCAGATCTGCTCAGCTGTCATAAGTAGGGGATCGTCCCTGTAATTTGGTATGGCGCGGAATAAGTCTGAACCTTTCAAAGTATGAGATTTGACCAGCTCCTCTTCGTCAGGTGTAAGCTTTTCTGTTTTCTTTAGGAGGTCTTCCTGTATGAACAGTTTTCCGATATCGTGGAGACCTGCTGCTGCCTTGATTGTATTTATCTGGTCTGAAGTGAGCTTGTATTCTTTTGAAAGTCTGATCATTGTCTTAAGAAACAGTTCCGTAAGAGCTTGTACTCTTGCAATGTGAACGGCATCTTCTCCGTTTCTTTCTTCGATTGCATGAATGAGGATGTTCATCAGAACTATGTCATTTTGCTGGTGGTTGTAAAGTTCGTTTGCTACGACTTTTAGAAGATTTTTCTGCTGCCCGTAGTAACCGATTGTCTTCATGACACGCTGAAGTACGAGAATATTTTCAAACGGTCTGGCAATGTAATCAACGGCTCCGAGTTCGTAGGCTTTTGCTACGGCTTTGCGGTCACTTTCTGAGGAAATAATGACGACTGGAATTGTTTCAAGCCAGTGAGCTGCATTCATCTGTGCGAGAACTCCGTATCCGTCAAGATTCGGCATAACGATGTCAAGAAGAACAAGACTGATTTTGTTTCCGAATTTTGAAAGAATGTTGATAGCTTCAACTCCATCGTGTGCTTCTATGACATTGAATGCTTTGTCCAGAATGTTTGACAGGATATCGCGATTTATTTCGGCATCGTCTGCAATCAGTACTGTTGGCAGTGTGTTTTCTTCCATAATCGGCAGCTCCTCAAAAAGATTCTTATTGAACTGAAAAATATTCTTAATTTAAATAGAATAATAAGTTCTTTTTTTCTTGAAAACTAAAAGTTTAAAAAATCCTTATATTTATAATAAAGGTACCTTTTCTGGTTTGTCAAGTTTTAGTTTTGTTTACTTATGTTTTTTTTGATGTTTACCATTCTGTAAGTTTTTTTTCAGATATAAAGATGTTTACTATAAAGTGTATCTCTTTTTAACTTGTAATCTTGTGTATTTTATAATTGGTTTGCAATGTAAAATTTGGTAAGTTATTGCATTTTTTTATGAGATTCTGAATAAAAAAAAACTCCGGTTTTTTGTGCCGGAGTTTTTGATTAATGTTATTAAATCATAATTTTTTTTTAACTCATTTTATCTGAAAAATAAGGCTTATTTTTTAATATGAAATCAATCTTCCAGTGTAAGATCGTTTTCTTTTATCCAGCCGATTTTTCTGAATATTTTGCCGAACAGCCAGTTCAGGATGCCTGGAAGTACAAAGCAAACAAGGATAAGCCCTGCCCAGTCGAAGAGTGTAGGCGAAATTGCAGTTGCGCCATTTTCGATAGCAGTCTGTGATGGTGCAAACCAGCCTGTGATGACACCAATCTGTCCGACAAATCCGCATGTACCCATTCCGGATGATACTGCGGCGCCGTTCATCTGCATCTTGAAAATGCATGTTGCAATTGGACCTGTTATGGCTGAACTGAGTATGACAGGAATCCAGATTTTCGGGTTTTTGACAATGTTCGGCATCTGAAGCATTGATGTGCCAAGTCCCTGAGAGAGCAGGCCTCCCCATTTGTTTTCCTTGAAGCTCAGAATTGCAAAACCGACCATGTTTGCACTGCATCCTGCGACGGCGGCACCTCCTGCAAGTCCTGTAAGTCCGAATGCCGCACATATTGCAGCTGAACTGATCGGCAGTGTTAAAACTATGCCGACTATGACGGAAACGATAATTCCCATAACGAACGGGTGCAGGTTTGTTGCCAGTATAATTATCTTTCCAATGTAACTTGCCGCAGCACTGATGTACTTTGCAAAGAGAACAGAAAGCAGGGCTCCTGTAAGAATGGTGACTATCGGTGTGACAAGTATGTCTACTTTTGTCTTCTTTGAAACAAGATTGCCGAGTTCGCTTGATATGATGGCGATTACAAGAACAGCAAGTGGACCGCCTGCTCCTCCAAGGGAATTTGCGGCAGAACCGACTGTAGCGAGGGAGAATAAAACGAGAGCAGGAGCTTTGAGTGCATAACCGATGGATATTGCCATCGCGGCACCGACAACATGACTTTCAGATGCGAAAGTTCCTGCATCTACGAGAAATTGAAAAACAGGGTTCTGTCCGAGGTTTAGAAGAACTTGACCGAGTGTCTTTACGAGTGTTCCGACGAGAAGTGAAGCAAAAAGACCGTGTGCCATGCCGCCGAGGGCATCTATCAGATAGCGTTTTACAAATTTATTCATGATAGCCGTCCATGATTAAGTTTTTTATGCACCGTGAAATTTGTCAGCAAATATGTGATTTTTTAAAGATGGGCAGTTTGCCGGATTCTTTAAGTTGTATAACAGATGACAAGACAGGTGTTATGTCTATGAATCTAGCATAATTTGTAGAATTGTTCAAGATTAAAGGATGGCAAAAAAAAGAATGTTCTCGTATGAATGTCGCTTTTATAGAAGAAAAGTGACTCGTTATGTTCATTCTATAATGATATAATGATTTTTTTTGACAATATGACAAAAAATGACAAAATGTTGTATCCAAAACCAGGTAAAAGTTGTACAGTAATTTTATGGAAAACTATATTCACAAAGTAAATTATTACGAAACAGATAAAATGCAGATTGTTCATCATTCGAACTACATTCGTTTTATGGAAGAGGCCAGGGTTGATTTTCTGGAAAAAATAGGCTGGGGATTTGATAAAATGGAAGAGATGGGAATTGCTTCTCCTGTAGTCAGTGTCACCTGTGATTATAAAATGCCGACTAAGTTTGCGGACAAAATTGAGATTGAAGTGAATGTTGCAGAATGTACGCCTGTTAAACTTAAGATTGCATATAGAATGACAGTCGGTGGAAAATTGGTCTGTACGGGGTCATCACTTCACTGTTTTATGGGAGTGGACGGCAGGCCTTTGATAATCCAGAGGGATTTGGCAGATTTTTATAAAGCTCTGATGGATACTACTGTCGAAGAAGATTAGCTTCTTTTGTGAATTACTGAAAAAAAACAACAGTGTTAAAGGTTTTGTAATTGACAAAACTTTTGCAATTATGTATATTAGTTTCACATTCGACAGAAGTGATAAATATTATTTTTGTCACGAATGCGGGGATGGTGGAATTGGTAGACACGCCAGCTTGAGGTGCTGGTGGCGAAAGCTGTGCCTGTTCAAGTCAGGTTCTCCGCACGAAAGGAACTGCAAGATGCAGTTCCTTTTTTTTATGCCTGCTGCTTTTTTTGTCTGTAAATAATTTCTGAGGTTTATTTGAAATCTGCGTTTTTTTATGATTTTTTTTGCAAAATACACTGAGGTACAAATGAAAAAGAAAATCCTTTCTGCAGTTCTGCTGCTGTTTATGACCATTGCTGCATTTGCGGAAGATTGTCGTGGTATTTGGGTTTGTGAAGATTTTGATAAAAATGAAGTTGAACTTTTTCTCGATGAAGACGGTTATATTGATTTAAAGGTCAGAAAGGAATGGGTTCAGATTCATTCTGAGTATGAAGGTGATTATGAAATCCGTGATTTTGCAGGCTGGAATGGAAGTTATACTGTAAAAGGTAGTTACATAGTTTTTCATGTTGAAAAGTTTTATGAATTCCTTGAAGAGGAAAATGGAATTCTTGGGTATGCGGTTGAATCCGATGTAGAAATCAGTTTTGAAATAATCGGTGATGCAATGACTGTTTCTGCTCCGTTTTCAGAAGTTCTTCCTTTTAGTTCTGAAGAAGTCTATGATTTTCCTTTGCCATTGGTGCTTAGGAAAAAGTAAAATTGTTTTTTCTAAAAAAGTGTACCTGTGTATTTTCTAAAGAAATCAGGAAAATCGTTATGAAAGAATTGCATTTTATGGGTCTGGTTTGAAAATGGTGTATTTTAGATTTTTCAATTTCAAGGCTTGAAAATTCAGCGTAATTTCAAAAGAAACTTTTTTTAATTTTGTAATGTGTTTGTTCGTTTGTTATGTTATGTTCTCTTGACAAAGTTGTCAGAATTATGTATATTAGTTTCACATTCGACAGAAGTGATAAATATTATTTTTGTCATGAATGCGGGGATGGTGGAATTGGTAGACACGCCAGCTTGAGGTGCTGGTGGCGAAAGCTGTGCCTGTTCAAGT
>JAZQQW010000103.1:0-24498 GCA_045629255.1 Treponema sp.
AACAGAATCGAAAATATCTGGTCAGTGATGAAGTTGAATTATAATTTGATTTATCACAAAGCCAGAAGTATAACAGGAATGTTCAGGCATTTCTTTTACAGCATTTCTGCATTTTTGTTTCACTTTGTTGATGATGCAATCCAATGGTTTCTGCCAAACTTTTCAATTTAGCAGAAACTTGAATTTTGACCTGGTATATTTCATTTACAATGTCAGACATATTTTTCCCGAAGAAGTTTTGCAATAAGCTTCTGTTTTATTTGATTCGTTATATTTTACAAAGTAAAAATCACTTCTAAAAACAATAATTTCATAAGCAGATTCTGCTTAAACATGTATGATAGAAAATTTCTGAAAAATTAACAATCGGCCGTATTCTTCCAGAAATATAATCATAAAAAATATAAATGACACAGCATAAATTAAGCATTATCATCCCGGGATGCAGTATATTCAAAATCTGTAAATACAGCACTTCCTCCATAGTTTTTCGTACTGTAATAAAAAAGCGCAAACCTGTTTCCACAAAAATGCGCAAGGTCAAAAACAAGATTTCCCTTTGTTTCCAGCTGATTCCACTTACCATCATAATAACTGCACACGGCAGTATCTGTCATATTTTCAACGTCAACACTGATTCTGAATGTAACAGAATTTTGACTGCATTTGATTTTCGAACATTCTGTTATCTCATTCCGAGAAGCAGATGATGCACCGTTTCCATCTGCTTTCAAAAGTCTGTGCACTATATAAAGTTCACCATCCTGTTTTGTAATCGCAAGTTCAACTGCATGCGTGTGCAAAATGCCAAGGCCTGCAAAATCTCCGTCTTTGAGGCCGGAACAATCTACTGTAACAGATGCCGTTGAAAACGGATACATAATGCGCTGTGTAAGGGTATTCCTTGCACAGAAAATATCTTTGTCAGTTCTGAATGTTGTCAGCATAAAACTGCCGTTTCCCCAGCGTGCGTAATTCAGATCCGGATTATGATTCCACTGCCAGTTTAAGTCCAGCCGGATGGAAGTAAAACTGTCACTTGTATACAGTTTTTTATATTTATATCCAGAGTGCGCATTTACAGAGTATGGCAAACTTACTTTTTTCGGACACTTTCCGTCTATGCCGAACACAGGAAAACAGTTATCCCATCTCACAGGAACAAGACACGGAATTCGTCCGACAGCACCTCTGTCCTGAAACAAAACACCATACCATTTGCCGTCTGCAGTATCTACAATGCCGCCCTGAGCAACTCCTGAGTTGCAATAATCCATATCATCATTTAAAACATCTGCCGATGCTGATTTTTCAAAATCCACATCAAAAGAATTTGCAGACTTTGCATTCAAATTCGAAGCATTTTTCACAGCCGGTATATACCCCGTATCAGGTTTGTCAGACATCCAGCATGATTGTGTCCTTTTCCATGCACCCGGCGCAGAATGTATAAAAAACAGATAATAACGACCGTTTATTTTGTAAGCATGAGTTCCTTCATATCCGAGTATGTTGCGGCATTTATCTTCGATGACGACAGTATCAGTCTCCGGAATCACATGAGTCAGACAGTCATCAAGCTGAATACAATGAATCTGCCTGTTTCCATAATACATAAACACACGGCCGTCATCATCAAACAAAATCGAATTATCGTGATACTTAACATTAAGTTCGTTTCTTTTCCACGGACCTTCTATTTTGTTTGAACGGAAAATATAAGTTTTCTGCGTATCATTTGCACAGAAAACTATATAGAAAATACCATCATGATACCGAAGCGATGCCGCCCACATGCCGTTTCCATATGCATTTCTTCCATTTTCCAGACGATAATCGGAATTATCCTCAAGTACGTCATATACATAAGATGCTATTTCCCAGTCTGCCAGATTATAGGAACGCAAAATCGCACATCCCGGCATAAAATACATCGTTGTGGATACCATGTAATAACAATCATCAACACGTATAACATCCGGATCCGGATAATCTGTCATAGTTATCGGGTTTACTGCATAATTTTCTTCCGGCATAAAACTCTCCAATGCAAAACTGTCATTTAAACAAAAAACAGATGCCCGTCAACAATTTATTTGGAGTAGGGCAGGCTGTATTTTAT
Source organism: Treponema sp. (assembly GCA_045629255.1). Lineage (GTDB taxonomy): Bacteria > Spirochaetota > Spirochaetia > Treponematales > Treponemataceae > Treponema_D. The sequence continues at coordinate 2,123 of JAZQQW010000103.1, forward strand.
AAGATGATGTAGTTTTTTGATTTTAGCCAATTGAAGAAAATATTTCCACTGAATCTTTTATACATAAAAAGGCTCTGGAAATTACGATTTCCAGAGCCTTGATTTTCAAGTTTGCAATAATTACGTGTTCAATTAAATATCTTAAAATTCAAATATTTTACACATGCTATTAAAATGCATAACAGGATATAATATTATTTGAATATAAAAATATTCATCATACTGTAATACTTTTAGTGCAAAGCATCACAGCGTTTACCTTATGATTTATATATTCAAATAATGCACAAAAAAAATAACGAAAACTCAAAAGTATTTGATTTTTCAAATACATAATATCTATTCTAGACGCCTCATCAAAAATCCCTTTGAGCTGCCTGTAATCCTCTTATAATCTTCCAAAGTATTTACATCTTCAAAAAATCCTGGTTCAAACATCGTATCTGAAAGTTTAATATACTTTGTATTCGATTTTTCCAGTAAATCTTTGAGATGATATTTTTTTGATTTAATGCACTGTTCCAATATAGGAAGAATTGACTTGGAATAAATTGCACAAAGTGTATAAACAGCGTTGTCACCCTTGAAACAAATGCAGTCATGATGAACACTTGTATTCAAATAGCCTGCCAGATGAAGAGCAAGTTCCTTTTTCATAAACGGCATATCTGTGGCACAGACAAACACATATTCTTTATTTGAAGCTTTGAGTACCTGGCGAATTCCCTCAATCGGACCAATTCCCTTGAATGAATCAAAAACATAACGGACATCACTGCCCCGAGGAAGCTCATCTTTCCAGGATTCATTGAATGCGCTTTCTACAAGGGCTACATCAGCCAAAGACAAATCTTCTTCTTCTGGACTATAAACTTCCCAATCTTCGCAGTCATCACCGGACAATGCTACTGCATTTTCCGAGACAGACCCCATAGAAATATAGACTGGTGAAGAAATCTGTCTAAACTCTTCAAATAAAATTTTAATAAAGGTTTTTCCTCTGATTTTAAGCAGAGCTTTATCATGTCCCATTCTGGAACTTTGTCCGCCGCTCAAAATTGCTACATCAAGTTTCTCGTTTATAGCCATATTCATCAAAAGGATACGTACTTCCATGCAAAAAAGCACATGTAAATCCCCCTCCAGATTACTAAAAAATTGCATCAACCCATACTCAAAAATCTCAGAAGTTTTATAATTTGCTTCTGAAATCCATATAAAATCATTTGCGTTTACAAATTTTTCTGAGTCAGTCAACTTTTTTGAATTACTTTAAGATATAGCAGATCTTGACATTCAGGATGAATTGAAGTTATTTGTAAATTCAAATCTATCATCTGAATAATCAGTGCAATCTACATGCACTGATACAGGAAAGCAAGAATTCGTCAGACAAACAGCCATTACTTGCGCAATGACAGTGTTATCCCTTACAACACCTTATAATATATCTAATTTTACCCAAAAGCAAGTTTAAATCTAAATACCTTTATAAAACAGTAACATTACTACAAAAAATCCCGAATATTTTCACTTTTTCGGATACTGTCATAATATCCAGCAGAGAAAACAATTATATTTCATAAAATTACCAGCATATAAGTTTATGAAATGCTTATTTACTCACTTACATTGTTTTTGAATATGCAAACTTATATATAAAAAGCGTGCCTTCATGAGTTTATCATAAAAGCACGCTTTATTTGATTTTATAAATAATAAGTTAAACCATAGTCTCCAGAAAACTTAGTTTTCCAATGACTATCTAAGCAGATTATTCATCATCAGAAGTGACTTTATTGTTATTAAAGTCATATCCAATTGTATAAATTCTTTTTCCAGAGAAGAAATCCTTTGTAAGCTTTACAATGACTCCGTTCAAAATAATCAAGGAAGCAATATTTGGAATTGCCATCAAACCATTTGTGATATCAGCAATCGTCCAGACTGCTGAAACAGTCATGTAAGGTCCGATGAATACTGCAAGAATGTAGAGCCAGCGATAAATTTTTACGGACGACATTTTGCCGCCAGAAAGATATTCGATACAGCGTTCTGAGTAATAATCCCAGCCCAGAATTGTCGTAAATGCGAACAAAACAAGACATATCATCAGAATAAATGAAATGAAAACACCTGGAACACGAGGCAGAAGTGCCTGGAATGCAGCATTTGTAATATTATATCCTTCAAATCCGAATTCCGGTTTCCACATGCCTGACATAACGATGACAAGACCTGTAACAGAACAGATGACAATTGTATCAAAGAATGTTCCTGTCATAGAAATGATACCCTGCTGGACAGCATGGTCGACTTTTGCAGCACTTGCAGCGATTGGAGCAGAACCAAGTCCTGCTTCGTTTGAGAAGATACCGCGTGCAATACCTTTCTGCATGGCAACAAACATCGCTCCAACAGCGCCACCGGCAGCAGCCTTAAAGCCGAACGCTCCCTGGAAAATCTCTTCAAAAGCTGAGAAAAACTTTGACATATTGCAGAGAATTGCAAAAAATCCCATTACAACATACAAAACAGCCATGACCGGAACAACGACAGAAGCTACTGTAGATATACGCTTAAGTCCGCCAATAATGATAAGTGCGAGCAAAATTGCCAGAACAAAAGAAGCAATGACTACAACCCATGAATATGTTCCGATTCCAGGAATTGTGATAGCAGCAAGATTAGCACCGCAGGCTTCTTTTGAAAATGTATTGACCGCAGATGTAATTGAGTTGATCTGTGTGAAAGTTCCTATTCCGAACAAACCAACGAGAGTTCCAAATACGGCAAACAGAACTGCCAGAAGTTTGCCCAATGTTTTATTGAACTCACCGACACCTTTTTCACACGTATAGAAAGGACCGCCCAAAATATGACCGTCAGCTTTTACTTCACGATAATGAATGGCAAGAAGACACTCAGAATATTTTGTAGCCATACCAAGAAGAGCAGCCAGCCACATCCAGAACAAGGCTCCCGGACCGCCTACACTGATGGCAGTCGCAACACCAACAATATTACCCGTACCGATTGTAGCAGAAAGTGCTGTACACAAAGCCTTGAAACTTGAAAGTTCTCCGCCTTCCTTATCGTCTGACTTACGGAAGATAGATTTTATTGCAAACTTAAGCTGTGCAAACTGAACGCCATGCAAACGGACTGTCAAAAAAACACCGGTTGCCAAGATAAGAATGATGAGGGGAAGTCCCCAGACAAAATCATCTATCTTACCCAAAACAGAATTGATACCTGACCACATAGTTTAAATCCTTTCCCTGTTTACTAAATATAGAATAAAATTGTATTATTTTAGCATACAACGTATATTTATGCAATTAACAAAAAAAGCATCCGAAAAATCATACACAGCATGATATTCAGATGCTTTCATCATAAAAAATTAAAAGAAAAAATCATCTCAGTATTGCGCAGACTGCACGAACTCTGTGCGTAAAATAATCTGCATTATGACTTATTTCATCAGCATTAGAAATAACATCCGCTGTCGCCGTTGATTCCACACTTGATGTCCAGTAAAAAACTGTCCCGGAAGCATCGCTTCCCAAAAAAAGAGGATCCCCTGAAGCCGATAACAGACTGATATTCACATCACTAGCATTAGAAAATAATCTTTTAAGTTCCACCTTTGAAGGCAGATACCATCCAAAAGAACCAACTCCTAAAGATTCGGCTGCAAACGCTGCCGGATACAAACTTGCAAAAGTATAAGTTCCAGTCCCTATCAGTGGATCAGTTTTGAATATTGCCTGATTTACACTTCCATCAGAAAGAGACATGCCGGCAGGAACCGAAGTAGTACACATTGAATTTGTTGTATAACACTTACATCCAGAATTTTCATTCAATGCAACCACGAGAATTTTTCCGTTGTAGTTATTATCAAAAACTACGCCTTCTATAGAAGCTCCACCGGCACCGCCTCCAGCAGGAGAAAACGTTCCGTCTGACAAAAGATAACCTCCAACCTGAGGCTCATATTTCATCGTGATTGACAGGGTATTGTCTCCTATTCTGGAAACAGTTACCTTATTTGAAATCCCGTAATAACTGTCACCAGAAGCCGTTGTTACGCTTGCTTCTGCGCCGACTATTATTCCGCATGGAACAGCTTTGAAAATACAGCTGCCTTTTCCGGCACCATCAAGATTAATTGTCTTGGCATCAGAATATCCGTCTCCAGAAAGTGTTACACTAAGTGATGAATTTGCAAGAAATTTTTATTTACAGATTTATGTAACCTGTAATACACGATTTTGTTAAATTCTGTAAGTTAAGTTGCTGAAATTCCAGAGTGTTATAGGGGTATTTTCAATGAAAAAACGCTTTTCTCCATTTGCAATCCTTAAGGTCTTGTTTATGCTGATTCCATTGTCTGCTTTTGCAGGCAGTCTTTCACAGCAGTCTTTCAAGGCATCAAACGGTACATCACTCAATTACTGGCTCTATACACCGGATGGAGCATCTGCAAACATGCCCCTGATAGTCTATCTTCATGATGAATCATGTAAAGGCAGTGATTTAAATCTGATATTAAAAGACGGTTTTCCAAAAATGTTGAAAAACGGAGAAATTGGAAACATGGCAGCTTATGCAATCATACCACAGCTTCCTTCAAACATTGCAGACTGGAAAGCAGCTCAGAACGCTGTCCAGGAGCTTATCAATAAGGTTTCATCAAATCATGGAATCAATAAAAGAAAAATAAGCCTTACAGGTTTTTCTATGGGCGGAACAGGATGCATAGAACTTGCTGCTGCAAATCCAGCCCTTTATTCATGCATCGCTCCTGTAAGCGCAAAAATACAGGCCGACAGCAAAACTTCAAAAGCTCTTGCACCTGTCGGAGTATGGGCTATTGCCGGTTCAAAAGACAATGTCGTTGATCCGAAATTGTCCAGCATTTTCATCGAAACATTCAGCATTTTTAACAGTAATGCAAAAATAACAATTCTGGATGGAGCAGATCATAATACGGTTCTTTCAAGGGCATACAAAGAAACCCAGGTGATCAATTTCCTCCTTTCCCAGAGTAAGTAGGCACCCGCCGATAAAACTCCTTATCCAAATAAAAAAGGACAAAAAAATGCCGTGCAGGTTTTGCGAATATTGATTTCGTACTGCACGGCTTTTTTTTATGCAAAGAACAGCTAAAAAAAGTTCTTAAAATATCTGACCTGTTCAAAAGCAATTACTTCTGAAAAAAACATTCCGTATTTCAAAACCCTGTGTTTTCTTTTCTGCAAAATTTAGATTATTTATATGAGAGTTTTAAAATTAAATCATCATCATATACGCCAACAATTTCAATCTTAATATCATTTATCTTTTTGCGCTCATTGCTTTCTATTACTTTGAGATAAATCTTTGTGTATTCATCCAGATCCTGAATCATAGGATTACCTTTATAGCCGTTTTTCTTTGATTTTACAGAAAACTCTTCATATTCATGAACTTTGCCTTTCTTATCAACAGAATAAAGTTTCATGACTACTGATGTACCAAGATAATTCTGAATAACAATATTATCTTCTGCATCATCATCCATGACAATACATGTATATCCCTCTTTACGAAGTTCACTTGTCTTTTTATTGCAGATAGTATCTTCATCCCATTTGCTTGATAATATAGGAATTGCAAAAAGACCTGCACATGCAAATGCCATCACTGCAAAAAAAGCCAATATTTTTCTCTTAATCATTCCGTTTCTCCAAACAGTTTTTGATAAAGTCCTGACATCCAAGACAATTAACAGTTTATCAAAGCCAACTTAATTCATAATCAAAAATGACTTTTATTCAAGCACATATTTTGAAATCATTCTTCCTATTTCGGCAATATTTACACTGCCTTTTATTTCAAACTTGGCACTTGTTCCGTCAGCAAATCTGATGTAAAGTTCTGAATCAGGAAAAATCTCTATAAGACCTGGTGTCTGTATTGAGAAAAACTGAATTTTTGAGTACGGCATAGTTGTAAAAGATTTTCTTGTTCCTGTAATTCCCTGTACATCTACCGAAATTATCCTTTTATTTGTAAAAACAAGCTGATCACGTATAGTCTTAAAAGCAAAAACTGCCTGTTCTCCATCAATAAACAAAACCTTCACGTCTTCACGAATTTCATCCAGACGTATTGGTTTTAAGTTAAATACAGACTCTGCGTTAAAATTGATAGCCATTTTTTACTCCTTTCGAAAATATACACACCGCATCTGCAATATAAACTGACAAACTTTTCATTCAAGTCCCAGATCTGTCTCTATCATCGAGTTTACAACCAACTCTTCAAGACTTTTTTTCTGCTGTTCCGTAATATCAATCTGCGAAGCAATAAATTCCTGCAAGGGCAGGGCATCCATCTGCATTGCAGGAACAAATTCGATGTTTTTATATAAAGATGCAAATATTATTTGTATAAAATTCTGCGCAAGTGAAATAATAGCGTCATTCAGAAACTCAAAGTTTTCCATATTGTTAAGGGATTCCTGATACTTTTCGTTATACTTATCTGCGTACTGATCAGCAAGATGCAGTGAAACGGAATCCTGTTTGACATCTATAGATTTCAAATGTCCGTCGCTGTCATAATTTTCACGTCTAATTTCTTTTACGGGCATTGAAGTCTTATTTTTTGTGGAACCTACAAATATAGGCTTTATACCCGACACTTGTATTGTATCGCCTGATACTTTTTTGATACGTATCTGCTTTATATCTACTCCGAATTTTGCCTCTATATCATGAGTAGACACCAAGAGAAGATTATCATCATAATGAGATGCTATAATACCAAGACCTGAAGATGTTTCTGAAATTTTTTCCTTATGTACTTTTGTCTGCTGAATATTTGTCTTGAGAAGGGCAAGTTCAGCAATTTTTTGAAACTGCATTGCATTAATCTGAGAATTCTTGAGAAGTACAAGTTCTTCATTCAATGCTTCTATTTCTATATTCTGTTCTGCTATATGATTGCTTTTTTCCAGCAGCTGTTTTTTTTGTTCTTCATTTTTTATTTGAAGCTGCAAAACTTCTAGCTCTGCTTTTGTAGTACTCTTTACATTTTTTGCTATTGTCACTTCAATAAACTTATAAAAAGACACACTTGCAGGCACCATAAACAGACAAGCTGCTATCGTAGACAATATTACATAAAAAGGAGCTCTTTTTCTCCTAAAAGATTTGAAAGAACAAATAAAAGCTACACATATAATACATGCAGCACATACAGCAATAATAGCTATACAGACTGTCTGCAATGCTGTATCTTGAAACTCGCCAAAAAACTCTTCTATTGCTTTTATTATATTCATCATTTACAAATTCAAATATATAAACAAATATTAAAACATTTTGTTTTTTCAAACAAAATGTTCCTATAAAAATTTTAAACGCTTTATATGATGCCTGAAATTCAGCAAATCCTGATATGTTTTTATCGGCACAATACAAATGAAAGTTTCCAGAAACTTCATCTCATAATAAACACTTATATAAAAAAAAGCTGCCATTTGAAAAATAATCAGCACAAAAAAAATGCCTACATTTTTCAAAGACAGCTTCATTACCTCTTTTCAAGAGGCTTAAACAATCAATATAAATCGCTAAATCAATATTTAGAGATGTTATGTCTAAATATTTTACTTTATATTGATGCGTCCGGCTCCACGAATGTTTTCATAATTTATAATATAATTCTTGTATGCAGACAACGGACTGTTTGCTGATGAAATATCAGGCAACCCGTCGCCGTCAGAATCTTTGAAATCTCCTGCATAGCGTGCTGAAACAAGATAATCTTCACAGATATAGTCTTTTTCAAGAGTTGCATCGCCGAACATTGCAAAACCGTCTCCCATACTTCTAAGAATGTAGTTTATAGATCCGAGACTGTAAGTCTTTTTCTCGTTCAAAGGCTCATATTTTCCTGTCTTTTTATTGTAAACTTTGACATTGCATACTCTATATTTGCCTTTTGGAGAACCTGTCCATATTTTATCCTTGTTAATCTGAACAGTGTTTTCGACAGATGTATCAACATCAAATGTTACACCGCCGACGTGCATAAATCCGCCGTTTTCTCCGCCTGTACCAGCAAAACGCTCTCCAAATTCAAGCATATCAAGTATAGTTTTACCGCTTACTTTGACAAGACAAAGAACATTTCCGAAAGGAGATACTGATTTACAAGTCAGATAAGACCATTCTCCTGCCGGAACATCAGTACGAACTCCGCCACCGTTTACTACAGTAATATCACAGTCAAGACCTTCAACTTCGTTTAAATAATAGTAAAAACCATCAGCAACGAAATCTGCAAGATTTGTTTCCTCTTTACGTACAATACGCTTACCATCTTCATCATTGATTTTCATTTCAAACGAACAGTAGGCAATTTCGGTATTCAAATCGTCATCTACCTGAGCTTTCCACTGATTCTGAATATCAAGAACAGAATTATTCATTGGACAATCAATCTGTTTGACATCAAGCAGTTTTGAATTAAACTTACCGTCTGTACCGAGTGTAAGACAGCCTATTTTGTCAAAATAGTTTCCAGATTGAGACAAAAGAACTTTTTCTCCATTTTTATTGGAAACAAGTTCACTTTCAATAGATGTATGACTGTGACCATCGAGGATAACATCGATTCCTGAAGTATTTGCAATCAATGAACGTGATGTATAAGGTTCTGAAGATTCATCAACACCAAGATGTGACAGTATAATGACATAATCAGCTTCCTTGCGTGCTTTATCTACTGTATTCTGAACTGTTTTGTACAAATCCTTGCTGTTAATCTGCCATATAAACTTTGACTGCTTTTTATCCATAAAGTAAGCAGGAGAAGACTTTGAAATTGTTTCCGGAGTCATAACTCCAACAAAAGCAATTTTCACGCCTTCTTTTTCGATAACAGTATATGCATCCGCATAAGTTTTCTTTGTTGAAACATTATAAAAATTACAAGCTACGTATTTAAATTCTGCACTCTTGAAATTTGCTTCAAATCCATCCCAGCCATAATCAAACTCGTGATTTCCGATAGTCGCAACATCATAGCGTGCTTCGTTCATGAGCTTTATCATAGATGCACCATGATCCATACCACCGTAAGCAGTACCCTGCGAATGATCTCCAGAATCTGCAAGAATGACTGCTTTATTCTGTGATTCGTACATATCCTTGAGACCGGCAATTTTTGCGTAATTCAAGTCTTTTTCCAAATGTGTGTGAATATCATTTGTATAAAAGACAGTTACTTCAGACTGTGGCTTTTTTATTTCGTCAGCAGCACTTTTTTTTGCAGTTTTAGACTTTGCGAAAGCTGCAACCGATAAAATCAAAATTGAAAGAGTAAAAAGTATTTTTTTTGTGTACTTCATAATAAAAATTATAATGATTTAAAGAAATCGTTTCCATAACAAAAGGGCTATTACATAAAAAAAACTCTACCGGAAGCAAAAAGAATACAACCGGCAGAGTTTTTCACTTAATATATGAAAAATTCAGGATATAGAATATCTAAAAACGAAGAGATTAATATGTTATTTTATGAAACATCGGATTATATAAAAGCTTCCATCATAAAGCATACAGATGCTGTCTTCTGGAGAGAATAAGAAGTCTGTGCTGTTTTCTTTGATGCAGCACGGCTTGAACATCCAGCAAACACAACAATACCAAATGCCATTACAACAGCAACCAAAAGACCTGCCCAGTAAAACTTAAGTTTGTTCTTTTCCATAAAAATATCCCCTTTTATTTCAATACTAAGCTGAACAAAGCATATTTGTTTTTCTCAACCCTTATGACTGATATTATAAATAAGGAATTTCCATATAGCCACTACCCGAATGGGTAGGATTTTAAAAAATCGTCAAAAAATGAATATTTTTTTTCATAAAATAATGTCTGCTTATCTGTCAAATCTAAAGATTTTAGAGGAAATCATCATTTTCTTGTTTGAGTCGCTATTTTTCTACTTGCCTATTTTTTTGTGTCGTGTTATCATACAGTTAACACATTTTTCAAGGCATGTAGTCTCCATTATCAATATGCCTTGCCTCCTTTTTTTGGCGGTCTGCGGTTTTTTTTCATTTTGCCGTGGACCGCTTTTATTTTATAAAAATTATTTTGCGTACTACCATAAAGTAGTTTTGAAAACACTTATAATCAAAAAATTAACATTAAAAGTAAAACAGCTGACAAAAATATATTTTTCAAGAGGGTAGGGTAATTAAAAAATCAAAAGACAAATTAACTCATTCTGTTCCATTCGCCTGATTTTATACTATATACGGAAGTTTCGTTCTTTCGATATTTTTCGTATGGCTCACCTGGCAAAAATGTACAAAACAACTGATCGTATTCTGGAAGCAATGCTGTCATACGCTCTCTTTTAGCAGGATCAAGTTCAAGAAGAACATCATCCATTAAAAGAACAGGCAGACGTCTTGTTTCCTGAGTGTAATAAGAAGCCTGCGCAGTTCTGAGAACAAGTGCCAACAGTCTTCTCTGTCCCATAGAAGCCTGAGAAACAAACGGTTTTCCTTTTCTCTCAAATACAATTCTGTCTCTGTGAGGTCCTGACATCGTTGTATTCATTATCTGGTCAACACTTCGCTTGGCATGAAGTATATCGATTACATTATCAACAGATGGCAAATCTATATCAGCATACAAGCTGTCTTCCGCACGTTCGTCGGTTGTTTTGAGCCACGACGGTATATATCTGATATTTACACCTTCTATGCCGGACACCTCATAATACAGAGATGCAAAAATCTGATTGAATTTGAATATAGCACAGCTCCGCCTTTTTTGCATTTCAAGTCCATTTTGAACAAGCTGTATATCATATGTATCTAACAGAGAATATTTTTTTTCTTTCAGGCAAAGATTGCGAGTTTTTAAGATATGCCTGTAACGGCGCATTACATCTATATACAATATGTCATACATACTTAGCGTCTGATCTATAAAAAAACGACGCCGTTCTGGAGAACCAGCTGCAAAATCTAAGTCATCATGATTATACAAAACACATGGCATCGTATTCACAAGATCTTTTCTGTCACGGATAATTTTGCCATCTTTTTCCATTTTTTTAGTACACGAACGTTGTACAGAAGTCAGTTTTATGGAAGTTGTGTGAGAATCTCCTTCCGACCCCTTGTACAGAACCCGAATTCCCATATCTTTTTCGCCGTTTTTTATCATTTCGGCATCAGTATGAGTGCGAAAAGAAGATCCATAAGCAGAAAAATACAAGGCTTCGAGAAGATTACTTTTACCTTGTCCGTTTTCTCCAGTGAAAAAAACTTCCTTGGAGAAAACATCTATTGTGTCATTCTTTAAATTTCTGAAATTACAGGAGGAAAGAGAATAAAACGGCATTACTCTTTCTGCATAGGCATGATGATATGGAAATAATCCGCAGCAGGTTCAGGACGCATTGTTACGGCTTTCATTTCCTCCGTATATTCAAACACGATATTGTCACTGTTCAAAACACGGAGAGGTTCATCTATATAACGGTAATTAAAAGCAATTACCATCGGATCATCTGTAAACTGTGCGGGAATTTCTTCATCTGCACTTCCGAGTTCATTCTGCTTACTTGTTATACGCAGAATGCCTTCTTCCATGTTAAAATATATACGTCCGGCTTTTTTATCAACCATCAATGCAACACGTTTAAGGGCACTGACAAGATCTGCACGAGCTACAGTAATGAAATGCTGCTGATTAGCTGGAATAACACGGTTGTAATCCGGGAATTTTCCATCGATAAGTGTAGCACCGAATTTATAATTTCCGAAGCGGAAGAATATCATTTTATCAACAATGGCAAGAGAAATATTTCCCTCATCACTTGCATGCTTTAGAATAATGCTCAAAATCTTCGGATGCACAATTGCAGACGGAAAATCAGGAGATCCTGCAAGAATTTCTTTACTGATGAAACTCAAACGACGACCATCAGTTGCAACCATGTTGAGATTATTTTCTTTTTTCTCAAAAAATACACCGTTCATAAAATAACGGGTTTCGTCTTCACTGACTGCAAAAACAGTCTGAGCTATCATGCTTTTAAATTCTTTTGCAGGAACATCAAAATATGGAGCATCATCAGAAACTGCAATTTCCGGGAATTTTTCCTCAGACATTGTTTTCATCTCAAATTTAATTTTTTTATCAGTAGGGCGAATAACAACATTTATTGACTGACCGTTATCTCCGTCCTGCTGATCAAACTCAATCTCTCCTTCAGGTAAAGATGTCAGAATTCCCATAAACTTGTCACAATAGACAGTTGTTGTACCTTCCTGCATAACCTGTACAGGAACCTGTGTCTGAAAATTCACTTTTATATCTGTCGCTTTTATTGTAAGAGTGTTGTTTTCTGCACAAAGCGAAACATTTGAAAGGATAGAACCTACATTTTTTGTAGAGATTATTTCCTGCGCAATAGAAATCTCCGTAATCATTGCATTTCTATCAAACGTGAATTTCATAAATTACTCCTGATGGATATATTTTTTTTATCTAAACGGAACTTCCAGAAATTTTATTTTCCAGAAGCGTCCTAAAGTCCCGGTTCTCTATGTTATCACGCAAAAGACTGCTTATTCAAGCATTTCTTCACAGCATATTACATCTATTTCCGGAGACAATCTTTTGACTGCCCTTGAAAATCATCTGTTTCGTGTTTAAACTGAAACAAATGAAAAAGTGTCTTATCATCTGCGGCGGCACAGAATGCGATGTACGGCAGTGCCTTGAATGCAATAATATTGAAAATGAATACTTTGTAATAGCATGCGACAAAGGATATCAATATGCCCAAAATCAAAATATAAAATGTGACTTGATTTTAGGAGATTTTGATTCATATATAGGAAAAATACCAGAAAATGCAAGAATTCTTCCCTGTGAAAAAGACGATACAGACACTATGTATGCTGTAAAAACAGCCGTTAGTAAGAAATTTGATTTCATCTGCATTACTTGTGCCTGCGGAGGAAGATATGATCACTTTATCGCAAACATACAATCATGTATCTGGGCAAAAAACAGAGGTACTGAATGCCGTATCATTGATAAAAACGATATTATTTTTCCTGTAATGAATGAAAGCATATTTATTCCCAAAAAAGAAGGTTTTTATATATCTGTATATTCATTCAGCCCTAAATGCAGTGGTGTCTATGAGCGCGGTATGAAATATTCTCTGTCAAATGCGGTTTTGACAAATGATAATCCTCTGGGAACAAGTAACGAATGGAAGGATGATACTGCCGAACTTGAAATTCAGTCAGGCACTGCTTTAGTCATTCTTTCCCGTATGTAAAAAAAACATGTTTCTGCAAAATACAAAAACATGTTAAAAAAGTCATATCAAAAATAATTTTTTTCATCAATGTTAGAATGATTCTAAATAATAATTTTCAGAACCATTCTAACAAAAACTAGAAATTCGGAAGTGAAGAAACAGCTTTCTTTATTTCTTCATCTGACGGAATATAATCAGACATTTTACCATCGTTAAATGCTTCATATGCTTTCATATCAAAATATCCTGTTCCTGTCAGACCAAAAAGAATATTTTTTGATTCACCAGTTTCTTTACACTTGAGAGCTTCATCAATTGCAACTTTTATTGCATGGCTTGATTCCGGTGCAGGAAGTGTTCCTTCTACACGGGCAAACTCTACAGCAGCTGCAAATACATCTGTCTGTGTAACAGAACGTGCTTCCATAAACTTATCATCATAGAGCTGACTCAAAACAGGACTCATTCCATGATAACGCAATCCGCCTGAATGGCTTGCAGAAGGAATAAATCCAGAACCAAGTGTATACATTTTTGCAAGAGGACAAACTTTTCCTGTATCACAATAATCATATGCAAATACACCACGTGTTAAACTTGGGCAACTTGCAGGTTCTACTGCAATAAAATGATAATCTGCCTCTCCACGAAGCTGTTCACCCATGAAAGGAGCAATAAGACCGGCCAAATTAGAACCGCCGCCGGCACATCCGATAATGATATCAGGCTTGATGCCATATTTATCCATAGCAATCTTTGATTCCATTCCAATAATGCTCTGGTGTAAAGCTACCTGATTTAAAACACTTCCGAGAACATAACGGTATCCTGGTGTCTTTGTTGCTGTTTCTACAGCTTCACTTATTGCACAACCCAAACTACCGCTAGTTCCAGGATATTCAGCATTTATCTTACGTCCAATTTCAGTTTCCATACTTGGAGAAGGAATAGCTTTTGCTCCATATGTACGAATTACTTCACGGCGGAAAGGTTTCTGCTCATATGAACATTTAACCTGGTAAACAGTACATTCAAGTCCCAGATATGCTGTTGCCATTGAAAGAGCAGTTCCCCACTGTCCAGCACCTGTTTCTGTTGTTACACCTTTAAGTCCCTGCTTTTTTGCATAATATGCCTGTGCAATTGCAGAGTTAAGCTTATGGCTTCCTGAGGTATTGTTTCCCTCAAATTTATAATAAATATGAGCCGGAGTATTGAGTTTCTTTTCCAGACAGTATGCACGAACCAATGGAGAAGGGCGGTACATTTTATAAAAATCTCTGATTTCCTGAGGAATCTCAATCTCCCGGTCTGTGTTGTTAAGTTCCTGCTTAACAAGTTCATCACAAAAAACTTTTCCAAGTTCTTCCGCTGTACAAGGTTTTCCAGTAGCCGGATTTAACAAAGGAGCGGGCTTGTTCTTCATGTCAGCACGCATATTGTACCAGTACTTAGGCATCTCACTTTCTTTTAAATAAATTTTGTACGGAATCTCATCATTTGCCATAATATGTCCTCCTAAAACATTTTTTACTAGTTTCTCCATAAAAGAACATATATTACATTTTTAATTTTGTCAATAGAAACTAAAAATATTTTTTAATTTTTTTTTACTACTTCATTAATTGAACTGGAATTTATTTTTTATAGTCTTTTATTTCGCGTATAAGCATTTGTATAGTTGAATCAAGTGTACTGTCTACCTTGATAGCATCTTCTATTTTCTCGCAGCTGTGCATCATAGTTGTATGATCTTTACCGCCAAATTCATTTCCAAGTTCAGGATAAGAATAATCAAGTAAATTTCTTGCAATATAAATAGCAATCTGACGAGGGAAAACATATTTCTTATTTCTTTTTTTGCTTTTTATATCACTTAATGAAATGTTATAATGATCTGCAATAACTTTCTGTATAGTTTCTATACTTATAGAACCATTAGAAGCCTGGCTGAATGTATCACGAAGCTGTTTCTGAGCAATTTCGATTGTAAGAGGTTTATTTAACATCTCACAGTAAGCAATCATCTTGTTAAGACACTGTTCAAGATCACGAACGTTAGTCATTACATTTTTTGCTATATATGAGAGAACTTCTTCCGGTATGCTTTTTTCTTTTATCTCAAGCTTTTTCTTAAGAATAGCAAGTCTTGTTTCATAATTCGGCGGCTGAAGATCCAAAGTTATACCTCTGGTAAATCTTGTCTTCAGACGGTCTTCAATACCTTTTATTTCTGTAATAGGACGGTCACATGTAAATACAAGCTGTTTTTTGAGATTGTAAAGTGCTTCAAAAGTATAGAACAGCTCTTCCTGTACAGCTTTTTTATCTACAATAAAATGAATGTCATCAAGAAGAAGAACATCAAGATTTCTATATTTATCTTTAAAATTCTGAGTTGTTCGCTTTAAAATACTTGAAGTAAATTCATTTGTAAAGTTTTCTGTACTTACGTAACAAATTTTTGTATCAGGTCCTCTCATCTGACATATATAGTTTCCTATTGACTGCATGAGGTGAGTTTTACCAAGTCCTACACCTCCATAAATCAAAACAGGATTATAGGCATGTCCAGGATCTTCTGCAGCTTTATGACATACTGAATATGCAAAATCAGAATTATCACCGATTACGAATTTTTCGAATGTATAATCATCATTTAAAGTAGGATGACTTTTTCTGTTTATATTTCCTGTGAAAGCTTTTTTATCAGCATCTTTGCCATAAATTTCCTGACGGGTTTTATCATAATCAGCTTTTGCATCTTCAATGATTTGCTGTATATCTTCTTTTTTATCAATAGAATGATAATTTCCGCTTTGATTAGAAGTTTCTCCTTCAAGAGCAGAAAATGTCGGCAACGCAGAATTTGTCCTTTTGGAACTGTTATCAGAGTTTTTTACAGTATCGTTTACTTTTTCTACTTTAATTTCTTTATCAGAAACATTTTCATTCTGATTTTCAAAAGATGCAGATTTCTGATCGTTATAAACAATTTCTAACTGCTGTCCAGTAAGATTGAATATTTTTTCCTTTATAGTTGAAATATATCCTTTCTTTACCATCTGAACCCAAAAGAACTGAGATGGAACATTTACACAGATTTCACTCAGTGTATCCCCAATATATTCCATATTGAACCAGACTTTGAATTCGTTCTCTTTGTTATTTTTTATATAATCTTCGTGAATCTGTCTAAGAGCTTCGTCCCAGAATTCCCTATAATTTTCACCCATAGAAAGCTAATTATACTCAAATCTTTTTTTTTTCACAACCACATATCTATACGTTGCAGCCAAAAAATGGCTTTTCAAAACATCATTTATTTTATATATTCTTAAAAAATATTCAAAAACTGTGAATTTCCTAGAATTCACAGTTTTTTACCCATCTCAAAATTTTACGTTATTGAATTCATTGTGAATTTTTAATAAATTTAATGTGCTTATAAAGTGAATTCTGTTTTTTAAAGTGCAAATGTATAAATCCTGTGACTTCAAATTCGAATTTTATGCACTTTAAATTTTCAAATTCTACAACGAGTTAGCTCTGTTTTCCTTGAATTCACAAAGCCTATTACTACTACTACTAAATTTATAAATTTAATAAATTTAGATAAAAAACTGCATAAAAATTCAAAAATTAAAATCAACACAAAATAAACATAATCTTATAAATTTATACAAAGTTTAATCAAATTCATGATGAATTCGTTTACTTTTTCTTCTATAGATGTTATATTTATTTTATTCTCGATTTTTTGTTATTTAATAGAGAATGTTCCGCAAATTCGGAAAAGTCTTAGAACAAAATATCATATCTTTTCTAAGAAAAAATCAAAAATTTCAGTAGGAAATTCTATCAATGGCAGACGAATCAAATAAGTATTCCGCAAGCAGTATTCAGGTTCTGAAAGGACTTGAAGCTGTTCGCAAAAGACCAGGTATGTACATCGGTTCTACAGGACCAAATGGACTTCATCATCTCGTCTATGAAGTTGTAGACAATTCTATAGATGAAGCTATGGCAGGTTACTGTAATAGAATTGTTGTAGCTCTTGAAAGAGATGATATCTGCAGAGTTGAAGATAACGGACGAGGAATTCCTGTAGACATGCATCCGACAGAGCATGTTTCTGCTCTTGAACTTGTTCTGACAAGGCTTCATGCTGGCGGTAAATTTGATAAGTCTAATTATAAAGTTTCCGGTGGTCTCCATGGTGTTGGTGTTTCCTGTGTTAATGCACTTTCTGTATGGATGGAAGCTTTCATCAATAGGGATGGAAAGAGATACGAACAGAAGTATGCAGAAGGCATTCCTAAAACAAAGGTAGAATGTCTTGGTGATACTGATCTTCATGGAACTACAATAAGATGGAAAGCTGATGGTTCTATATTTAAAGAAACTACTCAGTATGATTTTGATGTTCTGGCTATCCGTTTAAGGGAACTTGCTTTCCTGAATCCTGGAATTACTATTGTATTTCGTGATGAACGTCTTGAAACTCCAAAAGAAGTTATTTATAAATTTGATGGTGGTATTAAGCATTTTACTTCTTATTTGAATGAAGGCAAAAAGATTATTCCAGATGAACCTATTTATATCAGCGGAGAAACAGAAAATGTTCAGATGGAAGTTGCTTTGCAATACAATGATGGTTTTGATGAAAAAATCTACGCTTATGTAAATGATATCAATACAAAAGAAGGTGGAACTCACTTAGACGGCTTTAAGATAGCTGTTACTGTTACTCTGAATAAATTTCTTGAAAGTCGTGAAAAACTTCAGAAAAAACTTGTCATCAAAGGAGGTGACAAGAATAAAGATAAAAACAAAGGTAAGCCTAACGCCATAAATTATGAAAAACTTGTTGGAGAAGATTGCCGTACAGGTCTTACAGCTGTTCTTTCTGTAAAGGTTCCAGAACCTCAGTTTGAAGGACAGACAAAAACAAAGCTTGGAAATACAGAGGTCAGAAGCTATGTTGATGCTCTTGTAAAAGAAAAGCTTACAATCTGGGGAGAACAGAATCCTAAGATTGTTGACATGATTTTGGAACGTGTTGTTGCCGCTGCAGAGACTCGCATAGCTATGAGAAAAACTCAGGATTCTATGCGCAAAAAGACTTTGAGCGATGGATTTGGTCTTCCAGGAAAGCTTTCAGACTGTTCATTAAAAGATCCTTCTCTTTGTGAAGTTTACATAGTTGAGGGAGATTCTGCTGGAGGTTCCGCAAAGAAAGGTAGAGATGCAAAAACTCAGGCAATACTTCCTCTTTGGGGAAAAATGCTTAACGTTGAAAAAGTTCATCCTGATAAAGTTATAAACAATGATAAACTTCAACCTGTCATAGCTTCTCTTGGAGCTGGTTTTGGACAGGATTTTAATATAGAGAAACTTCGTTATCATAAGATAATTATCATGGCCGATGCTGATGTTGATGGAAGTCATATTCGTACTTTGCTTTTGACATTCTTTTTCCGTTATATGCCTCAGCTTATAGAAAAAGGCTATGTATACCTTGCTATGCCTCCTCTGTTTAAAATTCAGGTAGGAAAGAGTAATCCTATTTATGTTTATACAGATGAAGAGCGTGATGCAGAACTTGAAAAACTTGGTGATAAAAGAGAAAAGGCCGACGTCCAGCGTTATAAAGGTCTTGGTGAAATGGATGGAACTCAGCTTTGGGATACAACAATGAATCCTCAGACACGTCGTATGAAGGTTGTTACAATTCCAGATGCTGTTGCGGCAGATAGAATTTTCTCAGTCTGCATGGGTGAGGAAGTTGAGCCTCGCCGTAAATTTATTGAAGAAAATGCAATTTATGCTAATCTTGATGTTTAATATTTAATAATATTGAAGCTTTCAAAAAAAATTTAATTTATGTAAGCATCAATAAGAGAGATTTGTAATGGAAGAGATGACAAGTACTGGCAGTAATGGAAATTTGCTTTATATTCCAATAGAAAACGAAGTTAAACAGGCATTTATTGATTATTCAATGTCTGTTATTGTAAGCCGTGCTTTGCCGGATGCAAGAGACGGACTTAAGCCTGTTCATCGCAGAATTATATATGCAATGGACGAAGCTCATTTAACAGCCGGTGGCAAAACAAAAAAGTGTGCCACTATTGTCGGTGATGTTTTGGGTCATTATCATCCTCATGGAGATGCTTCTGTTTATGATGCTCTTGTTCGTCTTGGACAGGATTTCAGCCAGAGATATATTGTAGTTGAACCGGGCGGAAACTTTGGTACGATTGCCGGTGATCCTCCTGCAGCTTATCGTTATACAGAAGCTAAGATGACACGTCTTTCTGAAGAAATGGTAGAGGATATAAAGAAAGACACTGTCGATATGATTCCAAACTTCGACGATACCAGAAAAGAACCTTCTGTACTTCCTTCAAAGTTTCCTTTTCTTTTGTGCAATGGTTCCATGGGTATTGCTGTCGGTATGGCAACAAATATGCCTCCGCACAATCTGAATGAAGTTGGAGCTGCAATTTGTGCATATATTGATAATCCAGATATTTCTATAGAAGAACTTATGCATCATGTCAAAGGTCCTGATTTTCCGACAGGTGGAATTATTTTTGGCAAAAAAGGCATAAAAGATGCATACACTACAGGACGAGGAAAAATTCTCATCCGTGGTAAATTCAGAATTGATGTAAGTAAAACTGGTCTTGAATCTATTATATTTACAGAAGTTCCATATGGCATAAATACTCGTGTTCTTGTTGAAAGAATAGCAGAACTTGCACGCAATAAAGATATAGAAGGTATATCTTCTATAAATGATGAATCTTCTGACCGTGAGGGAATGAAGATTGTAATAGGTCTTAAACGCGGTGCTATGGCAAAAGTTGTTGTAAATCAGCTTTTTGCAAAGACTGTTTTGCAGTCAAGTTTTGGCGTAATAAATCTGGCTCTCGTAAATGGTAGACCTCAGGTTTTAAATCTTAAACAGCTTATACAGTGTTTTGTAAATCATCGTGATGATGTAATTACAAGAAGAACTCAGTTCGACTTGAAAAAGGCAAAACATGAAGAGCATATTCTTGAAGCTAAAATAACTGCAGTTGATGCAGTTGATGAAGTTGTTCGTATTATACGTTCAAGCCGTGATGAGCCTGAAGCAAAAGTCAATTTGACAAATCGTTTTGGATTTGATGAAGAACAGTCGCAGGCAATTGTTGATCTTCGTTTGGGAGTTCTTACACATTTGCGAATTGATGAACTTAAAAAGCAGATGGAAGAACTGAAGGCTTTAATTGCCCACTTTGAAGATTTACTTGCTCATCATGAAAAGATTCTTGAGCTTATAAAACAGGATACAAATGAGCTTGTAGAAAAATACGGTGATGAAAGACGTACTCAGATAGTATCAGGTGAAGTTGAAGAAATAAATGTAGAAGATCTTATAAAAGAAGAAGATGTTGTAATACTTATTTCTAAACTTGGTTATATCAAGAGAGTTCCTGTAAGCCTTTACAGAAGTCAAGGTAGGGGAGGCAAGGGATCTATGTCTGCCAAACTTGTTGAAGAAGATTACATTAATCAAATGTTCGTTGCTTCAACTCATGATTACCTGATGTTTATTACTAATCTTGGAAAGGCATACTGGGTAAAGGTACACGAAATTCCGGAAGCATCAAAAATAAGCCGTGGTTCTCATATTAAGAGCCTTCTTGAAATGAATGCAAATGAAGAAATTACAACAGTTGTAAGCTTAAAGGAATTTACAGACAATCAGTATTTGTTTATGGCAACTATTAACGGCGTTGTTAAAAAGACACCGACAAGCGAATTTAAAAATGCCAAGGCAAGAGGAACTACTGCAGTACGTCTTGATGATGGTGATACTTTGGTAAGTGCTATACTCACTGAGGGTAAAGATGAAGTTTTGCTTGTAAGCCGTCGTGGACAGGCTCTTCGTATACAGGAAGAAGAAGTACGTCCTATGGGTAAAACAAGTCGTGGAGTTGCAGGTCTTAAACTTTCTGCTGGAGATGAAATGTGTTCTGCAATTAAACTTGAATCTGATGCAAAGATTCTTGTTGTTACAGAACGTGGTATTGGAAAAAGAGTTGATCCTGCTGAGTTTAATTCACATGGAAGGGGAACCGGCGGACAGCGTATTTTTGGTAATACAGATGACAAAGGTGAAATCATCGGGTCTTTGAGTGTTCATGACAGTGATTCCATTATGTGTATTACAAGTCAGGGAACATCAGTACGTGTAGAGGCTGTAGGTATAGCTTTGCAGGGAAGAGCTGCAAGCGGCATCAAAGTCATAAGTGTAACAGATCCTGATTATGTTGTTGGTATAGATCGCATTGCTGGGGAAAGTGATGATAATTCTGCTTCCGTATAAAGTTGTTATAGATTTATTTAATTTCTGATTTTTCTAAATCTTAAATAAATAAGTTGAGGTCGGATGTGAAATGATTTTCATATCCGGCCTTTTTTATTTTACAAATGTAAGTAGATATAATCAAAAAAAAATCTATTATCGGTAGACTATATTTAAAACTTTATATATAATTTAGGAGTGGGATAAAAATAGTGGTGCAAATTTTTTTTTGTAATAATTTTGTACTGTATTGTGTATACCTTTGCTGATAAGTAATTTGAGGCTTTGGATTAGGGGTGATGACCATAGATCACAATCGCTTTTTCTCATCGGGCGGATACCGGGTAAGTGTATGCTTATCCGGTATTTTTTATTTAAATAAATGTGTTTTTATTCTTCTGGAATTTTTTCGTTATAATAAAATATCTGTATTTGATTTATTACGTGATAATGATTTTTTGATTTGTCATGCATGTTTTTGATAATTATGAGCACGTGGTACATAATTAATTTACATGTATTTTGTGTTGAATTTTATATAAATAGAACATTTTTTTAGTTTAATAAAATTATTTTACTGAAATTGAATTGATTTATTTTTGTAAAGACAGTCATTTATATAGATTTTACTGTTACAAATTGAATCTTA
>JAZQQW010000104.1:0-30332 GCA_045629255.1 Treponema sp.
AATCATCAATAATGCAGTATAATTCTATAAGATCGTTTTCGGTCATGGCGTAACTCCTTTGTTTTTTGTGTGGTAACTAAATTCTAAAGAATTACGCCTTTTTTGTAAATTCTATTTATAACTCGAAATTTGACCTAATATATGAATGTTTACAAGAAATTTGGAAAGCTTTTTACAATTACTGCCTACATTGGTGTCTTTTATATGCGTGTTTTCCATTATTGGTTTGTCTATGGAAATCCGATTGCTATAGTTTCAGAATGCGCCCCTATGATTGGCATTGTAGCTTTGCTGTGCTGGATTATTTGCATGTCATATTTTTCCCTGATTTTTTTGCAAAGTTCAAAACCTGATTGTTTTCAAGAAATCTGACAGATTCTTCAAAACTTGTCACAAAAGAAGTCTTGACACCGAACATATTGAAATACTCTGCCGTTGACTGTGCAATCAGTTCATCATCATCAATCATAAGAACTTTTACTTCATTCATTCCTATATTCTCTGCAAAAAACTCTAATGGATTCGTTTTTTAGTCAGCTTATAGAATATCATTATATTCAAAATATGAAATTTCGTAAACATTCAGCAGTTAACGAAAAAATCTTTCCTTATTTTCTGAAGTCCTCGTTTTTTTGTGCTGAAATTGCACATTCTGTTATTCCGGATAAAAACCACACGTACTGAACAGTCCTGAATATTGTTACAGGAAGGCTCGAAAAAGAATTTTTTAGTCCCCCCTATGCTATATAAAATTTGCTTTTTCCAATATGTTGATATAGACTTACATATATGACAGTTTATAAGAAATTTGCAAAACTTTTCACAATTACTGCCTACATTGGTGTCTTTTATATGCGTGTTTTCCATTATTGGTTTGTCTATGGAAATCCTATTGCCATAATTTCTGAATGTCTACCTATGATAGGAATTGTAGCTTTGCTGTGCTGGATTATTTGCATGGCAGAGAAAAATCTCCTTATTTCTTTTGAAAAGACTATAAATACTGCCAAAAAAGCAAAACGCAATCTTACAGAGTCAGAAGAAAAAAAATGTCTCTCACTGTATAACCGTTTTGACAAAGCTGTTGCCATCGGTGTTGCAGTCGGATTTATCCTGGGAGCTGGTTCTACAAATATTCTTCTTGCCGTAAAAGGTGTCGAAAAATTTGATCCGCTTTTATTTATTCTCTTTGAACTTCATTCAATAACAATCGGTTTTCTATGCCTTACACTTCTGATTTACCAGATAAAAAAAGGCCTTATGGCAAATATGCTGAGAAGCGTTGGTGTAACATCAATTTCGACAGACATCACAGGCAGCATGTCACTTGCATTTGTCGTCTGTATCTGCCTTGCATTAATCAATATGATTATGATTCCGATTGGTCTCCTCAGAATGCCAAGAGAACATAGCTTTGGAATTTATGTTGCATATTGTGTTGCCGGCGTAGTGCTGACAGCCATCGTATGTTCTGTCACTTATTCGATTATGGTCAAAAAGCTTCACGGTGTCGAAGCTACCGTAAAATCACGTCTTGCAAAAGAAACGGAGAATCTCGCGGCAGCTGCAAAAGAATCAGCTGCAACAAGTCAGGATCAAAGTGCCGCAGTAAAAGAAATTGTCGTAACGATGGAAGATTCAAACACCTTAAGCACGAATATCACAGAAAAAATTCAGAATGTTGCGACTCAGGCAGAAAAGTCCAGACAGGATGTATTCTCTGGAGCTGCTGCAATAGAAGAAAGCAGCAAGAAATTCCAGGACATTATGGATACAAATCAGAAAACAATTCAAGGAATACAGGACTTGAATAACAAAATTGACAGTGTCTTTGAAATTGTTACATTTATTAACGATATGGCAGATCAGGCCAAAATCATTGCATTTAACGCAGAACTTGAAGCAAGCAGTGCCGGCGAAATGGGCAAAAACTTTCATGTTGTCGCAGGCGAAGTACGCAGACTTTCTGACAACATTATTGATGGAACAAAAGAAATCAAGCAGAAAATCGAAGAAATGCAGGATGCTTCAAACAATCTCATTGAACTGGGCGAAAACGGCACAAAAAAAATCAATTCCGGCAACGAAAGCGTCAAATCCCTCAGTACGATGTTTGAAAGCATAGAACAATCTGCTGATTTAACTGCAAAAAGCAGCAGTGACATCATTGATTTTGTCAAACAGATGTCCAGTTCAAGCGAACAGATTTTTGTAACGCTGAAGCAAATTGCCAGCAGTGCAGAGAATTTCTCTCAGGCAAGCGATAATATCTCAAGCGCTTCTGAAAACGTACGAAACATCGCAAGCGAGCTGTAACTGACATCTCCAGGAAAATTTACATAAATTTCTGCATCAGCTTTCTTCATTCTGTAAATTTCATTATAATTTCCTCATGCGCTATTCGCTTGTAATTTTTGATCTGGATGGAACTATCTTAAACACAATAGATGATTTAACAGATGCAAGTAATTTCATAAATTCAAAGTACGGTTTTTCTGTTCATACAGCCGACCAGTTTAAGTTTTTTGTTGGAAACGGAATTCCAAAGATGATAGAAAGATCTATTCCACCTGAAACTCCGCGCAATACATATGAAAAAATTTTAGCCGAATACATTGATTACTACGAGAATCACTGCGCTATAAAAACAAAACCATACGAAGGAATTATCGACTGTATAAAACAACTGCGGACTTCCAAAATAAAAATTGCAGTAAATACAAACAAAATTCAATCAGCAGCAGAAGAACTCTGCAATAAATACTTTCCCGAATGTTTTGACATCATCTCCGGAAGCCGCCCCG
The DNA here is from genome assembly GCA_045629255.1 of Treponema sp. Taxonomy (GTDB): domain Bacteria; phylum Spirochaetota; class Spirochaetia; order Treponematales; family Treponemataceae; genus Treponema_D. The sequence continues at coordinate 2,805 of JAZQQW010000104.1, forward strand.
GTATTCCACCAAAACCGGCACCAGATGGCATATACAAAATACTCAAAAGTGCAGAAATCGGCATAGAACAGGCTCTCCATGGTTCTGTTGACGGAAATGCTGAAGTCTGTTATGTCGGAGATTCCGATGTCGATTTTTTGACAGCAGCAAATTCTGGACTTGATTTTATCGGTGTTGACTGGGGATTCCGTGGCAGAGATTTTTTGCTAGAACTCGGAGTCAAAAAAATTGCTATGTCACCGATGGAATTGATTAAGGAAATCATTTGACCTCCTGCAAAAATTCTACTCCAAAATCAAAAAAAGATAATATGGGAAAATTAACTTTCTGCATTACATTCAGATACAAAAATATGTTATGAAAAACTTATTTTATAACAAGAAAAATTATTTTCAGGTCGAATGTCGAGTTTCACAAATTTCGATATAGATATCACAAAAAAACTTTTGATACAAGAGCTGACAAGCTTAATGGCAAATTGACACATTTCATTGATGACTGTTGATGACAAATCTTTTTTTGCTATACTGGTCTGAATTTTGACTGTAGTTAGGAATTTACAAAAAAGTGTAAATCTTTGGAATTTCAGTTTCTAAAAAATCATGCCTTTTTTATAGTTTCAGTCAAAACGACCTGATGTTTCGGTCAGAACGTCTTGATGTTTCTGCCAGAACGTCCTGATGTTTCAGCCAAAACGTCTTGATGTTTCAGTCAAAACGTCTTGATGTTTCGGCCAGAACGTCCTGATGTTTCTGCCAAAACGTCCTGATGTTTCAGCCAAAACGTCCTGATGTTTTTCTTTGATATCTTTATGTTTGTCAAATTCTGAAAAATTACGCCTTTTTATAAATTTTTCACAGAAACTGTCGGATACTGAAATTTTTGGAAGATCCTTTTAAGTGTAAACCACCAAAATCTACATCAAAAACATCTTTTTTCTGCTCTTTAGCAAAATAATCGGGAAACAGTTTTATCAAATTGTCTATCTCGCTGTCAACTTTATAAAGATGTGCATCAAATTTTGTTTTCGCACCTTTTAGATCTTTCGATTTAAAGCTTTCTAATAGCCCTATATGCTGCTCTATAATATCAGAAGCAATCTGATTAAGTCTGGTAGACAATAAGCGTATACGGTAATAATGTCCGCAGAAGTTTTCTGTGATTTCCCAGCTAAAACTCTGGCAGACAGTATCAAATATGACTTTGTGAAACAAGTCATCATATTCAATAAAAGAAATGAAATCTTTTTTTTCAAGACATCTTTTCTGCATGTCTATCAATTGCTGCATTTTGATAAAGTCAGAATCCTTTGCATATTTTATAAATGGTTCAAGTACAGCAAATTCAAGACTTTTTCTCAGAAAGTATTCCTGCTTCATGCGGTTTATGTCAATCAAAGACACAAGCGTATCTTTTTGAGGCCGTATCTGAATAAGAGATTCCTTTGCAAGCTGAATGAATGTTTCTCTTACAGGTGTGCGGCTTACTTCAAATCTCTGAGATATTTCATTTTCGCTGATGGCTGTCCCTGGTAAAAGATTCAATGTCAAAATACTTTTACGCATTGTAGTATATACTGCGTATTGTGCAGGTTGTTGACTTTTTGATGTCATTATTTCTGCCTTTCATAAAGTGAGATAACAAAAAACGCATATTTGCAAGGCTTTCGCAAAGTTTTTCACAAAAGCTGTGAAATATGCGTTTTTTCCGGCATTAACCTGCTGCACCAAAAATCATGTTAGGTATAAACAGGACAAGTTTCGGACAGAATACCAATATTGCAAGTTCCAAAAGAATTGCGAAGAAGAACGGCAGACTTTCTTTCGTGTATTCTTCCGGCGGACAGTCAATGATTCCACAGACCGTATAAAGGGCAGAGCCGATTGGAGGTGTCATAACACCAAGTGTTACGATTGTAGCCATAAGTACGCCGAAGTGAACCGGATCCATACCAACGCTTGTTACCATTGGAAGGAAGATTGGTGTAAGAAGAAGGAAGTTAACATTACTGTCAACAAACATTCCTGTAATAAAGAGGAAGCCCAGCATAATCAAAGTAAGAAGCTGAGGATTTTCTGTAATTCCAAAAATAAAAGCACTCAATGTTGCAGGAAGTTTTACCCATGTAAGTGCATAGCTGAATGGACCAGACATAGCAATGATGAGCATGATTGCACCGTTGTCTTTAATTGTTGTAATCAATGCTTCCTTGAAATTTTCCCAGTTAAGCTTTTTGTAAACGAATTTTCCAACAACCAGAGCGTAAACTACGGCAAAAGCACCTGATTCAGATGGTGTAAATACACCGAAACGGATTCCAACAATAAGGATAATTGGGAACAAAAGAGCCCAGATTGAGTTCTTGAGGTTTTCAAAAATTTCTTTAATCGTAAGTTTCGGAGCATCAACTGCAGGCGGATCAAATTTTCTGATACGGCTTGTAATAGAGGTTGTTGCCATAAGGAAAACCATCATAAGTATACCAGGCACGATACCGGCAGCAAAAAGGCGTCCAATAGAAACTTCACCGACAAAGCCGAAGATAATAAGTCCAAGACTTGGTGGAATTGTTGCCGTGATAAGGGCTGTAAGACAGTTTACGGCAGTAATGTAACCTTTTGTGTAGCCTCTTTTCATCATTTCTGGGGCAAGAATTCGTGTTTCCATAGCAGCGTCAGCTGTTGCTGAACCTGAAACACCACCCATCAAAGTTGACATAACTACAGAAATCTGAGCTGTACCGCCGTACATTCTTCTTGTAAGAAGGCGTGAAAGGCTTAAAAGCTGTTCTGTGATTCCGGAAACGTTCATGAGGTTACCGGCAAAAATAAAGAATGGAACTGCAAGGAAAGCAAATGACTGACTCTGAAGTACAACCATCTGAACGGCAGCTTCAAATGGAAGCATAGGCTGACTGAGGAAGAATGCAAAGCCTGCAATTCCTATTACATAGGCAATCGGCATGCCCAGTACAAGTCCTACGACAAAACTTATAAGTAACAGACTCATAATTACTCTCCCTTTTCTTCTTTATTGAAGAACTGAATGCATTTAACGATTTTTCCAATTGTTGAAATTGACATTGAAAAAGTTGCAACTACCAGACTCAATGTTACCAGTGAGTAAGGAATAGGCATCGACTGATATGTGCGGAGGCGTTCTGTCCATGCAAGACGGGCTCCGTAGATACAAATGATTACGGTTACACAGAGAATTACTGCATAAACGAAAATCATAATTGATTTCTGAACTTTTTTAGGAAGATAGCGGGTAACCAGGTCAATACCGATTAATTGTCCGCTTCTCCATGCTATATCTGCACCAAGAAATGCTGTCCATGCAAGAAGGAGCATAGCCAGGTCAATGTTCCATGACATTGATATACGCAGAAACCTCAAGATTGCAGAGGCAAAAACCAAAATAACTAAAACAATAAAGCACACACCACAGAAAAAGGTCTCTGCTTTACAAAAATAACCATAGATTTTTTTCATTGTGTCTCCATTCTTGTAAACAAAAAGGCCTGTGTCTGCAATTACAGACAAACCAGGCCTTCTATTTAACTGTTAGTTTGCAAGTTCTTTAAACAATCTGTCTTTGAGACCTGCAGAAAAACCTAAATCATTGTTCGTGTAAAGACCGTCAACAGCTTTCTGGAATTCAGAAATATCAACCTCAGTAATTGTGACTCCATTCTTTTTCATGTTTTCATAGAATCCAGACTCTTCATTGCGGATGATTTCGCCATACTCAAGAGCTGCTTCACGCATTACCTTTGTAAAGAGTTCACGGTCAGCTTCCGGCATGCTGTTATAGAAGTTTGCAGAACATACGAATGCAGACTGAAGCATATAATGCTTTGTCATAGCTATATTCTTTACGACTTCATAAAGGCGGGAACCGTCAGCGTTTGCAACCTGAACTTCACAGCCATCAAGAGTCTTCTGCTGAATTCCAGGGAATACTTCACCCCATGAAATACCGATATTGGCAAAGCCTAAATACTTGGCAAGGTTATTTCCGATTGCGTTACCAAAACCACGGATACGAAGACCAGAAAGATCTGATACATTCTTTACAGGTGTTGTTGTATAAAAACAACGGAATCCATTGTACATATTTGTGATGTAAACAATTCCCTGCTTTTCAAGTTCTGCCTGCCACTCTTTGAACAGAGGTGTATCAGGAAGCTTCTGAAGGACAGCCGGATCAGTAAGAATGTATGGAGCCATAAGGATATTTAAGTCAGGAATGTTGAACTGACTTGCAAGACGTCCTGGATCACTAGGAACAACAAGACTTACTCCAAGTTTTGCCTGTGTAACAAGTGCATCTGTATCACCTGACAATGCACCTGCAACCTGAACTGACGCATTAAAGCGTCCTGTTGCGTTGAGCTTATCAGCAACAGACTGCATCATGCGGCTCTGACCTGTTGTAGCAGCTTCTGTACCTGCAAAAGTTACTGGTATTTTAGCACCACCAGCAGCGTCACCCTTTTTTGAACAGCCTGTAAAACCAATTACACATGCTGTTGCCAAAATCAATGTAAATAAACGAACTTGTTTCATCTTTGTTACTCCTCTTATATAAGGGTAACATGCTTGTATACTAGTGTCAAATTCTTTTTAAATTATTATAATCTTAAATTTATATAACATTTTATTATTCCTGTTTTGCAAAAAGACAGATATTAAAAATCCATATCCTTTGAGAGATGTAAAAAATGCGTAATTATAGTAAAATAAAAAACTGCTGAATCGAAAAATTATGCTTATAAATTTACACAGTATGTTCAAAAAAAGTACAGTTTCAAATACACCGGCAAACACAAGTTTAATACAAGCACTAAACTTACTCGGTATAAAATTTCATACAAAAAGGGTGATTTTATGTGGCTGTTTTTTGCTATAGGGTCAGCAGTTTTTGCAGCATTAACTTCAATTCTGGCAAAAGTTGGAATAGACGGAGTTAGCTCAAATCTTGCAACCGCAATCAGAACATGCGTTGTTGTTCTATTTTCCTGGCTTATGGTGTTCATTGCCAATCAGCAGGACGGAATTTTTGAAATTTCCAAGAAAAGCTGGTTATTTCTGATTCTTTCCGGTCTGACTACAGGAGCCAGCTGGCTATGCTATTACAAGGCGCTGCAGTCGGGTCAGGCAAACAAAGTTGTTCCCATTGATAAAATGAGCGTCGTCCTTACATTGATTCTAGCCTTTGCTTTTCTGCATGAACAGTTTACCTGGAAAAGTGCCGTCGGATGCATTTTAATAACAGCCGGTACAATATTCATGGTTTTATAGTAAAAAAATTCACTTTGTATAACAATCCGTATTTTACGGAGAAATAAAAAAGTGTTAATCCCAAGCGAATGTCAGTTTTTAACAAAAAAGTCCAAAATTGATTACACAAACTGGCTCAAAAAAAACATTTTTAGAGTCAGTTTATTTCTATTTCACCATTGTCTGTTAATCGGCACCGTTTATCAGGCCTTTGTAAGCAAACGGATCTTTGTTTTTACGCTTGAACAAATCAGTTAATGTCACAAACTCATAGCCCTGCTCTTTAAGGGCAGGAATGATTATATCCAAAGCTTCGGGTGTCGGATGAGGATCCGGCTGTACGTCGTGCATCAATATAATGGAGCCGTCGTGTACACCATCAAGTATATTGCGGGCACGAGTTGCAGCATCTGTTTTACATGAATCCCAGTCCTTTGCAATAACTCCGCAGACTGCAGGAAGTCCTGCAATTTTTAAAACGTCGTCATTGTATGCAAGATTCGGAGGACGGAAAAACTTCGGTTCCCAGCCTGTATAGTTTTTTATTGCAGCATTTGTATCTGTTATATACTTTCTGACAGTTTCTCCAGAAAGCTCATCAAGACTCTCCCAAGTCCATGAATGATTTCCAAACTCATATCCGTTTTTGACCATTCTTCGAAGCACATCTTTTGTTTTCTCTGTTACAAACTGACCGACCAGCATAAATGTTGCCTTTATGTCGTATTTTTCAAGTTTTTCTATAACTCTTGGTGTTTTGACGGCATCAGGACCGTCATCAAATGTCAAAGCCACGAGTTTTGCATTTATATTTTGTTCAGACATTATTTTCTCCGCTCATCAAAAGACATTTATGAGCATCACTAAAAATATTTTTTAGCGATTGCTGACGAGTTTTAAACCTTGAAATTACAAGGTTTAAGACATCGCTTTTTCAAAACAATATTTACTCCGGCTTTGTGCTCAGATAGTTCAGGAAAGCGTCATAAATTTCTTTTGTAAAATGAGTACCTATGTTGAGGTTCAGAATCTCGAGAGCCTGATCACGTTCAAGAGCTTTTCGATAAGAACGGTCTGATGTCAGAGCATCGTAAATATCTGCACAGCTGATAACCATAGACTCTTCCGGTATCTCACCTTCTTTTTTGCCCTCGTATCCAGAACCATCAAGCGATTCATGATGATAGAGAACATATTCCTTGATATCTGCAAAGAACGGATTTACAGACAGGATATTGTATCCAAGCTCTGTGTGCTTCTTGATTTTGTCGAACTCTTCATCTGTAAGACGTTCCGGTTTATTGATGATTTCGTCAGAAATACCGATTTTACCGATATCGTGCAGAAGTGCTGCATAACGAAGCAGATGTACACGATCCTCTGAATAATTAAGACGCTTTGCGATTTCAACAGAGTACTTTGCAACACGCTCAGAATGACCTTCTGTATATTTGTCTTTGGCATCCAGAGCTTTTGAAAGAGACTGAACAACGTTGAAGTTACTCTCTTCAAGTCTTGCTATGAGTTTTCTGTTGCGGATTTCGCTCGCTGTAAATGCCACGGCAATTTCAAGTCTGTACTGATGCTCCAGACTGAACGATTCCTTACTGTCTTTCTTGCGTATCAAAGTGATAACGCCTATCTTATTCTGCTCAGTTCCAAGCGGCACGCTTATGAACGAACCGTCGATAAATCCTTCCTCATCCATCAGGGAATACGCAGGATGTGAATTACGGTCAGGAATAAAGATAGACGTCCATGACTGGAATACCTGTCCGGAAATTCCATAGCCGGGTTTAAGTGTGCCGACATTTTCTGACACAGAATATGTTGCAAACGGAAACAATGAGTTGGATGCATCGTCGTATGCATATGCAACTCCAATATCAAACGGAACGATATTCATCAAATCCATCAGAATATCATCGTAGACTTTCTGAAGAGAATCATGATTCTGGAGCATCAGAGGATACTGAGCGAGTTTGAGAAGCTCCCTCTGTTTTCTTGTAGCAATTGACGCTGCATAAAGATTAACCTGCAGACGTTTTGAAAGACGGCGTAAAAAAACGACTTTTTCATCATTCAAGAAATCGTCAGCACCATCTTCTTTCTGGCACAGGAGAATAAATGCCATCATAGAACCATGATGAACAATCGGAACAACGTATTTGCCTTTATACAAACCACGCAAAACTTCTTCTATCATAGGGTCGTCAATCTGATATTCGCTGAAAAGCTTATCCAGAACAACGACACCGTTTACCATAGAAAGACAACCAACAAACAGTGAATCATCTGTAAACGAAGTGATTCCCTCGCAGTCTATTTCTCTGTACTCTCTGTACTCCGCAGTATGATAAAAAAGATGAACTTTACAGGCAGGTATACTTTTTTCAATAAAGTCTATAACTGATTTTACAAGCCCTATCAAAGTGCTCCAATTATCAAGACCATCCATGCTGAAGCCTTCATTCATCGAATACAGATTGAAGTCATCAGTTTCATCTACTTTTTTAACATCCAGTTCATCGGCCATATATAATCCTGCAATTAAATTAACGAAGTCTCCAAAAACTAAAATTTCCAGAGATTTCCAGAATATAAGGCGCCCCTAAAAGCTGACTCTTTAGAAACTCCCATGAATCTTTTAAATTGATTCAATAAAACAATCACTATAAATTATACACCATAAATTCAGATATTAACAGAAAATAATTATTTTTTTTATCTTAAAGTAATCGATTCTTTTGACAAAATTCCAGTCTCTTTCACAAAATTACAATTTTTTAACAGAGCTTTAATTCACAACTGACAAAAAAATGAGTATAATTATAAATATGGAAAACACAAATAACATACCAACATGGAATCTCGACAGTCTTTTCAGTTCCATCGATTCACAATCATATAAAACATACTTAAATTTATGCAATGAGAGTTTGGATAATCTAAATGCACTGCTCGAAAGTGCAGATGATTTTACAAGAAATAACAATGAAAACTTTGACTTTGCTGCATGGCTCGAATGTTTCCTCAAGGAGCTCGAAAAATGTACAGGTTATGTAAAATCAATATGTGCATACGCATACATTGTTTATTCAACAGATACGACAAACGCAGAAAATGTAAACAACCTCACTTCCGTAGAAGATTTATCTATTAAACTGAACATGCACCAGCAGAAGTTCTCTATCATCCTGACTGCACACCAGAAATATCTGGAAGAATTCTATGCAAGGTTTCCGCAATACAAAGAGTGCGACTATATTTTGAGGTCATTAATAGAAGAAACTAAACACCAGATGTCTCCTGCAGAAGAAAAACTTGCACAACAAATGCAGAAAACCGGCGGAGATGCGTGGAGCCGTCTGCAGGAACAGATTATAAGCAATCTGCATGATGAAAACGGCAAGACTTTCAACGAAATAAGGAACGAAGCACACAGTGCCGACAGTTCTGTCCGAAAACATGCTTATGATACAGAACTTAATCTTCTGAAATCAAACGAAATTGCACTTGCTGCAAGCTTAAACAATCTCAAAGGAGCAACAATCTCCCTCAACAAAAAACGTCACTGGAACGATGCACTCGACAGGGCTGTATTTTCCTGCCGCCTGAGCAGAAAATCACTGGATGCCCTCATTTCAAGCCTCGAAGACGCACTTCCTATGTGGAGAAAATATTTTCAGGCAAAAGCAGCCATACTCAGAAAGATCGGCCGTACACAAAGCAAAACTTCCGGTTCAGCCGGACATGAAGGTCTTGCTTTCTATGATCTGTTCGCTCCGCTGTCAAATCCGGAAGACAAAACATCAGAAATGTCAGTTCTCAACAGAAAATGGACTTTTGACGAAGCAAAAGATTACATCATCAAAGAATATTCTTCGTTCTCCGAAAGCATGGGAACTTTTGCAAAAGAAGCATTTGAAAAAGGCTGGATTGATGCCAAAATCAGAGCCGGAAAAGTCGGCGGTGCTTACGATGAAGATTTCCCAAAAGGTCACGAAAGCCGCATTCTGTCAAACTTCAACGGCGCATTTGATGACATAATCACACTTGCACACGAACTTGGTCACGCATATCATTTCTCATGCATGAAAGGAAAAAGTCCGCTTTTCTTTAATTATCCTATGACACTTGCAGAAAGTGCCAGCACATTCGCAGAAACAATCGTCAAACAGGACATGCTCAAAACAAGTTCCGGTTTTGACAGAATCCGCTTTATCGAAATAGACTTACAGGACGCATCACAAGTTCTTGTAGATATATTGTGCCGTTTCTACTTTGAACGAAGTGTCTTTGAACAGAGACAGAACAGCGAATTGAATGCTGCCGATTTCTGCAGGCTCATGGCCGACGCACAGGAAAAAAGCTACGGCTGCGGACTCAACGAAGAAAGACATCCTTATATGTGGGCAGTTAAATGCCATTACTATATTACGGATCTGGATTTTTATAATTATCCATACGCATTCGGACAGCTTTTCGCAGCAGGACTTTATGCACGCTACAAAAAGGAAGGTGCCGGATTTGCAAAAACATACGCAGAAATTCTGTCAAACACAGGCAGCATGAGCTGCGAAGATCTTTGCAAAAAAGCAGGTTTTGACATTACGACAAAAGAATTCTGGAAAAACGGCATAGAAATGTATGCAAAAGAAATAGAGGAGTTTGCAGCATATGCAGATTCTCTGTAATCAGCACCTGTAAAAATCAATCATGCAAGTGCCCGCAAATTTAAAACCGCGTTCCTGAACGGTTTTAAAAATTACATTTTATAAGCAGTTTCTGAAAACTGATGTTTTCGGAAATTGCTGTCATTTACAGAATAAAGCTTTTTTTAGACAATCATATGAAAGACTTTTACAAAAACGGACTTTGCTTTTCTTGTACAAACTGCTCAAAATGCTGCCGCTTCGAAGGCGGTGCAGTTCTTCTGTCCAAAGAAGATTTGACAAGGCTTGCAAAATGGGCAAATTTAACAGAAGAACAGTTTGAAAAAGCATACTGCCGCTGGCTGGAAGGCAGCGACGGACTAAAATATCTGTGCCTCAGAGAAAAAAGCAACTGTGACTGCATTTTCTGGGACAGCCGTATTAACGGCTGCGAAGCATACGAAGCCCGCCCCGAACAGTGCAGGACATATCCTTTCTGGTCAAAAATACTCGAATCCGAGGAAAACTGGAACGCAGAAAAAAATAGCTGTCCGGCCATAGGCACAGGACAGCTGATAACTCCTTCAGAAATAAAAAAACAGCTGGAATCATATCAAAGACGCATACCCATTACAAAGTAGGCAGCATCAGATTTCCTCTGCAAGTTTTTTCAGCAGAAAGATTTTTATTTGTCATTTACATAAATATACAGATCATCGTGTTCCACTGTCAGATCATAGTAAAAGTCTCTTGCATCACCACCTGCCAAAACAAGTGCTAAGTATCTGTACTTTTTAATTTTAACATTGTCCTTTGTCTCGCTAACAATATCTGTATCTCCGAATTTTTTGAGCATTGAAGTTCCGAACAAAAACCATGTTTCTGTTTTCTCGTTATACATATAAACTTTATACAGGAGTTTTTCCCTTTCCGAGTGATTTATAAACCGGATGTTATCCTTATATTTTCCGACATGTTCGGCAGAAAACACATAAGCTTTGCTGTTTTCAAATTCTGGAACTTTTTCATTTCCTGAAGATTTCTTTGCAAAAGCACACATTGCCAGAAGGCACACAATAACAAAAGCGACAGTATTTTTGATCTTGTTCATTTTGCATTTCTCCAATCAAAAAAAGATAATTGCAGGCATATATTCAGATACTGCTAAAAACTGCATGAAAACTGGCAGATGAAAACATTTCCAGGATTTAATCAGAGTTTCCAGAAGCGTCTTATATATAAATCTGCATACAAAGTGAAACACATTAGCTTTGAAAAAGTATCACTATTATAAATAGGGATTTTTCCCAAAAAATTTTTTTCGATATTTTCAAGAACCTGTTATCAGTTCTTGATTGTTATTGAATCTATTATTTCCATAAAGACAGGCTCCCAGTTTGCATATGTTTCTGGAAGAGCTGTGGCCGTTATACAATACGCTGCTTCTTTTTTCATTACGAACTTGATGTACTGCTGGACATGAAGACCGTTCAGCCTTCCGTCAATCAGAATATGTGACCAGCCTTCTGACACAACATTACAATCATCATAATATGACATAAAACTGTTCTTGAGATTCTGGATTTCGGCTGCTGTCGTTACATCTCCCATGCGTTCTCCACCTGTAATAGTAATGCGTTCACGGAAACGGTCATTAAGTTCGTCAGGCGAATAAAAAATCAGTTTCATAGTGGACTCACTGATACTTTGAGCCAGCCAGCCGGCAGGGAGTTTAGCAGAAATTTTTTCAAAGCTTACACTCATTTTCTCGTCTGCATATATCAAAGAAAGAGAACATAGCAATACAAGAAAAAGAGCAAAAACTCTACGCCGCATATACTAATTATACCTAAAATCAATGAGAATTGCAATTTTAGACACTGTCTGATAGTATGAAAATACTTTATCAAAAGCATATTTTATACAAAGACATGACGATTTATCCAAACATTATCCGCGATCTGCCGATTACAGACCACCTCGATTCAATTTGTGAACAGCTGAAAACATCTCCTTCACGATTTCTTATTCTAACAGCTGAAACCGGTGCCGGAAAATCGACAGCAGTTCCAATTGCATTGCTCAATCATTTCAAAGGCAAAATCCTTATGCTCGAACCAAGACGGCTTGCAGCCATTGCCGTTGCAAACAGAGTTTCCGAAATTCTGGAAGAAAAGCCAGGTCAGACTGCCGGATATGTTATGCACATGGAACGAAAAACAAGCGGAAGTACAAGGTTTACTGTCATAACAGAAGCGATTCTGACAAATATGCTTCTAAAAGATCCGTCTCTGGAAGATATCAATGTCGTCGTAATTGATGAATTTCACGAAAGATCAGTTCACGCCGATCTTGGACTCTGCTTTCTGAAAGAAGCCATGGAACTGAACGAAAATCTCTATGTTATCGTCATGTCAGCGACACTCAATGCAGAACGTATTGCAGATTATCTGGGACAAACCGGAGAAAGCACACACCTGCCAGTTCCGGTCTGCAAAGTTCCAGGCAGGACTTTTCCAGTTTCCATAGAATACAAAGAAAACAAATCTCCTTCACAAGCTGTCCTCGATGAACTTTTTGCAGACAAAAAAAACACCGCCAAAGGCACTATTCTTGTTTTTTTGCCGGGCATTGCCGCTATACGGAAAACAGAAACCGAACTCAAGCAAGCCCTTTTGAACAGTACAGGTACATCAGGAAAAAACATCACCGATATTTTGATTTTACACAGTTCTGTAAGTTTTGAAGAACAAAAAAAGATTCTCACTGCCCAAAAAACTGATGATCCCCGCCGTGTCATTCTTTCTTCGGCAATAGCAGAAACTTCTGTCACAGTTCCAGATGTCACAGTTGTAATCGACAGCGGCTGGATGAGAGTCAACCGCATGAACGTCACATCTGGAATGGAAACTCTTGTTACCGAAAGAGTCAGTGCATTTTCTGCTGCGCAGAGAACTGGCCGTGCAGGTCGTACCCAGGCAGGAAGATGTGTCCGCCTTTGGAATAAAAACGAAGTCCTTGTCGAGCAGACTCCTCCTGAAATTCTACGTACAGATTTACTTTCTGTAGTGTTACAATGTGCTGAATGGGGCATACGTGACAAAAGTTCCCTCAACCTGCTGGATTCACCAAGTGACAATGCATGGAACACAGCCGCCGGACTTCTTGAACAGATGAAATGCCTCAACGGCGAAAAATACATTACAAACCTCGGAAAAGCAGCTCTTGTCATAGGGCTGTCACCAAGGCTTTCATGTGTCGTTCTCAAAGGAACCCCTCAGGACGCGCTGCCATACACACAATATAGCAAAAGTTCCTTTGACCAGCAGAAAAAATTCATTGCAGAATGCCAGAACAGAAAAAACAGATGTCAGTCTCTGTATCCAGATGTCACAAAAAGTTTTGCAGAACCTCTTCTTGCAGGATTTCCGGACAGACTTGCCAGAAAGTGCAGCACAAAAGAGAACAAAGACCTCATATCCGGCACGCAATACCAGTTTCCATCCGGCAGAAAAGCTGTCATATCGGATAAAACAAAAACTGACAGCCAGATGATGCAATGGATTATTGCACCGGAAGTAAACGCAGGAGAAAGAACCGGCATTATCTATCAGTACAAAGATGCAGATGAAGCTGTCGTCTCTGAGTTTTTACAAAAGCACACCCAGACAAAAACTGTCACAGAATTTGCAGATGACTCATCATCTGCAATCAGAAAAAAAAGAGTTCTCTGCTACGGCAAGATTATTCTTTCTGAAAAATCAATGCCCGTCAGCGAAGAAGACTATGCACAGGCACTCTGCACAAGAATACAGGACAAAGGCATAGATATACTGCCTTTGTCAAAAACATGTCTGAACTTTCTGCTGCGCGCATCATTTTACAAAAAAAAGTCTCTCGAAGAAGTAAAGTCATTTCTTGCCCAAAATGTAAACGAATGGCTCGTACCGTTTATCACCGGCCGAAACATAAGCGAGCAGACAGTCCTGGACGCCGTGAAGTATTTTCTGAACGGGCAGGAAATAGACAATCTTGTGCCGGAAATCATAACTCTTGCAAATGGCAAAAAAGCCCGCATTGTCTATGAACAGACATCAGACAGCACATCCGGACAAAAAATACGGCCGACAATTGAAATCATTATCCAGCAGATGTTCGGCTGCTTTGAAACACCTGAAATCATGGGTGTCCACGTACTGCTCAAACTGCTGTCACCAGCACGCCGACCGCTTCAAATTACAGACGATCTGGAAGGATTTTGGAGCGGAACATGGAATGACATCTGCAAAGAAATGAAAGGCCGATATCCAAAACATAATTGGAATTATAAAATATCTGAGTAATCCTAAGAATTGTCATTTTTTAGAATTGTCTGAGATTTTAAATCCAAATATTCGTTGCAGAATTGTTTATTACCTTATAAAATATAGAGAGTTTCTAAAAAACTAAGTTTTTAGAGACAGTTATAAAAAGTCGACGTTCAATACCTCATAAAATCAGCAGATTGAACCCGGCAGACATTTGAACTAAAGTTTTTTCGAGGTAGTCCATAAAAGATGTCTGGAAATTCACATAAAGAATTTTATGCAGAAAACGAAAAACACATAAATCTGCTGCTCGGCAAGCTTTTTTTGCTCAGCGTAATAAGCGGACCAATTATGATATTTTTTCGTTTCATCAACGTTTTCCCCGGAATAAGCTATTCTCTTCTGATAATAACATCCATACTTTGCACGGTAACGTGGATTGTCGTCAACCTCATGAACAGACATAATCCGTACAGCCGGGCAACAAAATACATCTGCATAGGTTCCGTTCAAGTCGTCACTTTCATGCTGTCCATTACACCATACCTTGCAGTTTTCATCGGATATCTCATAGTTCCGATTTTATGCAGCATTTATTTCTACCCAAAATTCTCCCGACGTGTGTACCTTGTCAGCTGGATTTCAATGATAATCAGCTTCATCGTGCGCTCCAAAACAAATCTGCCGGATTCTCCCGTACACATAACGGAGCACTGGCTCATATCGTTCTGTGCTGGAAATTCTCTGGAATTCCTTATCTGTGTTGTAATCCTCTACTCTATTACAACTCTGATAAAAAACGCACTGGACACGCAGTACATACAATACGAAAAAATCCTTTCCATGCAAAAACAGCTCATAATAGGCATTGCAAACCTTGTTGAATCAAAAGACATCACGACGGCAAAACATGTTGAACGTACAAGCCGTTATGTTAACCTGATATCAAAGGCTCTTGTATCACTCGGATATTACACAGATGAGCTGACAGACAGTTATATAGAACTCATGACAAAAGCCGCACCTCTGCACGATATAGGAAAGATGTACATTTCCGAATACATTTTGTCAAAACCGACATGTCTTTCACCGGAAGAAATGAACACTATCCAGCTGCATCCACTTTTTGGAGAAAAAATAATCGTAAATGATTTTGGAAATGTAGAAACAGAAGACTTTACGCAGACAGCCTTTATCATGTCTTTGTGTCATCACGAATGGTGGAACGGCCATGGATATCCACTGCATCTCATAGAAGATGAAATACCACTTTGTGCCAGAATCATGGCAGCTGCAGATGTTATTGATGCCCTGCTAAACGTACGGTCATACAAGCCGGCTTTCTCGAAAGAAAAAACACTGCAGATTATCACAGAAGGTTCCGGCACACAGTTCGATCCGAAAATCGTAGAAGCTGTACTCTGCATTCAGAACAAACTTTAAAAAAATTCCAGCGACTTTTGACTCAGAAAATCTGTAAAACTAAATCCAGACAACCACATCTAATGACACCGACATCAGAAAAATAACTTTTTTCGAATTTATTCTGTAATTAAGATTAAACTTCGTAAGTTTCACCAGTTTCCAGATTTTTCCAGACGAAATCACCGTCTGACAAAGTCATATATGAATGACAGCTGCCAGACTTTGGTATAGAAACAGAACCAGGATTCATATAAATACACTTTCCGCCGTTAACAGCAGTTCTTTTCGGAATATGTGTATGACCGCACAAAAGAACACTGCCGTCTTTCATAGGCAGCGGATTTTCGTCATTATAATGATGTCCATGAGATGCATAAATCAATTTACCGCCGTTTTCTATGACAGCTGTGTCGCTCATAATCGGAAAGTCGAGCACCATCTGGTCAACTTCGGCATCGCAGTTGCCCCTCACGCAGACAATAAAGTTTTTGAGCGGGTTCAAAAGTTCTATAACTTTCTTCGGGGCATACTCTTCAGGCAAATCATTACGTGGCCCGTGATAAAGTACGTCTCCCAAAAGCAGAAGCATGTCTGCCTTTTCTTTCTTGAATGCGTCAACCATAAGGGCACAATATTTTGCCGAACCGTGTATATCAGAAGCTATCATCCATTTCATAAACTGTTTTCCTGTGCCCAAAGTATAACATTTACAGAACAAAACTTGCAACCTGAGCACGAAAATGTCCTAAACTCAGGAAAAAAACAGTTTTTCGGCCTGTAAATATGCATTTATTTAGAAATTACTGTCATTTCTAAATAAAAGATAAGAAAAGTCTTATCATAATCCCCTATCTTTTTGACTCAAAATTGATATAATAAAAACAGTAATAAAATCAAAGTTCAGATGTTGTATTTTTATTAAGGAGGAAAAAATGCGCACTGTTGTATTTATTATTGCATTATTAGCTGCATTAGCCTCCCCTGCATTCAGTCTTCCATCTATTACTCAGTCAGAACATTCCGGTAAACCAGATATAACTCATCCTAATAGAAAACCACCGTTTCCGCCAAAAAAGTTTTCCGGCACAGACAATAAAAACAAACTCCGCCCATCCGAAAAAGAAGACAACCAGACGGAAGAAGATTTGGATGATGATATTCCTGAATCAGAACAAAAAAGCGGAAAACCTTTTTTCAGCTATAGAGGACAAAGAAAACCTGTTGAATCATCAGAGTTTTATATTCTGGCACTTTCTACAATGTGCCGAGACGGTAAAACAGTTCTTCTGAATATAACTTTTTCGCAGGGAATCGACCCTCGTTCCATCAGTTTTGAAAATATCAAAATCAGCGACAAGACAATTTCTCCGTCCAGCAAGATTTCTTTCAATAGAGAAGGAAACAAAATCCGCATTTCATTTTTTGACGAAAATCTGGAATTTCCGTTTTCACTTGTTTTAACCGGAATTCAGTCATATAACGGCAAGAACATTGAAGAATTTATCTTCGAAGACATTAACTCAAACGATTCTTACAAATTTGACAAAGAGGCTCTTGAATGGCAAAAGTATTGATTGTAGAAGACGATGCAGGTATCAGCGATTTTGTGAACCTCGAGCTGCAGCATGAAGGATATGAAACTGCAATTGCAGAAACAGGACGACAGGCCCTCGAACAGTTTGAGAACGAAAATCCTGACCTGATTCTGCTGGACATAATGCTTCCGGAACTGAGCGGACTTGAAGTTCTGCGACGTATAAGAAAAACTTCTGATGTTCCTGTCATCGTTCTGACTGCAAGAGGCGAAACATACGACAAAGTCAACGGTTTAAACGCCGGAGCTGACGACTACCTGCCAAAGCCATTCGAAATCGAAGAACTGCTTGCCCGAATGAGTGCAGTTCTCCGTCGCAGCGCAAAGAAAGACACCAGCTCAGAAAAACTTGTTAACCGTGCAATAGAAATGCAGCCGCTTTCTATGAAAGCCACTGTAAACGGAAAAGAACTAACTTTGTCCAAGACTGAGTTTATCATGCTCAAAAACTTCATGGAGCATCTGGATGAAGCTTTGACAAGAGACCAGATAATCACCGAAGTTTGGGGCAAAAATCACTTTATCGATGAGAACAATGTCGACGTTTATGTCGGCTACCTCAGAGGTAAAATTGACCAGATTACACAGGAAGAATATATCCGCACTATACGCGGCATAGGTTATATGATGATATCTGGAACAGAAAAATGAAAGTTTCTTTCTTTCATTCTGTAGCAACAAAAATATCTTACCGCTTCATGCTGCTTCTTACTGTTGCTGTCCTTCTGCTTTCTGTCATATATTCTTTTCTTCTCAAACAGTTTGTCCGACAGGAGCAGGCTTCAGATCTGGAAAATTCCTGCATTGAAATCAAAACAAAACTTGCAAACGGTTCGCAGGACTTTTCCATTCCGTATTTTATTACTTATGCTGTTTACTACGCTGACAGAAAAAATCCGATATTTACAAACGACCCATTTCTGCCTCATTTGAAGTTAACTAACGGAAAAGCCGTAAACCTGATTCAAAAAGATTACTTTATCGACGGAGATCTGAACATCTTTTACTATGCAGAAAGCACAACTATCAAAGGTGTACAGTATCAGATACAGACAGCCATGAACATGGACACAGATTCAGCAAAACTTTTGCTGAGAGGTATCCCTGTTACACTTGCCCTCATTTGTATACCAGTTCTCATGCTGTCATTTCTTGTTTCGCTTTTTATGACGCGAAACACTATAAAACCTGTCATTCTTATGACAGAACAGGCCAAACGCATCGGAAGTGAAAACCTGGACGAAAAGCTTCCTGTCAAACATACGGAAGCAACACTCGACGAAAACGACGAACTTGCAGAAACTTTTAACGACCTGTTTGCCCGTCTCAAAACAGATTTCGACAGAGAAAGAGCTTTTACAAGCGATGTTTCACATGAACTTCGAACTCCGGTTTCTGTCATACTTGGACAGTCGCGTCTTTTGATGCGCTGGGGCAAAGATGATCCGGCACAGACAGAAAAATCGCTGAATATTATCATCAAAGAAGCTCATTCCATGGACAGTACAATAAAAAACCTTCTCCAGATGTCCAGACTTGAAAGCGGCCGCCAATCACCTGTAAAAGAAAAATTTACACTGCAAACGCTGTTTGCACAGCTCTCAGATGAAACTCTCTCTTATGAAGAAAATGCAAAGATTAACATAGACTGTGATGACAATCTTCAGATGACTTCAGACAGAGAACTTCTGCACCAGACTCTGACAATCATAATTTCTAACAGCATCAAATTCTGCAAAGCCGTCAATACACAACCAGAAATAACACTCATTGCAAAAACTGATGAAAAAAACAAAGTTCTCACAATCAGTACAAGCGATAATGGCCCTGGCATTTCAGAAGAAATTCTTCCTCACATATTCGAACGGTTTTACCGCGGAGACAGTTCTCACAACCGTGCAGCCGGTGGATCTGGACTTGGACTTTCCATTGCGCAGGTAATCATTCACGTTCTCGGCGGCACTATTTCTGCATCAAACATAGACAGCGGAGGAGCCTGCATTTCACTTACATTCAGTGCTCAGGCAGCCGGCCTTTCTATGTTGCAAAAACGACGATAAAAGAATACACTACTTCAAATGAAATTTTTTACAGCATTTTTCGCCGTATTGTTAACAGCTTCTGTATCTCTTTTTTCAACACAATATCCATTCAATGATAAATTTACATCAAAAGATATTAAAAAGCTCGAAGCCGGCGAAATCGTTATTAAAAACATAGGAAAATGCAAAAACGCTTCCATGATTGAAAAAACAAGTGCAGTATCCGATAAAGTTCTGGAATTGTTCAACGATCTCAGACCGAATTATCTGGCCGAAATTGTTTACATGATTCCTCTGGAAAACAATGCAGATATCATCGAACAGGCCGACAATGTTTTTTCAGATATCAGCCTTTACAAAGAAATCATATACACAGATGAAGATACAGGAAAAACAACGCAGCTCTTCCCTATTGCTGACCTTATAAGCAGAGAAGACGGCGATGATTTTCACATAATCCGTTCTCATGTAAAAATGGACATGCTTGCACCATACGACACAGAACTTATCATAAATACAACAGAAGATACTTTCTTTTTCAGCCAGATAAACCAGGAACCTATGAAACTTGGCTTCGTCACTGCGATAAAAACAACAAAAATGAGAGCTGCCATCTGTGCTTTCCAATATGAAGGCAACTGGTTTGTTTATGCTCTCGGTGGAGTTACAGCTCCAAGCATACCGTTTGTCAGAAAAAAAATCGAAAAGCAGTTTATCGGTCGCATCCGTGACTTTACTATTTATTATATCAAACACTTTAATATTGTAAGATAAGAAAATCTTAATTCAAGGAAAAATTATGAATCCATCACGCATTCTTTTGGGAGCAATTGCATTTATGATAGCCGGTATCGCATTCTGTTCTGTGGCATTTTATTTAAAGCGCCCTGAATCTGTAAAAAAAGCTCCCCTCAGTGCCACTGCAGGAACTATTTTTTACATAATAGGAGCTTTAACATTTATCACAGGACTTATGGCTTTATTATTCCGCAATGAAGTTTCAAAAACTGTTATTGAAGTGTTTTTCCTAATTTACCTTATCGCACTGACTGTCATATTTTTTGTCTTCTATTCCATGATGAACACAAAAAAACCAAACAAAGACAGCGAGAACTGACAATTTTTCTCGAACCGAAAAATCATTTTCTCTCCAAAGATATCTCTAAAACTGTTATTCTGGTGGATTGTAAGTCTTGAAATGTTTACATTCCAGATTTTAGTTTTTAGAAATTTCTTCCGGAAATTAGATTGCTCATAAATTTTTTATAGGATATACTTAGATTATGAAACAAATTCTTGACTACACTGTAATTTACTCTGATGATGACATTTTAGTTGTCAACAAAAGATCAGGACTTCTCATTGCACAGGACAGATACGATACAGAAGCTCCAAGACTCGATATTGCTGTGGAAAAAGAATTTGGAAAAATCTACGCAGTTCACCGTATAGACAAAGATACAAGTGGTGCCGTAATTTACGCCCGAAATCCAGAAGCACACAGAAATCTGTCAATGCAGTTTGAAAACCGCGAAGTCAAAAAGATTTATCACTGTCTCGTAAACGGTCATCCTATGTGGAAAGATCTGCATATTGATCTGAAACTTCAGCCGGATGGAGACAGCCATCATAGAACAGTCGCAAACCAGAGATATGGAAAACCGGCTGTTACAGATTTTCATCTGATTGGATGCTGCGGTCCGTTCAGCTGGATAGAAGCCCGCCCTCTTACAGGCCGAACTCACCAGATCCGCGTTCATCTGAAAGAAAACGGTTTTGCCATTGTCTGCGACCCGCTTTACTCAGGAAATACAAAACCTGTTAAACTTTCTGACTTCAAGAAAAAGTGGAACGGTGACGAAATAGAAGAAAGACCTCTGCTTTCCAGACTCGGACTGCATGCTTATTCGATTACCATTGCGCACCCAAAAACTTCTGAACCGATGACTTTCTGTGCTCCATATCCAAGAGATCTGGAAGCTGTCAGAAAACAGATGGCAAAGATTTTTAAAATAGACCCTTTGTGCAGTCTTTAAAAATTACAGTTTTTAAAGACTATTTCGACATAAAAAGCCGCCTGTAAAGATACAAGAAGACGGACTTAAAAGTTTAAAACTGTCATTATTATACAGTTTTAAACATCGCATTCTATGCATTGCCTGTGAAATTTAAGTTTTGCAGGCGTTTTGGATTTTGCAAAACATGAAAAAAAGAGTTTTTTTTATTGCCATTATTTTTTCCTTTATCTCAGCTGTACTTTATGCAGAAGATTCTGACTACAAGCTTTCTTTTGAGCCTTTTGTAGAATGTGTTTCAGGTAATATTGGTGAGTATGTTTACACAAATAACACGAATGGTGATGATGTTCTTTACAGCTATCTGGACTGGGAACTGAAACCTGTCTGGATTTATGGATTGAATGCAGAAGCTATTGTCCACAACCTTGGCATAAGCATCAGACTGGCATCAGCAATGCCGACTCGATGCGGTAATATGTACGATTCTGACTGGCTGAACAAAGACAATATGAAAACAACATATTCCATATCAGAGAACAGTCTTGAATCGTACCTTGATATCGCACTGAAAGTTTTCTATGAATTTGATGTAAGCGACTTTTTCTCTGCCGGTCCAACAATGGAAATAGGAACCCGTTCCATCAAATTTTCTGCAGAAAACGGATACGGATGGTACGGACAGCCAGGTCCTGGCGGATATATTTATCCTTATAACAGTGGTGAACCGTATGCCTCCGAAAAACACAAAGGCGATTTGTGCGGCATAGACTACCAGAAAGATTCAGTTTACACATTCCTCGGCGCAAGAATTAAAATCAATGCAGGAAACAGATTCCACTTCATTGCAGAAGGTGCACTTTCTCCATATACACGCATGGAAGCCTACGACACTCACTGGCGTGACATGAGAAAAACCAGTTCAAATGATTACAAAGACAAAGTTTCTTCGTATTTCAAAACTTTCAAAGGTGATTTGTCGGCATACTTTGACCTCAATGATGCAATTTCCTTCAAATGCAACTTTGGCGGATCATACAGCATGAAAGAAAAGGGAACAACATACCAAAAAGTCGGCGTAAACAGAAGTTACGTACAATCACAGGGACACAGCGGCATGTCTGAATCAAGCATACATTTTGGAGCCGGTATAAAGATCAATATTTTTTGATACAAATCCCCCAAAACATGGTATAATTTGAATGTACTGAAAATACGATGTTTATTAAGTCTTGTGATTTCAAAATTAAAGACTCAAATGTAATACTATAAAAACTCATGTTAAAAGATTAACTGAGATAAAATCAGTACAATGAGGGGAAAAATGAAAAAAATAATCACAATAAGCCGAGAATATGGTTCCGGCGGACATTCTATCGGTCAAAAAGTCTCTTCCATGCTGAATATACCTTTTTATGACAGCGAAATAATCGACATGGCAGCAAAAAATTCCGGACTTTCCGCAGAGTTTATTCAAAAAACAGAACAAAACATTTCATCAAGTCTTTTGTACACTCTCTTGCTAGGAGCAAGCTATGCAGCTCCTGGCACAGGCATACAGACTACAGCTCACTCTCCAATAAATACACCACTTGCAGACCAGGTCTTCAATGCTCAGCGTCAGGTTGTCATCGACCTTGCAAAAAAAGGTCCGTGTGTCATAGTCGGAAGATGTGCTGATTATATTCTGACTCACACGACAGAAATAAATCCAGAAGATATTCTGAATGTATTTATTTATGCACCGCTTGAGGACAAAGTTAAAAGAGCTATCGAAAGAAAAGGATTGAATGCAGATACTGCAAAAAAAGATGTCAAACTTATCGATAAGCGCCGTGCAAACCACTACAATACTTTTACCGAACAGACATGGGGTGACAGAAAAAACTATGATCTGCTTATAAATAGTTCTCTTTTGGGATTAGATGAAACAGCAGAGTTTATCGTAAACTTTGCAAAACGCACATAAGAAAAGTTTCTAAAAACATATTTTCTTGAACCGCTCAATTATATCTCAATCCAAGCAGCTTAAAAGCATAAAAGCCTCTTCGCTATCTGAAGAGGTATATTTTACGGTGCTTTTCTCTGCTCACTCTGGTGCAGAAGTTTTATCCTGACACTCTGAATACGACGTGCACTCTGATCTTCTACGATAAAAATCGCACCGTTTCCTCTGTATGCAGCACCGACAAAAGGCAGCTCGTCAAATCTTTCCAAGAGCCATCCGCCAAGTGTATCAAAATGATCGCTGTCCAAGTTCATTTTGAGCACGTCATTAAAATCATCAAGTCTCATATCGCCAGGTACAATAAACTCATATGAGTTTACAACTGTAATTCTTTTTTCCGGTGCGACCTCACTTTCTCCGTTTTCGTCTGTTATTCTTCCAAAGACTTCGCACAATATGTCATCCATTGTAACAATGCCGGCATTGCTTCCGTACTCATTCAATACTACGGCAAAATTATCTTTTACTTTCTTGAATTTGTGCAAAAGCTCAAGAGCAGAAATTGTTTCCGGAACAACAACGACTGGATGCATACAGATTCGAACAAAGTCACGGCTTTCGGTGATAGCCTTGTCTGCAAACAAAACTGATTTGTAATGCAGAACACCGACAACGCATTCTTCAGATTCTTTGTAAACAGGAATACGGGAAAATCCGGCTTTGAAAATGTCAAGAACGTTTTCGTATGTTTCGTCTACGGAAACATATTTTACAAAAGAACGATGGCGCATTATATCTTTTACACGTATGTCAGAAAAATCAAAAAGCCGGACAAGCATCTTCGTCTCAACTTCCTCAAGAGTACCTTCATTTTTGCCAACATCCAATAAAGTTCTAAGTTCTTCTGAAGTCACAAGAGGACGGCTCTGTTTGACTATATGTTTTTCTACGAAATTGATAAAATGCGACAGCTGGTCAAAGAACCAGATTACAGGAAACAAAATTTTTTGCAGAACAAGAATCGGCAGAGCGCTGTGCTGTGCTGTCTCTTTCGGACGCATGGCAGCGTATGTTTTCGGAACTATTTCTGAAAATATGATAACGAGAATCGTAACTACGGCTGTTGCATATGTTACAGATGACGGACCGAATACAGCTACCGCGTATGCCGTTGCAACAGAGGAAATTAGTGTTGTTACAAAATTTGTGCCAACCAAAGCCGTAGAAATAAGTCTGTCAAGATTTGAACGCAGCGATGCAACCTGATCAGCTTTTGGTTCTTTATTCTTGCGCATCTGACGTACTGCTATACGTGAAAGAGATGTATATCCTGTCTCCGTAGATGAAAAAAAAGCACCGCATGCAATCAGAAAAACTTCAAGCACTAATGGCAGCACAATTTTCAATATCTGCATAACTATCAATTCTATACTTCCTCTCTTTTGCAGCTGACATGTACTTCTTCTACACGCTTGTCATCCATTTTTTTTACAGTGAACTTTATGCCATCACATTCAATACTATCACCCTCTGTTGGTATATTGCCAAGTACTTCAGCAATATGCCCCCCTATAGTTTCAGAACATTTGGATTCAATATGAATATTAAGCTGTTCATTTATATCTATCAGTCTTGCAAGACCACTGATATTTTCGTTATAAGGATTTGAAATTTTCACTTCAACCCGTTTTGCGTATGGTTTAAATTCGTCCGCTATCGGCCCGAAAATTTCTCTTACAATATCTTCAATAGTCAAAACACCGTATGTACCGGAATACTCATCAATAACTACAGCAATGCTCTGATGATTCTCTTTGAGCATCTGCTGAATAGATGACATTTTTTTTGTTTCAAGTATAAAAAGCGGTGGACGCATCACTTTGCGGACATCAAAATCCTCGCTGTGATTTTTGTAATTCATCAAATCTTTTACATAGATGATACCAAGTATATCATCTATGCTTTTTCCGTAAACAGGAAACCTGGAAAGCAGAAATCTCTGAGAGAACTCAATTATGTCATTATATTTTGCAGTAACAGGAACGGCTTTTATATCTTTGCGGGGAACCATTATGTCACGCGCTTCAAGATCTGTGAACTTAAAAACACGGTGCATCATCAGTTTTTCGTTTTTTTCAAAAATTCCCTGTTCACCGCCGACATCTATCAGAGTTTTTATTTCTTCTTCCGTAAAAGACACTTCTTTTTTCTTTGTGTCAACTTTCATGATGCGAAGGACAAATCCAGAAATCCCTGTAAAAACCATAACAAACGGATGAAGTGCATACTCGAGAAATATCACAAGCGGCGCAAAGAAAAAGGCAATTGATTCCGGATGATGTGTAGCTATGGTCTTCGGAGAAATCTCACCAAAAACCAAAAGAAGCAGAGTCGCAACAAAAGTCGCAAGACCAATTCCCACATTACCGAACAGTTCCAGCGATATGCATGTGATTATAGAAGAAAGAGCTATATTTACAAGATTATTTGCAATAAGCAGAGTATTTATAAGCTTTTCTCTATCATTTAAAAGCTTCCATACTCTCATCGCTTTTTTGTTCTGTTTGTTATACAGAAAACGCACTCTCAATTTATTGATTGAAAGGAATGCGCTTTCTGTTGCAGAAAAAATCATTGAGAATAAAATCAAAAACGCAGAAATTATGCAAAGCTCAGGAATGTTATTCATTCGCATCTGCCGGTATTGTTGAATTCTGTGAATCAGATTGCATTGCAGCTCTTGCTTGTTCCACAGCACTCTTCATTTTGAGGACAGATTCCATCATCAAAGAAATATCTTCTGCATGTTCGCTTTGAGTATCCTGTGCGAGGGCTTTCTGCAGATAGCCATACATGGTATCGTAATCACTGTCACCGATTACTGCCATAATAAAAGCTGCGTTGTAGTATGCTTCCTGCTTTCTAATCGGATCAAGATGTCCAGTTTCGGCTATCTCTGCAAATGATTCAGCAATGCCGGCGGTTTCATCAAGTGAAAATTTATCAACAGCATTGTTATATGTTGTAATAAACTCATACTTTCCGACAAGCCCTGTTTCATTATTTATATCCAGCGAAGCAACTTGAGATACAAGAGGAGCTAGAACATAACGGCCAGTAGAAATTGTTGCTTCATAAAGTGAATCAATCGCACGGACTTTGTCTGTACCGGAAGATGAATTTACAGCATCTATGCACGCTGAAACTTCCTGTATATTATCATCACTTACACTAAGCACATCCTGAAGAGCCGAAACAGAAGTCATACTTTCATTGTAATGTATGATACTCAGAACATATCCTTCCTTTGACAAAAGGTAAATTACCGGTATCTGAACAACACCATACTGCTGAATAATATCTCTTTTCTTCTGAAGTGCCTTGCTTTTTTCGCTTGTATTTTCTTCGCCGATAGTCGAAGCATACTGAGCCTGAGACAAATCAAGATTTGCAAGAACATATTTCTTACCAACAGATGACATAAACTCAGATGTCGATAAAACAGATGTTTTAAATCCTGATGTTTTCTCGTCCCAGTCTTCTCCGCTGAAAAACAAGAAAATATTTTTGTTCTGTTTTTCAGCTGCTGCTTTTGCCTGAGTCAAATCATCATACCAGACCGGCTTTTTACTGCATGATGTGCAATAGACTAAAATTGCAAAACATGCAGCAAAGCCTGCTGCCAATGACAGCAGACGGCAGAAATTATGCTTATGCAAAATATGATACTCCGGCAAGGAATATGTTTTCACAAGAATTTTCCTTTGGATTTTCAAGAGGATTTCCTGCAACATTCTTGATGAGATCAAGGCTTGCACCGTCAGCAGCAGTTCCCATTGTACGCTCACTGTGTCCCATTTTTCCGAGAACATGTCCGTCAGGACTCAGAAGTCCTTCAATTGCATACAAGCTTCCGTTTGGATTATCCGGTTCTGTAATAGAAGGTTTACCGTTCTCGTCGACATACTGTGTAAATACCTGACCGTTTGCAAACAGTTGTTTTGCAAGCTCTTCAGAGATAACAATACGGCCTTCTCCGTGACTTATCGGCACAAGGTGAATACGTGAATCGAGAACACTCTTAGACATTGCCCAAGGACTTGCGGCGCTGACTACACGAGTGCGGACGATTCGGCTGATGTGGCGGCCGATATTGTTGAATGTAAGTGTCGGCGTTGTATCAGACATATCACGGAACTCACCGTACGGAACAAGACCTGTCTTAACAAGTGCCTGGAATCCGTTACAGATACCAAG
>JAZQQW010000105.1:0-20546 GCA_045629255.1 Treponema sp.
AAAAGGCGTAATTCTTTAAAATTTAGTTACCACACGAAAAACAAAGGAGTTATGCCATGACCGAAAACGATCTTATAGAATTATACTGCATTATTGATGATTTTTACCAGCGGTTTATCAAAACTTCTTCAGGAAAAAAAAATCTGAATATGTATTACGGAAAAAGAGGTCCGTGAAATGTTTGAAAGCGGAAGAAAACCGTATACGGCAACCAGAAAAAACATGAAACGGATGATTACGCCGGAACAACATCAGCTTTTATTAAACAGGAACAGAATCGAAAATATCTGGTCTGTGATGAAGTTGAATTATAATTTGATTTATCACAAAGCCAGAAGTATAACAGGAATGTTCAGGCATTTCTTTTACAGCATTTCTGCATTTTTGTTTCACCTTGTTGATGATGCAATCCAATGGTTTCTGCCAAACTTTTCAATTTAGCAGAAACTTGAATTTTGACCTATTAAAATAATGTGATTCCCTCCAAATTTAATTTTCATAGAAATTAAAAATACAGGAAACCTCATGACAGTATCTTATTTTTACCCCTGCACTTTGGCACCTAACTCTGCGGCTTTTTTTCTGATAATGATTTCTGCATCAGCAGGATCATCAGTTTCTGCTACTGCAGTTTCCATCGGACATCTGCCAGTTTTATTTCTGTTTATGATATACGGAACTGTTTTGTCAGCTTCAACAGAAAATCCATGTTCTGAAAACACATCAAAAGCGTCACGGCTTATAATTTTTGTGTATATGTCTTTGATTCCAAGATTCACATACAAAAATGCCGCACCTTTTCCTATGACTTTGTCCGCAGCAGAATACGATGAAAAATCTTCTCCTGAATCCAGAAGAGCCAAAAGAGGTTTGACACCACGTTCTGCCGATTCAATGATTTTTTTGCCGTCATTCAAAACAAGTGTCAGATTTTTTTCTTCCAGCACTTGTTTTGCTTTCCAAAGATTATCTGTCATTTTTTCTGACAAAAATCACAGCAAGAACAATCTGCAAAATTGTTCCAGGAAGTCCTGTGACAATGCTTTCAATTACACTGAAACCAGAAATATTCTGAACAGAAAGAAAATTCACAGCCAGTATAATCGCAAGAAATTTTGCAAGACGTCCGGCAGCCTGAACAATGAGAACTTTGAAAACCATGTTAATTTTTGCTTTCGCAATAAATCCTGATGTAATTCCATAGACACAAAGTTCGACGACCATAAACGGCAGAAGCAAACTCGACGGCATGCCTGTAAGATAAAACGAAACAATTGGTGAAACGAATCCTGCAATGCCGCCTGCAAACGGTCCTGCAATAAGACCTGCTATGATTACAGGAATATGCATTGGCAGAAATGCTGCACCAAGCGAACTGCCTGCCCCGAAAGCTATTCCCATAATATGAAAAAGCTGAGGAAGTATAACAGCACCGGCTGCCGAAATAAATCCAATCAATGTCTGTTTACTGACTGAAACTCTTGCTGTAATTGTTCTTGTGTTCATAATAATTTCCTTATCAATTTAATATAAACGGCACTGCAAAAAAACTGGTTTACAGTGCCTTGCGGTATTGATTTTCAAAAATGTCAGATAGCCTTTAATCTTTATATGTATACACTATCCAGATCAGATACCAAGATCTTTGCAGAAGTTTTTCAATACAGCAGAAATTTCTATCTGCTGCGGACAAACTGATTCACAGCTTCTGCATCCAAGACATGCACTCGGTTTTTTATCATCCGGCATACTTCCGACTGCAGCCGGCGCAAGGAATGTCATTCTACCCTTCGTGCTCAAATTTTCATTGTAAAGTTCAAGCAGCTTCGGAATATCAAGTCCCTGCGGACAATGTGAAACACAGTAATGACAGGCCGTACATGGAACACCTGTCTTTTTGTTCTCTTCATCAATTGCACAAATCAGTGTGTCAAATTCTTTTTTTGAAAGAGGTTTTTCATCTTTGTATGTTTCGATATTGTCTTTAAGCTGCTCCATATTTGACATGCCGCTCAGTACTACACCCATGTTCGGCAAAGTCTGGAGGAAGCGGAACGCCCAGGCTGGAACTGTTTCGTCCGGTCTCATAGACTTCAGCACGTCGACAGTTTCCTTTGCAGGACTGCAAAGTTTTCCTCCGCGGAGAGGTTCCATAACCCAAAGTGGAATTTTCAATTCTTCGAGCATGCGGCATTTTTCTTCGCCCTTCTGAAAATGCCAGTCCATGTAATTTATCTGGAGCTGACAGAATTCCATGTGCTTTCCGTATTCATCAAGAAATTTCTTGAAACATGGAACATCACCGTGGCAGGAAAATCCGAGATGCTTTATACGTCCGTTTTTTTTCTGCTCAAGAAGATATTCAAGAATTCCATATTTAGGATCAAGATAACCGTCAATAGTTCCTTCGCAGACATTATGAAACATGTAAAAATCAAAATAATCTGTGCGGCATTTGACAAGCTGCTCTTCAAAAATTTCCTTCACTTTCGGCATATTACTTACATCATAGCCTGGAAATTTACTTGCAAGAAAATATGATTCCCTTTGATAATTTGAAAGAACTTTTCCGGCAACGATCTCGCTGTTTCCTGCATGATAACCGAACGCTGTATCAAAATAATTGATTCCGTTTTTTATTGCATACTCAACCATCTCTGCAGTGGCTTTTTCGTCGATGACAGAATCATTTCCGCCGACAACAGGCAGTCGCATCATACCAAGACCCAGCGCTGAGATTTTTTTTCCCTGAAAGTCTCTGTAAACCATTTTCATATTCTCCTGATAAATTAATAAGCAGTCTCTGAAAAATGTTTTTCAGAAACCGCCGGCAAGTTTTTTTCGCATCTAAAAATTACAATTCCCAGATGTTCCATAATGTCCCTCCAGAAAAGTCCAGGTTTCTGAAGATTTATTATTTGTTTTTATAAAAAAGTTTGAAAGTTAAATTCTTAAAAGACCGTACAAAATCACAATACGGCTGTTTACTGCACAGAAGTTTTATTCCCATGTCAATTTTCCAGTTTGAACAGCAAGTTCATAACGGCTGATTTTGTAACTGAGATGCTCAAGTGTCTCCTTAAGTTTTTCCTGCTGCTCCAGAAGAATCTTCTGCTGAGTTTTCAGAAGTTCAAGCCTCTGAGGAATTGTTGCATCCCCTTCCTGATACAAATCCAGATACTGAAGCAAAAACTCTACGCTCAGCCCCGCCTGACGCATGCATTTTGTATGTGCAACCCAGTCTATGTCTTTCTGTTCATATGACCGGTGTCCGTTCTGAGTACGTGTTACCGGAGGAATTATTCCGATTTTTTCATAATATCTGAGTGTATCTTCAGATATGTCAAACTGTTCACTGACTTGTTTAATTGTTAAGCCCATGTTTTTATTATAATTATTGGAGTTCACTCCAAGTCAAGAGATTTTACAAAATTTTATTTTGAAAAGTAAGACATTCATCCGTAGATAAATTCTGTCATCCCAAACTGGATTCGGGATACAGCAGGCTTCGGCATCAGACAAGTTTATTTTGTAAACCCGCATGTATGAAAATTATAAGCCGGCAGAAAGCGAGCTTTTGATACAAAACTCGGCATTCAGGCTATAAAGTCATTTATGTCAGTTCGGTCGGAAATAAAAAAACGAAAAATTTTTGAAGTATTTTTTTAACGGAACTTTTACAGATGGAGATATTTATGGATAGTGAGTTTTACAGAAAATGGTTTTCGGGTTTTGCAAAAGGCATAGAAAAACTTGATGACAAATCGAAAGCATGTCTTTTATCATGCTGTGCAAAAAAAATGTGCAGACACAGACATTATTCAAAAGTACAAAGATGTATTCCTGAAAACCGGCGGCGACAGAGACCGTTTTTAGACAGAACTTGAAATCCCAGGCTCGACGCACACAGAAGTTCTTGTCCCCTGCAAAGAATATCTGATTGAGTTTCCGGAATGCGGCTTCAATCTGCACACGACGGGCGGAGTCAAATCAAGTACGCTTTGTGAGTGTTCAAGGCAGAGCATTCTATATGCCGCACATGAAATCTGGAGAGAATAACAGACTGTCAGTGTATACCAGATTGAAACAGTTCTCTCCGGTGCCGGCAGATGCCGTTTCCGCATTGTATTTGAATGAAAGCTTTCGCATTCTGACACAAAATATCTCCCGGTATTTATGGCAGGCGGCTAACGATTGTATAGTTTTCTGCAAATTTTCTTCGGAAAAATCTATTATTTTTGGAAGCTGCTTTTATTTCTTGCTCAATTTAACTAACGGGATTAAAATTAAGTTCGCTTCAGACAAAAGAGGCTCATTTCACCTTTTCGGAGAGAGTTATGTCAAATCTGTTTATTCATTCAATGACTGTCACCGGCAATTTCTGGAAAAACTATCAGCAGATTGCCGTTCAGAATATTATTCCCTATCAGGAAAAAGCCATCAAAGACCAGATACCGGGTATAGAGCCGAGTCACGCAGTAGATAACTTTATCAACGCCGGCAAAAAGCTTTCTGGCGAAAGCAATTATCAGGATTTTTATGGCATGGTTTTTCAGGACAGTGATGTTGCAAAATGGATAGAGGCCGCTTCTTTTTCCCTTGCAAAATATCCGGATGCAGAATTGGAAAAACGTATTGACGAGCTTATAGAAATAATTGCCCGTGCACAGGAAAAAGACGGTTATCTTGATACATACTTTACCCTACGCCGCCCTGATGCAAAATGGACAAATCTGCACGACGCACACGAGCTGTATTGTGCCGGTCACATGATAGAGGCCGGCGTTGCTCACTATGAGGTAACCGGAAAGAAAAACCTTTTTGACATAGTATGCCGTCTTGCAGACTGCATATATGAACATTTCATCACACAGAAAAACGACGGATATCCCGGACATCCTGAAATAGAACTTGCACTTGTCAAACTTGCTCGTTCAAGCGGCAATGCAAAATATTTGGAACTTGCAGAACATTTTGTCGACGTGCGCGGTACCGATCCCGACTTTTACAAAAAAGAGATGGCAAAACGAAACTGGAATGTATGGGGTTCAGAAAGCGTCGACCCGAAATATCATCAGTGCCACAAACCTGTCAGAGAACAGGACAGCGCAGAAGGTCATGCAGTACGCGCCGGATATCTTTATACGGCAATGGCAGACCTTGCCTGCGAACAGAATGATGCAAAGCTGCTGGAAGCCTGCAAAAAACTCTGGCACAACATAACGCAGCGACGCATGTATATTACAGGCGGCATAGGTTCAACAAACATCGGCGAATCTTTCACTGTCGATTATGACCTGCCGAACGACACAGCTTATTCAGAAACATGTGCAGCAATCAGTCTGATGATGTTTGCGCGACAAATGCTTCGAAATGAAAAACTCGGTGAATACGGCGACATCATGGAACGTGCATTGTACAACACAGTACTTGCCGGCATGCAGCTTGACGGCAAGAGGTTTTTCTATGTAAATCCGCTTGAAGCTCTGCCCGGCATTTCCGGTGTAGCCGCGACACACCGGCACACACTGCCGGAACGTCCGGGCTGGTACGGCTGTGCATGCTGTCCGCCGAACGTCGCACGAACTATAACCGACATTGCAGATTATGCTTACATGCAGGATGGCGATACTTTGTACGCTGTGCTCTTCATTGAAAGCGAACTGGAACTCGACGGCCTCAAGATTACTCAGAAAACAAAGTATCCTTACGACGGTGCCGTAACTTTTGATATCAAGTGCAGTCCGTTATCCAAAATCAAAAAACTCTCCGTCCGGATTCCTGAGTGGGCAAAACAGGCACAGACAGAAAACTGTACACGAAAAGACGGTTTTGCATATTTTGATCTGTCAGGAGAATCTCATATCTCAATCAATCTGCATCTTGAACCACGTAAAATCTACTGCAATCCGAACGTATATTCAAATTCCGGCAAAGTAAGCTTTGCTTATGGACCTCTTGTTTACTGCGCCGAAGAAAAAGACAACGGCAAACTGCTGTCTCTTATGGTCTCAGGCGATTCTAAGCCAGAGATTGAAAACATGTCCGATGAACTCGGCGGAATACGCAGAATGACAGTTTCCGGCGTGCGTTGTGTATTTACAGAAGACGAACTTCTGTACACAGACAAAAAGCCAGCTCTAGAAAAAGTAAATCTGAGCCTTGTGCCATACTATTCATGGGGAAACAGAGGCTTAAACCAGATGCGCGTGTGGATTCCGGAAACTCATTGACAGAACATGCAGTGACTGATTTTTCTGCCGGCTCCGAAAATAGTTTTTCTGGAGCCGGATTTTTAAATCCAGATTTTTTATTTATGTCACAAACCATCTTTCAGACAGCATCAGAAAACATGTTTCTGTACTTTTTAAAGAAAAGGCATATCAATTTTAAATATGCAGTATCAATTTCGGATATACATTCCATATAGTATCTTATTATATCTATTTTATTATAATAGAAAGAATTACAACTATATGACATTAGTAACTTTTTATGGAAAAAAATTCCTTTAAAAATATAAAAAACGGACTTATAATATAAGAATCACATTCTAACATTACTGTATCCTTTTCTACAGTCTAAAAAAGGATTCCCTGCAAATTTCTGTACAGAGGTTTCTTTTTTAAATAAGTCCAAAAAGACTGCATACTTACAGAATTAGAAATCGTGATACGCTAAAAAAGCGTAATGTGGAGGTTTTTATGAAAAAGCTTGTAAAAGTAATGACTTCATTACTCGGTTTGGCACTTCTTTTCACTGGCTGTGCAAAGAAAGACGGTGGTACTGCAACAAACGCTTCTGGTGAAAAAGAAATCACATTCATGTTCTGGGATGACCTTGAGGCAACAACAGACCTTATTTCCCTCGGCTACGGCGAAGTTATCAAAAGATTCAACGCTGCAGACAACGGTTACCATGTAAACGTTATCTCAACAAACCTCGAGGAATATTACAACCTCGTAAACGCACGTGTAGCATCAAACCAGACACCAGATGTTTTCATCGCATCACCAGGTCCTGATATGTATCAGTATACAGACAAGGGTATCGCTCTTGATCTTACAAGCTATCTCAACGCAGACAGCGCATGGAAGTCATCTTTCAATAACGGTGTTTTCTCACGTACAACACGTGAAGGAAAAATCATGGCTATCCCTCTTAACATTGCAGCAGCATGTTGTTTCTACAATACAGAAATCTTCAAAGAGTGCGGTATCACATCAGAGCCTGCAACTCTCGATGATCTGTACGCAGCCTGTGACAAAATCAAGGCAAAGGGATACACACCTATTTCATGTTCAGCAGGAACAGCATGGTGTCTTTCTATGGTCGCAGGTTACCTCTGTGAGCGCAACAATGTAGATCTTGAAGCAATCAAGTCTGGTGCAGACAAGTGGACAAATGCAAACTGTATCGCAGCTGGAAAAGATCTTCAGAAAATCAGCTCATACTTCAGCCCTAACGCAGCAGGTCTCTCAAACGATGAGGCAACTGCAGAGTTCTACAATGAAAAAGCAGCTATCCTTATCCAGGGTTCATGGGTAATCGGTCAGATGAACGGTGCTAACCCACCAATCCAGGACAAGTGCGGAGTTTTCGCATTCCCAGCAAAGTCTGGCAGCGGAGACAACCAGTCTTCTATCATTGCAAAGTCTGACTCACTCTGTGTTTCTGCAAAGACAAAGTGCCCAGAAGCTTGTATCGAGCTCCTCAAGTACTTCACAGATCAGACAGCACAGGCTTACACAGCAGAAGTTGGCGGAAAGTTCCCTGTAACAAACGCAACAATCGATTTCAACAAGGCTCCAAAGCAGCTCAAGTACGTTCTCAACGTAATGGGCAAGGCAAACAAGCAGTTCGGATTCTACAACGAATCTCTCGCTTCTTCTGCAGCTGGTGCTGAGTTCGATAACAACATGGTTTCTCTGTTCCTCAAGCAGTCAACACCAGAACAGGCATTCGCAGCTGTTCAGGAATACTACGAAATGGAAGATTTGATCGGAAAATAATCTGTTTTCTGATACAGAAGGTGCCTTCTGAAAACGCAGAAGGCACACCATGAGTTTTAAGCCCTGAAATCACAGGGCTTAAAACATCGCTTTTTTTAAGTTGACTCCAGAAATTACAAATTTCTGAGTCTCCCGATAAAGCAATCAACTAATGTAAGCTTCTAAAGACTTGTGTTTTTATAAGCGACCTGTTACGAACGGCGATCAAAATACCATTTTGTTCGCCGTTTATTTTACACTTCTACAAAACTAGGATTTTTACAATGAAAAATAAACCTGCCAAAAAAACGACTTTGGAAAAACAAAGCACATATGTCTGGTTTCTGCTGCCTGCCCTCATCTTTTTTACATTAGTGCTTTTTATTCCAATCTGCTATGCTTTATACATTTCTCTGTGTGAATGGGACGTTGTTTCAAGTCCTAAATTCATCGGATTAGCAAACTATATCAAACTGTTTACACGTGACAAATATTTCATGCATGCCTTGAACAACTCTCTGTTCTTCCTGGTATTTTCTGTCGTATCACAGTTAATCTTCGGACTTTTATACGCGTTCATACTTTCAAACATGAGTACAAGATCGCGAAATATATATAAGAATATCATATACCTGCCATGCGTACTTTCATCAGCAGCGCTCGCCCTTCTTTTCTCATTTATGCTCAAACCACAGATGGGATTAAACCAGCTTCTTGAAATCATTAATATCAAAGGCCCGGCATGGCTTATAGACACATCATGGAAAATGCCTCTTCCTATGTGGGTTATCAGCAGCATCGCTTTGTGGCAGTACGTCGGTCAATCTATGATGCTATACCTTGCTCAGATTTCCGGAGTCAACGAAAGCCTTTACGAAGCAGCAGCCATTGACGGAGCTTCAAAGTGGGCTACATTTACAAAGATTACTCTGCCTCTCATCAAACCTATGATTTCAACATGTATTTCTTTGAACTGTATCGGTTCCCTCAAGTTCTTCGACCTCGTATTTAACATGACTCAGGGAGGACCAAACCACGCAACGGAAAACCTTGCTACATGGCTTTACTATCAGGGCTTCAAGTTCAGAAAATACGGCTATGCATCAGCAATGGGTATCGTTCTTTTGATCCTGTGCCTGCTTGTCACATGGATTACAAAGAAAGTTATCAAAACAGAAAACTATGAGATGTAAGAGGTTTGAAAATGAGCAAAAATAAACTAAAAGAAATTAACAGATGTTCAACACCAGTTTCAATTCTCCAGCACCTGTTCCTGATTATAGTGTCTGCAATGTACATAGCTCCTCTTCTGTGGATTGTTGTCGTATCTTTCAAGACAAACCCAGAACTTCAGGCACATCCTTTCGCTATTCCGAAAGTGTTCCACTTTGAAAACTATGTATACGCATGGACAAAAGGTTCCCTTGGTGTAGCTTTGTGGAATTCTATTAAAACAGCCGGACTTACACTCATATTGTCTTTGCTTATCGGTTCCCTTGCCTCTTATGCACTGTCCAGAATCAAGAGCAAAATCTCAGACAAGATTATGGTTTACTTTCTTCTCGGTATGATGGTTCCTGTTCACGTTATCCTCATTCCGCTTTTCGTAGTATTCTCGAAAGTTGGTCTTGTAAACAAAACAAGCAGCCTTCTTCTTCCTTATGTCACATTTGCACTTCCTCTGACAATCTACATCATGACAGGATTTTTCAAAAGCATTCCAAATGCAATGTTCGAGTCTGCCACAATTGACGGATGTTCTGCATTCCGTTCATTCTGGAATATTGGACTTCCAATGGCCCGGACAGGACTTTTCGTCACAGGACTTATGACATTCGTCAATACATGGAATGAACTTTTGCTTGCCATGGTTTTCATATCAGACAAGATGAAAAAAACACTTCCAGTATCGCTGACATACTTCGTAGGTCCATACGAAACAAACTACGTCAAAATGTTCGCCGCTATTGTAATATCAATTTTGCCGACAATCATAGTTTACTGCTGTTTTGCAAACCAGATCGTCAATGGTCTTACTCAGGGCGCTGTTAAAGGCTGATA
Source organism: Treponema sp. (assembly GCA_045629255.1). Lineage (GTDB taxonomy): Bacteria > Spirochaetota > Spirochaetia > Treponematales > Treponemataceae > Treponema_D. The sequence goes on from JAZQQW010000105.1 coordinate 10,053, forward strand.
CAACACTATCACCGTGACGGCTTCTTTGTAAAGGAATCCTGAATTGAAAATGCAATGCTTAAAATATCTGAAATCAGTTTAATTTTAAACATTGCATTTATTTTATCAAAAGATGCTTTTTTTGCATCAAAACACAAAATATTAATAAACAAATGATTTCTATTTCTGCTAAAAACAATATTTCATTTAACAACAACATTGATTTCTGCATAGGAACAGGACGCATGGGTCTGGCCCTTCAGAAGCAATATATTGAACAGCTTGCATTTGTACAGAAGTACATAGGTTTCAAACATATCCGCGGACACGGACTTTTTCATGATGACATGTCAATCTATCACGAAAAAAACGGCATAGCAGAATACAACTGGACATACCTTGATATGGTAATGGACTCATACAAGGAACTTAATCTCAAACCGTTTCTGGAACTTGGTTTTATGCCAGCCGAGCTTGCAAGTCACGAACAGACACTTTTCTACTGGAAAGCGCACACAGTTCCTCCGGCAGATTACGGAAAATGGTGTTCACTTGTAACGCAGACTCTCACACATCTCATGGACCGTTACGGAACGGATGAAGTTTTGACATGGCCTATAGAAGTATGGAATGAACCGAATCTGCCGGGATTTTGGAAAGACGCAGACATGAAAGAATACTTCAAACTTTTCAAGCTGACATTCTGCGCAATCAAGAAACTAAATTCTGCTTTCAAAGTCGGAGGTCCTGCAGTCTGCGGCGGCACAGATGAAAAATGGATCAGTGCTTTCATGGAATTCTGTCACGAAGAACACCTTGAAATTGACTTTGTCACACGTCATCATTATACAACAGAGTTACCGGAAAATATCGGACATTACGGATATGCAAAACTTTCGGAACCAGAGCTTGGCTTTGCAAATCTGCACACAACGCGCACAATCATCGACAAATACAGTGAATACAAAGGCCTTGATATAAACGTCACAGAAAACAACACGTCCTATATTCCAAACTGTCCTCTGCACGACACAAATCAGAATGCCGCTTACATGGCGCATCAGCTTTCACGGCTCGGTGACGATCTTGCAAGTTATTCATACTGGACATTCGGAGATATTTTTGAAGAAAGAGGCGTTCCTTTTTCTCTTTTCCACGGAGGCTTCGGACTTATTGCAAATAACTGCATTCCAAAGCCGACATTCTGGACTTTTGTTTTCTACAGACAGCTGAATGAGTTTAAGGGAAACTGTGTCTATCATGACGACAACAGTGTCATCATGCATTACACAGACGACAAAAATCAGGATTTTTACCGGGGTATTCTCTGGCATCACAACATACAGCGTACAGGTAAAAAACTGCAGAAAGATTTCGTATTTTCTACTCTGCAAGATTCTTCAGAAAACAGCCGTTATACTCTCGTAACAAAAAGCGTCACAGAAAAATACTGCAATCCTCTCAAAATATGGCACGATATCGGAGAGCCTGCAAATCCGTCTCAAAATCAAGTAGAACTCATAAAATCTGCAAGTTTCCCACACGTAGCAACAGAACTTCTGAATTCTGACGGCGGCATGACAAATCTGACATTTACACTGGAAGATAACGATGTCATTTACTTTGAGCTGAAACCTGTCACTATCAAAAGTGATGCAGGTTACGACTATAACAGAGTTATGGGATTCTGATTTTTTTATCAAAACAGCTTCTACTGATAAAGTAAGGAAAAACTTTTTATTACAGAACAAAAAAGCGCAGACAGCATGAAAAATGATAATTCATAAACTGACTGCGCTTTTTTTATCTTTCAGAATATTCTATTCCAGGATAAATCCCTTGAACATGGACACATCGTTTCCTGTATAAGTAAAATACAAAGCAGATGTTCCGCAGCTCAAATCAATCGGAGCAGAATATTTTTCCCAGTCATTTGTAAACTCGATTTTTATTTTTGCAAGAACAGGACCGTCCAAAGATGTACGGACTTCATATACGCCGCTATTGTATCCGCGAGTAATGATTGTAATCTTTTTTGTATCCTTGAAATCAAAGTATTTGAAACCGACAGAATCACCTTTGCGAATATTTTCTATGTGACCTTCAATTTCATCACCGTCTTTTCCGTCCTGAGTCAGACGCGGATAACTTCCCTCTGCAAAAAATGAATTCTCTTTTCTTGTATAAAGATTGCATGCAATGTGAGCAGAGTATTCGCCTTTACCGCAAAGAGGTGCCCCGTTCAAACCGCAGCTTGTCATCTCGGCCTGAGCTATACTTCCATCAGAAGCGATGGTTATTTTTTCGGCACATCCCTGACGGCTGTACCAAGTGCCGTTTGTCTGACGGTGATAGAAAACATACCAGTCACCGTTTAGCTTCACAATGCTTCCGTGATTGTTGCCGCCCTCGTTCGATATAAGGACGCCGCCATACACAAAATCTTTGCGCGGATTTTTTGAAGTAGCGTAACAAAGTTCACGCATGCTTTCGCATGAGTAAATGAAGTAGTAAGTATCACCGATTTTGCGGATAGAAGATGCTTCAAAAAATGAATGGCCTTCAAAGCTTGTTCCCTGGGCATATTCAATGCCCGGCACGACAAATACTGATTCTTCTTCGATAGTAAGCATGTCTTTACCGAGGACACAGCACATTGAACCGTGACGGCTTTTGTCTCCTCGTCCGCAGAATCCTGTATAAAGATATGTTTTATCACCTTCAGTGATGACAGCCGGATCAAACTCAGGCTCATCACCGGTACGTTCACCATAGCGGGTGCCGTCTTTATAATGAACATAACCGTAAAACTCATATTTACCGGCAGGTTTATCGCAAACTGCAACAGATACAATAGGAACTTTGTCCAAAGCATAGAAAAGATAGTAACGTCCGTCTGGACCGACAGTCACATCAGGAGCATAAAGACACATCTTGCCCGCTTTGTTCAGCGGATCATCACATCTTCCATATATTGTTCCTTCGTATATCCAGTCACTCAAATCACTGAGCGGAGCCGAATAGCAGACATAGTCACCAGGGCAGAATACCCAGCCGTTAAACCAGTCGTGTGAACCATAAACATAAATGCGGTCGCCGAAAACATGAGGTTCGCCGTCCGGTATATATTCCCATGAAGGAAGATATGGATTAAAAGCCTGTTTTTTCATTTAAATATCCTCTGAATAAATTTTACAATCCCGTTCGAAACACAGGGATCACCGTGATCACTTTCCGGCTCAATGTACCAGTCGTGCTCGACTCCGTTTTTCACAAAAATCTCATGATAACTTTCAGGATAATTGTTTACAACGCAGTCTCTGTCACCGACACAAAGTGTAACAATCTTTGGTTTCATGCCGGATTTATTTACACCTGAGAATTTCATATCGTCTTCGACAAACTGTCCGGGATGACCAAGTTCATTTTTGACAAGGCCTGGAGCCGGAGCCATTGCACAGACATATGCAAACTTGTCTGGATGTTTCAAAGCTATCGCAAGAGCCTCCCGGCCACCCATCGAAAAGCCGGCAACAGCAGTATTGTCACGGCCTTCCAGAACAGAAAAGTTTTTGCTGACCCACGGCATCAAATCCTGAATCAGCTCAAAAACGAAATCGTCATAAGCTTTCCAGTCCTCAGGACTTGCAAAATCAGTACACTGCATTTTTGTTTTGCTTGAATAATTGAAAGGAAAAACAACAATCATCTTCTGAGCCTTGCCGCTTTTCATCAAATCAAACAAATTTCTGCAATTCGCAGTCAAACCATTCTGATCCATGAAATACCCGTGCAAAAAATACAGAACAGGATATTTTTCATTTACAGAATAGCCCGGCGGCAAAAGAACATTGACCGGCTTATCTTTACCGCAGAACTCTGAAAAATAAGATCTGCTTTCAAACAAATTTTTATCTTTCGCTTCAGATACGAAAGTTTCCATAAAAACCCCACAAACCAATAATAACGGGCATCTTTAGTAATTTAAACTTTTAGATATTCCCGGTTTCATTGAGTATATCTGAAATACATAGTTTGCACTACAGAAAAATACGAAAAGCACACCTCAAAAATAAAGTAACAGAGATAAAAAAAGCATATTCCGACGTTTTATGCATATGTTTTCCTGCATTGATTCAAAAAAAACTAAACAGTGTTGACAATTTATAATGTTGACAGTTAAATATCTGCAAAGAATTAAAATTGTTTTTTGGAGAATAAATTTGAAATTAAAACAAACATTTAAAATTATACTTTCTGTGATTCTCGTTTTTTTGGTATTCCTTTTTTTGTGGAACAAAATTTGTAAAATCTGTGAAAATCCAAAATTAAAAAATGCCTATGGCAGACACATTGAAGTCTGTGGCAAAAATATGTGCGTCGATATTCAGGGAGTTGACAATGATACAACTGTGATTCTGATTCCTGGATTTGGTTCTGCAAGCCCTGTGCTGGAGTTCAAACCTCTGGCAGAAGAACTTTCAAAGACACTGCGCATAATTACAATCGAGCCTTTCGGCTATGGCCTTTCAGACGGTACAGAAAAACCAAGAAGTATAGAAAATGTTGTTGAAGAATTGCATAGTTGTGTTCTGCAGCTGCAGTCAGAGCTTGGATTTTCAACTTACTGTCTGATATCTCATTCTCTGGGCGGACTTTATGATTTGTACTGGGCTAACTGTTACCCGGAAGAAGTTCAGTGCGTAATAGGAATTGATATTTCTGTTCCACACCAGAATGAGATAGAACCACTGCCTCTAAAACTCATGGAAAAAATTCTAACAGCTGTTTCTGTGGTTGTTGAACAGAGCGGATTTCCAAGACTTTTATCTTTAAAAAATCATGATTCAGCAGTTAATGCAGATAAAACATACAGCTACAGCAATGAAGAAATAGATATTTTCAGAATGCTTTCGATTGACAATTTTGGTAACAAAACAGTAATAAATGAGGAAAAATATATAAATAAGAATCTCGAAACTCTGAAAAACATGATATTTCCGAATGAAATTCCTGTTCTGCTGTTTGTTTCCAGAAATAACTGCGAAATACTTCCAAAATGGAAAGACCTTCATAACGACGTAATCAAAAATCACGACAGAAAAAGTAAAGTCATTGAACTGAACGGCAGTCACTATCTGCATTTACACAACAGAAAAGAAATCACAGAAAATATACTTGCCTGGATGAACCAGTGAATAATTCCGAACATGACGCATCATGGCGGTTCAATCTGCTTTATCGAAAACGTAGTTATGCATAAAGATTACCGCAAGCAGGGACTCGGCCGCAAAGTTATAGAAATGGCAACAAAAGACGCAAAGCAAACAGCTGCTATACGGCCTGTCTTTTGAGCAACGTCAAGCGCACCGAAGCACACAAATTCTATGAAAGCATCGGGTTCGAAGGCGATGCAAAAAAAGGATTTGTAAAGCATTTCGAGTAGACAGAAAACACACTCATCTTGCGGCTCCAATCATTTCAATTGCATTTTATTTAAACTGCATTTAAAATAGAAAAAAAGTAAAACGGAGCCGTATAGATGAGCCTTTTTAAAAGATTTCTAAAGATTTTTATCAGTTCTTCTTATGCAGGAGTTTTTTTCGTCAGAATATGTCATTACACTTTCATATTTCGAAATCCAATTGCCATTATTACAGAATGTGCTCCTACAGTCTTTATTACAGCTCTTTTAATTGCAGCAGTTGCATATTCTGAAAGAAATAATTTAATTCCTTTCGATAAAATAATAAACAAGGCAAAAAAAGAAAAACGCCCCCTCACAGAAAAAGAAAAGAAAACATGTCTTGCCTGCTACAAAAATTTTGACAAAGGCATTGCAGTCGGAGAAGGCATTGGATTTTTGCTCGGTTCAAGTTCAACCACAATTGTCGAAGCTTTGACCGGTGTCATCAAATTTGACTTAATTCAGTTTATCATTATTGTCCTCCATTCCATCGGCATAGGCTTCATCTGTTATACAATCGTTACCCATATGATTAAAAAAGACACAATGACATCTTATCTAAAAGACGTCGGCATAAAAATGGACAACGAAATTTCAAAAAATACATCAATAACATTTGCTATATGTTTATACGTAGCTGTCATGAATTTTATAACAGTACCTACAGGTCTCATAAAAAATCCTGTCGACAACGGTTTACAGATATTCATATTGAACTGTTTCATTGCATTTCTGTTGACAGCAGGCGTATGTTATCTTTCGTATTCTGTTTTAATAAAAAGAATGCAGAGCGTCGAAAAAAAAGTCAAAGACATGCTTTCTGTCGAAACTGAAAATCTTGCAAAAACAGCAGAAAAATCTGTCGCTACAAGTCAGGAACAGAATGCAGCCGTAAAAGAAATCGTTGCAACAATGGAAGACTCAAATACATTGAGTTCTAACATCAACTCCAAAATTCAGGCCGTTGCATCGCTTGCAGAAAAATCAAAACTTGATGTTATTACCGGAGCAACTTCGCTGAAACAAAACATCGGAAAACTCACAGACATAATAGAAATAAACAAATCAACTATTGACGGCATCAGACAGCTCAGTGAAAGAATCCGCCATGTTTACGATGTTGTTTCTTTCATAAATGAAATGGCAGACCAGTCAAAAATCATTGCGTTCAATGCAGAACTTGAAGCAAACAGTGCCGGCGAGGCCGGAAAAAACTTCCATATTGTAGCAAGTGAAGTACGCCGTCTTTCTGACAATATCATAGACGGAACAAAAGAAATAAAAGAAAAAATCGACGAAATGATAGATGCCTCAGACGAACTGATAAGCAGAAGTGAAAACGGCTCTGATAAAATCGAAACAAGCTGTAACAGTGTCATGTCTTTAGAAAACATGTTTGAAAACGTTCAGACTTCATCAGAAATGACTGCTTCGAGAAGCGAAGAAATCATTGGTTTCATAAATCAGCTCACCGCTGCAAGCGATCAGATTTTCATTACGCTTAAACATCTTGCATCTGGCGTAGAAAGTTTTTCTGAAGCAAGCAACCATATTTCTGTTTCTTCTCAAAACGTAAAACAGATTGCCAGCGAGCTGTAATGAAAATAAGATTCTCAAAAAACAAATGCTGTAAGACCCAAAATCAAATTCAGCATCCAGTCAAACATACTCGACATTCAGGCTATTAAAACGATGCCGATGACAATCAAAATAATTTGTGTAATTAACAGCTGTTAATTATCCTGGAATTTGTCTATCCATTCCCCGCCGTATGGTGTGTACTTAATTCTGTCATAGAGAACCATTACAGTGGCAGTCTATATCTTTTGTTTTGCAATCAGATTTTAAGTTTTTTTTATCAGTCAGCTTTATAAGTGTTATACAGCCAGCTTTACAAGACCTTTTCCACTAGTAGAAAAGGTTCTTTTCCATTGGCAGTGGCAGTCTTTCAGCAGTAAGAGAGCTTTTTAAGATAAAACTGCAGCACTTTTTCCAGCTGAATACCAGATTCGAAATCGAAATCTGGTATTTTCCTAGAGTTGTTTTTTTAGTACTAAGAACGTACAGCAACAAGCTCAATGTATCCTCTTTCCCCTCGTGGTTCCAGCTGGATACGCGGATTTTCCTTATCCCACTTATAACCTAAGACAGAAGGATCGTATTTTTTTTCTGCATTCCAGATAGCCTTGATTGCTTCCTCAAAATCTTCTTCTGCAAACGGTTCCCCCTGAAACATCAGATAGTCACATTCCGGAAGTTCAATCACATCGAAGCCTTCCGGAATTTTTCCATTGTAATCAAGCGGAACTTCTACCCCTTGTACGTATTCACTTTTTCCGTCACGAAGCTTTTCCGGAAGCCACAGACAGACAGGTTCCTTACCTATACTATCCATTGAACTCAGGATTCCCCAGACATCACAGCCGACTTCTTCGCAGTATGCAAAATATTCAGCAGCTTTTATGCCGCGTTTTATTATGACTTTTCTGGGTGCCTTTTTAATAAGCTGAATAAATACGTTTTTTGTTTCCATAAGTTTCTCCTTCTCAACATTGAATTTTCTGTTTCTGAACTTAACACCAAATGGAATAAAGTATTTAACAGGAACCGGGTGTTTTGCATACGTTCCCGGGTTCACGCCGAACTCACGCAGAAACGCCCGCTGAAAGCCGTCTACGCTTTCAAAATGAGAATCCAATGCAATATCAATTACTTTTGCATCTTCATTCTTGAGACGACGGGCAGCATCTGTAAGTCTGAGTCGCCGGATGTACTCACTCACCGACAGTCCTGTCAATTCCTTAAAAATCCTGTAACAGTACCATGGAGAATACATAACTTCATTTGAAAGCTGAGTAAAATTGATTTCCTCATTCAAATGAGAACCGATGTAATCCTGCATTTTCTGAACTGCCAGAGTTTTTGGTGTTATTTCACTTATCATGATTTCAATATAAATCCTTATGAAAATAAAAACTCGACTTTTTTTGCAAAAAAACTTTTTTATTTCCAAAAGCAATATAAGTATGATACCATGTTGGTAAGTTTTGCGAATCAAATTTTTTCAAATACGTTACAGGAGAAAAAATGAAAGCACTTATCAAGATTCTTTTATTAATCTTTGGATGCCTTTTTACAGGGCTTCTCATGATAACAATGGGTTTCACAGAGCCTGACTTTTCTATAGGAAGCAGAATATTTTCAATCGTCTGCGGTCTGCTTTTTATATTGGCCTCTTTAGCTTTCTATGGCATAAATGCATCAGAATTAAAGGAATTCCGGGAAAAAAGAAAAGAGAGAAAAGAAAAATGGAAAAACCGCAAGAACATTTTTGAAAATGCACCAAAAGCTCAAAGCAAAAATGATACAGAAACAAAACTCGAAACTTTCAGAGAAAGCCTTGCAAATTTTTTTGCATTCAGGAATATAAAAGAAAACTCTCAGTTTCAGAATGAGACTACTCAGCTTTTCTGGAACGTAATGGTTCTAAAGAAAAAACGCCTGGACAAAAAAGGCATAAACATGGAACTTGTTACCGAAAGAAAAAAATACGAAAATATTACTCCGGTAAAATCGATTTCTTATTTCGACGGTAAATATGCAGTTTCAGAGTTTGACGAAACTCTCGCTGTGCGTGAATCTTATTTGAAAAACGGTATTACTGTCCTGACAAAAGTTGCACGACGGATAGGTCATTCTGTCATCACAAATGCGCAAAGTGTCAGCGGACAAAAAGTTATCTGCCCAAACTGCGGCGCGCACTCTACAAAAGAAGACCTCATAGACGGCTGCGATTACTGCGGTACAAAATTCAAAGTTGAGGACCTGGGAAAAAAAGTAAGTTCATTCAGAATGAGAGAGGATTATGAACTTAGATATGCAGAATATAAAATCGCAAGAAGTCATTTCAACACAAATATATTCTGGGGTCAGTTTGCTGTTTATACGTTAATCTTTATTCTGGTAACAATCTGTTCTAAAAACTTTATGCTAGACAGCGATGAAAACATTCTGGTAAACTTATTTGCACTTCCTCTGGCAGCAGCTCTGATGGGCGGAATGTTTGCATTTCTTGGACTGTTTATTTTCTGGCCTGTTATTTTTCCTATAATTCAAATCTTTTACTCTACAAGTTTTTATTCTCAGAAAAAACTCGAGGGTATGAAAAAACAGACCAAACATGACTTGCAGACACAAGAGAAAATCAGAAAATACGATCCGCTGTTTTCTATCAATGCATTTTATTCCAATATACAAAATAAACTGGCAGCTGTTCATTTCGCAGACACGCCTGCCGGTATAAATGCTTTTTTTATAAGTGATAGCAATGACCTCAACGGTGTTTACAGCAATGTAATCAACATGGACTTGATAAAATCAAAAATCACAGATTACAAAGTCAACGACGAAATTCAGCAGATAACTGTCGAAGCTGATGTTCTCCTGGATGAAGAAAACAATGGCTATGCAAGAAGCCGAAAAGAATCTATACAGCTTCAGCTTGAAAAAGATGCCAAATGCAAAACTCAGGAAATATGCGGTCCTTCTGTCTTTACATGCAAAGGCTGCGGCGCAAGTCTGGCTCTGGAAGACGGCAAAACATGTCCTCAGTGCTCAAAGGTCATGAACCTGAGGGAAGTTGACTGGGTAATCCGAAAATACAAAATCAAGTAATTTTTTGAAGCTTTGATTTTTATCCTGCTATAATTTTTTTATGGCAGGATAGTTTTTATAAAAGACATAATTCTGACACATTTGTATTGTAAGATTTACGCATTGCTTTTTGAAAAATGTTTTTTTTGCGTTAAGGATTGGAGCCGCGGCAAAGTCGTCCACCGCAGCGAAGCGAGGAGGATGGAGCGGAAGCGGAACGGCGGAAAGGGAAACGCCCTGAAAATGTAAAAGGTCAAAATTCAAGTTTCTGCTGAATTGAAAAGTTTGGCAGAAACCATTGGATTGCATCATCAACAAAGTGAAACAAAAATGCAGAAATGCTGTAAAAGAAATGCCTGAACATTCCTGTTATACTTCTGGCTTTGTGATAAATC
>JAZQQW010000106.1:0-2832 GCA_045629255.1 Treponema sp.
TTTCAATTCACTCAGATCCTGAATATCAATCACACCATTTCCGTCAACATCCAAAGCATATGTATTTTTGAGTTTAGAAGAATTTTTGTTTTCCATTGTGTAGGATTGCAGCAAGCTCAAATCTATTACGCCATTACCATCTGCATCTCCCAGATATAGTATACAATTCAGCAAATCATTTTCTTGCAAAAATTTCAAAAATTTTTTGTTTTTTAAAAAATACTTTTGGTAAATGTAAAATAGGCTCTTTCCAACGGCAGTTGTTACTAAAGTAAGAGTAAAATGTCTCGTATTACAAAATGAAATCATAGAAAAGCACCAAACCTCAACGCTGATAAGGCTTGGTGCTTGTTTTTTATGGCAAGATGCAAAATGTTTTACGGTTGCTCTATTATACTATTTCAGGTTATGTAAAGTGTACCCCTAACCGTGGACAGAATTTTGCAACCATGGACAGATAAAATGAACCCAGGCTGATGCAATTACTCATGATAGATATGCTGTTCTTAGATTCCGAACCGGAGGCAAAACCAGCCACCGCTGCAGGCGGCTTGCCCTTGACGGGTTCTGAAAGAAATGCTACAATTGCTGACCGACGGTGAATCAACTAAGCTGTTCTTGAGTTCGTCACCGTCGGCAACGACTTCAAAGCATTTCTTTCAGGTTCAGTCAAGGGTGGCGGTCGCCTTTCGTGTTCTTTGAAGTCTTTCAGCTGATGTCTTTTGACGTATCAGCGTTTAAATAATTTTCTGCTGACGGAGCATTTGGTATCGGCAGCGGATATACACCTGTTGTGATGAATTCATAGAATTCGTCAGGCGAAAGCTTAGCCAACTGCCATTGATACCGCTCACGATTGTAGTAATCTATATAATCATTGATGATCTCTTTTACTTGACTGTACTCCGTACAGTTGCCCAGTTTCGTCCTGATGTGATCCTTCATATGACCGAAGAAGCTTTCCTGCGGAGCGTTATCCCAGCAGTTCCCTCTATGCGACATGGACTGTCGCAGTCCCTTGTCTTTGACAAGCCGGATAAAACTGCATGATGTGTAATGACTTCCTTGGTCACTGTTGATCAGCGTTTCTGTTTTCAGTGAAACACCGTGCTTTTCAACAAGCTGATTGACTGTTTCAAGCACAAAATCGACCTCCAGAGAATCGCTCAGAACATAGGCAAGAACTTGTCTGGTGAATGCGTCCAGTATTGTTGACAGGAACGCAAACGTCCCGTTATACGGAAGATATGTGATGTCAGTCAGCAGAACCATTCGTGGTCCGAATTCAGTGAATTTCCTGTCGAGCAAGTATTGCGCTACATGATTTGTCTTTATGGCTTTTGCCATTCTGCGATAGGGATTTGCTTTACGCACTGGACACTTCAGACTGTATTTATCCATTAGCCGTCGGATCTTTTTGAGATTCATAACAACAGGAGGATCCATGTGGATAAGGCAAATATAGATACCTCTTGCACCTTTTGTATATCCACGCTTATGATACGCTGCGAGTATCAGTTCAAAATCGGCTCTGTCAGCTTTTTCACGTTCATTTCTGACTGGTGCAGCATCTACCCATCGGTAATATCCCGAACGAGAAACGCCTGCGATACGGCATAGCTCTGTGACTGACATGACATTGTTGTCATCAGCGAGCATCTGACTGATAAGTTCAAATTTTACAGAGGGAGAATTCTTGATCATGGCTTCTGCTCTCCCTTTCTGTCCAATTCGATAATTTTTTTTATGAAGTCAAGCTCCTGATGCAGATACAGTATCTCGTTCTGCATACGAAGAACCGCTTCCTCCTGCGGCATAGAAGCGTAATCTGCGAGATCCGGATGCTTTTTTCTTTCCTTGTATCCGCTGTGAAATCCACCGTTTTTTCGTTGCTCCTTACGAACTCTGTGGGCAAAGCTTTTCATGCGTTCTCTGCCAAGAACATCAGGATCATAACCGGAATCTCGGAAGATATTTCATATTGTCTTCCCGCTGTCCATCGCAGCGACAAACATTTCTTTGAATTCGACTGTGAATCGTATCGTGGTCACACTGACAAAATCCGTAAACGGATTTTCTCTGAGAGCTTTTATCTGCTCTCCCGTGAATAATCCAGGGTTCATTTCCTTTCCTCCTACATGATAATTATATACCAACTCATGAGGAATTGCAAGGTATTTTCAGTGTCCACGTTTCAAACTTACTGTCCACATATCAGAAAACGCTATCCCGTTTATTTGAGTTTCATTTTTGATGTCCATTTTCTTGGGTGGGTGCATTTTTACTGTCTACTTTTGGGGAGACAATTTACACCGGAAGTGGTTGAAGCGATATTTTTCTGGATTCTCGAAGAAATCAATAACGCGGGCTATCTGTCACCTGAAGCAGTATTTGTAGACGGAACGCACATAAAAGCAAATGCAAATACAAAGAAAATCGTAAAAAAAGCAGTACCGAAAGCAGCAAAGGTTTACGAAGAACAGCTTATGAATGAAATAAATGAAGAACGTGAAAAGAACGGAAAGAAGCCGTTTGACGAACCAAAGTCGCCTCAGGAAAAGGAGATAAAAGAATCAACAACAGATCCGGAGAGCGGAGTTTTCCACAAGGGTGAACATAAAAAATGTTTTGCTTACACAGCACTGCCACCGCCTAAAATGGCAGAACGGAATTTAAGTGATAGCAAAACACCTATATTTCGGTATAATACAAATAATAAGAGCTATGTCCTCCGTGACCGTGTACGGAAGGCATAGCCTTTTTTTCTTTCAGTCGATAAGTTCTCTCCACTAACTTCGATGATGCTCCATAAAGAAGTATCTCATGAATCGA
>JAZQQW010000107.1:0-75927 GCA_045629255.1 Treponema sp.
CTAAAACTAAATTCAATTTGCTGTCTTCTGTTGTTAACGAATTTTTACATCTATTTTATTAAACTCGACATTCAGTCAAATAGTTAAATCCGCTGCACTTCGTTTCGCTAGTTGAAAGCCCGCACTGCACAAACGTAAAAGACGCTGGTGGAGTTGGTCTTGTTGTTGTCGTCGTAGCAGTCCCCATTGCCGAAAACGAGCTCGCACGCGTAATCATCGTAGGAAGCGGACTGGGACGATGACCAGTACACGCTTGTACCAAACTGACTTCCTAAGCAAAGACCACTTGCCCCATCTACTGTAGCTTTTACCTTCCAGATATCAAACAATTCTGCTACTGTTGGTAAATACCAGCCGTTTTCATATGCTGATGTAAGATTTGTTGCTGTAGTTTTATAGTTTTTTGCAAAGTAGAATGCTGGATAGTTTGATGCATCTGTAGTATCGTTTGCAGATCCTGCCGTTGTCAAAAATGATGCTATCTGTTCAAGGTTGTCGCTTCCGTCTGTGTCACCTGTAAAGGTAAGGTTACCGGCACTTCCACTTGCAGGACACTGGATTGTTGTAATGTTTGTACTATATGCGTTTGCATTACTTGTACACCATGCTAGACCACTTGTGCTGTGTTTTAAACCTACACCAAGAGCTGTCTTGTTTGCTGTATCTGCTCTAAAGATTACTGCAATAGCTTTAGATCTTAATCCATTTAAATCACTACCTGTGAAAGTTTTTGCAGTTTCATAGTTTACTTTGCTTCCATCATTTAAGATAATGTCTCCAACTGCATACTTTGCAGAGTAACTGCTTCCGCCAGCAGAATTTGCACAGCCGACAAAAGCCAATGCCAGCACTGATATCACCAGCATTGAAAACAAGTTTTTCTTCATAAAAACCTCCAATTTATTTTTTAGGTCAAAATTCAAGTTTCTGCTGAATTGAAAAGTTTGGCAAATACTTGAATTTTCACCTTATACAATATCCCTAAAAACAATAACAAAGCTAATAATAAAGCGGTTTACAGACATACACAAAAAGTGCACCTGTAAACCGCTTTTTCTGCATATCAAAGACAGCCTAATTGTATCTTTTTACAACCATAACATAGTACATAGCATCGGGACCAGCTATATCAGAACCATCAGTGGAAAAACTATAGAATCTACGACCATTAGCAACTGTTTTTGTCCAAAAAGGGTTTCCATTAATATAATCAGAATCCGAAGCATATGATTTTGCATCACTTAATCCAAAAGAGATATCAGTCATTGCAGTCCATATTTCTTCACAGAGAGTTGTGCTTGGTAACTCCCAACCATTCAAATTCAAATTATCACAGGTTGAAACATCAACTTGATTCTCAACAAAGGGATTAAGCGATATACCGTAAACATTATCGCCATATCTTACCGCTACAGATTCTACATTGCCATTGATAGCCTTGGCATCCAATATATAATTATTGCTATTAGGAGAAGTAGCATATCCACTTTCAAAAATAAGATAACCAGACTGGGCAGAAGCTGCAGGAACACCACTAAAATACATAATAAATGTAACAGTATTATTTACACCAGCTGCAATATTTTTATCTGCTTTAGCAAGGAAATATTCACTGCAGGGGGCATTATGACCTTCAAGAGTAAAAGACCATCTGCCCGTTTTTACAGGAATTGTTGCACCACTTGATAAAGTTCCGTCTGACCATGTTTTCAGAGTCTGTTTTTCACCACCTTCATAGCAATCTTTAAGAGTAACATCTTTCAAATCATAAAGCCCCATACCATAAGAAGCAAGTCCTGCTCGAGAAGTGCCTAAACACAAATATCCGACATCACCAGAACCATCCGAGCCAGAACCTGCACAAGAAAAACAAAGCAATGCAAAAAGGTTGAACAGAAAAAAATAACAAATTTTTTGCTTATTCATACAAACCTCCAAAATTACAATAACTACAATCAAGCCTAACAAAATATAAAATACTAAAGATAGTATAACATATATAATAAAATATATACAAGGTTAGATTTGGCATCTGGCGTTCGTTCCATAAACTGACATCAAATCATTTCAGAATCTTTACCAAAGCAGTTAATTTCATTATTATCAAAAACAGAAACTATAAGGCATAATTCAGGAATTAAAAGTAATATCACAAGAAAACATTTAAAATTGAAATTTTCAGCAATATCTTTGAAAAAGCACGGATTAAAGATTTTATCAGGGAGAAATTATGAACGAAACACTTGCCGTATGCGGATTGAACTGTGCAGCCTGCCCCACTCATCTGCGCTCACGAAATCCATGTGCCGGATGCAAAGGCTTTAACGGACAAAAATCGGCACACTGTACAACATGCGATATAAAAACATGTGAAAAGCACGGTAACCAAAAAGATGCTTTTTGTTTCGAGTGCAGTGATTTTCCCTGCAAATGTCTTTTGCAGCTGGATAACAAATACAGAACAAAGTCAGACACAAGTCCTGTTGATAATCTCAAATATATACGCGACAACGGACAGAATGCTTTTTTACAGAAAGAACATCTCAAGCTTCTGGATTACGACAATTGCATCACGAATTTTTCAAACTCTCTGCTTGCATATTACGGAGCTGACACAGAAGGTCATGCAACACTCAAAACAGCCGACCGCCTGCTCAAGAAAAAATACCGCAACGTTGTGGTGATTCTTTTGGATGGCATGGGCAAAAACATCATCCACAAAAACCTCAAGGCAGACGGATTTTTCAATACACATGTCGCCACTTTTTACAAGACAGTTTTTCCTCCGACAACAGTAGCCGCAACGACAGCCATGATGAGCGGCAAAAATCCGTGTGAAAACGGCTGGCTCGGCTGGGACTGCTACTATCCTGCAATAAACAAAAATGTAGAAGTTTTCACGAACTGCATAACAGGTTCTATTGAACAGGCTGCCGATTATAATGTTGCACAAAAATACTGCGGTTACGAAGATATATTTGAAAAAATAAATAAGTGCGGAATAAAGACACATCTGATTGCACCGTTTATCGACAGTAAACTTGACACTATCGACAAAGTTCTGGAAACTGCACAAAATCTGTGCAGTCAGCCGGACAGAAAATTCATATATGCATACTGGCCTCAGCCGGACGGCAATATGCACGAAAGAGGATGTTTCGCTCCGTCTTCGCGCAAATGCCTTGCCGACATTGAACAGAAAGTGCAGAACTTCTGCGAAAATGTCTGCGGCACAGAAAAATCTGCATCCGGCAAAAAATCCAGAAGTGACACAATTGTCTTTATAACGGCAGACCACGGACATATCGACGTGCAGAGCCGGTTTATCGAAGATTATCCGCAGATCTCAGACAGTCTTGTACGAGGTCCTTCTATCGAAACACGTGCTGCCAATTTTTTTGTAAAACCTGGCATGCACGAAAAGTTCGAAAGAGAATTCAACGCAGCTTTCGGAGACTGCTTTTTCCTGATGACAAAAGCTCAGGTCATCGAAAAGCAGCTTTTTGGAACAGCGCCGAACGGTGTACATAAAGACTTTGAAAGTATGCTCGGCGATTATCTTGCAGTCGGCATAGGAGATGTCCTTTTTAACTTTACAAAAAAAGCTTTCAAAGGCATGCATGCAGGCCTTACAGAAGATGAAATGACAATACCGCTGATTGTCTGCGAATAACAACAAAAACAAATGTTTTTGTTTTCAAAACATACATTAACTCAGTACGGCTTTCATATATTCATCTTTCAAAATCATCAGTGACTGCAGGTTCCGGAACATAAACGGCTGTCAGATTTTCAAAATTGTTTTCATCTGCAAATCAAGGCCTTCAAAGTTGTGTTCGTAATTCAGAAAACCTCAGCCGCTTATCACAACTGTATTTTTTCGAAAAATCACAGAAGAAACATGATGGGCTGCGCCATCTTTCAGAATCTCTGCTTTTTTGAACAAGCAGAATCGTTCTATCCAAAAAATCTTTCAGATGAGACGGCATGCCATAACAGTACAGCAGAAAACTCCAGATAATGATATCTGGCAAAAGATATAATTTCAGAATATCATTCTGTTTGTCTTTGATTATACATTTACAGTTACAAACCTACTTACCGTAGAGTAAAAATGAGTAAAACCAAAGATTTCACGAAGACTTTTCTGCGCCGTTTTTTCAGGCAAAGGTTACAGACCGGACTGTGCGCCCTCAAACTGCACGTCGTACAGCTTTTTATAAAGTCCGTCTTTTGCGATAAGCTCTTCATGTGTGCCGTTTTCTGCTATGCCATGTTCGTCAACAACTGCAATGTTGTCGGCATTGCGTATTGTCGAGAGGCGGTGCGCAATGACAAGTGTCGTGCGTCCCTTTGACAGTTCATCAAACGCCTTCTGTATTTTAATTTCTGTCGCCGAGTCCAAAGCTGATGTCGCTTCGTCCAGTATCAGAATCGGCGGATTTTTGAGGAAACAGCGGGCAATGGAAATGCGCTGTTTCTGCCCGCCAGAGAGTTTGATACCACGTTCGCCGACCACAGTGTCGTATCCGTTGGGCATCTTGAGTATGTCGTCGTGAATCTCTGCACGTTTTGCAGCCCGGATAATGTCTTCTTCTTTTGCGCCGGGCTTACCGTATGCAATGTTTTCGCGGATTGTGCCTGCAAACATAAAAACGTCCTGCTGGACAATGCCAATCTGACGGCGCAGAGACTCCAGTTTGATTTTCTGTATATCAATGCCGTCGAGCATGATTCTGCCGCCTGTGATATCATAAAAGCGCGGCAGCAAATTGCACAAAGTCGTTTTACCGCCGCCGGAACTTCCAACAAGTGCCTGTTTTTCGCCGGCCTTGATTGTAAGGTTTACATTTTCGAGAACAGGATAATCTTCGGTGTAAGCAAAGTTTACGTTTTCAAACACTATATTTCCACGTGCACACAAAATCTCTTTTGCGTCCACGGCTTCTTTTATCGAACAGTCAGTACGCATTATTTCGACAAAGCGGTTGAAGCCGGCCATGCCAGTTGTGTACTGTTCAACAAAAAACGCAAGTTTACGGATTGGTACAGAAAATGCAGCCACAAAAAGATTTGCGGCTACAAGGTCAGATACGGACATACTGCCCTTCATGATAAAAAATCCACCTGCCGCAAGGACTACAAGACTCATTATATTGCCGGCGAATTCGACATCAGACAGAAAGTCCGACATAAACTTGAAACGTATTTTCTTTGACTGTACAAACTTTTCGTTGTTTCTGGCAAAACGTTCGATTTCGTATTTTTCGTTTGTAAAAACCTGCGTTACGCGGATACCGGAAATACTTGATTCGATGCCGGAATTTATCTCAGCAGTAGCTTCCTTGACTTTTGTCGAAGTCGACATAAGCTTTTTACGGGATTTCAAAACAAGAAAAATGTTAAGCGGCAGAAAAATCAAAACAAGGACTGCAAGTTCCCAGCGGATATTTACGAGCATCGCACACGAACCAAGAAGTGTCAGAATAGAAATCCACACATCTTCCGGGCCATGATGTGCAAGTTCTGTTACTTCAAACAAATCTGTCGTAACACGGCTCATGAGCTTGCCTGTGCGGTTTTTGTCAAAATACGAAAAACTCATGCTTTCAAGTTTCTGGAATACGTCCATGCGCATTTCGGCTTCGACAAGATTGCCGAACACGTGCCCCCAGTAAGCGACAAACCAGTTGCAGAGTTTCCGAAGCAGATACGCCGCCAGAAGAGCTGCGACAAGCATGACAAAAACGCGGATATTTTTGCCCGGTATGATGACATCGATTGCCCAGCGTGTGAGCATCGGAAAAATTATGTCGACAGAAGCAATAAAAGTAGCACACACCATATCGCCTGCAAACAGCTTGATATGAGGCTTATAATACGAGAAAAAAATCTTGAGCGATGAACGGGAAAAGTCTTTCACGGAAACAGTATAAAAAACTCAAAGAAAAAGTTCAACGAAAAAAACAGAGTAAACTCTGATAACTGAAAATAACTTGCGATGATAAAAAAACTAAACGGCACCTCAAATCTGCAGAGAACCTCTGAAAACAGATTTTTTAAGATGTCCTGCATTTTTTTGAAGTGCCGTTTTTCATTTCAGACTGCGTGAAACAGGCTGAAATGAAAGGCTGTCCTTTTTATAAAAGCTTTTCGAAAAAAAGTTATTTTTTTAGAAGCTTTACAAACGGAGTGCAGATAAGCTTGAACAGAATGCCCAGCACAATTGCACAGACAAATACGCTTACGCTGTAAGCTGCAATATCTGCTGACTGAGCATTTTCCGAAAGCATAAACAGAAAACCGCAAAGGGCAATGTTCTGCATCAGATAAATCTCAAGTGAATGATTTCCCAGATATTTTGTGACAGGATTTGAGGTCTGAAACTTCATTGTAAGAGCATATACAAACAGAGTTGAACATGTTACTTCTACAGTCTGTATAAGATAACAAATCAATTTGTAATTCATGCCAGACTTTCCAAGAGAGAACTCAGACCAATAGCCGATTTCCCTGGAACCGAGATATCTTACACACAGCCAGTGTGCACCGTATGCAACAGCTAAAAACAGCACAAGCTTGAGCCAGTACAGTTTTTTCATCCATTCAGCAAACTTTGATTCATTGAGAGCGACAACAAGCCCCAGAAAGAACATCAAAGTTGAGTTTACCCACCATTCTCCCTGGAACCACCATGTACCTAGCTGCCACCACCACTTGCTTGATTCCCATCCGGACTCAGAAAGCCACCAGTACTGACCGTCTATCTTAATCCACCAGAACATGTGACCGCCGACAATGAACAGTGCCGCCTGGACAAGAGTCACAGCCAGCACAACAAGCAGCGCAGTTTTTTTTGCCCTGCAGTTCTTAAATGCAAAATAAAAAACAGCATACATGATAATTGCAACTACAACATACCATGCCTGATCATTTGCAAGAACAAAACCCGGCAGCGTGAGAAGCCTTCTGACGATATTCATATCCTTTGCCACGAAAAGAGAAATAACAAAGTAAATGACATTCATAATCAGAAAAGGAATCAGAACGACACAAATTCTTTTCTTGAAAAAAGAATCAAGATAATTGCTTTTCTTCTCAAGACTCTTTATCAAACCGTAACCGGAAAAGAAAAAGAACAGACCTACAAACAAAAATCCAATATTCACAAACATCGGCAGAATCTTATTGCCCCGCAAAATCTCATTCTGCGAAATATGATGCAAAACAACAGCACACGCAAGCAGTCCGCGTATAGAAATTGTAGAATCGCGGTTCAGATTATCCTGATAAAAACCTTTACCGGCAAAGCGCAGCCCGACACAGATCAAAACAGCAAACAGAAGTAAAAATGAAATAGTTATAAGCATACAAGCTTTCCTCCAAATCTATGATACACGCAGTACAGAAAATCTGCAAAGCAAAATGCATCTTCAAAAAAACTTTTAGAAACTTCCTTTTTTTGCAGGATACAGGGCTCAGATTAAACCAGGGCAAAACATATTTCCAATGTTAATCAAAATCTGTACATTTACTTCTTTTTCTTTCCAAGGATTGCATTGTCTGCAATGCGAAGCAAAAGAGCAAAAGGAAGTCCCAGTACAAGAACGATTCCCATCTCCAGAAAAAGATTTCCGAACTTATATGCAAAAAACTCTGCAAACAGACTGTGACCCAAATAGATTTCAAGAGTAAGCCCTCCAAGCCATGCAAGAGCCCTGTTTCCGATGCGGATTTTCATGCCGAGCATAAAAACAAAAAACACAAACGCACATGAAGTCAGCCATTGCACAGATACACAAATCAATCTGTTGTCAATGCTGGACAGACAGAAATCCGGAACATAATATCCGATTTTCCACTGGCAGAACATCGAAAGCCAGCCAAAACCGAGGATTCCAGCAAAAGCAAGAATTACATAAAGCAGATAAAGTCTTTTGATTTTTCCCACAATTGAAGACTCATATTTTGCAAATAGCAGACCAATAACAAAGAAATGCATTGAGTTGTACCACCATTCTCCGCACATCCACCAGTCACAGTGACCGATGTAAGCACCGATTGCCGTGTAAATGACAGTCCAGACAGACACACCGAGGATTTTACCCCACTCAGGCTTTATAAACTTAAACGAAAGATAGAAAGCCAGATAAAAGAAAACAATCGAAACAGCGTACCATCCGTATGGATTTGTAAGCTTCAGACCGAACAGATAACCAAGCAGATTGACAGTATTCATAGGCTGCTTAAAAACAAACTTACGCATAACAAACCAGATTAATGTCATGACATAATAACAGATAATAATTGGAAGCATGCGCTTCCTGAAAAATCCACTCAGATAATTTTCCTTTGACTTCCAGCTCTTGTACAGACCAAAGCCGGAACAGAACACAAAGATACTTACAAACCAGTAACCGACAGGCACAAACATTTCAAGACCAGGCAGTCTATCAAGCATCGGAATCCACATAGCACATCTCTTCTGCGCAACATGATGAAACATAATGCACACTGCCGTTATCCCCTGCAAAGCCTTTGTCTGATTCAGTGACATAAACTCATCATTCCATTCGCCGAACTTACACAGCTTAGCACCCCACAAAAGCAGCAGAATCAGAGCCGGATAATAAGCATACACAAGATAATTCATAAAAACTCCCTAAAAAAACATTTCCGATTTTAAATCAATTGCAAAAAATGACATCAAAAAAACAGCCACTATTACGCACCTATAAAAATTGTAAAACAGATCTGCCAAAACACAACGGGAGGAATTATAGAAAAAAACAGGGTAATTATAGACCATCTCATAATTACTGTAATATACTACAGCTGAAAAACATCTTCGATATAACATGCAAACACAGAATAAAACAAAAAATTGCAGATCTCAGAAAGATAGTATTTTTTTTAATTTCCGCATTCTTTTTTTTCCGGTATGTAATTTTCCCAATCATAAGTATTTTTGTAAATTTATTAAAACTTGCAAAACTGAAAAAAAGCATTTCTGATTTTGGAAAAGAAATAGTCAAACTCCAGAGAAAACAGTCAATTTCAAAAAAAACAATTTTTTTTTACTGCATTTTTGCAGGAACCTTTATTTTATTCGGAATCCTTACTTCAAATTATTTACTGTTCCTCGGTTCTCTCGTTTTTCTGCCTACACTTTTAGAACTTCTTGTCATAAAGATATATACGAAATACAACGGAATCTATGAAAGTGGAATTGTATTCGGATTATTTTTAGGATGGAAAGATGTTTTTTCATGGAAAATTATAGATACAGAAAAAATATCCATATTGAAACAGGACGGAATGCGTTTTGATTTAAAAACAGACGGAAATCAGCAGCTGATAATTGATTATTTCAAATCAAAGGGAATACCGGAAGAAACCGAAAATCATTTTTAAGAATGTGAAGCCCGCACAGACAAATAAAATCAAATTTCAAAACGAAGTAAAACCGCCAGTTTCCTTTTTTCACCTCTGAAAAACAGTCACAGTCAGACAGCTTTTTCGAGAAAGGCAATCCCTTATCTATCAAAAAAACGGCACTAGCACACGCCGACGACAATGCCAGTCACAATAATTGCAGCGCAGAGAATTTTATGAAGTATGTCTTTTTCGCGGAACACAAATTTTCCGGCAATGATTGCAACGATTACGCTTGACTGCTTGATTAAAGTCATCACAGTTATCTGACTGTCTGGCATTCCGTTTGCAATGAAAAGAGCTTTGTCCATCACGACGAGCCCCACTGCCAGAAGATAAACCCATACATTTTTCCAGATTGACTTTGAGATTTTCGTCTTTGTGCAGA
The DNA here is from genome assembly GCA_045629255.1 of Treponema sp. Classification (GTDB taxonomy): domain Bacteria; phylum Spirochaetota; class Spirochaetia; order Treponematales; family Treponemataceae; genus Treponema_D. Next base: position 9,824 of record JAZQQW010000107.1, read on the forward strand.
CTGTATAAACAGCATAATAAATGACCATGAACAATGTGTACCAGAACTGAAGCTGACTGGAGTTCATTTCCTTCATCAGTATTTTGTCGAGCAGGCCTGATACGGCATTGAGGATGCATGAGAAAAATGCAAGAAACACAAACCATGACGTTTTATTGTCCGGCTGCCCCGCAGATGCGTAACCGCCGGCAATTTCTTTCCGCTTGCCATCAGGAATTTTTTCCAGCTGATCTGCACATGCTGCCGAACTTGCATCGGATAATGTCCTGTCACATTTTTTTGAAGAAGTCTTTTTTTTGAACGGATTGAACTTTATAAACAGAAGTCCGGCACTCACGAGGATAAGTCCTGCGATTTTGTTTGCGCTGACGTTTTCTTTGAGCACGATAATTCCAAGAAGAGAAGCAAACAGGACACGTGACAAGTCGAGTATGCCGTACATGCTTATCGGAAGACGCTTGATAGCCTTAAATCCTGCAATCCATGCAACAAAAATGACAAATGCTTTGACAGCTATCCAGAAATACTGGACAGCTGTCAGCCCGATAGCATGCGGTGCCTGCGGTATACATATAACGAGTGACAAAAATGTATACACAAGAAGAACTTCTATGACAGAATTTATTTCAAGTGCCTTTTTTTTGCAGATTTCACGAATTCCTTTGATTATCCCATAAACTAATACAAGCAGCATCCACATGGCACAAAGTATACAGATAATGACAGTGTTTTTCAAATACAGCAGAAATTTGCAGGAATCTGCATAAAACTCCATGTCAAAAACTTGCGACCTGTTTTTTTTTATAGTATACTCAGAAATATAAAGACAAAGATAATGCAGGAATGACGCATAATTATATGTCAGCTGCCTGTGAAAACTGCAATGTTCACAGGTAATTTTGAAAATATATTATTTGAGGAGTCAAACATGAAGAAACTCTGTCTTTTCTTTATTGCTTTTACAGCACTATTTTTTGCAGGATGTGCAGGTGCAGGCTCCGGGGCCGGAGAAGGAGACGTAGGCTATCTGTCTTTAGGTACGCAGCGTGCAGGACTTGCAGCTTTCGGTTTTACAGCAGCCGATCTGCAAACACTGACTCTGGAAGGAACATTGAACGGCGAAACAGAAACTCTTGCTACATGGACAACCGGCTCAGATACAGCAGGTAAGACCATACCTATACAGCCGGGAAACTGGTCTTTCACACTCAAAGCACATGGTGAGCAAGCTGCTGGTACTCAGCGATATTTTCTGGCACAAACAAACGCAGAGATAATCCGCGGCAAAACTACTACAGTAGCCTTCCACATGAAATATCTCGGAAAACCTGTAAGTTTGGCTAATACAGGTGACATTATTTTTACAAACGGCTACTGCGAAACTTATACATCCTCTTATATATCAGACCTTATAAGCGAAAATACTGTTGAATCCGTAGCCGTAGTTGTAAGTGGCGATATTTACGGTATAACTACACAAGATGATACTGCCACTTATCAAAATCCTACAGATGGTATACCAAGCGGCTGGTTGGCTCCTCCACTGAATGTTCTGCAGCAGGTAAGAACAGACAGAACAACTATCGGAGATGCCCTTGTTGCCTGCGGAAGTACAGCATATTTTACAAGCAAAACTTACTGGTCTTCTACACCAGGGAGTTCGGGAGCTTATAAAACTTATATATTTAGTAGTGGTTCTGTTAATATTAATGCTTACATAAATTTTGGCTTATACTATTACCATATGAATGTAAAAAAGTACAACTAGCACAGGGACGTCTTTTTTTACATCGTGCAGGCGGAACCTCCTTTATAAGGAAGTTCCGCCTTTTTTTGTCATGGACAGCAGAAAATTACAAGAGAGTACAGAGTACTGCAAAAAATTCATGCTTTATACAGGCAAAATTTGCAATATTTTCTTGAATTTCATGCAAAAAAAATGATAATATAAGGTCCGTTATGAAAAGCGGATTTGACAACGATAAGTATCTGAAAATTCAATCAGAACACATTAAGGAGCGTATTTCTAAGTTTGGCGACAAACTCTATCTTGAATTTGGCGGCAAACTGTTTGACGATTATCATGCATCAAGAGTTTTGCCGGGCTTTCACCCGGACAGCAAGCTTCAAATGCTCATGCAGCTTGCAGATGTAGCGGAAATCGTCATTGTAATCAATGCTGTTGACATAGAGAAGAACAAAGTTCGCGGAGATCTCGGCATCACATACGATATGGATGTTCTGCGGCTCCGTGATGAGTTCCAGAGCCGTGGCCTGATGGTCGGAAGCGTTGTTATTACACACTATGCAGGACAGGCTTCTGTAGATATTTTCCGCAAAAAACTCAAGAGAATGAAGATAAAGTGCTATCTGCACTACACGATAGCAGGTTACCCGTCAAATGTTCAGTACATCACAAGCGATGCCGGTTTCGGAAAAAATGATTACATCGAAACAACTCGTCCACTTGTTGTAGTCACAGCCCCTGGTCCTGGAAGCGGCAAGATGGCAACATGTTTGAGCCAGCTTTACCACGAAAACAAGCGCGGCATCAAGGCAGGTTATGCAAAGTTTGAAACATTCCCTATCTGGAACCTGCCGCTCAAGCACCCTGTAAACCTCGCATACGAAGCAGCAACGGCAGACTTAAACGATGTAAACATGATTGATCCATTCCATCTGGAAGCATACGGTCAGACAACTGTAAACTACAACCGCGATATCGAGATTTTCCCGGTTCTCAATGCTATTTTTGAAGGCATCTACGGAGAAAACCCATACAAGTCTCCGACAGACATGGGCGTAAATATGGTCGGTTTCTGTATTTACGATGACGAAGCTTGCTGTCAGGCAAGCAAACAGGAAATCATACGACGTTACTATAATGCACTTGACCGTTTAGCCGAAAACGACACAGACGAAAACGAATCACAGAAAATTGAGCTCATCATGAGCCAGGCAAAGATTACAACAGATGACCGCAAAGTAATCAGTGCCGCAAAAGAGCGCGCTGCCAAGACTGGAGTTCCGTGCGCCGCAATCGAACTGAACGACGGCACAATCCTCACGAGCGGAACATCAGATCTGTTCGGCGCATGTGCAGCCCTTATTTTAAAAGCCCTCAAATACCTTGCCGGCATTGACCGCAAAGAATATATAATTCCGACATCTGCAATTGAGCCGATTCAGGAAGTAAAAGTCCGTTATCTGAGCGGCAAAAATCCTCGTCTGCATTCAGATGAGCTTCTGGTAACGCTTGCAATCATCTCAAAAGACAATGAACAGGCAAAACGTGCCATAGAACAGCTTCCGAAACTTATCGGAACACAGGTACACACAACAGTCATGCTCAGCGAAGTTGATAAAAAGATTTTCAAAAAACTCGGCATAGATTTTTCAAGCGAACCTGTCAAAAAGAAGAGCAAGTCTTTATAAAAACACTTTCAGTATAAATAAAAGCCGTTTTTGGAAAATCAAATGCACGCGGCATGAAGCGAAACTTACAGTTTCCAGAAAATGTCCGGCTCCAGATTTACAAAAGCGGCTTTGTTTTTTGAAAAACAAACTTCTATTTTCTATCCAGAAAATCCTGTACTTTTTTCATTACATCAAGCAGAGTTTCCATATCCTTCAATACATCGCCGCTTTCAAGCGAATGATTCAGACCTTCATAGACATGATACGGGAGATTTGCCTGCGATACAGATTTTTCCAGAGAGGAGCTGTCAACCCAGGGATCTTTTGTTCCAAAAAACACAATGCCGTTCTGCACACTAGAACTAAAAGTCAAATGAAGCGGCGTAAAAAGTATCTGTTTTGCATTATCCAGACAGTGTCTGTGTGCAAAATAAACAGAAGCTGCAGTCCCGATACTCTTTGACACAAAAAGAACTTCTTCACAGAAATCTAGCTTTACATTTTCAAGCTGAGACTCAGCCTGAGTATAAATCGTATCAAAACATTCTTTGATCTTTTCTTCATTTCCGCAAAGTCCATCTTTGCAGAAATCGAACTTCAGATTTAGGCACTCGTCAAAACCTGCTTTCTGTGCAAGCTTCCGTGCATAATACAAAAGCGGCTTATCGGCATGGTATCCCAGACCGGGAAAAACAATCACAAGTTTAGACATAAAAACCTCTGCTTTTCAAAAATTCAGCGGAGCCTCCGGTTTTTAGAGGCTCACATAAAACTGTCGGCAACTTTCTATCCGGAAAAGTAATTTTCCAAAATGCTTTTTATGACAATATACAAAAAAACTCATTCTTTCATCAGCTTTTTTTTATATTTTTGTTACCATTCCTACTCTTTCGTTGTCTTCTTCTGTATCAAGAAACATTTTTTAATAAACGGTACTGACAAAAAAGTACCCGGCAAATAAAAAACAGCCTATTGTGCGTGTTTTTTTTACCGCATTTTCAAAATATCAACGAGGAGACTATGAAAAAATCCATAATTCTTGCATGTATGCTGTGTCTTGCAGCAGCAGGCAGTTTGAGCGCAAAGTCAAAGTTTTCCGAAATTTTCGAAGAAACATTGTCTGCAATTTTGGGAGCATTATCAGAAGGCAGCGAAGATATCTGTGACAAAAATATCACTCCGCTTGTACAGGCTCTGGACAACAGAGACAGTCAGGGTGTCAAAGATCTTTTCAGTGTAGATGCCAAAAACAAAGCCCAGAATATTGACAGCAAAATCAACCGTCTGTTTGATATCTACCGCGGCAAGCATACTTCAATCCAAAATAAACATAAAGGTTCGACAGGAGAAAGATCAAACGGCAAATACACAGATTTGTATTCAGCAACCTATGAAGTTACGACAGATCAGGGTAAATATCTCATTTACCTTCAGATATACAACAGCAACAAAAATACAAATGATGTCGGCATTTACAATATGTACATCATAAAGCCGGAAGAAGAATTCAAAAGCCTTTACTACATGTGGCGGAAAGAAACTGCCGGCATCGTACTCGAAGACGAGCTTACTGTCGACGATTACGTCAAAGGACTGACAAGAGCCATGAGCAATGGATTCTATGATGATGCATACAGTATGTTTTCTGACAAGGCAAAACAAAATAACAACCTCAGAAACGACATACAGAATGCAGCTCAAACATGGCAGTACTACATCCAGTACGAAAACTTTCCGGGCCTGAGAATATTCTATGACCGTACAGAAAACGACCGCATAATCAAAAAAGGTTCATGCACAGCAAAGGCAGAAACATTTGATAAAAAACAGCAAGCTGAGTATCAGCTTATGTTCTATTACAAAACAGACATCAATAATCCGAAGAACAGCGGTTTTGAGACTTTTATCATAGCAGACAAAAATGTCAATCTTTCAGATTCGATAGTTGACCAGAAAACAGGAGCATTCTATATCCACGAAAGCGAAGACGCCTGTGAACAGACTGTCAGCTCACTCATCCAGGCTATGGATAACAGAGACAAACAGGCTGTCAAAAAACTTTTCAGCGTAAATGCAAGAAACTCAACATGGAATCTTGACAGCAAGATAAATAAACTGTTTGACAGTTATCAGGGCAGACACAATGCAATCCATAACGAAGGAACAGTTTCTTACAATGCAGGTTCCGGCAATAACTCAAATCTGCGCACACCTTATTACAAAGTTACAACAGACAGAGGAAGCTATCTGCTTTATCTTCAGCTTTACAGCGGCAGCAGCAATAACGAAAACGGCATTTACAATCTGTACATTCTCAAAGAAGAAGACAAATGGAAAGAGTTTTACTACATGTGGCATGCAAAAACTGCCGGCATCACACTCGAAGACGAACTTACAGTTGACGACTACGTCAAAGGCTTCACAAAAGCCATGAGCGAAGGCTTCTACGATCAGGCATACAGCATGTGCTCAGACAAAGCAAAAAGCAATCAGAATCTCAGAAATGACATACAGAACGCAGCTCAATCATGGCAGAGCAAAATTAACTATGATAATTTCCCGGGCTTGAGGATATTCTATGACCGCACCGAAAACAACCGCATGACAAAGAAAGGTTCATGTACAGTGCGTGCGGCAGTAAACGGTTCAAACGAACAGAAAGAATATCAGCTTATGTTCAATTACAAGACAGACAAAAACAATCCGAAAAACAGCGGCTTTGAAACGCTGTTCATTGCTGATAAAAACGTTTATCTTTCTGACGCAATCGTTGACCAGAAAGCCGGAGTCTTCTACATCAACCAGAGCGAAAACATCTGTGACAGAACAATCAATTCACTCGTGCAGGCATTGGACAACAGAGACTGTCAATCTGTCAAGAATCTTTTCAGCACAAATGTCAGAAACTCAACATGGAACCTGGACAGCAAGATAAACAGACTGTTTGACATCTATCAGGGCAGACACAGTGCATTACAGAACGAAAGAATGAGTTCCACAGGAAAAACTGTAAACGGCAGTTATACAGATTTGTACACACCGTATTACAAAGTTACAACAAACAAAGGCACATATCTGATTTATCTCCAGCTTAACGACAGCAAAAATAACAACGACACAGGCATATACAACCTGTATATTCTCAAGGAAGAATACAGATGGAAAGAGTTTTACTACATGTGGCACGAAAAAAATGCCGGCATCACACTCGAAGACGAGCTGACCATTGACGACTACGTCAAAGGCTTCACAAAAGCCATGAGCGAAGGATTCTATGATCAGGCATACAGCATGTGCTCAGACAGAGCAAGACTCAACATCAACCTCAAAAACGATATCCAGAACGCAGCACAGACATGGCAGAGCTCAACAGGCTATGACAATTTCCCGGGATTGAGGATATTCTACGACCGCGACGAAAACGGCCGCATCATCAAAAAAGGTTCATGCAGAGTGCAGGCTGCAAAAAATAACTCCCGCGAACAGAAAGAATATCAGCTTATGTTCTATTACAAGACAGACAAGAATAATCCAAAAAACAGCGGTTTTGAAACATTCATCATTGCCGACAAAGATGTTTATCTTGCAGATTCAATCCTTGACCAGAAAGCAGGAGTTTTCTTTATTCATAAATAAAACACGCTGTTAAACACAGCCCCCTGCGATAAAAATGAGTTTGAAGCCGATCAGCACATCGGTTTCAAACTCTGTCATATAAAAAACGTAATCATATCAACTGCAAAAACTGTTCATTCTTTTAAAACCTTATCATAAAGCCCATCAAATCATAAAAAATATCTTCTTTTCTAAATCAAAACACATTGCCGTCCAGCGTCATATTCTCTATTGAAAACAAACAGACCTCATTCCACACGAATAAAACTTTTTCCAGTCAATATTTTGCGATTTTCCGCTGATAAGAATATTATGAAGCGAATTGTTATTATTGCTGCATGTTCATCTTTACTTCTGGCATTGGCTTTGACAGCTGCCAGCTTTTTTTATTTTGAAACAGTGTGCAGACAAAAGCCGATTGTATGCGTAGATGATGACCTTTATGAAATCGTTTCAGCAGATCCTGAGAACGCAGAACCTGCCGGTTTCTGCATATTGAGCCGGTCACAGTTTGAAAAACAGTCACAAAAAAAGCCAGTCCGCAGTAAAACAGTCTGCGCTTTTATCACAACAGAAAAAACATTTGATTTTGCAGTCCCAGAGAACACATATTCAAAAAAATACTATCCGCTAAAAAAAACATCCTGGTTTCCTGTCGTCAAAGACAATTTTGAAACGCACACAAAGACAGGCATGCAGATTGTTCCTCCAGTCCTGGATATTGACTTTGCCACACTGGAATCCATGCCGTCAGAAAGCAGGGCCCTTACAGTCAAAGGCGTTTACGCAGGCGAAGATTCCTATGCTTTCAGAGAAACGCTTTACGCAGTATGTTCAATCATAGACACAGCAAAAGCAGAACTTCTTGACAAGTGGTGCAGATCATGTTTTGAAATCCAGAACACAGATGAACAGAAAACAGTTTTCGTATCTGCTGTCGGCGACATAATGGCGGCACGCGGCGTAGAAGATATACTCATCACAGACAAAGACGGACTTGATAAAGTGTTTGGAACGACACTCGAAGTACTCCAAAACAACGATCTGCTTCTGGGAAATCTTGAAGGGCCTGTAACAGCAAATTCAGAAAATGCTACAAAGACTTATACTTTCAAATTCAAGAAAAAGCTCCTCGATGAACTGAAAAAATGCGGCTTTAATTACTTTATGGTGACAAACAACCACTGCTACGATTACGGCGAAAACGGTTTCGAAGACACACTCAGCGCGCTGCAAGAAGCAGGCATTCCGACAAGCGGTGCCGGCAGAAACATCAGCGAAGCAAAGAAGTTCTATCATACAGAAGTTCACGGACAAAAGTTTTCGATAATTTCATGCGGAGCTTATCCAGTAGAAAAATCCGGATTCAACGGCAAAACAACAGCTACGGCTACAGAAAACCGCGCCGGCATCCTCTGGCAGAGCGACGAACTGATAGAAAGCATAATTGCAGAAAAAAAAGCCGGCAACTGCGTCCTCGTGTGCGTACATGGCGGAGAAGAATATCAGTTTGTTCCGACAGAAGAACAGAAAGACTTTTACGAAAAACTATGCAAAGCAGGAGCATGCGCCGTATTCGGCTCTCATCCGCACGTACTTCAGCCGAGTGTCTGGCTCGGAAAATCTTTCATAGCTTATTCCCTCGGCAATTTCGTTTTTAACGGCATGGAAGACATGTACGGCGCACAGGAAAGCCGCATCGTAAGGCTCGGCATCATCGACGGCAAAATCGTCTACTGCGAGCAGTATCCGGCACAGCTCGACAAAACACGCGTATTTTTAAAATAATCAGACCTGATTGAAAATAATTTCCTGCAGAATAAATCTGCGAAAGCCTCGTTTTTTTAAAAGGAGCTTTTCGCACTTTGCCGAAAGCTTCCTTTTTTAAAAAGCGCCTTTTCGCACTTTGCCGAAAGCTTCCTTTTTTAAAAAGCACCTTTTCGCACTTTGCCGAAAGCCTCCTTTTTTTAAAAGGAGCTTATCGCACTTTGCCGAAAGCTTCCTTTTTTAAAAAGCACCTTTTCGCACTTTGCCGAAAGCTTCCTTTTTTAAAAAGCGCCTTTTCGCACTTTGCCGAAAGCCTCACTTTTAAAATGACTTATCGCACTTTGCCGAAAGCTTCACTTTTAAAATGACTTATCGCACTTTGCCGAAAGCTTCACTTTTAAAATGACTTATCGCACTTTGCCGAAAGCTTCACTTTTAAAATGACTTATCGCACTTTGCCGAAAGCCTCAGCTTAAAAAAAAGCGCCTTTCCGCAGTTAAAAATCACTTCGATTTTGCAGAAAGGCGTTTTTCCCATAGCAATGTTACAATGATTAAAAAGCTTAATACGGCTTGTAATTGCCACTCAAAGCAAGGAGAGCAAACAGATAGAGGCAGTTGTCGTAATAGCGGCGCACACCTTTTCTGAGCGGCGTGTGCCAGAAAAGACGTACAAAATGCTCTGCATTTTTGAGGGCTTCTTTGTCTGCGTGCGGATTTGCATAGACAGCAAGGCTTGCCTGTGCAAGAGTTGCCAGAAGTCCTATCGGATGCAATGCAGTTCCTTCAAGCTGTGTACCATCTATTTTGTAAATGCCGAAATCACTTGGTGCAATGTCTGCAAAGAATTTCTGAATGGCTGCAGCCCTCTTGTAAAGCTCTTCTGTCGTGCCGTTCCACAAAGCATCGAGGCCGATATTAGCGGCTGTTCTGTACGAATCACTGAAGAACCAGCCGTGATCGCCCCATGGACAGTCAAGCACAGGTGTGCCGTCAAAATGAGCATATTCTGCGCAAAATCCTGTCATTTCATTGCAGCTTGTGGCAATATATTTGCGGCTTTCGCAGGCGGCACGTTTCCAGAAATCTGCATTGTCGCTGTCGTATTCGGCAAAAAGTTCGTAAAAGTGCGGCAGGTGATATGACGGATCTGAGTACGGACATGCCGGCACAAAAAGAATCAAAGCGTTGTCTTTATTCCACATTGGAGCTTTGTGATTAAGGCATGTGTGCAAAAGGCTTTTTGCTTCTGCTTCGTAATCAAAAATTCCTTCTCCGTTTCCCCATCTTCTGGATGCGAAAAACAGAGCCATTGCATAAAACTCTTCCCCGTCAGGTGCCGGGCCTTCTGCGTTGTGTTTGCCGTCGAGTGAACATGACCAGGCAAAATATCCTTTCATGGCACCTTCTGTCATAAACATCTTTGTACGGGACCATTTCCAAATGCTGTCAAAAATATCTTTGCGGTCCATCTGAACTGCCATCATCATACCGTAAGACATTCCTTCAGTACGTGCGTCTACATTGCCGGTGTCTACCATGCAGCCTAAATCTGGTGTCTGCTGCTGATAAAACTTATCTGGTGATGACTGATCAAATATTGTTTTCCATACGCTTTTTATGCGCCCGTCAATTTCCTGCTGCGTGATGCCCAGTTCAGAAAAAATGTTTCTCATTGTGTTTACCATAAAATATCCTTCTATATCAATGATAGCATAATCAGTTTCCAAAAACTACGGACAATATTCGCATTTTATCCAGACAAAAATTCACAGAAAACAAAAAAGGCGCAGAAGACTTAAGCCTTACCTGCGCCTTTTATTATGACAGTCTCTAAAAAATAGCAGAATAATATTTTCCAGAAGTTCCCTGTAAATACTTATTCTGTAATCTGATTATCTGCCGGTGATTCAATGATAACTGGTTCAACGATTGTTGTATCTGCAGCTGAATCAACAACTGTATTTTCGATGACTGCTGTCTTTTTAGGACGGCCTCTCTTTCCTGTACCTGTTGTTTTTTTTGCAGCTGTCTTCTTTGCTGCTGTTTTTGTTGTCTTTTTTGCAGCTGTCTTTTTCTCTGCTGTCTTTGTTGTCTTTTTTGCAGCTGTCTTTTTCTCTGCTGTCTTTTTCTCTGCTGTTTTTGTTGTCTTCTTTGCTGCTGTTTTCTTTTCTGTTTTTTCTGCTGCTTTTTTCTCAGCTGTCTTTCCCGGCTTCTTGCTGAGCTTCTTGATTTCTTTTGCAACAGCATCAAGGCTCTTCAATGATTTTTCTATATCTTCATCTTTTGCAGAAACTGATTTTGCACCTTCGCTGAGTTTCTCATAAACAATCTTGCCAAGCTTCTTATAGGCTTTTTCCTGCTTATCCTTGAGCTGAAGAAGTTTGACTTCCTGCATGCCTTTGTCACCAAGCTGTGTGATAGCTTTGCCAGCAGAATGTATTCCTTTCTGTGCTGCATCAAGGCCCTTATCCATCAATCCTTTCAAATTGTCGCTAAGAGCTTTACTGGAAGCGCTTTTTCTTCCTCTTGTTTTTTTTGTGTCCTGTGACTCTTCAGTTTCTTTAGCTTTTCTTGCTGCCATCTACCGTCTCCATAAATAATTTTGTATGCCCGCCAAAATATATCTGCCGGACAAAACAATATGATGTAACAAATCACACAAAGTTTTTCTGCAATCTGTCACATCATATTATACATATCTTCCAAAAAAAATAATTTTTCAGAACCCCATATATTTATAATCGTAATATGGAATAAATCCATTATATGCAATAATACATGTTCACTGTTTTTTTTTCTAGACGGAAACTGTAAAATCTTTGTTTTTGAGAGATTTCATAAAATAATGTCTATGGATTCAGCTGGAAGTCACCATATTCATCAATAATCTGTGCACGGACGCCGGACATCGGCTTCCATGTTATGAGAAATGAAAAATACGGTTCATAACTGTATTTGTATTTTCCGGCTTTGTCTGTAACAAGTTTAGGCTGAAAAACAAAATCAGAGGCAAATGTCCAGTCATGCAGGTTGTGTGCGACAGATAGTTTGAGTTTCTTGAGCTTGAATCCTGATTTCTTGCGTTTTTCAAGTGTTGTATCCCAGAATGCAAACGAGTTGAACAGATCAACAAAGACGTTTTTTTCGCCGGTGATAATCTCGCCGTACTTTGTATGTTCGTCAAAATATCTGTAAACGACATCATTTCTGGATTCAGAGCTGAACTTAATATCCAGAAACTGATTTATCCTGAATGTGATTGCAGGAATAAATGTGAAATAGCTGTCTGTCGGTTTAATCATATTGTATACAAAACTCGTCTCAAGAGACGGAGCCCATGTTATGCGGTTAAACCAATACCTGAACTTCTTAGACGGAGATATGTATGCCAAAGATAAACTGTACGGCTGAAAACTTTCATCATTTCGGGAAACCCAGCCTGTTGTTCTGTTGTAATCATAGCCATATGTATACATCATTGTGTATCCGGCCTGAAATCCGCACCATTCCAAAGCAAGTTTGAAAGAGTCTTTGTGTTCTTCTGCCATGTCATAATTGAACGACTCGGTAAATGTAAAACTCTTGAACAGATTGACAGACAGAGACTGCTGGAACGGTTTCTGTCTGTATTCAACTGTGTCGTCTGCATTTTCAATGCGGTCTACGCCTGTACCGAAATTCATTGAAACATGAGGGAATCTCAGATTGAAATTCACGTTGTTCTCACCTTCCCGCGGCGGCAGAGAGGATGCAAGTGTGAGTGTCTGTGATGTATTTTCTGTTTCCTGGGCAGAAAGATATCCTGTCACGATATTTTTTGTAATACAGTCGTCTGTTGTATCAAGCGTCAGGTAATCCCATTCAGGATTGTCTGCATCACCCGCAAATTTTGTACGGATAATGCGGACATTTGTATCCCAGTCAAGTCCTGTGTTTTTGAAAATCGGATCATAGATAAACGGTCGGAACGAAACTTTATTTTCACTTGTAAGGTCAATTTTTCTTGCTTCGTAATCTGATTTACGGACTGCGTCTCTTGCACTTTTTGATGTATATCCATCGAGGTTCGGGTGATGCTGATAGTATGGATCAAATATAAGAGAGTTTTTTACTGCGAAGAAATTTCCTCCGTAAGAGAAATTATTCGTAAGTGCTACAGGTGATTCTACTTCGTAATATGTTGAGTATTTTTTTGCCCAGTCAAAACTTCCGTCATCTCTGAACGATGAAGGCGTGTAGACGTTCTGCGTTACATAGTGCGGTGTAATATCATACGAAAGAGAATAGTTGAAACGCTCAAACTGAACGACAGTCGGAAGGTTTGCAGGATTCAGCTCCGGCATGTCCGACATAGAAAACAGTCCGTCCTGATTTCTGTCAGAAGCGGCAGTTTTACTGACTGCAGTCTCTGAATCAGATTTGTCATCTTGCGGTAAGCTGTCTGAATCAGGATTTTCTTTCGGGCCAAGTATGTCTGTTTCTTTTTTGACGGCAGTTTCTCGTGAACCGGGTGCTGCTGAGAATGTGTAAATCGTGCCGTCAATCTGTGCAGAAAACTTTATCGGTGTAACAAGTGACGGATAAAATTTCTCACGTTCTGGTGTATATTTCTGCCAGTCGCTCGGTCTAAGCAGAAACTTGCTGTCTGTCCGTGCAACGCTGTTAAAAAGCACAGATGACGCAGCATTCATAGAAAGAGTCGTTATGTATGGATTTACAGATTCCGGCAAATGTGCTGAATACGATGCTGTTGCCTGCCATGTATAAGAGGTTATCTTGCGTTTGTCGATGTCTGTGTTTTTCTGTTCTTCTGTTACTTTGTTTCCGGTGCCGTTCGTCAAAAATCCTATCCAGTCCATGTATTCCTGGCGGGATGCAAAATCTACAAGAAAGTAAGGATCTGTATAAATCGGCATGGACAGTGTAAAAACGACAGGCTCTTTTGTAGCAAATTCAAAATTGCCTGCATAGCGGAAAGGTGTTTCAAATCCGAGAAAATTTGCCCTGTCTTTGTATACGGAACCGTCGCTTACGTAACGGCTGAAAACATCATTTCTGTATACAATTGTATCCGTAAAACCTATTTCAAAAAATCCGTTTACGTTTTTGATAAACTTGTTATTCTGCGGTTTGTATGCGCCGTCAAGTCCGACCATGCCGCCTAATGTTGTATAGTAATCGGCTTCGAGCTTGAGATAATTATCTGTAGAACCTTTGAAATCTTTGTCCAGGTTATGAAGCACAATTCCTTCACGCTCCTGTTCTTTGAGTGTAGAAGGATGGGCAAAACTGAATGTTCCGTCAGAGTTTTCATCTGCCGGGCTGTAAACAGAAAGTGGTTTGCGTCCAAGAAGATATGTTGTCGTCTGCACAAAATATCCGCGGCGTCTGTCAAATCCAACGACAGGATTAAAAATAAGTTCGTCTTTCGGATAATAGAAAGCCGGCAGGTACAAAACAGGAACATGGCCGACATAAAGTACGGCATTGAGAAATGCAAACTCTCCGCCTGGAAGAAGCCACGCTTTAGATGCACGGATTTTCCAGTGAGGATCTTCGTCATCACAGAATGTTATAACGGCGTGCTTGAATGCCATGGTTCCTGATGCGTTTTTTCCCATGAGCTTAGAAGATGCAACAAGCGTCGATTTAGACGAAATTGCAGAATCAGCATCTCCATACTGAACTATGCGGGAGTTATCGAAGATTCCTTCGAGTGTACTTGTATTAAACAAAAGGCTGTCAGCTGTTGCGTCCTGATTGCCGGATGTAGAGCCGTTCTGCTTTACATGAACATCGCCCTGTGCAAAAAGTATGTTTGTCTTTCTGTCATAACGGACTGTCGATGCACTGATTGTTGTGGTACTGTCACCTTTTGTAACACTCATTATGACATTTCCGGTCAAAACAATTACTTCGTTGCCTGTTTTTTCATTTTTTTCGTATTCTGTATGGCGGGCATTTTCTATTTTTACGACAGTAACATTACTCTGCTGATTTGTTCCAGTTTTGGCAGATTCTGTTTCTGCCTCTAAAGCCGACTTATTATCAAGAGATTCTGATTTTATATTATCAGAGTTTTCATTTGCGGATACAGCTTTCCCGGTCCTGTCGTTTGCTTTCTTTTCCTTTGCATACAAAGAATCTGGAAAACATACAGTATGTAATGAGAAAATTAGAAATACTAAGAAAAATACGAGAGAAAACCCGGGTATCTTCCTGCTGTTCACCGTCCCTGGCCCTTTTCACGACGGAGCATTTCACCCACAAACATGCCCGTATAGCTTAAAGGATTTTTTGAAACCTCTTCAGGAGTACCTGTTGCGATAACAGATCCTCCCTTATCCCCTCCTTCAGGTCCCAAATCAATTATATAATCTGACTGACAGATTACGTCCATATTATGTTCAATCATAACGACTGTGTTTCCCTTATCCACAAGCCGCTGAATAACTTCCATGAGCTGCTTTATATCTACAAAATGAAGTCCCGTTGTCGGTTCATCAAGAATATACAGTGTTTTACCTGTAGACGGACGAGCCAGCTCAGAAGCCAGCTTAACACGCTGAGCCTCACCGCCGCTCAAAGTAAGGGCGTTCTGACCAAGTCTGATATAACCGAGTCCTACACTTTTGAGAGTTTCCATCTTGCGTGAAATATGCGGTATTGAAGCAAAAAAATCACAAGCTTCTTCAACTGTCATATCCAAAACATCTGATATAGATTTGCCTTTGTACAATACGTCAAGTGTTTCCTGATTGAATCTCTTTCCATGACACACATCACACTGAATAAATACATCAGGCAAAAAGTTCATTTCAATTGTAATAGTTCCTGCACCCTGACAGTTTTCGCATCTGCCGCCTTTGACATTGAAAGAAAATCTGCCCGACTTATAGTCTCGTGCTTTTGCTTCCGGCAGCGATGCAAAAAGTTCTCTGATTCTGTCAAAGACGCCTATATATGTAACAGGATTGCTTCGCGGAGTTCTGCCTATCGGACTCTGGTCAATGTTAATGACTTTATCTACGTTTTCAAGTCCTGCTATCGATTTGTATGCGCCGACAGGATATTCAGTGCGCATAATACTGTTGCTTGCAAGAGGATAGAAAACATCATTAAGCAATGTGGATTTACCGCTTCCTGAAACTCCTGTAATGCATGTAAATGTTCCAAGCGGTATCTGTATGCTTACGTTCTTGAGATTATGCTCACACACACCGGTAAGTTTGATAAACTGACCGTTTCCTTTGCGGCGTTCCGCAGGAACTGGCATGGTGATTTTGCCGGCAAGATAGCGGCCTGTTATACTTTCTTCAACCTGCATGACCTGCTCCGGTGTGCCGGACGCCATGATGTTTCCGCCGTGCACGCCAGCTCCAGGACCGATGTCAACAAGCCAGTCGGCAGTACGCAATGTCTGCTCGTCATGTTCGACAACGATAACTGTATTTCCCAAGTCTCGCAGATATGTCAGAGAATCTATCAGACGCTGATTGTCTCTCTGATGAAGTCCGATAGACGGCTCATCAAGGACGTACATAACTCCGGTAAGAGCACTTCCTATCTGAGTAGACAGGCGGATACGCTGTGCTTCTCCTCCAGAGAGAGTTGCTGCAGAACGCTGAAGTGTCAGATATTCAAGTCCTACATTTTTCAAAAAGCTCAGGCGGGAACGTATTTCCTTCAATATCTGCGATGCAATTTTCTGTTCAGTTTCGGTAAAAGTCAGCTTATCAAAAAAATCTATTGTTTCGGCGACAGAAAGTTCTGTCAAATCCCAGATGTTTTTACCGCCAACTGTGACACAAAGAGCTTCCGGACGGAGACGCTTTCCGTGACAGTTTTTGCATTCTTTGTGAGCCATGTATTTTTCTAGATTTGAGCGCATGTTGTCGCCCCAGGCTTCTGTATAACGCCGCCTCATATCGGCGTAAATGCCAAGCCACGGACGGTTGTATGTACTTGAACCTTCACCGCTCTGCTTCTGGTAAATCCAGTGAACATTCTTGCTTTCGTCACCGTTCCACAGATAATCAGACTGTGTTTTTGTGAGCTGCTCAAGCGGTGTATCAAGGTCAAAACCTCCTGTCTCGGCAATCGCAGAAAACATAGACTGATTCCATGAGCTTTCGGGATTATATGGAATAATTGCACCTTCATTGAATGTCAGCTTAGGATTCGGCATAATGAGAGCTTCATCGAACTCCATCTTTTCGCCAAGTCCCGTACATTCAGGACAAGCTCCGTAAGGATTGTTGAAAGAAAAAAGCCGCGGCTGAAGTTCAGGAATAGAAATACCACAGTCAGGACATGCATTTTTCTGAGAGAAAAAGATTTCCTGTTCTATATAATCTGCATCTCTGTCAAAAGAAATACCTTTTGCATCAAGCGATGCTGTGACACTTTCGTATGCTGCATCTGATTTGTTTACGCGACGAAGAACAATAACAATGCCGTTTGCACTTTTGAGCGCAGTTTCAACAGAATCTGCAAGTCGGCGTCGTATATCATCACGCAAAACAATTCTGTCTACAACTATCTCAATAGTGTGTTTTTTCTGCTTATCAAGTTTGATAGTTTCCTCAAAGTCAACCATAAGTCCGTCAATTCTGGCACGAATAAAGCCGGACTTTTTTGCATCTTCGATAATTTTCTGATGTTCGCCTTTTTTTCCACGTATAATCGGAGCCAATACAGTAAGTTTAGTACCTTCGTTCCACGAAAGTATTGTATCGATAATCTGATCTATTGACTGTTCTTTGATTTCGCGACCGCACTTAGGACAATGAGCACGCCCTACTCTTGCATACAAAAGTCTGTAATAATCGTAAATTTCAGTTACAGTGCCAACTGTAGAACGTGGATTATTGTGTGTTGTTTTCTGCTCAATGGAAATAGCAGGAGAAAGACCAGAAATAAGATCAACATCAGGTTTATCCATTCTGCCCAGAAACTGACGAGCATACGAAGACAAACTTTCCATATAACGACGCTGTCCTTCGGCAAAAAGCGTATCAAATGCAAGCGATGATTTTCCGCTTCCTGACAAACCGCTTATGACAACAAGTTTATTTCGAGGAATCTCTACTGTTACGTTCTTGAGGTTATGCTCTCTGGCACCCTGAATGACAATTTTGTCACCAGAAACTGAATTTATTGCACTGCTCACGATATTTTACTGCCACCTCTAAAAACTTAGCATGAGATGATAGGACAACCCCATGACAAATTCAAAACATAAAACGTCTGTCCGACTGATGTTTTGAACATTTTTTTTAATGCGAAACTCTAAAAATGCAATGTTTAAAACCACGCCAATTCAACAGTTCTAAATTCGTCAACACTCCGTATAGTGTCCGAAAATCTGCAAGTTTTCAGAAGCTCCTATTCGCTCTCTTTTTTCCAGGCATCGATAAACTCTATCATCACCTGCTGTACATCACTAAACCACTTTCTCTGGAATTTACAAGCCTCTTTTCCAACATAGCGAAAGTGCCAGCACTCCCAGCGAAAACCTGTCACATCTTCATAACCATCTGGAAAAGACAAAGACCAGCCATATTCTTCGGCATGATTATTGAGCCACTTTCCCATGACCGTATCTCCGAAATCATCTGTAATGGAACCAAAATCTATAGCGGAACCAAGCTGATGCTGACTTGTTCCAGGACGTGCACTTTCACGTTCAGCTTCTTCAAGACCATCTACATCAACCCAATGCTGAAAAAGACCTTTCTGATAACTGTAAGAACGATATGTCGAGCTGACAAGGAGTTTTATACCGTCGTTCAAAGCAGCCCGAGACATTTCTTTAAGAGATTCCAGCACATCAGGACGAAGAGAAAGGTCATTGCGGCTTATCGAGAACAAATCATTCTTTTCGAGCGGAACAAGATCTTTCGGAACATAATCAGAAGAAACTGTATGTTTTTTATCAATAAGATAATACAAACTTATATCGTCTGTACGAAAACTCTTCTCTGCTTCAAGAACTTTATGCAAATCAGCAAGAAACTCTTCTGCGTTTCCGTCAACAACAGCTTCTTTCGATCTTGCCGAAAGAGAACTGAGAACTCTACCAAGCTTTGCAATTTCTGCTGAAACCTGAGCTGCCTGCTGTGCAGATTCTGTATCAACAGGTGAACTGCTTTCGCTGGAAACTGCTTTTTTTGCAGAAGTCTTCGGCACATCACGATCAGACTTTTTTGCAATCTCCAGTTCTTTAGAAGCAGAGTTCTGAGCAGAAGCCTTGCTGCAAGAAACAAAAAGGCTTCCCATCATAAAAAAGCAAACAAAAAATACAATATGTTTGCGGCTATTAAGCTGAAACTTCAGTAACTGCATGGATGATGTTAAACGTACTCCAAAAGCCAGTGCGCGTCAAGGCTTGATGTGCTGAATCAGAAGGATTCATCATAAAGACCTTAGTTCCCGATCCTTCACCGTCATTGATCGTTGCAAGAATTACCCCTACTCCAGAACCATCAAGAGAAGTTACCTGGGACAAATCCAAAACAATATTTGTGTCCAGAATAAACGAATATAATTTTTCCTTGAATTCAGAAAAAGTATATGCCGTGATATCGCCAGTAAGCTCAAGAAGCATATAATTCGGACCTATCTTTTCTTTTATCGTCAGTTGATTCATTTAGCAGCTCCTTCTGATTGATTCAGATACTTCATCATAAAGATCGTGATATCATCTTCAAGTTCTACAGAAGCAAATTCACAGATTTCTTCATGTATAAACTGAGCAATCTTTGAAGACGGATAAGTCTTATTTTCCATGATTTCATTTTCAATACGTGCTTTACCGAACTCCTCACCGCGAAGAGACCGCGTATTCAAAACACCCTCCGTACATGTAAAGACAATATCGCCAGGAGCAAGCTTGACTTTCTTGACTCTGACATACTTTGTAAGATCCTTGACGAAACCGAGAATGTGTCCGTCACCCTGAATCTCGATGATATTGTTATATGCCTGTGTATACAGGAACAATGCCGGAGCACCACAGTTAATGTAATACATTGTGTCTGTACTGAAATCTACAAGTCCGAATATACCGGAGAATATTGTTCCTTTTGGAAGGCTTTCACGGACAAACACATTTACCTTTTGAACAAGAGTCTTGAAATCAGAAGTTTCGGCAAGATATGTTCTGATAATAGATTTCAAAATAACCATATTCATGGAAGCTGCAATACCTTTACCGCTCAAAGAACCAATAATATAGATATATCTTGTATCTGTCAGACGGATGATATCGACAAACTCACCACCAATGTTGTGTGCAGGAACCATAAGGTATGCAGGGTCAACTTTGTCGTTCTTGATTTTATCCATGTTTTCCTGAATAGATGTGATAATCTGTCCAGACATTTCAATTTCACGGTTAACAGTACCAACAACGGACTCATTGAGCATGTTCTTCATATAATATGCAATAACAAACAATTCTGAATACATGCTTGTGAAAACCTTATTATCGTATTCATTATAGACGTTGTTGCTTATTTTTCTTCCAAGTGCAATGATTCCGGTAATATGACGGCCTTCTGTAAGCAGAATAAGTGCATCAGAGTTTGTAGTATCCATAATCTTGAGAATGGAATTTCTTATAGAGGCAACAGTATAGTCTGAAGCCATAAACTCTCTGAAAATGACATGCTTGTTCTGATTAAGCAGATGATCAAACGCTTCAGCATCAAGTTTAATAATCTGATCTTCCTGATCTTCTGAATCAGAACTGTATGCCATGCGCAGATCCCCGTCACCGGAGTCAACGATGATTTTCATTGAACTTGAGTCAACGTTTTCTTTGAATATATGAAACAGTTTTTCTGTAATTTTTTTCGGCTCATCCTTAAAGCTGATAGAAGAAATGTCGTTTGCAAACTTTGCAGCATAACGGCTGTCGCGTATGAGACCTTTATTTGTAATCCATTTTCCTGCATAATGCCAGGCTGCAAGAAGTATTACTATTTCAACAATAAACAGAAGTACAAAAACAACAGGAAGTTTAGAAACCAAAGGCCATGTAATTGTAAATAACAGACCTATAAGGACAGCTGGCAGAAAATACTTGACAAGGAACCGGATTGTCCCCTGCAGTATCATACGACCGTCCCAAACATCTTTTTTTTGCTGAGCTGAAACAAATGCAAATATCTCAGGAACAAAGCTTACCATCATAAGTGCACGGAACATAGGCTGATAAACAGCAGAAAGTTTGATAAATGCATAAATTATGAAACTTGAAATGATACCGGCAACCAATATGCGCAGACGCTGTTTTTCAAGAGGATTTTTCAAATGCTCTGCTTTCACAAGTATCATTACCGAAACAAAGAACGGCACACCGTAAACACATACATATTCAAACAAGTCAAACCAGGTCAGCATCAGAGCGCGTCCAAGAACTCCTGAGAAAACAAGGCTGGAAGTTATCTGGAACATATTTACGTTTGTGATTGATACATAAGACAGACCGTTTATCCATGGTCTCAATGCCATTCTGCTCGTAGTTGAAATTGATATATATGATATACCGCCCTTCATAAAGAAAAGAATATAGGCAATTATACAGTTCAAAGTCCACTGTGTTATTTTCAGCTTTTTTGACGGCTTCTTACCAAATGAATATTGCAGAGTATAGAAAGAAACCTGAATACAGTACCAGCCGAGCAAAACAAAAGTAATCTTACCGACTATCAGAGAAAGTTTCTGTGGTGCATACAGACAGAATCCGATAGTAAAAGCCATCATGACAAACAAGGACGCAAGAAACAGAACACAGTTCATCAAAGGATCTGTATCATCGTTCTTGCTCCACGAATCCATAACAGTAAAAGAAGCCAGTATCAAAGATATTGCAACAACTGCATTTATAATCAGATATACCATATTTTACTCCACCACCTTTGCAACCATCATAGTCACATCATCATGCAGCTTTTTGTTGCCGTTGTATGTCATGACAAGATTGACAACATCATCAACAAATTCTTTTGGATGCTTTACAGCACTTCCTGTAATAGTCTGCTGATACAGTTCTGTATCGCCGAGCTCAACACCCTTATCGTCCATAACTTCAGAGACACCGTCAGAAGACATAAAAATAACATCACCGCGGAACAGTTTTGCTTCATCAGGTTTGATATCATCAATATCAATAATTCCGACAACAGAACAGTTCGATGTCAAAGGCTTGATTCCATAACCGTCAGCAGATTTTGTAATAATCAGAGGGTCTGACATGGAAGCATTTACATAGCGGATTGTCATCTTCATAGTATCAACAATTCCAATGAAAAGAACTGTATACTTATCCTGAAGATGCATGCCTTTGATAGCTTTATCAACAGCACGGATCATGCCAGGCAGATCGTCTTTATCTTCAAGAATCTTGATAGTATTGATAACAAGACCCATGACAAGAGCTGCGGCAAGTCCTTTTCCAGAAACGTCACCAAGCATAAGAAGTGTCTTAGATCTCGAGATCGGCAAAACTGAATAATAGTCACCGGAAACGTTAATAAGAGGTCTGAAGTAAGCGGCAAGTTCCAGATGTTCAATCTGAGGCATTACAGGCGGAAGGAACGAACGCTGTGTATTTGCAAGCTGCTGCCATTCCTGGGAAAGAGAAGCAATTTCTGACAAATCGTTGATAGTAGAAGTTCTTTTCTGAAAGTTGCAGAATTCATCAAACAGCATCTGATAAACAGACGGATCAAAAAGTTTTGTATAGCGGCAGAAAACATAGAAATGATAACCTTTTGATACAAGGAAGAAACCTCTGGCTTTTTTGTGATTCGTTACAACGCCGAAATCTGATCCCATATAAAAATAACCATCTTTCCAGTTGGAAGCGAAGTTCAGTTCCAGAGTCGACATAGTATTCTTGGACATAGAAAGACGGTCAGGACTATTGTACAAAACATAGTTTTTATTTCTATCGATGAAAATTACAGAACAGTCTCCCTGCTCTTCAAGGATTTCACCGATGAGCTTGTAAAAATCATCATATGAATAAGAAAACTTCAGTCTGGCAATGAAGTCAGTAATAAGTTTAGTTTCATTTGTATAGAGGGCCTTATTGTGTATCCAGGTGTCAATTTTCGAGCGAATATTATACAAGACTATAATAACAGCAATTATCAAAGATGAAGACGTAATCCACGTAAAAACATGAGAATAATTATTCTTCTCATCCATAGACGGAATGATATTCATTGTCAAAAAAAGTATCAAACCAACAATAATTAAATTTGCAATAATATAAATTGCACGATGTTTCATTTTATACATATTGAATCAACCCCTCTAAATGCCAATTCTACCCTTAGTATATCGGCTGAAATAAATGCAAAATATAGTTGATTTTAATACTTCACTGAAAGCTTCGATTTTTTTAGCATATTAAAATGAAGAACCTAAAGATTCTTGAATGTCATAATAGCTTCAAAATGCTTTTTCGCTTATCATTTTACTTGCTGTAATAAAAGAATTTTGTACAATTTCTAAAAATGTATAAAAAAACAAACTGCCAGCCGCAAAAGAACAGCTGACAGTTATCAATATGAGAAAAATGTATGTTAAAAAATACCAGAATAACGTTTCCGGCAAAAAAGAATTACTTTTCCAACTGAGCAAGTGGAATCAAATCCGGATTGTCTGTAGCTTTTTCAATCTTAGCATACTCTTCCAGAAGTCTTCTCTGCTCTCCGCTGATATGAGACGGAAGCTGAACCATGATTTTTACGTACAAATCACCTTTTCTTGTTGAACCAGTAAAAGGTACACCTTCGTTCTTTATGCGGAGCATCTTGCCGTGAGTTGTGCCGGCAGGAATCTTGATTGTTATTTTTCTGTCATCCAAAGTTGGAACTGTTATTTCTCCGCCAAGTATAGCCTGAGAGAAACTGATAGGAACTGCACAATATAAATCGTTATCGCCGCGCTCAAAACACTTGTCAGAGCGTACATGAATTACAATTATGAGATCTCCCGGCTGTCCGCCGTTTGTGCCGCTGTCTCCAGCTTTCGGAATAGCGATGCGTTTACCGTCGTCTACACCGGCAGGTATCTTTATAGAAATAACTTTGTCTTTTTCTTCAAGTCCAGAACCATGACATGTTTTACAAGGACGGTCTATTACCAAACCTTTACCACCGCAAGTCGGACAAGTCTGCTGAACAGCAAAAAATCCAGAGCTGCGTCTAATCTGACCTATACCATGACAAGTTGGACATGTTTTTTTGCTTGAACCAGGCTCTCCGCCAGTACCATTACAGGCAGAACAAGTTTCGTGATGACGGAAATGAATATCTTTCTTGCAGCCATAAACAGCTTCTTTGAATGTAAGTTCAAGATCGTATCGCAAAGATGCGCCGTCATTGTTGTCTCTGCGGCGTGATGAACCACCGGCAAATCCACCGCCGAAAAGATTCTCAAAGATGTCGCTGAATCCACCGCCCATGCCGCCGAACAAATCGGAGAAATCATTGAATGCATGACTGTAGCCGGAAGAACCGCCGCCGCCCATGCCGTCAAGACCTGCAAAGCCGTACTGATCATAAATAGGACGTTTCTGGTCATCACTCAAAACTTCGTAAGCTTCTGTAGCTTCCTTGAATTTATCCTCGGCTTCTTTGTCGCCCGGATTTCTGTCCGGATGATATTTTACAGCAAGCTTGCGGTATGCTTTCTTTATCGTATCTTTGTCGGCACTTTTATCGATACCCAAAACTTCATAATAATCACGTTTACTAGCCATCTTGATCCCTTAAAATATCTGCCAGTTAGGGAGCTCCCAAAAACTTCAGTTTCAGAAGCAACTTTAAAAAATGCGATGCTTAAAACAGCTCAAAAAAGCAGTCTTAACCTCGTCGGCAGATTCAGATAACAGTTTTCCAGAGTCTGCCTTTATCAAAAAATAACCTCCTCCACAACGGGAGGAGGTCTTGAACAGCAAGAAAAACGGTGCATTATAAAAAAACTGCACCGTTTATTCTTTCAGTCCTTATTTGTCATCATGAACTTCGTACTCAACATCGTCTGCTGAACCCTTGTTGAATCCAGAAGATGATGAGCTGCCAGCACCTGCATTCTGAGCTCCTGCACCAGCATTGCCCTGTGCTCCTGCACCAGCCTGACCTGCACCCTGTGCAGCCTGAGCCTTGTACATCTCTTCTGCAATCTTGTAAGAAGCCTGCTTGAGTGCCTCTGTTTTTGCTTTAATATCTTCTGTATTATCGCTCTTGAGAGATTCCTTAAGCTCATTCATAGCTTTTTCGATGTTTTCTTTGTCAGCTGCGCCAATCTTATCGCCCATCTCTTTGAGTGTCTTTTCTGTAGAATAAACAAGGCTGTCTGCCTCATTCTTTACATCAATAGCCTCTCTCTTCTTCTTGTCTGCATCAGCATTTGCCTCTGCATCTTTTACCATGCGGTTGATTTCGTCCTCGCTCAAACCGGAAGAAGACTGAATCTGGATATGCTGCTCTTTGCCAGTTCCCATATCCTTTGCTGATACATGTACAATACCGTTTGCATCGATATCGAATGTAACCTCAATCTGAGGAACTCCACGTGGTGCTGGAGGAATACCGACGAGATCAAAGCGTCCGAGAGTACGGTTCTGATCTGCCATCTCACGCTCACCCTGGAGAACATGGATACTTACAGCTGTCTGACCGTCTGCAGCTGTAGAGAATACCTGGCTCTTCTTTGTAGGAATTGTTGTATTGCGATTGATAAGGCGTGTAAATACACCACCCATTGTTTCAATACCAAGAGAAAGAGGTGTAACATCAAGCAAAAGAACATCCTTAACGTCTCCAGCAAGAACACCACCCTGTACAGCTGCACCGATAGCAACAGCTTCATCAGGATTAACAGAACGGCTTCCTTCCTTTCCGAAGATGCTCTTAACGATCTCCTGAACCTTTGGCATACGGGAAGAACCGCCGACGAGCAAAACCTCATCAATCTTATCTGGAGTGATCTCTGCATCGCGCATAGCCTTCTGACAAGGCTCACGAGTTGCTTCAAACAAATCATCTGTCATCTTCTCGAACTCTGCACGTGACAAAGACTTCTGCAAGTGCTTAGGACCTGTTGCATCAGCTGTGATAAACGGAAGGTTGATATCAACAGAAGCCTGGTTTGAAAGAGAAATCTTTGCATTTTCAGCAGCTTCGCGCAATCTCTGCAAAGCCATGGAATCATTAGAAAGGTCAATGCCTGTATCAGCCTTGAAAGACTCGATGAGCCAGTTGACGACACGACGATCCCAGTCATCTCCACCGAGGTGTGTATTTCCGTTTGTTGACTTTACTTCGAAAACACCGTCACCAAGTTCGAGGATAGAAATATCAAATGTACCACCACCAAGATCATAAACTGCGATTGTCTTTTCAGACTTCTGGTCTTTGTTGAAACCGAAAGCAAGAGATGCTGCTGTAGGCTCGTTGATGATACGCTTTACATCGAGACCGGCAATTTTACCAGCATCCTTTGTAGCCTGACGCTGAGCATCATTGAAATATGCAGGAACTGTGATAACAGCTTCTGTAACAGTTTCGCCGAGGTAATCTTCAGCAGTTTTCTTCATCTTCTGCAAAATGAAAGCTGAAATTTCCTGTGCTGAATATTCTTTTTTTGCTCCGTTTTCTTCAACTTCAACGCGAATATCTGCACCATGATCTTTTACTTCATAAGGAACAAGTTTAGCCTCTCCAGAAAGATCCTTGTATCCCATACCAATAAAACGCTTAATAGAATAAACTGTGTTCTTCGGGTTTGTAACCATCTGGTTTTTTGCAGGAAGACCAACAATACGGTCACCTTTTGCTGTAAAGCCGACGATAGAAGGAGTTGTACGTCCGCCTTCTGAGTTCTGAATAACTACAGGCTCTCCATTTTCCATAACAGCAACACAAGAGTTTGTTGTACCAAGGTCAATTCCAATAATCTTTCCCATATTAAAAAACCTCCGGTTTTTACAGACAGCATCCAGCCTCTGTATCAAAACCATAAATTAGGACATCTCCAAAACCAGTACGAGATATCCGACGAACTCAAAAACGCTGATTCTGTACGTCATTGAGCATCGTATTTTCAAAGTCGCCTTCGAAAACATAAAGTTTTCAAAGACTCCTATTACAATTCAAAAAACTGCTACTAGAACTAAGCCAGTTTAAAGACTTTTCTAAAATCTGATTTTTCAGAAATGCCTTTTACTCAGCTTTTGGCTCACCTGTTTCTTCAGAAGCAGGCTGTTCAGAAGTTTCTTCTGCTTTGACGGAACCGTCAGGCATGGAAACCATAACTTTTGCATGACGGATAACTCTGTCCTTCAGTTTGTATCCTTTAAGATACACAGCCTTCAAAGAAGGCTCTGCAACAGGATCATTTGACGAACCGATTGCCTCATGAATATCCGGATCAAAAGCATCACCCGGCTTGCCATAAGCAACCAGGTTATACTTATTTTCAAGCATACTTACAAGAGCTTTGTTGATCATTGTTACGCCGTCAGCAATTGTCTTTGGATCTGCAGCTGTTGCAGCTGCTTCTACTGTACGGTCAAAGTTGTCAAGACTCTCGAGCAAATCCTGAAGCAGGCTTGTGTTTGCATAATCAAAAGCTTCCTGCTTTTCTTTTATCATGCGCTTGCGGTAATTGTCAAAATCCGCAGATTTGCGCAGATACTGATCTTTAAGTTCTGCATTTTCCTTTGTCAAAGCTTCGATTTTTGCTTCAAGCTCAGACAGCGGATTTGCAGATTCAGCCTTATCTGCATTTTCAGTTTCCTGGGAAGCTTCTGCCTGATCTGCATTCTGTGAATCAGAAGCAGATTCCTGAGCTTTCTGCTCAACATTCTCAGAAACTGTTTCGTTCTCTTTTTTTTCTTCTTCGCTCATTATATATACCTGTATAATATTTCCGGCACCTTATAAAAACATTGAATGAAGTGCCTGCCGGGTCAGAAACTGCCGAACTGCACAATTCCAGACACCGTTTTTTAAAGGGAGGTACTGCAAGCAAAAGTTTTCAGAACCTTCCTTAATATTTTGCAATTAAAAAATAATAAATGTTTCAGATAATCGTCAACAGCTTTTTACAAAAAAATATAATTTTTTTTTAGAATTTGCTATCTACGGTCTTCTATAGATACATATTCACGCTCTGGAGAAACATTCTTGTATGCAGGACGGTAAATTCTGCCGCCTGCAACAATTTCCTCAATGCGGTGTGCACTCCAACCTGCAATACGTGAAATTGCAAAAAGAGGTGTAAACAGCTCGCGTGGAATATTAAGCATTGTGTATACAAATCCAGAATAGAAGTCAACGTTTGTACAGATTCTTTTTCCCGAATTGTGAACTTCTGCGATAATGCCAGGTGCAATCGTCTCTATCAGGCGGTAAAGATTGAACTCTTCTTCGCATCCTTTCTCTTTTGCAAGCTCGGCAGCTTTGTCGCGCAGAAGCGTTGCACGAGGGTCATTGATTGTATAGACAGCGTGTCCCTGTCCGTAGATAAGGCCTGTACGGTCAAAAGCCTGCTTTGTAGCAATCTTCCTGATATAATCAGCAACTTCTTTTTCGTTAGACCAGTCACTGACATTTGCTTTGATATCGTCCATCATTTCCATTACGCGGATATTGGCACCACCGTGACGGCGGCCTTTGAGGGAACCGACTGCTGCTGCAATGGCAGAATATGTATCTGTATCAGCAGAAGAAACAACATGAACAGTAAGGGCAGAGTTGTTTCCTCCGCCATGGTCTGCGTGAAGGATAAGGGCAAGATCCAGAATCTCGGCCTCAAGCTGCGTGTAGCTTTTGTCACTTCTGATGAGGCGCAGGAAGTTTTCAGCAGTAGAAAGAGATGCATCAGGATTATGTATGTACATGCTCTTGCCATCGTAATAACGGCGTTTTGCCTGATAGCCGTAAGCTGCAAGCGTAGAAAAACGCGAAATAAGTTCAATGCACTGGCGCATAACGTTTTCGGCACTGCGGTTCTCCGGATCACTGTCGTAAGAGTAAGAAGCCAGAACTCCGCGTGCAATCTTGTTCATGACATCGCTTGACGGAGCTTTCATAATCATATCTTCCGTGAAGTTCGGCGGCAGAGTACGGAGCTCTCCGAGGAATGTAGTAAACTCAGTCAGCTGGTCACGGGTAGGAAGCTCTCCGAAAAGAAGAAGATAAACACACTGCTCATAACCGAACTCATGATGCCGCTCAACATCGTGAACAATATCTTCTACACTGTATCCACGATAAATCAGACGGCCGGGGACTGCAACTTTCTTGCCTTCTGCATCAATTTCATATCCTACGACATCTCCGATGTGTGTAAGACCGACAAGAACACCACGTCCGTCTGCATAGCGGAGACCACGCTTTACATCGTATTTTGTATAGAGGTCTAATGATATTGGATCATTGTTCTGTGCAAGTGTTGTAAGCTTGTTGATAAAATTGTTATTTTCCTGGATAACTTCTGACATACTACCCCTCTTTTACATTTTTATTCAGTTTCTAACGTATAATTATACAAAAACTGAATATTTAATGCAATACACATTGATTCACCAGCAGGTCAAACTTCAAGTTTTAAATAGAAGGCCGGATGCCAGGGGTTCACAAATTCCGATACAGATGTCAAAACTTGCCGGCAAGTTGATTTTGTTTTGCTGATCACTGAATTTTGTTTTGCTGATCACTGAATTTTGTTTTGCTGATCACTGAATTTTATTTTGCTGATCACTGAATTTTATTTTGCTGATCACTGAATTTTGTTTTGCTGACAACTGAATTTTATTTTGCTGATCACTGAATTTTATTTTGCTGATCACTGAATTTTATTTTGCTGACAACTGAATTTTATTTTGCTGATCACTGAATTTTATTTTGCTGACAACTGAATTTTATTTTGCAGGCAAACCGAAAAATTTGCAGTTTTTTTTTGACGAATTTGCAGAAAACTACCCAATCGGGTAGTCGACTTCCTGAGAAATGTCGCATATAATCTATGATAAAGTGTGGAGAATCTGCTTTTGAGACATTTTTTGATGAATCAGAAAGCATGTAAGAAATTATTTGAATATACGGAGATAATTATGAAAAGAGCAGTGTTGTTTATTCTGGGAGTTATTACACTTCTTGCAATGACTTCCTGTGCAGGCGGAGCTTCCGGCGGCGGAAGCGGAGCAGAAGAGTCCGGCAGCCTCAGGCTGTCCATAGGAACAGGCAGCGGCAGAGCCGCAGGTGAAAGAAATGCTCTTTTTGCAAACGGTGCGCTTACAGTAAATCTTTCTGGTGACAACGGATTTTCAAAGAGCGGAAGCACAACGCTTGACACAAGCGGTTCTGGTACGCTTACGATAAAATCAATTCCTGTCGGTATAACAGTTCTCGCAGAAGCAAGCATTACGGCAAACGGCATAACATATACAGGAAGTACGACTACTACTACAGTAGAAGGTACGACTCCTGTTACGATTACAGTCAGACCTGACACAGCAATAAAAATCCCGGCTGATGTAACAGACGGGTACATGGATGCACTTCTTGCAAAGCTTACAGCCGGTCAGATATATACGCTTACAATCGGAAATCTCACCTCATTTACTCCAGACACACTCATGAAAAAGCTTGCCGAGAAAACGGAATGCTCTTTCAGGATTGTACTTAATAACGAATCATCTGCGACAAGCTTCACAAGCGGCAGTGAAGATATGCCATCAGGAATATCAAACATCACTTCGGTTGATTTATCACAGAATACGGCTATAACGTCTATCAATGATAACGCATTCATAAACTGTACAGGACTGACAGAAATCATATTTCCTCCGAATCTTGCAAGTATCGGTGAAAGTGCTTTCGAAAACTGTACAAGTCTTAGTGCCGTATCAATTCCTTCTGGTGTTACAAGACTTGAATACGGAGTATTTTTGGACTGCAGCAGTCTTTCAAGCGTAACGCTTCCATCCACCCTTACAGGTATCGATGAAAATGTGTTTCAAGGTTGCACCAGTCTGATAAATATAGATATACCTTCCTCTGTCAGTGCCATAGGTGAGTGTGCATTCGAATACTGTACCCAGCTCCAATCTGTAACGATTCCGTCAGGTGTTACCATAATCAAAGAGAATTTATTTTCTGGCTGTACAGCTCTTACAAACGTGACAATTCCTTCCGGTGTTACCACGATCAAAGCATATGCATTCGAAAACTGTACAAGTCTCGACTCCATTACCATGCCGGCGAGTGTTACACAAATCGGAAGTCATGCATTTAGCGGAAATAATCCACCTTTCTGTTTGTTTTATGAGCGTAACGTTGGCAATATTACCTTTGGATCAAGTGTTGCTGAAGTTGGGGTCCGTATTTATTACGGTTCATCTTATGAAACTGAGCGTATATATAATGGATCGGGCTGGGGAACGCAATGATGCGATGCCTTAAAAATCTGATAATTTAAGAACAGGATAAGCCGATGACAAGTCTACAACTGTGCATAATCAGCAAGTTCCAGACTTGCCTTAAGCTTTGTCCGGCAAACAGAAATTCTATACGGTTTGCCGGCAGTTTTTTTTTTGCGGGGACGGAGGTCTTTTTTGACATCTGTATCGAAATTTGTAAAACCCGGCATTCGGTCTGATATCTTTCAGGGCATAAAAAAAGACGGAACATTTTGAAGGCTTAGTTCAAATGTTCCGCCTTTTTTTTACAGGCATTTCAAAACGCAGCAGCCGGAGCTGTGCAGAATCAGCAGTTTTTAATATACCTGCAAATATTGATCACATCTTGTCAAGATATGGAACAAGAACAAGTTCCATTGCATTTTTCAAAACCAGATGTGTACAAGAAGCAAGTACAAGACGTGCGCCTGCAAGTTTCTTATTATTTTCTGCCTCCGCAACAATCGGGCAGTCACGATAGAATCCGCTGAAATCTTTACAGACATCATACAGATATGTCGCAATGATACTCGGATCAAGTCCGTCAGCAGCTTTTGCAACGAGTGACGGAAACTTCTGCAAGTCCTTGATTAAGTTCCATTCGCTTTCGTGCACGAGCAGGGAAAGACCTTCGGCAGAAGAATCTTCTTCCAGCCCCTGCTCTTTTGCCTTGCGCAGGATAGAAGCTATGCGTGCTCCCATATACTGCAAATAAGGTCCTGTATTTCCATTGAAGCTCAAAGATTCTTCCGGATTAAAAACCATATCTTTCACAGGGTTTACCTGAAGAAGGTAATACTGCAAAGCTGCAAGTGCAACTTTCTCTGCGACTTCGTCTGCATTCCCTACATCGCTTTCGCGGCCTTTTGCCTTAATTGCATCAAGTGCGTCTGCATGAAGTGAGTCAATCAAGTCATCAGCATCGACAACAGTTCCTTCACGGCTCTTCATTCTTCCGTTCGGCAGGTTTACCAGTCCGTAACTCAAGTGATGAAGCTTGTTTGCCCAATCGAACCCCAGCTTCTTCAATATATAGAACAGAACTTTGAAATGGAAAATCTGCTCAGAAGCAACAACATAAACAAGTTCGTTGAACGGCCAGTCATCGTGGCGACTGATTGCAGTTCCGATATCCTGTGTAATATAAACAGATGTTCCGTCTTTGCGGAGAAGGACTTTTTCGTGGTCTTCTCCGTCTTTGCCTTTTCCGACAGCCTCAGTGACGTCTACACGAGTTGAGCCGTCTTCTGCCTTGAAAAATACGCCTTTCTCAACTCCCTTAAGAATTTCGTCCTTGCCTTTGAGGTATGTTTCACTTTCAAAGTAGAACTTATCAAAAGAAACTCCTGTTCTGTCATATGTTTCTTTTACGCCGTTAAATGTCCAGTCATTCATCATCTGCCAGAGCTTGCGTACTTCTGCATCGCCAGCTTCCCACTTGACAAGCATTTCTTCAGCCATTGTCTGAGCTTCCGGGTGCGGAGGAACAGAGCCGTCCTTTGAGCCTTTGAGGTACTGATCAAACTCTACATAACACTGTCCTACGAAATGATCGCCTTTCATGCCAAGTTTTTCCGGAGTGTCACCGTTTGCTTCGTGAAAGAGTTTGTATGCAAGCATAGATTTGCAAATATGGATACCGCGGTTATTGATAAGGTCAACTTTGAAAACTTCAGCACCTGCTTTTTTGAGAATGCGGCTTACGCTTTCTCCGAGTGCGTCGTTTCTCATGTGTCCGAGATGAAGCGGCTTGTTTGTGTTAGGGCTGGAGTATTCAACCATAACTTTTCTACCCGCAAAAGGTCTGTTACCGTTATCGTCAAAACATCCGTAATCTGCACCCTGCTTGATAATTGCCTGCAATATGTCAGCAGATGCACTTGCTTTGTTCAATTTGATATTGACATAAGGTCCGACAGCAGCAAATTCTCCAATATCTTTTGCTTCTGGATGTGATTCATTGATAATTGCGGCAACTTCTTTTGCAATCTGAGGAGGTGCCATGCGGAATACTTTTGAAAAAGGAAACATCGGAGCACCGAGATCTCCCATTTCCGGTTTTGGCGGATTTTCTACTCTTATGCTGTCAGCAGGGATTTCATCTCCCGGCAGAGCATTCTTTGTCTTAAACTCATTAAGGCCCGCTGCTACAATTGAGCGGAACATATCTTTCTGATCAGCCATACATATCCTCTGGAAAAAAGTAAACTATGAAACACCTCTAAAAAACTATCAACAATAAGATAACCAAAGAGTTTTTACCTGCTGGACAATTACTATTTTAACTGCCGCATTTTACATCACTCCAAAAACTTCAATTTTTTTTCAGAGTCAGCTTATAACATTGCGATATTTAAAACAGCACTATCTAAACAGTTTTACCCGGCAAATATCTGTCTTATAGTTCTACGAGATGTCCTGTAGTATCTTATATTGTTCAAAACACGTCAAGGCAAGTCAGCAAAAAACTTCAGTACATCTCAAAAAATTGCAAATTTAGAGATGTACTTTGCAGACAGCAATAAAAGAACATAAAAAACATCTTCAACTGCAAAAAAATGCAGTTGAAAAAAATCAATCGCTTGACTTACCTCTGGACAGAATAAACGGCCTGTCATCTGTCGAATAAGAATTGTTTATCATAATCTTATAAGGCTGCAGAATAATTCTGTCTTCATCCATCTTTGTTTCATCTTCGATAGAAGGAGAATATCCAATCTGATAAGTTCCATCGAACAAAGATTCTTTACTTGAAGAACGCATCTGAAGAAATATTTCATTGTTCAGCATAAGCGGTATGTAAAAACCAGTGTATTCTTCTTCGCCAGATGTCGCCGTGTATTTTCCGGCAGCAAAATATATCTGTTTTCCGTCGCTCGTCGTCCAGAACGGTCCTTTTTCCAGGTTTTCAACATATGATGAAATTTCAACAGGAGCTGTTGTGCTGTCTGAATAAAAATCAGAAAACTTCATCTTCTTGTATTCACCGTTCCAAAGACTTTCTTCCTTAATAGCCATGCTGACATCATCATTTACAATGATATTTATTCTGTCCAGATCTGTCAGACTGATATTGACCTTGCGTTGAAGATTAACAATTTCGAAATTTGTCGTAGAAATATAAATACCACGATAATGAAGGGAACTGTTTTCCCAGTTGTAAACTTCTTCCTCATCATCCATAAGGAAAACAATCTGACGGGAATCATAATCAAAAAGTACATAACGCAGATCTTTTGCCTTGCTGTCAGTTTTGTACCAGAGACCTGACAGATGATCTGCAAAAGTTTTTACAGTTCCGTCCTGAATTTTTGCAAGTTCCCGCGCAGCTATATAGCTTCCTTTGATTTTATTGCGTTTTGAGATGACAAAGTGTTTCTCTGAATTACTCCAGTCCCACTGAGTCTGTATCTGATCTGATCCGCCGGCATCTTCGCGGTCAGTACTGTAAACCATAATTGAATAACCTGGTGATACACTGTATGCTGACGGACTTTCTTTTTGCTGCAGATAAATTGCGCCGTCGCTTTCTATATCTGCAATTTTATAATAATTTACAGTTCCATCTTTTTCGTCTACTTCGAAATGCATAGCCTGCAGGACACTTGTTCCTGTCTGTGTAAATCCCTGATAAACAAGAGCAATCTTATTTCTGCCAGTCAGATCAATACCATAATATGAAAAAGTTTTTACCTGACTTACTTTTGTGGCAATAAGAGCACTTCGCTCATAAGTTTCATTTTTGGGATTATATAAACCGAGGAGAAGCTGCAGGTATGGACTTGTCGTAGTTTTGATAGCATTCATCTGGTCTTCATAACCATCGCCGTTAAAATCTGCACTGACTATATTGATAAGTGTTTCATCTCCCTGCATCGGGATAAGAGATGTTAGAATTATATCATCATTTATGATTGAAGTTGTCGTTTCGCCATCGTTTTCAGTTTCTTCAGAACCGTTTCCCTGCGGAATGACAAGCCGCGCTGTCGTCAGCTCTGTTTTTGCAGACTGAGAATAATATCCTCGGCCAACAAAAAGAAGAGCCAAACCAGCTACGGCAAGTATAAATATCACAAGGACTAATTTTTTTCGCATTCACTTATGATACAGAAGTAACAGTTATTTTTCAAGAACAGAACGAAGAATAGCAAGGCCTTCATCAATGTTCTTTTTTGGTATGTTAAGAGGCGGAACAAGGCGGACAACGTTCTCTCCTGCTGTAGAGAACAAAAGACCAGCTTCGAGGCACTGCTTTTCTATTTCAACAGGGTTTACGTTGACTTCAATTCCGACAATCAGACCAAGTCCACGAACATCTGTTACGCATGGCAAATTCCATGACTTGACTGTATCTCTGATGTAATTGCCCTTCTCTGTAACACTCGCAAGGAAATCTGGAGCTGTAAGTGCCTTTAGGACTACACGTGCAGCTGCACATGCCAATGGATTTCCGCCGAATGTTGACTGATGGTCGCCGGCTGCACAGATATTTGCCTTTCCCCTGTAAAGACAGGCTCCCATCGGCACACCACCTGCAATTCCCTTTGCAAGAGATACAATTTCTGGATTAAAGTTAAACTGTTCGTGAGCAAGCAGAGATCCTGTACGTCCCATACCTGTCTGAACTTCATCAGCAATAACAACTGCACCAGCATCGCGTGCAGCCTGTGCTGCGGCCTGAATCCATTTAGGGTCAAGAGGGTAAACACCTCCTTCGCACTGTACACATTCAACCATGAGAGCTGCCGTTGTATCATCAAAAGCAGTCTTGAGATCATCCCAGTTATTTGCTTCTATATATTTAAAGCCTTCTACATAAGGAGCAAAACATTCAGGATGGAATTTATCCTGTCCTGTTGCTGTAAGTGTATTCATAGAACGACCATGGAAAGAACGCTTGAGAGTAACGATAGTCTTGCGTTTAGCACCACCATTGAGGTAGCCATACTTTCTTGCTATTTTAATAGCGGCCTCATTTGCTTCAGCTCCACTGTTGCCAAAGAAAACACCGTCAAATCCAGTAGCATTGAGCAGTTCTTCTGCATAAGCAACACCAACATCACTTGTAAAATAATTACAGATATGAATCTGTTTCTTTGCCTGCTTTGCAACAGCCTTTACGAGAGGTCCGTAGTTATGTCCAAGACAGTTAACGGCAATACCCGCAAGAAAATCTATATACTTTTTTCCGTTGACATCTGTACAGACTGAACCTTTTCCAGATTTGAATGTTATATCAAATGAACCGTAATTATTTAATACAGTTTTACTTCCCATAATTTCCTCCAAAGCGTTTCAAACACTTCGCAAATCATCATGATTTTCCTTACAGAAAACCAAAACATCTCAACAAACTGTCAATAAAATATCAGCAAGTTCAGTACAACTTTAATAAAGCTTTACTGAACCCACTTTTTCAAAAAATCCCCTGAAAACTGATT
This sequence comes from Treponema sp., assembly GCA_045629255.1. Taxonomy (GTDB): domain Bacteria; phylum Spirochaetota; class Spirochaetia; order Treponematales; family Treponemataceae; genus Treponema_D. The sequence goes on from JAZQQW010000107.1 coordinate 46,555, forward strand.
TTCTGGAGAAAGTATCAGTATATCATTGTTCCGATACCGCGGTCAGAGAACATTTCGATAAGCAATGAATGCGGAACACGGCCATCAATGATATGAGTTCTTGGAACTCCTCCATTTCGTGCGAGCATGCAGCATTCAATCTTTGGAATCATACCGCCAGAAATAGTTCCGTCATCAAAGTATTTCTGGATTTCACCGATTTTGATTCTCGGAATAAGAGAATTTGTATCGTTAACGTCCTTGAGAACTCCAGGAACATTTGTAAGCTGGACAAACTTTTCTGCACCAAGCGCAATTGCAATCTTTGCAGCAGCCGTGTCTGCATTGATGTTATAGCGGTTCATATCACCATCTTCACCAAGAGCAATCGTAGAAACTACAGGAATACAGTTTTCTTTGAGCAGAGAATGAATGATTTCAGGATTTACCTGTGTAACTTCTCCTACGAAACCAAGATCGACTCCGTCTTTTTCAAGTTTTTTTGCACGCAAAAGTCCACCGTCAGTTCCGCTCAAACCTACTGCTTTACCGCCTTCCTGTACAAGAAGTCCGACGATTCCTTTATTAAGTTTACCGGCAAGAACCATCTGAACAATTTCCATTGTCTCTGCATCTGTATAGCGCAAACCGTTTACAAACTTTGATTCTTTGCCGACACGTTCAAGCATGTTATTAATCTCAGGACCACCACCGTGTACCAGAACAACTTTGATACCGATTGTATTCAGAAGAACAATATCTTCCATTACATAGTGCTTGAGGTCTTCGTTAAGCATGGCATTTCCGCCGTATTTTACAACAACAGTCTTGCCAACCCACTGTTTGAAGTACGGCAGTGCCTGAACAAGAACATCTGCCCAGTGCTCATTGTCAAGCCTTGGATCTGCATCGTTTGCATTCATATTTTCTGACATATTTTATTCCCTCGTAAATAATGGAGCCTTGGCTTCCCTAAAATTTCAATATTTTAAACATCTCCCCATAATTACCGGAAATGTCCTGTAAACTTCAATCACCTTTTATAAGGTACCATTTATTTTTCTCTGAAGATGATCATCAAAAAAATGACAATCATCAAGCTTCAAAGAAAACGACATCTATTAAGAACGATAATCACCGTTGATTTTAACATAGTCGTAAGTAAGATCACATCCCCATGCTGTACCTTCGGCATCTCCGTCCTGAAGAACAACTTCGACTTCCACAGCTTCTTCTGAAAGAATTGCCGTAGCTTTTTCTTCATCAAAAACAAGACCTACGCCGTTGTGAACAACTTCGATTTTGTCGCTGCCAGAAACTTCGAACTTTTCGCCGTTTGCAGCTTCAAAATATCGGCTTGAACCTTTTTTGCTTGAAAAATATACGCAAGTCTTATCCGGATTAAATTCATATCCTGAATATCCCATAGCGCACAGAATACGTCCACAGTTTGCATCACGGCCAAACATAGCAGCCTTTACAAGATTTGAACTGATAACTTCCTTTGCAAGACCACGTGCAGTCTTTACATCTTTTGCACCTTTTACTGTACATTCTACAAGATGACTTGCACCTTCTCCATCAGCTGCAATCTTCATAGCCATCTGTGTATTGAGCATATTCAAAGCTTCAAAGAATATGTCAAAATCTTTGCCTTCTGATACAATTTCCTTGTTGCCGGCAAGACCATTTGCCATGATAGTAAGTGTGTCGTTTGTAGACATATCACCATCTACGCTTACACAGTTATAAGTTCCTTCTATAGACTTGCGCAGTGCTTTTTCGAGCATAGCAGAAGAAACAGCACAGTCTGTTGTAACAAAGCTGAGCATTGTTCCCATATTGATATGAATCATGCCGCTGCCTTTGCACATAGCACCGATATGAATCTTTTTGCCGTCAATCTCAGTTTCAACAGCACACTCTTTGTAATGTGTATCTGTTGTCATAATTGCGACACGAGCCTCTTTGTGACCTTCTTTGCTCAAACCAGATTTGAGGACAGGCAGATTGTCTATAATTTTCTGGACAGGAACATGCTGTCCAATAATACCTGTAGAGCAGACAATAACATTCTCTGGCGCAATTCCAAGAATCTTTCCTGTTTCATCTGCCATGCGGACAGCGTTATTGTAGCCTTCTTCACCAGTACAGGCATTTGCATAACAGACATTGCAGATTGCAGCCTGCATTTTTCCACCAGCTATATTTTTTCGAGTAAGCTTAACACATTCGGCTTTTACTCTGTTTGTCGTAAACACACCTGCCGCATTGCACATAACTTCACTAAAAACCAAAGCCGTATCATTTGTTGTGCGGCTTGCTTTCAGACCACAATGAATTCCATTTGCAGTAAAACCAAGAGGAGCTGTAACTCCGCCATCGATAAATTGCATATTTATGCACTCCGTTTTAGTTGTTTTGAATAATTATAGTAACAATATGCAAATTGTACAATAATTTATCGAGAAAATAAAATAATTTTATACAAAAATGTGCAGAGTTTTTTTTGACAGAAAAAGTTAAAAGTAAGTCACCATAGATATCGCTAAATCAGACAGAAATAAAATTAAAAGTATTTCTAAACCTTATTTAGTAATTCACTGGATAACAGTCAAATCCGGCAGCTTTGAGTTTGTCACCCATTGTTCCGGCAGCATTTTCGTCAACAACAACGATGATATAAGACGTTCCTGATGAACGTACTTCTGTATAATAATATGCATTAAAGCCACTTTTTTTGACTTTGTCGATAAGTTTCTGAGCATTTTCCATCTCACGAAAAAGGCCTAGCTGCTGACGGACTTTTGATTTTACAGTCTTTTTGTCAGAACTGACATTTTCTGAAGACACAGATACAGCAGTATTTTTATTCTCTAAATCAGATGAAACATTATCACCAGATGAGCCGGACGTGCTTTCATATGCAGTCTTCGAAACCTCAAAGTTTTCATCTTCCAGAGATGCCCTCGGCATAAAATACCAGAACGGCATACCGATAATTTCACTTCGGCCGTCAATAACAGCTGCCTCTGGACTTGAAGAGTACTTTCTTTTCAAATCTTTGGCATACTGATTTTCTCCGGTAACAAACCACAATGTAAACAGAATTTGTCTTCTGACGCTTTCCATGCTGTCTTCATCAGAAAACTGTTTGAGTCTGGAAATGATACCTTTGGATTCTTCGTAATTCTGAGCTTTACACAATGTACACCATGCACCGTAAAGTCTTTTTGTTGCAATAATATCTTTATCTTTGGATGAGTTAAGCACGAGTGTATCAAGATACATATCGGCAGCCTCAAAATCACACGCTTCAAGACTTGAGCGGGCAGCAAACAAATACAGCTGTGCATTCGTTGCCTTTGGCATGCCGCGTGCATCATCTTCATCGATACCTGCTGCCTCTGCATAAGTCAGAGCAGCTTCTGCATAACGACCGAGCTGTTCCTGTATGCTTGCAGTGTAATAGAGAATTGAACGTCTTTCTTTGTTATCTATAGCAAGACCAACATGAGTCGTAAGATACTTTAAGCTTTCCTGAACATCATCTTTAAGCAACGCATTTGCCTGCAAAGTCAATGCAGATTTAGCTCCCTCGTCAGGAGAGCCTGCATATACGACCTGTGCATTCAGTAAAAGATTTGCAAATACAAATATAGATAAAAGAGAATATGATAAAGAAAAAAATCTCTTCACTTGACAACCCGCCCAACTACATTGTCGGCAAATTGTCTTTTAAACTTCGCCAGAAACTTCATCTGTAATCTGAACAGATTTCTCAGAAGAATCTTTTGATATTAATTTTTTTTCAGCTTTTGCAGCTTTTGCAGCGGCAGTCTTTGCTTCAGCAGCTGCTTTCTTTGCTTCCTTCTGTTTTATTTTTTCTTCCCTGCGCTTATATTTCTCTTCGAGAGCAATATCTTTTGGAGTAGGCTTATAAACCTGCTTTCCAAAAGTAAACGGAAGAGTAATAATAACTCCGGCAACAAAAGAAATAATTATCGTAATTGCAACAGGAATTTTTTCAAATGTATGAAAAAACCAGACATCACAGTTGTGTCCCAAATTAAATCCTGTAAAACATGCTGTAAAAACAGCAACTGCAAGCACTCCTATTAACTTAACTGGCATAAACTTCCTCTAACATTTCTCTCAATGTAATGACATCTTAAAAAACAGTAATTTAAGATGCCTGCGATACTGGCTCAAAAAAAACTAATTTTTAACTCCAGCAAGAATTTCTACTATTATATTGAAGCAAATTGCAAAAGTCTACTATAAATCCACTATAAATCCAAAACATATCAAAAAGTACGAATGTAGAAAAATGCATACAGACGAAAATTGCCTGACATGCTCCGGATTTTCTAAAAATGACTTTTACTTCAAAGTTCCCTTAAATGTATTTCCGTTCAAACTGTCTATATGAACATTTACAAACTGACCAATCAACGACGGCGAGCCAGAAAAAGCAACTCTGCCGTTATATTCAGTCTTGCCGAGAAGTTCATTCTTGTTATCACGGCTTACAATATCAGCCAGAACTTTTACAGTCTGTCCAACCCTTGTCAGAAGCCGCTCCTGAGTAATTTCCAGCTGAAGATTTATTATTTTTTGCAGACGTTTTTTCTTTGTCTCAATATCAATCTGATTGCTCATGACTGCGGCAGGAGTTCCTTCCCGAGGATTATAGTAATACATAAAGGCTGATTCGTATTTGACTTCTTTCATTAAAGACAGAACCTGCTCAAAATCGTCTTCTGTTTCGCCAGGAAATCCAACCATCAGATCCGTAGTCAAAGCAATGTCAGGCATACGGTTTCTGATTTTCTGGACAAGTTCAAGATAATTTTCCCTTGTATACTTTCTGTTCATGGCTTTGAGGATTCTATTTGAACCATGCTGAACAGCAATGTGCAGACCTCTGCATATATGTTTATTTTGAACAATGACTTCTATAAGTTCATCTGAAAAATCTTTCGGATTACTTGATTCAAAACGTATCCATTCTATAGAAGATTTTGTATTTTCAATATGCTGAACAATTTTTGTGAGCAAAGCCGGGAAATTCGTGCCGTCCTCACCTTTATAAGAATTGACATTCTGTCCGAGAAGTGTAATTTCTTTTACGCCGTGCTCAGAAAGTATGTCGAGCTCATTCAGAATCTGGTAGACAGGCCTGCTGACTTCACGGCCGCGGACATATGGTACTATGCAGTAAGAACAGAAATTGTTGCATCCGTGCATAATCGGCACAAAAGTAGAAAATGATTTTTCTTCGTAAGAAGTCGGTGCAAAAACATATTCTGCATCTTCTTCTATCTTAAAAGCCTTTCTACCGCTTTCCACAGCGTCAATGATATCTTTGAATTTTGTTTTTGCAAATGTTCCGACTACATAATCAATTGCCGGCCATTCCTTCTGCAGAGATTTCAAAAGACGTTCTGCCATGCATCCCATAACGACAATTGTCAATGGATGTATACCGTTTGATTTTGTATAAGAAGCAGCTTTTTCCATGTTGCGTGTTTTTGCACCAGGCTCACCAGAACGAACTTTCTTGAGCCCCGTAAAAAAACCAAGCCGTCCAAATATACGAGTTTCCGCAGTTGCACGGACAGAACATGTATTTATAACAACAACATCTGCAATCTGAACATCATCTGCTTTTGTCCAGCCGCGGCTTATAAAAAGCTGTTCTACAGCGGCAGATTCTGCAAGATTCATCTCGCAGCCGTACGTCTCAAAAAAATATGTCATTTATCGTCTCCTGTAAACTCTGTATAAGCGTATGCATTGTGATTGTGAATGCTTTCAAAGTTCTCGCATTCTACACTGAACCAAGAAAAAGGTTTTTCACACAAATCAAAGTTTTTCAATGAAAGATAAACTTCCCTTACGACATCTTCAACAAAACGCGGATTTTCGTAAGCGTGTTCAGTGACAAACTTTTCGTCCGGCCGCTTGAGAATGCTGTACAGACTGCTTGAAGCACTCTGCTCTATTGCAGCAATAACATCCTCAATCCAGAACAAGCTTGTATTCTTTAATTTGACTGTAACGACACCTCTCTGATTATGAGCTCCATATTCACTTATGGCCTTGGAACAAGGACATACTGTCGTAACAGGTACCGATACTGTAACAAAAAAATCCCTGCTGTTTTCGCCGACTTCTCCCTCATAACTGCATTCATAACTCATTATGCTCTTTTCTTTTGAAATAGGTGCTTCTTTTTCCATAAAAAAAGAAAATTTCATATTGCCGAAAGCTTTTTCAGCCTGCAGAGATATGCGAATTTCATCAAGCATGGACAAAAACTGCTTCATACCGAGTTTTTTATGGTGCTCATGAAAAATCTCGATAAAGCGGGACATATGAGTACCTTTGTAATGATGAGGCAAGTTTACAAAAAGATTAACTTTTGCAGTTGTCATCTGCACACCGTTAACCTTATCCAAAACCTGAACAGGATAACTTAAATCTTTGATACCAACCTTTTTAAGAGGAACTTCACGAGTATCTGGTGTATTCTGTATATCTATCAAAATTTCTCTCCAAACATTTTTATATCCGAGGATATATCCTAAACAAAAAACTTTTAGCTATATCCACAATTTATTCATACTGATGATGTAACTATTCTTCACAATTTTCATTTTATGTACATAGAAAGAGAGAATATTCTGTAAAAACGACATCAAACAGTATATTTTTTCCTTATTATGATTGAAATAAAAGTTTCAAATCGGTATGATTTTGTTACTTATCAAATATATTAGATTTTACAATTTATTGCTATATTTTTTATTATAGATACGAGGGATTATGAAACGTATTCTGCTATGCCTGGCAATTATGTCTGTTTTCGCATCTTTTTCTACATTTGCGAAAAGTTATTCAAAATACAGTTATTATGATGATGACGATTATGAAGATGATTATGAAGATGATTACGACGACGACTACGATGATGAGTATGACGACAATGACGATTACTACGACGAAGATCAGAGCAAACACGAAAAAAACGACGAAGTAACATACGTATACAACACAACTCAGGCCGGCGATCAGATGATTAAAATAGGAGTCGGGCTCACAATACCTCAGGGATTCGGAAATCCGCTTCCTGGTAAAAAAGGCACAATGAAGCTCGGCGGCATTGCATCACTTGGATATCACTACTTTATGACAGACTGGTTTGCTGTCGGTGTCGATGTCGGCTTCGGTTTCAACTCAACTATTTCAGACAGAATGTTCAACTGGGTTCCGATTATTGCAACAGCAACCGTTCAGCCTTCCATAAAAAACATTGAGTTCCCGATTTCTGTCGGTGTTGGTCTTGCATGGGAAACATACAGCAGTAAAACATACTGGCCAGGTCTTGTTCTCAAGGCAGAAGCCGGTATCCATTATAAAATCAACCGCGGATGGTCTGTAGGTGCAGACGTATCGTACACTGTACTTCCACAGCTCGGCGAACTCTGGAAAAACGGCGGCAACGAATACGGTAAGTTTGTCACAGTTTCAGCCTGCGTACACTATTATTTCTGATAGAACTTAACATATATAGTGCTTAAAGAGTTTTGAAACGTTGATTTCTGGCGTCAGAAACTCTTATTTTCAAATATTCTGCCGGAAAATGTAGTTTCCGGCATCTGAAAAATAACAGGATACAGATAATTATGAAAAAAATTTTTACAGCAGTTTTAGTTTTTGTCAGCATCATATCGTTTACAGGATGCCACGATTCTATTTTCGCTGATATCAAAAATGAAATAAACCTTGACTCCGGAAGAATGAGAGGAAGCATAAACTCTTTTGAAGTTTTTGGCTCATATATTTACGTAGCTCCAGCACACAAAGGAAAGATTTACAGAAAACCAACCGGAAATGTAGGAACACGAAAAGGCTGGGAATCAATCAATACACCGGATACTCCTGTATACCTGTCTTCTCAGGGAAGTACATTGTATATGCTTTCAGTAACTTTTACAGAAGGCTCAGGTGACTGGGAAGGCATGAATATCCCAGTATATCACGAGTATGTATCATCAAACGGAGTAAACTGGTCTGGTCCAATAGCATCATACAACTGGGATGAGGACGGAAACAACATCCCTGGAATGTATAAAAACAAATATAGCACAGCAACATCAGGCGGTATCACATACAGTATTTCACCAGGTGTATCAGATAGTGTTTATGGTAGCGATGGCACTGTCCACGAAGATGATGATAAAACAGGATACTTATGGTGTCTTGCAGCGACATCTGACTATATTCTTGTTGGTTCTAACATGGGACTTTACCACTTTCATGTTGGCTCCAATGACAAACCTACAGATAACGTTGTAGGAAACGCAAACGGAGTTTTCGATGAATTCCGTATATGGGCAATATGGGTTGAAAATCCAGCTTTACCAGAAGGTCAGTCTGTTATCTATGTATTCGGCTCTCCAATCGGAAGCAACAACGCAGATTCAGAAGGATTCTACTCATATATTCCAGGTGATGGCTGGAACAGCGAAAAGTAAGGCAACATGGAGGAAAACTCCCTTTTTGAAACAAATCAAGATACACACGAGCCGCTTGCAGCACGCATGAGGCCGTGTACTCTTGATGAATACATCGGACAGGATCACATAATCGGCAAAGGCAGACTGCTTCGACGGGCAATATCTGCCGACCAGCTGAGTTCTGTTATTTTCTACGGGCCGCCAGGATCCGGCAAAACAACACTTGCACGTGTCATTGCAAATCATACAAAATCGAATTTTATAACACTCAATGCCGTACTCACTGGAGTCGCCGACATTCGCAAAGCTATTTCTGAGGCGGAACAACAGCACAACCTCTATAACAAAAAAACGATTCTTTTTGTAGACGAAGTTCACCGTTGGAACAAAAGCCAGCAGGATGCACTTCTTCCATGGGTTGAGAACGGCACAATTATTCTCATAGGTGCAACAACAGAAAATCCTTTTTTCGAAGTCAATAAAGCTCTTGTTTCCAGAAGCCGTGTATTTCAGCTCAAGCCGCTTACAAAAGACGATCTGATGAAAGCTGCTATGCAGACATTAAACAATGTAGAACGCGGATACGGACACTGGAAAGTCACATTTGAACCAGGAGCTCTGGAGCATCTTGTCGACACAGCAAACGGAGATGCACGTTCCCTTTTAAATGCACTGGAGCTTGCAGTAGAAACGACACCAGAAAAATGGAATCCGACAGCTAATCCTCCAGTACCATCTTACGGAAGTACAATTTATATCAGCAGAGAAACTGCCGAAGAATCCATACAAAAAAAAGTTGTACTTTATGACAAAGACGGCGATTATCACTACGACATTATTTCTGCATTCATTAAAAGCCTCAGGGGACGCGATCCAGATGCAGCATGTTACTGGCTTGCCAGAATGGTCAAAGCCGGAGAAGACCCGCACTTTATTTTTCGCAGAATGATGATAAGTGCCTGTGAAGATACAGGACTTGCAGACCCAAATGCTATATCAATTGTCGAAAGCTGTGCCGCTGCATTCGACAGAGTCGGCTTTCCAGAAGGCAACTATTTTCTGGCACACGCAGCTCTTTATCTTTCAACAGCTCCTAAATCAAACTCAAGCATGGCTTTCTTCGACGCACTCGGCGCTGTAGAAAAAGAAGATGTTGATGTACCAAATCATCTGAAAGACAACAACCGCGATGCAGAAGGTTTCGGACACGGAGCCGGATACCTCTACCCTCATGCTTACCGCGATCACTGGGTAGCACAGCAATATCTGCCAGATGCACTTACCGGCAGAGTATTTTATACACCTTCAGACCAAGGATACGAAAAAACAATCAGAGACAGTGTTCTTTCCAGAAGAGAATTGCAGATTGCAGCACTTCTTGAAAATGCAAACTCAGACGAATCTGCAAAAAAAAATCTGCAGGTAAACCCGATCTCTGACTGGTGGAAACAGGCAGGACATTTCAGTGGATTTGTAAAAAAAGAAGAAAACCTGACATACAGCCCGGAAGATAAACAAAAAAATTCAGCAATTTCAAACGCAGAGCGTTCATGGAGAAACAGACTCGATTCAAATAAAGCACAGACTCTTCTCCTTATCAGAAATACAATGATAAGTTCTGCTGAGCTTTTAAGACATCACAGATGTCTTATATGGAATGCAGATGATGCGCTTTTGATATTCGAAGTGCTTCGAAAAACACCAGAAGGACATACCTGTGGACTTTTCAAAAACAAAACAGGACTTGAACTCATAGAACAGTATTCCAAGACACTGGGAAGCATAGATAAACCAACACTCTGTACAATGACAACAAACACATCAAGCAGAAATTCGCTTGATGCCGAAAACTTCAGGCAAAGCCTTTATTCATTCAACGATATAATTTTCGACCGAATATTTTTCCGAGATATATGTGCTTCAAAAGAAGATATAAATCAGCTTGCAGCAAACCTCAAAGACGCATTCTACAATAAAGACAAAACAGACAAAGACATTGCTTTTTCAGAAGATGAGAAACTTCACAAAACACAACAGGCTGCGTTTGACAAAAATGCAATTATTATCATCTCACAAAGAATTCCAAAACACGGACAAAGACTTTCAAAACTCATACGAGAACAGCTTCTAAAAAATGATACAGACATACAGATGAGTCAACTTCTTGACAAAATGGAAACAAGCGAAAATGAGTTTTTCAATAACAGCACAAATCCATTATTTGCATGGGATGAAAATACATTAAAAAACACTCTCTCATCATTTGGGTTTGATGTTTCAATAGGAATGAAAACTATCCAGGAAAAACGCATTATTTCCCCGGTTGAAATAAGCAGATGGTTCAGTCAGGAATCTGCTTACGGCCAATACATATCAAAAGCTGTCGGACAGGAAGGAATTCAGACAATTCTTAAAACATTTGAAACACTTTCCAAAGAAAAGGTTCTTACATGGAATACAGAAAATGCCTTTATTACTTGTCGATTGGCACAATCTAGTATAGAATAGTGATACAGTTTTGCTCTTTTTCAGAGCTTAGTAAACTACAGGTATTTATTTTATATCTGCATATTTTTTTGGGAGAACAATAATGAATTTCATCTTTTTAGGACCACCAGGAGCAGGAAAAGGAACTCTCGCAGCACAGGTAGCAGAAGAATACAAGATTCCACAGATTTCTACAGGTGATATTTTCCGTGAGAACATCAAAAATCAGACAGAACTTGGCAAGAAAGTCAAAGCCATCATGGATGCCGGCGGACTCGTAAGCGACGAAGTTGTACTTGAAATAGTCGAAGACAGACTCAAGAAAGATGACTGCAAAAACGGTTTTATTCTCGACGGTTTTCCTCGCACAATTCCACAGGCAGAAGCTTTTGAAAAGCTCGGCATCGATGTAAAAGTTGTCAATTTCGAAGTAGACAATGAGCTTATCATTGCGCGTCTTTCAAATCGCCGTGTATGTAAGAACTGCAAAGCAAACTACAACGTTAAATTTATGCCTCCAAAGGTAGAAGGTGTCTGTGACAAATGTGGTGGTGAACTTTTCACTCGCGAAGATGACAAACTCGAGTCTATCACTCACCGTCTCGAAGTTTACAGAAAAGAAACAGAACCTCTCATCGCTTTCTACAGAAATCTCAACAAGATGACTGATATCAACAGTGCAAGAGATTCTCAGGAAGTTCTCGTAGACTTCAGAAAACTCTTCCCTTCAAAATAAAATGCACATTGCCTGAAAAAATGCAAAGTTTTTTTTGGCGATTTCAAAAACAGTGTTTAGAAACGTTCCGTTATACGTTTTTAAACACTGCTGCATTTTTTAAGACGCAGCAGACTAAAAAAAAGACAGAAAATCAAGCAATTCTGCATATAAAAACTTCAGATTTCAAATAAAACTTCAAAAATGAGATATTTCATCTGTATTTTTTATGATATGTTGATTCAGCAGCATTTGCACAATCTCTGGCTTTATTGAAATTTTCGCAAAAATCAGTTATAATATTAGAATATGGCAAAACCAAAAACAGATTTTTCACTTAATCAAATTGTAGTGTATCCTAGTCAGGGCGTTGGTGAGGTTACTGATATATTCACCAGATTGTTCAAAGGTGTAGAAACCAGTTATTACAAAATACATATTCCTGTATCAGACATGGACATAATGGTTCCTGTCGAAAAAGCAGCAGATATGGGCATCCGCTGCATTGTTTCAAAAGAAGCAGCGCAAAAAGCAATAGATCTGCTCGGCGAAGATTTTGAACCACCGACATCAGACTGGAAATTACGCTATCAACAGAACATGGACCTTTTGCATAAAGGTAGTGTTGAAGATATAGCTTCTATTGTCCGCAGTCTCTATCACCGCTCAAAGATTAAGGAACTTCCTATCATGGAGCGCAAGCTGTATGACAGTGCAAAAAAACTTCTCGAAGATGAACTGTCTTACGCACTTGGTATTTCTGCAAAAGAAATCGAAGCTATGCTCCATGCAAAGCTCGAACCTCTTGGATTAAAAGTCGAAAAGAAAACATTCGCTATCGATGAAGATGAAGAAGATGAATTTGGCGAAGACATCAACGACAGAGATAACGACCGCGACGACGATGACAGAGAGGATGGAGACGACAGCGAAGACGGAGAGGAGGATATGGACTCCGACGACGAACTCGACGACAGCGATGAGTAACTCATTTGCAAATGAAAATAATTTGTATCTTGTGCTTACAGCCGCAGGCAGTTCAAGCCGTATGGGAAACATCGGCAAAAAAGAATACCTCAAGCTTGGCACAGGTACCGTTCTTTCGCAGTCATTAAAAGCGTTTCTTAAATCTGCTTTTTTTTCACATATTGTAATCACAATACCGGCCGGTTCAGAGAATCTGGCACGTAGTGCAGTCTTTGCAGACAGTGAGATTAAAGGACTTTTAAAAAATTCTATACTCACTTTTGTAGAGGGAAGTTCGACTCGGCAGGAATCTATTTTCAATGCACTGACATACTTAAAAAATAACACACAAAATCAATATGCTATCGTCCTTGTACACGATGCAGCCCGTCCGTTTGTTACCACACAGATTATTCAGGACACAATATCGGCTTCTCAAAACTTCGGAGCAGCAGTTCCAGCAGTCAGCGTCGTCGATACACAAAAAGAAGTTTCTCAAGACGGAACAATAACAAAGCATCTGGAAAGAAGCACCCTAAAAGCAGTACAGACACCTCAAGGCTTTGATTTTATGCCATTCTTTGAATGCCACAGTCAGGCTCTAAAGGACAAGCTTTTTGTCACAGATGATACGCAAATCTGGGACGCTTTTCCCAAAATTACAGATGGAAGAAAAGTCCATATTGTAAACGGTGACATACAGAATAAAAAAATCACTTACCCGGAAGACGTACTTACAGAAAACAAAACTATAGCAAAAGACAAACAAAGTCACACAAAACGAGAGTTAAAGATGTTAAGAGTAGGTTTTGGAACAGATTTGCATAAACTTCAGGAAGGAAGAAGATTTTTGCTCGGTGGAGTAGAAATTCCAAGTGATAAAGGCGAACTTGGACATTCAGATGCAGATGTTCTGCTTCACGCCATTGCAGATGCACTTCTAGGTGCAAGTGGCATGGGAGATATAGGTTCTTATTTTCCGCCGGAAGACAATCAATGGAAAGATGCAGATTCAAAAGTTCTACTCAATATCGTCTGGAACGATATACAAAAAAAAGGTTGGAAACTAAATAACTTAGACTGCGTAATTGAATTTGAAAAACCAAAATTTCTCCCCTGGAGACAAAAAGTTATAGACTCTATCACAAAAATTCTTGGCGTAAACAATGATCAGATATTTGTAAAAGCAAAAACAAACGAAAAAGTTGACGCAGTCGGAGAACGTCTTGCAATAAAAGCTTACTGCACATGTCTTTTATATAAAGACTCCCCTGAAAATCAATAACCAGCAAAAAAACTCTTATTTTTTATCAAAGCAAATAAAACAAATTATTCTCAGAAATAAAAAAAGTTCCCCGGAAAATACATTCCGGGAAACTCCAATCAAGTTATCAAAAAGCTATATCAAACAACAGCCTTAGCCCATATCAACAATCAGCTGAACCTCGTTTATACTCATATTCAAAGTTCTAGCTATTTCTTCAGTGCTCCAACCTCTTCGTTTCAAATCAATAACTCTTGACTTGTCACCCGGAGTAATTGGAACGTCAGAAGAACCTTCACTGCTTGCATTCATACTCTTAACAATCTTGTGCAATGTATCAAGCTGACTGTCTGCGGCTTTTGAAATATCTTCAATACGCTTTGAAGCAGCATCAATTTCTGCACGAGAAGCCTTAACCTGATCAATGCGAGTCTCTGCATTTTCAATAATCTGCTGCAATGAATCAAGCTTATCAACTGCATCAGAAATTCTGTCACTATTCTGGATAATGGCATCAACATTTTCCTGCATCTGCTTGATTTCATTAGGCAAATTCTCCACTTGAGAATTACATGCTTTTAATCTCTTCTCAAGATCACCAATCTTGTTTGCAGTGTTATCAACAGTCTTGGCAACATTGTTGATTGTCTGTCCCTTTGTTTCAATACGGTCGTACTGTTTCTGGATATCTTCAAGAGAATGCTGGAAATTGTTTACCATAGACTGCATGTTTACAAGATCATCGCTAGTTGCTGTCAAGTTTGCAATTTTATCATCCATAGATCTGCTCAAATCCATAAGACGAGTAAACTTCTTGTCCAATGTATCGAGTGTCATCTTTTGAGAATCGTAATTATCGATTTTCTTTTCTACAGTATCATGCATATTCTCGACAGTTTCAATCTTTGAAGAAATCACGTCAACTTTCTTTTCATAAGAAGCTATTTCAGCAATTCGGCTCTGAAGCTCATCGATAGAATTGCCAAGTTCCTCCTTCATAGCATTTGCTCTGTCGAACAAACCAGTCTGTGATGTGAATGATGCAATACTTCTGTTGATATCCTCAACTTTGTCCTGAAGATCATTTGTTTCAGAATTAAGTTTATCTATCAACTTCTGATAGGTTATCTTGTGATTAACAGTAATATCGTTAACTTCTTTCTTAAATCCCTTGATTTCGCGAGAGGTCTCGATATTCTGTTCTTCTACAAGAGCTTTTGTCTCGTTAAGCATTTCATCAAACTGCTTCTTGAGCTGTGCAAGAGTATCTTTTGACAAACGATCATACTTCAGAAGAGCATCATCAGTTTTTGCAGTAAGAGTATCAATGTTAACATTTATCTTGTTCTTTGAATCATCTGTCTGCTCGACAATCTCTGCAATCTTACCCGCTGTATTCTGAGCGAACTGAGAAATCTGATTCTCGAACTGTTCCTTTGTGTCGTCAAACTGCTGCTTGAGTTTCTGCTTCCAGCCTTCAAACTCCTGAATTGCAGTATCAAGAGCAGCTGTGCTTGAACTTTGCTTTTCCTCATAATTGCGCTTAAGTTCACTGAGCTGCTTATCGAATGCATACTGATTTTCCTGCATCTGAAGTTCAATCTTGCGATTGTACTTATCAGTTTCTTCTTTCAAGTATGAATCTGCATCGGCAGCTGTTTTCTTGAGTTCATTCTTATATTTCTCAATGTATTCATGAAGTTTCTGGTCAACACTGTTAACCTGCTCCTGAATCAAAGACTGATTGTTCTGCAATGTTGCCTGGAACTTCTGCTCCTGCTCATTGGTCTTTGCCTGAACTTCACTGAGACGCTTTTTCAAGTCCTCAATATATTTAAACTCAAGCTGTCTTCTGTTCTTCTCGTAGTCAACTGCAATAGAAGAAATCTTGTTCTCAAAGTCATTCTTCCATTCGATAAGATGTCTAGAAAGTTCCTCTTCACGCTTTTTGAGATCAACTTCAAATGTATCTTCAAACACTTTGAGCTTAGAACTTGCACTCATATATGCCTTCTTTTTAAGCTCATCAACATTTGTCTTGAGATTTTCGAGTTCATCCCTCATTGCTGATTCTTTTGTTTTTACTGCATTTTCAAAGTCAGCCTGCTGCTTTGAAATACCACCTGTGAATTTATCAAAGTCATCGACAACCTGCTTCTGAGCTTTGTCGATGAGATTCTTGAGAGTTGCCTCAAGCTTATCAACATCGGCACCGGAAGAACTGAGACGCTTAAAGCGGTTTTCCATTTCCTTCTTGTATTCCTCAAGCTGAGTATCGATACCAGAAAGAAACTTAGATTCACGGACTTCATACTCTGTTGCAATGCTCTGCATTGACTTTGTAATCTTCTCATCAAAATCAGCAATCTGTTCTTTAATTGCCATAGAAAAACCGTTAAGGCGTTCCATACTTTCATGAGTTTCACTGTCAATACGTTCTGCTGTACTCTTTGAAATCTTCTCAGATTCTGTATACTGAGCACGCAGATTGTCTATAGAACTTTCTACTGCAGCCTTAATATCATCAGACTTCTTTGTGAGATCAGATATAGTTACTGCAACTTCTGACCTCATCTCATCAAGACGCTGCTGAAGTACAACCTTGTACTTTTCGAGATTGTCAGAACTTGATTTGTTATACATCTCGTAAGCATCTTTTTCCTTTGCATCAGCAGCTTTCATGGCATCTTCATACAGAGTTTCATATCTCTGTTTAATCTGCTCTGTTTTTTCATCGAGAGTACTGTTAAGCTGTGCAAGCTGCTTTGAATTTCCTTCTGTATCCACAATGAGAGCTTCTGATGTCTGTTTTGCTTCCTCATAAGAAGCAGACAGAGTCTCCTTCAAAGAAGCAAGACGTGTGTTAAAGTCATTTTCGATTGCAGAAGTTTTAGTATCAAGAGTATCTTCAAATGCCTTGACTTTTGCTTCAAGCTGAGATGTCAATGAATCAACTTTCTGACTGATACGGGATGTAACTTCTGAATTGTTTGAACTTACTGCAGCTTCCAAATCACTTGCCTGACGTTTCACATTCTCGACTATAGCATTTGTTCTTGCCTCGAAGTCTGACATGATGTTCTTTGTACGTGCATCAATATCAGATGCAATAGAATCAGTTCTTGTATAGAAATCCTGTTCAAGTGCATTTGTCTTTGATGCAAGATCAGAAGCCAATGTATCAGTTCTTGTTGTAATATCAACAGACAGATCATTTGTTCTCTTATTCAGTTCAGAAGAAAGATTTGACGTAATACTCTTGAGTGATATCTCAAGAGTATTTGTTTTGTTTGTCAAATCATTTTCAATTGTACTTGTTTTCTCAGAAATCATCTTCTGGAGAGCAGAAATCTTTCCGTCAAACTCAGTCTTCAACTCAGTTGTTCTGTTTTCAACATCCCTAGAATAAGAAGTAGCTGTGTTCTTGTAGTGCTCGATTGCATTTGCTGTCTGAGTCGTGACATTTGTTGTAAGTTCTGTAAGTTCCTTCTGCAATGCATCCTGAAACTGATTTGACTTATCTGCAATTTCTTTGTTAATTGCAACAGTCTTAAGCTTAACTTCCTCAAGCTGATGATTCAATGCAGACTCAAGCATACCTGTCTTCTCGTTGATTTCTTTTTCGAGTGCAGATGTGCGCTTATCCAAAGCCTTTCTGAGTGTTGAAGTTCTGTCTTCAATATTCTGAGTGTAGCTTATTGTTGTAGTTCTGTATTTTTCGATAGCTGCAGATGTCTGATTTTTAACATCGTTAGTCATTGCTTCAAGCTGAACATTTACTGCCTTTTCCAGCTCAGAAGTTTTTGTATAAATATCAGAACTGATCATCTTTGCCTTGTTATTGAGTTCAGCAAGTTTCTTTGCAATATCCTCATCAAGAGCATTCGAACGCTGCTTCATGACATTATCAAGAGCTGCCGTTTTTTCATTAATCTCTTTTTCAAGACTAGATGCTTTTTCATTCAATGCATCACGCAGACTTGTAGTTCTGTCATCAATATCCTGAGTGTAATTACTGCATGTCTCACGATATTCATCAATTGCCGCATCAGTTTTCACTCTAACTTCCTCAGCCATTGCATCTGTCTTGTTCTTTACTTCAAGAGCAAGGTCTACAAGTTTCTTTTCTACAACAGTTTCGAGAGCTGTTGTCTTTTTGTCCATATTTTCCTTGATGCTCTTTGCCTTCTCGTACAATCCGCCGATTTTCTGCATAATCTCACTGTCAAAACGGGTTGTCTCATCATTGAGCTTCTTGGAAAGTGCATTTGAACTTCCGACAATCAAATTCTGCAAAGCAGCAATCTTCTCTTTGACGTCCTTGTCTATTGAACCTGTGCGGGAAGAAAGCATATTTGAAAGATTTGTTACTTTTACATTGATATCGTTATCGATTGTAGAAGTAAGCTGATCAACAGATTCATTCAACTGTGCAACACGGCGGTTAACATCATCGTCGAGATTCTGTGTCTTTTCATCGACAGAAGAAATGAGAGTTGCAACTCTGTCAGCAACATTCTGGTCAATATCAGCAGTGCGCTTTTCTACAGAATCATAAAGGTTCTGAACTTTTTCATCCACGCCGGCATCAATTGAATCTGTCTTGCTGATTACAGAAGATTCAAGCTCATTAATCCTATCATTCAAAACAGAAGACACTGTATCACATCTTTCTGTGATAGAAGAATCAAGGTTCTGTGTCTTTTCATTCAAAGAATACTTGAGTTCCTCGATAGTTGAGCGAATCTTTTCATCGAGATTATTTGCTCTTTCTTCGAATGCAGCACTTGCACTGTCAATTTTTGCAACAGTATCTGTATCAAGTTCTTTTGTTTTTTCAGCAACAGAATCTGTAATTGACTGAACAAGATTATCGATATCTTCTCTAAGCTCGCTTGACTTTGCATTGAAACTGTCATTGAGAGTTTCAACACGTGCAATGATATCTTCATCAATAGAAGCTGTTCTTGAATGCAGATTGTCTGAAAGCTGTGCAATCTGACTGTTTATGTCATTATTCAAGCTCTGATTCTGCTCAGCAAGCAGAGAATTCAAAGCTTCGTACTTTGATACGATATCATCATTGAGTTCTGATGTACGTTCCTCAAGCAGTGAATTAAGACTGTCATACTTGTCAGAAAGGACTGCATCAAAGGTCTGAGTCTGCTCGATAAAGCGGCTGTTCAGGCTGTCATACTTATCCGCAAGATTTGTGCTGAACTCGCGTGTTCTGTCATCAAGACCGTTCATACACTCATCAAGGCGTGAATTCAGAACTTCATAACGTTCAGACATATCATTTTCCAAAGATTCTGTCTGTGATTCAAAGCGCTCATTCAAGCTGCCATATTTTTCGGACAAATCATTGCTGAAAAGCTGTGTCTGCTTTTCCAGACGGGCATTCAAATCATCATATTTCTGCTCAAGATGTTCTGCAAGTTTTGAAGACTCTTCATCTACCCTGTCATTGAGTTTCGTGTATTTTGTCTCAAAGTCATAATCAAGCTTCTGCTGTTTGTCTGCAAAAGCTTTTTCCAAAGTCTCAGAGTTTTCATCGAATCTGGCATTCAATGTTTCGATAGATGAATCAAGTTTTTTGGTCATATCGCCAATACTTGAATTGATAGTATCAGAGAGAGTCTTTGTCTTTTCCTCAAGATTCATAGAAATTACATCAACTTTTTCATTGATTCCAGAATCAAGATTCTGCGCACGAGTCGTTAAAGCCGCTGCAAGATCTGTAATCTTTCCGTTCAAATCTGTGCTTATATCATTCGTACGATCATTGAATGTGTCATTGAGAGTTGTTGCTTTTTCTGCAATAGCAGCATTTATTTCATTTGAAAAATTATTAACTTTCTTTTCAAGTTCATCTTTCTTCGCCTGCAAAGAAGTCTGTATTCTCAATGTATAGTCATCAATATTTTTTATGTAAACAGCAGCGCTTTTGTTGTATTTATCGACAGCGTTTTTTGTCCTGTCGTCAATATCCTGCTTGATACCGTTAAACTGATCATCGAGATACTTTATGGACGCCTCTGTCTTTTCGTCCAGAGACTTTTCCATATTCAATGTTTTTTCATCTATCATCTTCTCAATAGATGAAGTTCTGTCTGTCAAAGATCTTTCAAAAGAAGAAGTCTTGGCATTCAATTCATTTTCTGCAAAATCAATTCTTACAGAAATATTATCTATTCTCTGTAAGACATCATTATTCAATGCAGCAGTTCTCTCATCAATCTCAGATTTTATGCCATCGATTGCGTCAGACAAAGCCTGCTTGAGTGATGCTGTATTTTCGTTAATTGTATCAACATAAGTAGAAGATGTTCCATTGTAATCTTCCAGTGCAGTATTCGTTCTCTGAGCAATATCTTCTTTGAGAGATTCAAGTTTTCTGTCAACTTCAGCAGCAAGTTCTTCAATCTGCTGATCAGACTTCTGCTGAATGCCGCCCAGCTTTGAAACGATAAGTTTTTCGACATCACTCATGCGTGAATTGCATTCATTTGTAAAACTCTCAATTCCACCTGAAAGAGCTGCTGTTCTTGAATCAACATTCGAACAAATGCTTTCGTATTTATCTGCAATCTCTTTTTCAAGAGATTCAACTTTATCTTTCAAAGAAGAATCAAGTTCTGATGTATTGTTCTCAACATAATCACGAAGATTCTGTACGCTATCATCAAGACTTGTATAAACAGAATCGATTTTTTCTGTCAATGCAGAATCAATTTCAGAAGCTTTCTGTGTAATTCCTGAATCAATAGAATCAAGTCTTTCTCCAAGCTGTGTATTTATCTGCTCGGCACGACTTGAAATAACATTCTCTATACTGTCGAGTCTTTCTGTCAAAGCTGCATCAATATTCTGAGCATTGCCGGAAAGTTCTGTTTCGATTCCACTGAGTTTATCAGAAAGAGACGAGTTAATTTCATCTGCTCTTTCTGTCAAAGTTCCAGACAAAGTATCGAGTCTTTCTGAGAGAGTATTTGATACTTCATCTGCTCTAGAAGAAACACTTTCATTTACAGAATTGATTTTATCCATTAATGAGACATTCATTTCGTTTGCACGATTTTCAATCTCATCATGTACACCTTGAATTCTCTCAAGACAGTTTCCGCTAAGTTCTGCACTTCTGGATTCAATTGCATTTTTTATGCTTTCAATTTCGCTTGTAAAGCCTTCATCAAGAACTGTTGTCTTTTCATCAAACAAACTCTTCAAGTCTGTTACGTGTGTTTCAATGTCTGTATGCAGGCTCTCTGTAGTACTATTGATTTCCTGCTCGAGATTTGCAAGTTTCTCATGAAGTGAATCATGAAGATTTCCTGTACGCTCGTCAATTTCAACTGTATATTTTTCAGCTTCGTCTTTATAACGGTTAACAGCGTCTATAGTAATATCCTGAGCAGCCTGGGCAGCTTCGGCAAGCTGCTTGTTTACAGACTCCCTCAACGACTCCGATTCACCGCCAATCTGCTCATCAATCTGATGAACAAGAGTATCAATATCTGAAAGACGTGCATTGACATTATCAGAAAGAGAATCTATGCGTTCATTTGCAGAAGTTTCAATACCAGATGCACGTTCCTCAACATCTGACTGTATGCCGCTAAGTCTCTCATTAAGGGCAGATTCAATCTCTGCAGATTTTTCATCCAGAGTTTTGTTGTACGAATCGTATTCACCCTGAAGTGTGCTCAGTCTTTCTTCAAGAGTTGCCTTTATTTCAGTCGTCTTATTTTCAAGTGTCTGGTTGTGAGTTTCTACCTCAGCATTGTAATGAGCAATTGCATCATCTGTCTGTTTTCTGACGTCATCAGTCATTTCACCAAGCTGTTTCAAAACTTTCTTTGCAAGACCTGAAGTCTCACCCTTTATATGATTGTCAAGCTTTGCTGCTCTTTCTTTGAGCTCAGAAATGCGCTTGTTGAAAGTTTCTGCAAGACTGTCTGTTTCCTGAGTCAATGAATTGTCAAGACCTGCGATTCTTGCCTTCACAGTGTTATCAAAAGCCTCTGATTTTTCATTAAATGAATTGATTGTATTATCAAGCTTTTGTGCAACTGCATCTTCCAGGGCTTCTGTACGAAGTGCAAATCCACTTTCAAGTTCCTGAGTACGAATCTGCATGTCATTTGTAAGTGTCTCATTTTGTTTCTGCCACTCGTCAGAAAGGGAAACTGTTTTTTCTGCAAATTCGTTCTGAACTTTGTTCAAAACATCATCAAGTTCAGATTTGATAGCACTGACTTTGTCATCAAATGCATTCTGAACATCAGAGACAACTCCATCAAGATTATTCTGCAATGCAGATGTTTTCTCTCCGAGAGCTGCATTGAGATTATCTGTTTTTGTATCAATGCTTGACTGAAGCTCATTAACTTTGCTGTATATATAAGATTCCAGTGTCTGATTTTTTTCGTCCATCTTGCTCTGGAATTCATCTATGCTGCTGTTCAAATCGAACTGGAGAGCATTTGTCTTTGAATCAATATCGTTCTGCAGTGCGTTTGTCTTTGAATTAATATTTTCCTGCAGGGAATTTGTCTTAGAATTAATATCTTCCTGTAAAGAAGCTGTTTTTGTATCAAGATCAGACTGAAGCATGTCAGTCTTTGCATTGATACTATCCTGGAGAGCTGCAGTTCTACTGTCCAAAGTAGCCTGCAAAGTATCAGTCTTAGAGCTGATATTGTCCTGAAGACTGCTTACACGGTTATCGAGATCATTCTGCAAAGCAGAAGTATTTGCAGCAATATCACCCTGAAGTTTTTCTGTTTTTTCTGCAAGCTCTGCGATTCTTGCATTCAAATCTCCACTGAGTCTTTCGGAATCACCTGCAAGAAGAGCCTGCAGGTCATTTGTCATTGTGGCAATAGCCCCCTCAATTTCTCCGGTTTTTGCACCGAACTGAGTGTTCAGAGTGTCGACAGTTTCATTCAGCCTGTTATGGAGAGCCTGTGAACGCTCTTCGATTCTTGAAGTAAGATCATCATATTTAGCAGAAAACTGATTTGCAAGATCTGTTGTTCTATCTGCATACAAAGTATCAAGTTCTGCCTTTCTTTCGCCGTACTTGTGCTCCATATCATCGATGGCAGAATTAATTACATCTGTTACAGACTCCTTTGTTTCTGCAAAACGATTCTCAAGATTGTTAGCCATTTCAGTAATGCTGTCACTGAGAGCATTTGTTTTTTCATCAAAACTTATCTGCAAATCGTCAACGGAAGCATCATATGTATCTCTGAGTTCTGTAATGCGGTTATAGAAAACATCTTCGAGCGTTTTATTTTTTTCTGCAAAAGATGAATCCATGACATTCGTGCGTTCTGCAACAACATCGTTCAAGCGGATAAGTTTATCTTCGAGATCAGCCTCAATTTCATCTGTGCGAGTTTCAACGAAATCAGAAAGTGCTCTTGTTTTGAGATTCAAAAGTTCAGACAAATCTTTATCAGACTGTGCAACAGAAGCATCGATTGCCCTTGTTTTTTCTGCAAGACCTTTCTGTGCAGCCATGATTTTTGATTCAATCATTTCGCTAAGCTGCTTGACATGTGCTTCAAGAGCTTCGGCTATATCACTTTTACGCTGTTCAATGAGAGCCTTAATGGAATTAAAAGAATCATCTTCAAGACTTTGAGCTGCCTGAGCGGCATTTGAATATGCGTTTTGAATATCTGAATTTATTTTATCAAGTATGTTCTGGTTTTCTCCGAGATATTTCTGTGTGGATGCATCAATAATCTTTGCACGGTTTTCGTACTCATCCAAAAGTGTGTTTCCGATTGCCTTAAGCTGCTCGAGATTTTTTTCTGCAAATTTTTTGGTGGTGTCCCCGATTTTGCGTTCAATGATGTCGATTGTCTTGCACTGTTTATCCAGGCGCAAATTGTATGAATCAATGACACCTGCTTCATTCTGAACATTCTGGAGGTTTTCTTCGACTGCGACAGTCATATCCATGAGATTTTTGATGATGCTATCGTATGAGTTGATTTTTTCACCGATCTGGCGAACTTCAGCAAGTGTCTGCTGAATAGTCGTTGCATCCTGCTGGAGCTGGGTATATTGCTGTTCGAGTCTTTTAACTGCGGCTGATGCCTGAATATTTTTATCATCAAGGTTGCCGCCGAGAACACTCAAGTTCTCAATTTCTTTTTTGAAATACTCGTCAAACTCGCCCTGTCGTTTATCAGCATAGCGTTTGACTTTCTCCATAGAATTCTCATCTCTGTCCGCGCGGCGTATTACCACCGTTACCGCTGCAGACAAAATGACAGATATAACAATACCAAGAACGATCACTTTATTTCCCCACCCAAAATTCTAGCACTAAATTATACTCTATATTTTACTTTAGCACAATATTTTTCAGTTGCCGATAATTTTTAAACGAAATATCAGCTTCCCTGCACTTTATGTTGAACAGTTTACGGAATCCTTTCAGCAAAAATGCAGTTTTCATTCCGTAATTTTTCGCACCACGTATGTCATATTTGATACTATTTCCCACATAGAGTATCTCAGACGGTGCTAAATTCAGCTTTTCGGCAAGTATCCCGAACGGATATATTGAAGGTTTAAGTGCACCGGATTCCTCCGAGCCGATACACACATCGCTTATAGAGCGAAGCCCCCACAGTCTGCCCTTCTGTTCCGGCGGAAAATCAGAAAGTATTCCGATTTTAAGTCCAGAAGATTTCAGAGCGACTATGGTTTTATATACATCAGGATAAGTTTTGATTTTATAGAAAAACGGTTTAAGTCCCTCATAACATATCTCATTGATAAGAACTTTTGCATAGTCTGGCGTTGTATGAAGTTCCTGAGACAAAAGACGAGCCTGATATTCAAAAAAATCAGGCAGAGGGGCTGTTCTATGAAGGATTTTTCTGACTTTGTTATATTTTAAGAAAAATCTGATATGATATATGAAATACCCGGCCATTCTTATATAAAGACGCCAGGAAGGATAAAGAGTTCCATCTATATCAAAAGCAACAGCTTTTATACCATTATACATAGTAACAATTATATCAGCAATATCAAATGGTGTCTATCGGTAATATAAAAAATCGGGCAACAAAAAACTATTTTTTTTCTTTGTTTCCCGATTTTATTTCAAGTTTTTCAAAAAAAACATCTATCAGAACATCGGACTAAAGTAATCAGATGTTTTTATTCTATCAAGATGAATATATGAATTTGCTTTTGCTTCAAGGTATTTATCAAGACCATACTCATTACCATCAGCAAATACGATGCAGTCAAACTTGCCGGAGTCATCAAAATACGGGAAAAATGCTGCACATGCATTAAATACTGTGTCAGAAGCATCATTGCCGACATTCTGCTTAATTGCGCCGAAGTACGCATACTGAGGTTCTGTTACAGCAAGTACATACAGAATAGCCTTTACTTCATCTACAGGATAACCTGTATCTTTTACATATCCTGTAGCACGTGACTCAGAGCCGGTTTTCTGGCTGAATACAAACGGCTGCACTGCAACATCAATTCCAATGCTGTCAATATTACCGATAGTATATTCATAATTATGCTTTGTAGAACGGGCATTCAATATAGCAACAGCAAGATTTCTACACCAGTCCAGTGAGAACGACAAGTGCCACTTCTGATCTTTGACACCTTTTTTGCCAAGTTCGTTATAATAAACAGTCTGCTCGACAAGATCAACAGGATTTGTAGTTCTGCCTGTAAAAGGTTTAACAACTCCGTCAGCAATCCACTTCAAGAATCCTGCACCGCTCATAACAAAGTTACCCCTTGCAAGAGCATTGTCAACGACAGCCTGAATCTGAGGTGTCGGAGCTTTGTACGGTACACAGTCCTCAATATTCCACAATTCTTCATTCTGATCATAACATACATTGTCAATAATAGTCATTTTTGGAAGCAGCTGACGTATGACATTAACCATCTGAAGAACAGGATGATACTGACCTGGCACAACGTTGACCTCATACCATGGCAGAGAACGTGACGTTATATTCTGGATTTTGTCAAATGACATTGTATAAAGTTTATTAAAAGAAATTCCAAGAGGAACTGAACGTGCAAGATATGAATTATATACAATCATATCTGCATAAACTTTGTTTGCAGAATTACGGATTTCAAGATAAACATCTGAATCTGCATTGAAATACCAGCGGACCTTGAGAGGTTTGCCAGATTTTGCATCCCTGTACAAAATCCAGCTTCCAGAACCAGACTCACTATATCTGTATCTATTTTCAGAGACAGTCTCCGTACCTTTGATATAGTTCATCTTGTAGATTGTCTTAGGTGCTACAATAATGCAGACTGCACCGTCTCTGTCTTCCGCACGGACCTGAAAACCTTCTCCCAGTCCATCGCTGTAAAACTCTGCTTCTTTTTGACGGACATCTGACAAAGGTGCCGTAAACCATGTACTGACAATTTCCTCACGGACTTCCGCAGAATCAGGAATGCCGTATTTTGTATAGCTGGCAAAAGCCGGCAAAGACAAAACAGCAGCAACAAAAGAAACGACAAACAACTTCAAAAAGTTTTTTTTCATACCTGGCCTCCTGTTCCAGTTGCAGGCATATCACTTACTTTTACAGGTTCTGTATCCAAAAATCCGGCGCCCTGAGCAAGACGGACTTCAGGTTTCTCAATTTTTCCATCATATGTATGAATCATTCCGTCATCTTCTTCGTCAGGATGGCGCCCCGCAGGAGCATTACTGAGCAGAAGCTTCAGGCGGTTGAGCTGATTTACTTCACTTGAACCCGGATCATAATCTATAGCAGATATATTTGTACCAGGATAACGGCGGCGCAGTTCTTTTATCATACCTTTACCGGTGACATGATTCGGCAAACATGCAAAAGGCTGGACACAAGCAATACTTGGAACTCCAGACTTAATCAGTTCAACCATCTCTGCCGTCAAGAACCATCCTTCGCCGGTAATATTACCAAGCTGAACAATATCATCAACTCCTTTCATCAAATCATAAATGATTGCCGGAGATTCGAAACGGTGACTTTTCTCAAACATCTTTTTCATATAAGAACGGTAACGCTCAAGGAACCAGACAAAAATTTTTGCATTGCGTTCTGTTTTCTTCGGGAATGCAAGTTCTTCATGTCTGAAGATTCCTGTACTGAATGTATAGAACAAAAAGTCCATCAAATCAGGCATGACGCACTCAGCACCTTCCTGTTCGATTGTTTCTACTATCTTATTATTGGCTGTCGGATGGAATTTTACAAGAATTTCTCCAACGACACCAACACGTGGTTTCTTTATCGGCAAAAGTTCAAGCCTGTCAAAGTCCCGTATGATGCCGCGTATAACAGAATTGAATGACAAAACTGTCATATGTTTCAATGCGCGCTCAGCTTTTGCATTCCATTTTTCGTACAATGCATCTGCACTTCCAGAAACAGCTTCATAAGGACGTACACGATACAGACAGCGCATCAAAACATCGCCGATTACAAGAGCTCTCATAGCTCTGTTCAAGAACGGCAGCGTAATTTTGAATCCAGGATTTTTTTCAAATCCCTGAGCACTTAATGAAATAACAGGAACTTTGGAAAGTCCTGCATCATTCAATGCACGGCGTATAAAACCAATGTAGTTTGTGGCACGGCAGCCGCCGCCAGTCTGACTGATAAGAAGACTGGTGTGATCAAGGTCATACTTGCCGCTCTGCAAAGCTGCAATCATCTGTCCTGCAACAAGAATTGACGGATAACAGGCGTCGTTGTTTACGTACTTGAGACCGGTGTCAACTGCGTTAGGATCAACAGCATCGAGAACTTCGAAGTTATAGCCTGAATACATGAATGCCGCCTGAATAAGTCTGAAATGTATAGGACTCATCTGAGGTGCAAGTATTGTGTGCGAATAACGCATCTCTTTTGTGAAAACTTGTCTCTTGTATGCCGAGCTCTTCACAGTCATCTTTTTGTGATTTCTTTCACGAGCCTTGACAGCTGCAATCAGAGAACGAATACGGATACGTACAGAACCAAGATTGTTTACTTCATCTATCTTTATCAGAGTATATGTTCTGGATTTAGAACGAAGAATCTCATCAACCTGATCAGAAGTTACAGCATCCAGACCACAACCGAACGATGTCAGCTGGACAAGTTCCAGATTCGGCATGCCGGACACAAAAGAAGCAGCCCTGTACAGACGGTTGTGATATGTCCACTGGTCGATAATTCTGAGAGGACGTTCTATGCTTCCAAGATGTGCAATACAGTCCTCTGTCAAAACTGCAAGACCAAGCCCGTTTATCATCTCTGGAATTCCATGGTTGATTTCAGGATCAAGATGATATGGACGTCCTGCAAGAACAATACCGTTTGCACCGCGTCTGATTATCTCTTCAATAACTTCCTCACCTTTTTCCTGAACATCTTTCTTAAAGTTCTCCTGTTCTGTCCAACCAGCCTCGACAGCCTGATTTATCTGGTCTTCTGAAACTTTGAACTTCGTGCTCAATTCCTCAAACAATCTTTCTGCAAGACGTTTTTTGTCATAAATCGGGAGGAAAGGATTCATATATATAATAGAAGAATCTTGTCTAAGTTCTTCGATGTTATTTCTCAAAACTTCAGGATAACTTGTAACTATAGGACAATTATAATGGTTGCCGGCACCCTTATCCTCAATTTTTTCGTAAGGAGCGCATGGATAAAATACAAACTTACAGCCCATAGAAAGCAGAGTCTTGATGTGTCCGTGAGCAATTTTGCCAGGATAACAAACAGATTCCGAAGGAATTGTCTCAAGACCTTTTTCGTAAACCATACGACTTGAGCGCGGAGAAAGACGGACACGGAATCCCATCTTTGTAAAGAACGTAAACCAGAACGGATAGTTCTCATACATATTCAAGACACGCGGGATTCCGACATCTCCAAGAGGAGCTTCTTCTTTTTTAAGGGGAACATAATGAAAGAGCCTCTTGTACTTCCACTCAAACAAGTTCGGCAGCTTACCATCGCCGGCACCTTCGACATTAGAAGCTTCTTTGTTGCTTGCATCAACAATCTTTGCATCAGTTTCAAGCTCGGCTCCGCGTTCACAGCGGTTTCCAGTGATAAATGTACGCTTTGAAACAGACTCACCTTCTCCTGTCGTAAATGTATTTATCGTAAGCAGACAATTATTTGAACACTTGCCGCAGCGGCGCAGATCAAGATTTACCTTGAAAGATTCCATCTGCTCAAGCGTAACAATGCCGCTCTTTACAAACTTAATTGACTGATCCGGATCGCCCGGTTTCGGACGGCGCAGATCTTCCCACTGATCCTGAGCAATCAAAGCAGAACCGTAAGCACCCATCAGACCGGCAACATCAGGACGGAAAGCCTTAACTCCGCCGACTTTTTCAAAAGCACGCAGAACAG
>JAZQQW010000108.1:0-14304 GCA_045629255.1 Treponema sp.
ACGCCTGCAAGCACGGCTTAAGCACTTGCAGGCAAAATACTCGGATAAACCGAATATGTTCAGGTAATTCGATTCTGTCATGGAACGGAAATTCTGTCAAGGAGGCAAACATAATGAATGTTAATTATTTAAACTTACGGGGCAGTCGCCCGTTCCCTTTTGACCGCGACAGAAAGACAAGATGCATGCAGCTTCTTGATTCTTGCGGCATAACGATTACTGAACTTGCTCTGCATCTTGGCATGCAGAAGACCCACGTATCTAACATTATTTCTGGTCGTGAGCTTACAGAATCAGGAGAAAAAAAGATTGCAGATTTCTTTGGCGTTCCGCGGGAAGCTATATTTCCGCTCCGCACAAACGGCGAAATTGCTTACATGCGTGAAGAAGAAAGGAAGCAAAAAGAAATTAACGAAAAGAAGAAGGCTGAGCGAATGGCTCTCCGCAATAAGATGTTTGGAGTTGCCTGATGACTTTAGTTAAAACAAAAGTTCTGGCAGAAGCTCTTGGCGTTTCCGTTAAGACTCTCCTGGAAAAAGCACGCAAAGGCGGATGGGCTTATGTAGAAAATGGACGCGGACTGTCGTTTGTAGAATCTCGTCTTCCTACAGATGTTCGTTTTGCCGTTGCTGCTTACCGCCAGAACGGTGTTGTTCCTGTTAAGGCTAATGCAGGACTTCCAGCAGTAATAGATGAAACAAGTCTTACAGGTGACGCCTTCATTAATGCTAATGACAGAGCTCAGGGAACTGCCCAGTATCGTGCTGCTTTAATCTTCCAGTTCCAGGAAAGCAAGGTTGACATCAATACGTTTCTTGAAGGATATAACGAGCTCAAACTATATCCTGCCCTTTATCAAAAGCTTGGTGATATTACAAGACCAACTTTCTACAGATGGCTCAAGAACTGGAAGGAAAGCGGAGCTTCCGGTATTACGCCGAAATACGGTACAAACCGCGGTGGTGCCGGTGAAAGTCTTCTTGAAGAAGAAAAGGATCTTTTAAGACACTTCTGGCTTAAGGATACTCAGCCTTCTGCAATGCACGCTTGGCGTCTTATGAAAGAAAACATTCCTTACAGCAAGTGCAGCTATCAGACGGCTTTACGCTACCTTAATTCAATTCCGCTTCCTACAGCTGGTTTTTACCGTCAGGGTGAAGGTCGTTTTGAAAATCTCTTCCTTCCACATATGGAACAGAGAATTGATGAATACAGAAGTCTTGATGTTGTTGTTTCTGACCATCACTGTCTTGACTGTGTTGTTATGTATAAGGGCCAGCTTGTTAGACCTTGGATTACTACTTTCCAGGATTTAAGCAGCGGCAAGGTTCTTGGATGGTGTCCGTCTGTAAAACCTTCTTCACTTTCGATTACAGTTGCATTCTATATGGCTTGCATTACTTACGGAATTCCTCAGTGTCTTCTGTTTGATAATGGACAGGACTACAGAAGCAAGTGGCTTA
Source organism: Treponema sp. (assembly GCA_045629255.1). GTDB lineage: Bacteria > Spirochaetota > Spirochaetia > Treponematales > Treponemataceae > Treponema_D. Next base: position 1,464 of record JAZQQW010000108.1, read on the forward strand.
ACGGACATACAGAAAAAGTAAGGATTCTTACACCGGAAGGAATTGATGCAGAAAAGGAAGTTGAGTTCCAGGGTATGTATCAGATTCTGGGTTGTAAGGTTCGCTTTACAAGAACCTATAACGGTAAGTCTAAAGCTCGGCAGGAACGTTACTTCAGAATCATTGGTGAATATCTTGCTAAGGAAATGGGAACTTACGTTGGTTCTGATTCCCGCTCAAGACCGGAAGAAGCTCAGCTCATGTACAGGGCAATTAACGGTAAGGCTCAAAGATACGACATTCCTTTATTTGAGGAATTTGTACAGAGTGCAGAAGCAATGATTAATTACATCAATGACCAGCTTCCTTCTACAGGCGTAGGCATGGACGGCAAGACTCGCTCTCAGGTATTTGCAGAAAATCTTCCGCCTGCAGAACAGATAAGGCATCCTAATTTGGAACTTCTTCAGAAAGCTCTTATGAAAGGTGAAGTTCGTGTTGTTAACAGACAGGGAATAACAATCAACAAAGTAAATTTCTGGCATAACAGTCTGTTTGAATTCTTTGGCCGTAAGGTCAGAGTCTATTCAAGTCTTACAAATCCTCAAGAAATTACATGCCACACTCTTGACGGTGAATTCATCTGTAAAGCCCAGGCAAATTACTTCAAAGAAACAGGACGGCTTAATGATGACATCGGAAGGCTTACAGATCAGAGACAGAAGCTTACTCAAATTGCTATCGAAGGAAGCGGTGAAGTTACAGCTGATCCTGCTTACGCGACAATGATAGACGTTGCTCGTGGAATGTACGAAAGCAACCAGCTAGAAAGTGTTACTGCTTATCTTGATGTAGACAACGACAAGGAAGACCGCATGGCTAAAGCTGCAGGGGCTGAAAATGAGAGTATTAAAAAAGGTTCAAAGCTGAAGAGTATCTTCGGCGGAGATATAGATAACAATGAATATGTTCAGGAGGCATAATCATGAACGCAGAAATTAAAGCTAAGCTGGAGTCAACTCTCCAGCAGTATGGAATCTCTAAAGCTAAGGCTTCAAGAGATATGGGTTACAGTTCGGCAATTCTTTCGGCTTATACAACTGGTAATTACCAGGGAGACGAAAAGAAGCTCGAAGACAATATTGTCAGATGGATCAGCCGACAGGAACAGGCTCACAGCCGCAAAAAAATTCCAATTGTAGAAACTTCATCTCTTAAGCAGATGTTCAAGGCAATTGAGCTTGCTCACACTGAGCATGACATCGCCTTAATCATTGCAGATGCTGGGTCTTCTAAAACGACTACTGCAAAGTATTACGCAGACAAAAACGACAACTGTGTTATTTACATTCCTGTAGTTGCCGGAATGAACCGCAAGATGCTTGTTCTTGAAATTGCTAAACAGCTTGGACTGGAAACTGTAAGAGTTCCTCAGAACATTCTCATTCAGAATGCAGCTCAGGCACTTGCAGACAGAGACAGTCTTGTAATCCTTGATGAAGCTGACTACCTCAAAGCAGATGCTCTTGAGTTCGTAAGACGTCTTGTTTATGACCTTGGTGAAAGTGGTCTTGTTCTTATTGGTCTTCCTCGCCTTCGAGGAATGATTCAGAACTTGCGCAATGACCACCGCCAGCTCGAAAGCCGTGTTGGTATTTTCCTTCAGTCTGAAGGACTTACTAAAACAGATGCAAGACAGATTGCTAATGCAGTTTTTGATTCTTGTCCTATTGACGTTGTTAATGCAATGTTCTCTGTCGCTAAAAACGATGTCCGCCAGTACACAAAAATCATTGAAAGACTTCAGAACTTCATGGCTGTAAACAAAATGAAAGAGCCAACAGTTGAAGCTGCTGAAATGGCTTCTAATCTTGTTTTAAGGAGACGCTAATATGGCTTTAATTAATCCGGCAACTGGAGAAATACAGAACGCAAAACGTGGCCGCCCTGCAAAGAATGCTCCTGTATATGATGATGATGGAACTTTACTTCTTACATCTGATCAGCATGAAAGAATCAATGAATTAATTTTGGGAATTAAAGCAGATGGAGAAAAAGTTGAAAAGCTTCTTCTTTCAGCTGCAGAAAAGTATTACGTTCTTGGTGAAATTCTATATGTTGTCCAGGCAAGAGCTGTAGGTCGCTTGACTGCCAAAAAGTACAGCGAAAAAACAGGCATTCCTGAAAGAATGATTTATACCTCGCTTAAAGTTTACAGCACTTTTGCAAATGAACCTGATGCAATCAGTAATCTTACAATGCGTGAACTGGCTATGCTCATCGGTGAAAAGAAGGAAAAAGAGGGATTGGATAACGGTAATGGAAAGGTGGTGAGTCCATTACCAGAAGGACAGTTAAGCTTCATGGAAGACAGCTTTGGACTTCCTACAGAAAGCGGTATCGAACTCAAAAAGTACAGGCTTCATTCAGACACAAAAACAGGTATGCTTTATCTTCTTAGCAAAGATTTTAATGCACCACTTCCTGTTGCAAATTTAACTGTAGCTCAGCCAACAGATCCGGTTATGGAAAGTGCCTACAAGCAGCTCATGACAGATACTCAGATCGCAATGGAAAAATACTATTCAGTAATTGAACGTGAACAGGAGGCCAATGATGACTAGTTACTTGCTTTATGACTTTAAAAAAGATCTTGTTGTTCTTATGTGCAATAAGTTTTTAAGCACATGCTTTCCGGATCAGGATCTTGAATTTCGTCAGAACGTTGATTCAAACGGAGTACCTAATAAGTCTGGAGACGATGCAAAGCTGCATACTGTTGCTCTTGTTGATCACAACTCAATGGCAAAATGGCTGATTGTAGAAAAGGACGAACCTGCAGAGCTTTACGCTAAGCTCACTCGCCTTATTGCAGATTATGCAAAGGAGAAGAAATATGCCTAAGTCCAAAATTAAGATTTTTAAGGGGCGAAAGATTCCTGAAGTTATGAACCGTACAGAAGGAACTTTAACTAACGAAGAAATTCTTGAAGTAATTCCAGCCATGACTTACGAAGGACTTCAGTTGTGTGCTGCAGGTTTTCTTGTTGCTTCAATTAAGCTGAAAATGACTCCTGCAGAAGTTCTTGCCGGATTACAGGAGGACTTATGAAAGTATTCATTTGCGGACCTATTGATGACTTTAACAGTTCAAGACTGTTTGAGCTTCGTGTGAAGCATATTAAGTCACTTGATTACGAAGCATGCAATCCACAACTTTACTATTCCAAGCTTTCAAAACAGAATCCGTCTTTTGAAACGGTTGCAAGAGCGATGCTTAAACTGCTGCTTGACTGTGATGCCATTACTCTTATGGATGGCTGGCAGTCTTCAAATGCTGCTGTTCTATGCATGCGGATTGCTGAAGTTCTTAAACTAAGAATGATTGAAGTTAAAGCTGTTCCAGGAGGAAGTAAATGGCAGTAATTAAAGTTAATGATCATAACATTGGTCATCTGCACGAAAAGTTACAGGACATTATGACTATGCTTGATAGTGCTCTGTACACAGGAAGCAGAAGACAGATACAGGAAGCAAGAGGAAAACTGATTGAAGCTAACAGTTACCTCAGACAGATTACATCAACACCTAACGGTGGAGATGCAGCTTAAGCAATTATTTAAGGAGGTGCCATTATGGGTACACGAATAAAGCCTCTTGCAGGCAAATTGAGTTCTCTTGAAGATGTAAATATTGCTCTCAGAGACATTGGACTGGCTGAAAAGGAACTTGAAGCCATCGACGCTAAAGCTGCTAAGGAAATTGCAGAAATTAAAACACGCGCCGCAAAAGATGGAGAAGAACTTCGTAAGCAGATTGCAGAAACTTCTGCCAAAATTGCAGCTTATGCTGAATACAATAAGGCTGAACTGTTCAAGGACAAAAAGAGTGTTGAGCTTTCCTTTGGTCTTTTCGGTTACAGAAAGTCAACAAAAATCAGCGTAAAGAAAACAACGCTCGAGCTCCTCAAAAAACTTGGCTTTACAGGTTGTATAAGACTCAAGGAAGAATGCGACAAAGATGCAATGGCTAACCTTAACGATGAAGATTTGGCTAAGGTAGATGCCTGCAGAAAAATTACTAACGACTTCTTCTGTGAAGCAAATCTTGAAGAAGTAAACAAGGATCTGCTCAAGCAGCAGTCTTAATTGCTAAGAGGAGTCGTATCTGGATGTCACGATTCCTCTTAATAAGGAGAAGCAATGGACGATACATATGGTTCTTTATCTGCAGCTGTTTCTGCAGTAATAGAAAGTATGCCTGACGGTCAGTACTTCTTTGGCAACGAGCTTCACGAGTCAGTCAATAAAATTTATCCTGAAGCAAAGGATGTTTATATAAGTTCTGTTCTTCAGGCAATGCGTAGGAAATGCAAGAATCTGGTGAGATGCGTTGACAGAGACGATAGTCTTTACCAGAAGATTGGTTATCAGAAAACAGCTTAGTTCAGGAGGTTGGCATGTATGCATCAGCACAGCTTAAATGGATTCAGACTATTCATATTGCTAAAAAACAGACGGGTGTATCTGACGAACAGTATAGAGCTATTCTTACTGGTTGTGCTGGTGTAGACAGTTCTAAAGAGATTACCAGGTGGGAAGATTATAATGCAGTTATGAATGCTTTCAAGACTCTTGGTTTTCATTCAGTTAAAAAAACTGTTGATGACAAAGAACGTAATCCGGAATGGATCTCTGCTAAGCAGGAAAAATACATTCGTGGCTTATGGGAACTTGCAAGCAGACAAAAAGATGAGAAAGCTTTACAGGCATTCGTTAAAAGAATTACCGGTTCAGACTCTCTAACATGGCTGCATAAAAAAGATGCCAGTAAAGTAATTGTTGCATTACGACAGATGGCTAACGATGCGGGTTTTAATCCTGACCGTAAGCCTGAATGAGGTGCCTATGCTGTTGTCAGTTTATGAAGCCAGTTATTGTCTTGATGTGACTCCAAGACATTTATACTATCTTCTTGAAATGTACAAACTCGACGGTGCCATTAAAGTATTTTCTTCCTGGCGAATCGATGAAGGTTCTCTTAAGGAATTATATGACAGAATTGATGCTGAAAGAGTTGAACTCATTCCCGACGATTCTCGACTTCAACGATTTGAAGCAAAACTTGAGGCTGTCAGACAGAAGTGTCTGGAGAATGATTGCGGATCCCCGTTTGCACGCATACAAAGACGAAGACGGAACCTGGAATGTTCTCCGATCGGATTTGATTGCATGGCTGGAGGAAAAGCAGGACGACAGTTAGAGTTCGATTTTGATTATTAAATTTAAGGCTTATAGACTTACGTTTATAAGCCTTTTTTATTGCCTGTATTCCATTTATAAATGTATTAAAATTGTATCGTAAAGTATGTTAAACATACTGATTCAAAGACATAAATCATCTTACGCTTTCAAAGCAAATCCAAAATTACCTGACAGTTTTGATAATAACTGGCATAACAATTCCAAAGACAGATTAATACTTAGAGACGACAAGGCTGAAGTATTCAGCTGCAGATGTCAGACTGTGGCTAATTACTGTTTTGGCGACCAGAAACCTGGAGATACAGTTTCTTTTGGAGACACTGTTGCGCCAGGACTTTTTAAGGTGCGTCTTTTTGTTGAGCCCCGAAACTTCCATGGAGAAATTCACGCCATCTGTTCTACTACTGACATTGACGGTCAATGGATTAATCACGAAGCAATGCAGACTACTAAAGACGGTTTCCAGAATGGACGCTGGCTCATACATGACCGCTACTCTAAGAAGCTCGGTACAGATTCAAATTATGCCTGGTCTGCAGGTTGTTTTATTCTTTCTTCAGAAGATTTGGAAAGTCTTAACAACATGCTCAAATTATGTAATGCCAAACCAGGAACTGTGATTTCTGGACGCTTGGAAGAAATTGACAAATAAGGAGGATGTCATGGAACTTGGAGGTAAAAAACTTAGTCAGTGTTCAAAGATTATTGCATGTCTGATTGTTGTTTTGGTACTCATCATTAATGCCGTTTCCCAGAAAACTATAATTCCAATTGATGATGCAATTAAGGCAGGTATTTTTGTTTTTTTGATGTTTGCTCCAATTGATGTAAGTATCTGGCTTGGTATATTCAAAAGTTTTCCGCATTTAACGGTTAAGGAAAAAGATGAAACTGCAGGAAACACTTAAAAAGGCAGCTGCTGTTGCAGCTTCAATTTTAGCTGGAATAGGATTTCTGATTGCAGCCTTTTTCTTTGGAAAGAAGAAAGGATCTGATGAACAGAAGTCTTTAGATACTACAGAAAAAAAAGTACAGGAAACTGTAAAAAAGAAGGAGTTGGAAATTGAAAAAACTGATAGTGCTGAACTTGTTAATAATTCTGTTAATGCTTCCTCTCATAAGCGAAGAAAGCAGGAACTTTCCGAAGAATTCAACAGAACTGCAGACAGACTTACAGAAAACTTACTCAGCAGATGATGTTCGTTTTCTTGTTGAGCAGATTAAACAAGCCGGAGATGAGCAAATAGAAAAAGCTTACGATGAAGGCTATAAGGCTGGAATTCTGGAATATGAACCAAAGCTTGAAGGATTTAAATTGCAATATGACATTTTGGAAAAAGAAAATAAAAAACTTAAATCTAATCAATGGCAGAAGCCTGTATATATTGCTCTTGGTATAGCAGGAGGCTTCTTTTTTGGTTACATGGTTAAGGCGGTGTCATAAATGGAAGGTGTAGCAGCTGCAAAAAGTATTGAAGGATTAATCACTGCAATCGGACTCCCTGCAACAATTATTGTTCTTGGAGTCATTGCTTTTTTTATAATCCGCGAAGTAAAAAAAGAAAATGAAGCAACTCGTAAAAGTATTTCATCTTTCAAGGAAGAAACTAACAAGAAGTTCGATGAACTCAAGGCTTATTCAGATGAAAAAGACAAGCCACTTAAAGATGCAATCGAAAGTCTTGAGAAAGAAGTGAAGTATATCCAGCACGACTATGTTACTAAGGCGGAGCATTATCAGGACACAGAAGGCTGGAAAACTGAATTACAGGGAATAAGGCAGGAAGTTACTAAGCTTCCTCTGGAAATTTTGAAGCTTGTTAAGCAAACAGAAAAATAAGGATGCGGCTATGAAAAATAACATACTTCGTGGAAAAATTCTTAAACTGCTCGGTGACATATATCCGGATGGCATCGAACAGACTTCGCTAATCGGCATCTATCACTCTTACGAAAAGGTAGATGATATTACTCGTTCTGTAGAGTATCTTGTCGACAAAAACCTTGTAAGCAAAAAGGAAAGTCCTCATCCTTACAAGGAACAGAAGAATGTCATTTACTACAAAATTACACCAGAAGGCATAGACCTGATTGAAGGAAACTCTGAACCGGATTCCGGCATCATTATTCCAATGGAGGCTTAATATGGGCAACAAAGGAAAAGCCGAACAGAACGGATTGGTAGAGCTTATCGTTGACAAATGGGACGGTGGTAAAAACACAATTGTCTATGTCACAGAGGAAGTTAATAACGAACTTGAGAAAAGAGGTTTACATGTATCTTTTTCTCGCGAATCAATTAGACGTGTGATAAAAACTCACGAAGAAGAAATTCAGGACACTAAAAAAGCAATTGAAGCTGCAAAAGCTATGGCTGAAGTTCTTAAGGATAATCCAGGGACAGAAATGGCAGAAGCAACAATAATGCAGATCAGTTCTCTCATTGCTAAAGATATTCGTTCTGTCGAAAGTTTTGAATTTGACGATCCTGAAAAACTTGTTAATGCAACAGCTCGAATGGCAGAAACACAGCTTAAGCTTTCACAGTATCGTACTAAAGCAGTTAAGGCTCTGGACAAGGCTAAGGCACAACTTAAAAAAGAACTTGCCAGTGAAATTCAGTCTGACCCAGACTTACTGTTGCGTTTAAATAAAATTATTGATGAAGCAGAAGTAGCATGAGTGGATTAATTAAAGAACTTGCCGGACAGGATAAAAGCATACTCGAAAAACAGGAAAGAACTGAAAGAGCAAAAAAAGATTTTGGTTTTTTCTGCAAATATTATCTTTCTGACTATTTCTTTGAAGATGCAGCTGAGTACCAGCAGATACTTTACGAAGTTGCAAATACTCGAAGCTTAACAAAAGATCTTGCGGATCAGCTCAAGCCGTTTGTAAGAGACAAATATAGAAACTTACTCAAACCAACAGAAAAACTTAATGGAGCAATGTTCATAGAACCCCGAGAACACGGTAAGACTGTCCGCTGGTCTTTTGCTTATGTTCTTTGGTCTGTAATAACTAAAAGAGCGAGATATGTTCTTTTAATCGGAGCTTCAGGCGTAGCTGCAGGCGAAAACCTTGGAAACATCAAGAACGAAATTGAAGAGAACGAAAAACTTTTTGAAGATTTCGGAAAACTTGAAGGTGATGACTGCTGGACAAATAACCGTCTTGAACTTTCCAACGGTACCTGTATTCAGAGTAAAGGTTCCGGAGCTTCAATGCGTGGTACAAGATTCCGTCAGTATCGTCCTGATCTTATTGTAATTGATGATGTTCTTAAAGATGATGCAATTAACTCTCCAACTCAGCGGAACAAAATTCACAGATGGCTTAAAAGAGTTGTTTTCAATCTTGGTAAGAAAGCATTCATTATCTGGGTTAATACAATCTTCCACAATGATGACCCTATAAGCCGCTTATGTCGTGAACTTGAAGCAGGAGACCTTGTTAAGTGGATTGCCGTACGTCTTGCATGTATTCGCGAAGACGGTTCTCCTCTCTGGCCTGAGTACTGGACTATTGATGATCTCAATGACAAGAAAAAGACAATAGGTGTATCTGCTTTCTCTACAGAATACATGAATGAACCTCTGGCTGATGAAGAACGAATAATTCAGATTGAATGGATTGATACATTCAGATATTCAGAATTACCTTCGCGCAATAAACTTCAGTTCTATCTTGGTGTTGACCCTGCAACAGGTAAACATGATGGAACTGCAGAAGTTCCTATTGCAAGAGATATAGATACTGGCATTATTTATGTTCTTCCATCATTCAGCAAGGCTTGCTCCGAACAGCAGACTCTTGCAGAAATGGAGGTTCTCTACAAAGCCTATCACTTTGCCGGAATCGGATGGGAAAATGTTGTCTTCTCAGGTATTTACGGCAAATACATTCAGAAGCTTGGAATTGAAAAAGGTCTATATTTCCCTATTCAGCTTATAGGAGTTGGTTCAGTTCCTAAAGAAATGCGTATACGAAGCTATTCAATGCTCATTCAGAACGGATTCATTCGTTTTCCAGAAAAAGGATGTGAAAACATTATTACTCAACTTACTGAATTTCCTATGGGTGCTTATGATGACCTTTGTGACGGGCTCTATCTTGCCGTTAAGACTGCAGAAATTTCCGGAACTGGAAATATTGCTTTTAGTTCGATTAAAAGAGCTGTAAGGAATACAGCAAAATCTATTATTGGAAGGGCTCGATTATGAAGAAAACAAACAATAAAGAATTACAGACTCAGGTTATTACAGATTCTGTCCTCAACTTTCTTAACTACATGCCTAATCCTGATGATGTAGCAGGCGGCACTGTAGAGAGTTACGGTACTTACCGCAAGATGAGAACGGATCCACGCATTGCATCACTTTTAAATCTTAAAAAATCACTTACACTGAATTTTCCAATGCACATTGTCCAGGATAATTCAGATGATAAGGTTTACGAATTTATCAAGGAACTTCCTCTGTTCAAGAACCTGCACAAAAAAGCAAAAAGAATGCTCTCCGCACTTGATTACGGTTTTTCTGTAAGTGAAGTTATCTGGGAAATTAACGGTGCAGAATATATTCCGTGTAATATCATTACCAGAAAGCCGGAACGCTTTCACTTCAATTCAAACTGGGAACTGTTTCTTTCAAGCCTTAAAGAAGGCAATAAAAAACTTGACCAGAATTATAAGTGGCTTATTTATCAGCATGATCCTGATGATGAAAATCCTTACGGTACTTCTGTTTTAAGATGCATATACTGGGCTTACATGTTCAAACAGGCTGGCTATGACTTCTGGCTTCAGGCAACAGAAAAATTCTCTGTTAAATCTTTACTTGCTTTGTTTACAGCTGATGGTTCTGATGACGTAATTGCTAACCGCGCTGCAAAAATAGCTTCCATGCTTTCTGGAATTGAAAGTGGTTCTACTGCAGCTGTTGGCAATGTTCAGTCGATTCAGGACATTGGAATGTCAGGTGATTTGTCACATTTCCGTGAACTCGTAGAAGCTTGCGATACTCAGATTTGTTACGGACTTACAGGTCAGGCAGTTGCTACAAGTAAAACAAACGGTGGTTCTCTTGCTCTTGGTGAAGTTCAGGCAGATTTGATGTTTGAAGACTGCAAATCAACTGCAATGGAATTACAGTCTGTTCTGCAGAAGCTTATTAACTGGACCGTAGAACTTAATTATGGCGAAAATGTTCCTGCCCCGCAGATTCTGCTTGATGTTGAAAAGAGAGCAACTTTTGACCAGGTAATGAAAGCAATCGAAAAGAAAATACCTGTTTCAAAATCTGCTCTTTATTCTTACTATGCATTACCGGAACCAACAGATGATGATGATTCTTTTGTGATGGAAGATAATTCAATTAACTTAAGCGATTCCGGAAAAACAGTAAACTTAAAAAAAAACTTTCAATTCTGTTAGCAGATAACGATGCACTTCGCAAGGAAAAGCAGAACATAAACGAGCTTGAAAATCTTTGCGAAGTGACTTTAAAGGCTATTCAGCCGCACCTTAAAAAGGTTCTTCAGGAATATTTAAATGGCGTAAAAAATGCCAAAAAAAGAGACCTGGAAAAGCCATTTATTCCAGAAGACAATGCCGATTTTATTCAGGCAATAGAACGCTGCTTTATTTCCTCTTATCTTCTTGGAATGATTCATGCAGAAGAAGAAAATCCAGACAGAAAAATTAATGCCGCTGATACCGAAATACCTCCTATTAGGTTTGAAGAAGCCGTTAAGTTTTTAAAGGCTAAAGTTCCTATGTCCAAAAAAGCATGGCTTAAGCTTGAACCTAAATTGCGGTTCCGTGCATTTACTGTAGCTAAACTTGGAACTGTGAGAGAAATTGATAAAGCCAAAAACGTTCTCATTAAGACTCTTGAAAACGGTGGTTCTTATGCTTCTTCCTGGGAAGACTTAAAGACAAAAATTAATACAAATACAATGCTTCCTGGTTACTGGGAAAATGTATTCAGAACAAATACTCAGACGGCTTATATGGCTGGAAAGCTTCAGCAGTATGAACAAATGGACGGCATTGTAGCTTACCAGCTTTTTGTTATTGAAGACTCAAGAACAAGTAATATCTGTCAAAGGCTTCTTAATTCCTCTGGACGTGGAATAATTCTTTCAAAAGATAATGATTTCTGGAAAACTAACGGCTTCCCACCTTATCACTTCCAGTGTAGAAGTTCTGTTCGTGCTTTATTTAATAGCCAGATTGGCAAGACTGGATTAACAATTGAAGATTCTAAGTCTTTGAAGGAATTTAAACCACTTAAAGGATTTGGTGGTAATCCTAATTTCTGGGAACTTACTGACAGCCAGAAAAAACAGATAAAAAAATTTGGTTTACAGGAGTCTTTTGAAATTGCAGAAGAATATATGCTTGAAGAAATATCTCAAGTTGACAATTATTTTGAGTATTTATCAAAAATCGAAGAAGCAAATAATTATTCGATGAATACTCTGGGAATTCCTTTAGCAGACTGGGACGGTGTTGCTGTTGAAGTTGCAAATGAAGTAAATAAGACAATAGAGGATTATTTTAAGAAATTTCCAGAACTAAAAGAGCAAATTAAATTCGTTGGAGAATCTTACAGAAGAATAGATTTACTACGGGAACGGTATATTGCAGAAAAAGAAAAAGAATTTGTTGAAAAACTAATAAAGAAATCATTAAAATTGTCAACTGATAAAATATATGAACTTGCAAGAGGACAAGCACTAAATGACTGGAAAAAAACTGTACAGAAAATACGAATTTCTACAACATCAGTTGCCATCAGTCACAACATAGAAAATAAATTTCTTAACAATTTTAATGGAATTTCTTTCAATAAAAATAATACTAATAATTTTTCTAATTTGATTAAAATGCTTGAGGATAATGTCAGAGATAAGTATCATCCTGTAGGGACTGCTTCTGTTAAAGCTCTTGTTGATCATGAAATGGCTCACAAACTTGACAAATTGCTTGACTTAAGACATGACAATGTTATAATTAAATTGCATAGAAAATTAACTACTTCAGAGATTACAGAAGGTCTTTCTAAGTATGCATGGAATAATAGTAATTCAGAACCAATCTCTGAATTTATTGCAGAAGCTTGGAGTGAATATTGTAATAATTCAAATCCAAGACCTATAGCTAAAACTATAGGAAAACGCATAGAGGAGCTCTATAAAACATGGATGAGATAGTATTTAGAAAAAAACTAAAAGCAAAAGGCTACTCTGATGATGACGTTGATGATTGTATAAGTTTTGCTGAAAAGAATTCATTTGGTAATCCAGAACTTAAGAAGTTTTTATTAGAACAATCAGAAGAAGATCTTTTTGACCTAAAAGATATTAAAGATGAAGAATTAAATATCGCCTAGAACACAAGCCCCGAAAACTTCGGGGCTTTTTTATTGCCTGCATTTCATAAACAAATGATTAAATCCGCTAGCATTAACACATGCTTCCGGCTACAAAATCAATCTCAGAAAAACAAAATCGAAATCCTCCCGATGATTTGTTTGAGCCTTTTGATAGTGCCATCCTCAGCAGAGACTCATCTAAGATTTATACAGTAGCTG
>JAZQQW010000109.1:0-26671 GCA_045629255.1 Treponema sp.
GAATTATGAACCTCAAAAATTCAGAACTCCAGAATATCATATTTCAAAACTTGCAGACGAAGCATTAGCCGCAAATATGTAAATTAGAGGACTGGAGGGTCCATAAAAATCGTCAACTTAGTTGACAAAAAACATAGGAGAAATGAGAAAAATCAAAACATACAACGGCTTTTTATTGAGTTTTATCATAAACTTGCTGTTCAATGCCGAATGGACAATACTTGCATTCATTCTGCTTCTGCTTCATATATTTATAAAACTTCCACTCTGGCCGTTTTTTGCAGCGTTAGGTTTATGGATTGGATATGTTTTTATCACAACACTGATTATTTATCTTTTATCACGTTCAGCATCTTCCAGCAAAACACCACGCCGACAAAATAAAAATCCTTATTCCAAAACAAATTATCCTGCAAACATCTCACAGATGCATGCCCCGAATCCAAAAAACATCGAAAAGAAAAGACAGGCAGAAAACATCAGCATACGACGCAAGGAATCAGAAATTTCCCTGCCGATTTCGAATGTTGAAGCCGGTAGGGATGCTGTTTCAAAAATAAAGCCGGACGAGATGAAAAGTGAACTCGCCCGCGCAATAATGACATACCCTTCAAAAACAAAATCAGATAGTTAATCTGCAAATGTACCAAATCCGATAAAAACACTTTTTATGGAAATGATTTTTAGTCTGTAAAAAATATTTTCAAAGTTAACTCCAATACTACAAATCTCAGAATCATTTTAAATATTAAAGTTTTATTAAATTACATAAAATGACTGAAAATTCACTTATTTTCGCGAAATTTTGTTAATAAATTCAAAAAAAATTTGACAGCATTCAAATTCGGTTTTACTATATTTATACGGAAACCGGTTTCCGTTTTCCGTAACTAGTTTGTTTTTCAATTCCCTAAGGAGGTTTTGTAATGAAAAAAGGTTTAGCAGTTACGGCTGCTGTTATGGCTGGTATTATTGGTTTGGCTGGATGTTCAAAAGAAGGAGCTACAGGTAAAAGTGGAGCAAAGAGCAACAAGGTAGTTGCATGGTCTTTCACTGATGAGCTTCAGACAATGCTCAAGAATTATTACGAAGTTGATAATCCTGGAAAATATGACATTGAATTCTCTCTCACACCAACAGATCAGTTCCAGAATAAGCTCGATCCAGTTTTGGCATCAGGCTCAGGATGTCCAGATGTTTTCGCATTGGAAGATGCTTTCGTAAAGAAGTACATCGACTCTGGTCTCTTGCTCGACATTACAGATGTTTACAATGAAGTAAAAGATAAGGTTTACGCATATCCAGCAGAAATCGGAACTTGCCAGAAAGATGGTAAAGTTTACGGTATGTCATGGCAGGTAACACCTGGTGCTTTGTTCTATAGAAGAAGCCTTGCAAAGAAGTACCTCGGAACAGACGATCCAGCAGAAGTACAGAAGTACCTCGCAAACATGGACAAGTTCCTTGAGACAGCAGAGCTCCTCAAGTCAAAGTCAAGCGGAAAGTGTCTTATCCTTTCTTCTATCGAAGATATGTTCAAGCCATATGGTGCTTCAAGAAAAGATCCATGGGTAGTAGATGGAAAGATCGTTGTTGATCCACAGATGGAAAAGTACATGGAAACAGCAAAAATCCTCCGCGACAAGGGATACGAAGGACGTGTTCAGCAGTGGTCAGAAGGTTGGTACGCAGGTATGAAAGACACACTTTCAGACGAAGCTGGAAACATGAAGGAAGTATTCTGTTACCTCCTCCCAACATGGGGACTCCACTATGTTCTTAAGACAAACGCTCCAGAAACATCTGGTGACTGGGCAATGTGTAAGGGTCCTATGAGCTACCGTTGGGGTGGTACATGGGTTGGTGCATACAAGAACACAAAGAACCCAGAAGCTGCTAAGGAAATCATCAAGTACCTCGCTACAGATGACGGATTCCTTACAAAGTGGGCAAAAGATACTGGTGATGTAGTTTCTAACAAGAATGTTGTTAACGCAATCAAGGACACATACTCAGATGCTTACCTCGGCGGCCAGAACCACTATGCAGAGTTTGCTGCAATGGCTGGTAGCGTTAACGGAAAGATTACTCAGGGTACAGACCAGGATGTTGAGAACCTCTTCATGGAAGAGACACGTGCATATGTAAACGGCGAAAAGTCAAAGGATCAGGCTATTGCTGACTTCAAGCAGGGTATTGCTGCACAGTTGTCATTGGGCATGTAATTAGTTAAATACAAAAATATGAATCCGGCTTTTGCAAAATCTTTTTTACATCGCCGGATTCACACTGTATTTTTCTAGAGTAAAATAACCTTTGTCAAATTATTCCGATGGCTGTCTATCAAGTCTTCATTTCGCCACAGCTTGCTTCCACACAGTTTTATCTACGCGAACATCATGAAATGACCTCCTAGACAGCCTGTTTTTCTTCAAAAAAGGGAGTCATCATGAGATCAAGATCCGGAATTGAAGCCAAAACAAATAGATTCGGCATTTTGTTTGTTCTGCCGTTTATCCTGTTTTACGCTTTCTTCCAGTTATGGCCTACAATCTATACATTTGGCCTTTCATTCGGTAACTTAAAAGGTTTGAGAAACGACATGGACTTTGTCGGTCTCAAAAACTTTATCAGACTTGTACAGGATCCATATTTCTGGAAATCCGTAGCAAGTACATTCATTATGTGGGGCTGTAACTTCGTTCCTCAGCTCCTGATTGCATTTATTTTTGCTGTCTGGTTCTCAGACACAACATTGAACATGAAAGGTGCAGGCATCTTCAGAGCCGTTTTCTACCTTCCTAACTTGCTTACAACAGCATCTGTTGCTATCTTGTTCCGCAGTTTCTTTGCATATCCTTCAGGACCGGTAAACCAATTCCTTGGTAAACTTGGAATTTGGAGTACAGGTATGGTTGATGGTGAGATGGTTAAACAGGGCTTTTACTTCTTCAGAATGCCGACAGCATCCCGACTGATTGTTTCATTTATTCAGTGGTGGATGTGGTGTGGTAATACATTGATTCTGCTTATGGCAGGTATCACAAGTATTTCTCCTACTTTGTACGAAGCAGCTGTTATTGACGGTGCAACAAGCAGACAGCAGACATTCCATATCACACTGCCTCTTCTGCGCCCAATGATGTTCTACATACTTATCACATCAATGATTGGTGGTATGCAGCTGTTCGAAATTCCATTCCTCCTTACAGGTATGCACGGAGAGCCGGACTTCAAGATTCGTACAATGGCTGTTTATCTGTATAACATTGGATTCCAGGGCGGAAACGACTATTCTTACGCCGCAACAATTGCCATCGGAATCTTCATCATCACAGTACTTCTTTCATTTGTAATCAATGCGATTGTCAAAGAAAAAAAGGAAAGAAGATAGGAGTATACCATGAAAAATTATAGACTTGCTTTGCATAATAAACAGACAGTTATTTATGCCTTAATGGTATTGCTCGGACTTATTGCAATTGTTCCTATCTATTTGATGCTTATCAATGCAACAAGAAACAATGCACAAATTAACGCAGGTATTTCACTTTTGCCAGGTGGAAACACAATGTACAACTGGAAAAACCTCACAAGCCGTTCTTTCCAGATCTGGCAGGGATTCGGTAACAGTGCTTTCGTTTCGTTCTGTGCAACATTCCTCTGCGTTTATTTCTCTTCTCTCACAGCTTATGGTCTGCACGTTTACAGATTCCGCGGTAGAAACTTCCTGTGGGCTTTCATCCTTGTTATCATCATGCTGCCTACAACACTTTCATTCATCGGTTTCTATAAATTCATGGCCAGAATGCACCTGCTGGATAACTTCATCCCGCTTATTCTTCCTAGCGTTGCTTCTGCAGGAACTGTTATGTTTATGCGCCAGTACATGGAATCTATTCTTTCTATGGAACTGATTGACGCTGCAAGAATCGACGGTGCAGGAGAGTTCATGACATTCAACAGAGTTATCATGCCTATTCTGAGACCAGCTATTGCAACTCAGGCAATTTTCTCTTTTGTTGCTTCATGGAATAACTTCATGACTCCGTTTGTTCTGCTTTCAGACCAGAAGAAATACACACTTCCTATGCTTGTCCAGTCTCTCCGTGGTGATATTTACCGTACAGAGTATGGTTCAATCTACCTTGGTGTTGCAGTTTCTTTGATTCCTATCATTGTATTCTACGCATTTATGTCACGCTTTATCATTGCCGGTATCGCAATGGGTGGTGTAAAAGAGTAATTTTTTTCTGCAGGACATGAGTTTCATAAACTATTGTTCTGCAGTACTTACTAAAACAAAGTTTTAAGCCTTGAAATGACAAGGCTTAAAACTTTCCGGCACCTTCAAAGCAGTTTTTTTTCAAGGTGTTCCTTATATCAAGCCTGTTTTTGATTTAATAAAAACTTCAAACAGGAATTTTTAACATATTCTGTTTGAAAAGTTTCCTAAATTATAAAAAAGTTTTTGGTTAACAGCGGCAAATTTTACATAACAAGCTTCTAGAAATATGACGCTTTGCAACAGCTTTACTGTTATTTTTAAACCGTCAGATTTATAGATGTTTCCAAGGCCAAGCTATTAATCAAAGGAGTGATTGTTATGAAAGTTTATAATCCTATTCTATCCGGTTTTCATGCAGATCCATCAATTCTCTGCGCAAACGGTGAATATGTCATTGCCAATTCAACATTTGAATGGTTTCCTGGCGTTGAACTTCATAAATCAAAAGATCTTAAAACTTGGGAATGCGTTCCTTCTCCTCTGTCAACAACAAAGCTTTTGGACATGAAAGGCGAAGATCCGTCATGCGGCATCTGGGCTCCATGTCTTTCTTTCTGCAACGGTGTCTACTATCTTATCTACACAAACGTTGCATCCTGGTGTTCAGGCCCGTGGAAAGACTGTCCAAACTATCTTACAACAGCAGCATCCCTTGAAGGCCCATGGTCCGATCCTGTTTTTTTAAATGCTTCGGGTTTTGACGCTTCGATGTTTCACGACGATGATGGAAAGCACTGGCTTGTAAATATGGAATGGGATTACCGCAAATCTGGCAGCAGACAGTTCTCCGGCATTCTTGTACAGGAATACGATGCAGTACAAAAAAAACTTGTCGGAGATGTTCATAAAGTATTCCTCGGTACAGATATCGGTCTTGTAGAAGGTCCGCATATTTACAAGAGAGAGGGCTTGTACTACCTTGCAGCAGCAGAAGGTGGTACATGTTATGAGCATGCAGAAACTGTAGCCCGTTCAAAGAACCTGTTCGGTCCTTACGAAGTTCATCCGGCAAATCCTCTCATCTCCTCTTACGGTCATGATGAAGTTCCACTCAAAAGAGCTGGTCATGGTTCATGGTGTGAATCTATCGATGGTAAAAAAACTTATTTCGTATATCTTTGCGGTCGACCTCTTCCAGGCACAGAAAACTGCGTTCTCGGACGCGAGACAGGGATTGCAGAAATCGAATGGAAAGACGGCTGGCCATGGATTAAGCAGCCTGATGGTTCCCTGAAAAATACTCCGCCTGATTACATCGAACTTCCAGGTTCTGGCGAACAGCTTCCTGGTAAAGGCGTCATGCACACCACCGAAAAGTACACATTCAACAACAACGACTTCCTCAAGGAATTCAAGACACTTCGTGTTCCGATTGACAGCAGGATGATAAATATCACAGAACGCCCAGGATATCTGAGAATGCACGGAAGTCAGTCTCCTGTATCAAAAATCAATCAGTCGCTTATTGCCCGCCGTCAGACAGGCTTTAAGTTCACGGCAGAAACAAAAATGGACTTCAATCCGGAAAATTTCCAGCAGTTTGCAGGTATGGTTTACCGCTATGACGAACGTACTCAGTACATCTGCTCCGTAACACGCGACGAAAACAGAGGTAAAATCATACAGATTATCTCCATTGACTATGAGGATGTCAAAATCAATCAGGAAATTTCCATTGAAGACAACAAAAGTATTTATATAAGACTTGAAGTTGACGGACTCAAGGGACAGTTCCATTACAGCCTTGACGGCAAGAATTGGCGCACTATAAGACCACTTGTTGAAACACGTATTCTCTCAGATGAATACAAAATGCAGGGCTTTACAGGTGCATTCGTAGGCATGTACTGTGCAGATCTTGTTTCGTACAGCAACTACTGCGATTTTGAATACTTTATTTACAAGGATTGAAATATGGAGTGCCTCTAAAGTCAGAAAAATCCTCCAAAGTTTCCTAAGCACTTAGAGACATACCATTTTTCATATATCAGGCATTCTCCTGAAGTTCTTTCCCTTCAGGAGAGTGCCCTTTTTGAGTTGGTTTTGGTTAAACCAGAATTTTACAGGCTTCAATCATATTTCGCAAGCTACAGTTCAACAGTGTTTGTTTACATCATTATGAGGTATTACACAAAATGGTTACAATTTATGATATAGCAAAAACTACCGGACATTCGGCCTCGACAGTCTCAAAAGTACTGAATGGTACTGGCAAGATAAGCGAGAAAACACGCGAAAAAATTCTTACTACAGCAAAAGAACTTGGATATTTGCCAAATATAGCAGCTCGCTCTCTGACTACAAAAAAATCAAATCTGGTTGGTATAATTTTTGAAGACGAATACATGCTGCGCGGTTTTGACCATCCTCTTTTTTCCGGTGTTCTGAATAAAATCCGAAGCGAACTTGAAACAGCCGGATATGATTTGATTTTTTTATCACACAATTTCAATCTTGGCAAACGAACTTATCTAGAACACTGCATACACCGCAATGTAGATGGAGTTATAGTCATAAATCCACTTGAATGCACAGACAATCTCATATCTCTTACAGAAGCCGGTATTCCGTGTGTTTCGACTAACGATATAATAGCAGGCATTCCTTTTGTCCTGACTGAGAACAAAGAAGCTGGTTTCAAAGCTTGCGAATATTTCATCAAAAAAGGTCACAAACATATAGGCTATATAGGCGGTTCATACACAAGAAACTCTGTCGCTTCGCAAGAGCGGCTTGAGGGCATGAAAGAAGCCCTTCAATATTATAATTATCCTATAGACGATTCATATATCGAACAATGTTCAAGCTGGACAACAGAAGCCGGTCACAACGGCATGAAAAACTTGTACAAACGGCATCATGATATAACAGCCATATTCGTTGCCAGCGATAACCTGTGTTTTGGAGCAATGGATTATTGCCACGAAGCAGGTCTAAGCATACCAAAAGACATATCGCTTATAGGATTTGATGACGACAACATATCTTCGCGCTGCAATCCACCTTTGACAACGTTTAAACAGAATGACGAACTTATCGGACAAACTGCAGCCCAGCTTCTTTTGCAGAAAATCGCAGGTCAGCAGACAAAAACTAACGTACGTATCCCTGCAACACTTATCGAGCGTAATTCTGTCAGCCTTTTATAAAGCAGTTCAGCCTAAAGTAAACGCAGCTCTATATGATGATGGTGTAAGTCCTGTACATTTTTTAAACACACGGGCAAAATGAAACTGATTTTCGAACGAAAACTCTTCAGCAATTGTATAGATAGGTTTTGACGAATTTATCAAATCAAGAGCTGCGTTCTGTATTTTCAGGCGAAGATAATACTGATGGGGAGTCATCTGCATTTCATCGCGGAAAATACGTATAAAATGTTCTTCTGTAATACCACACATTGAAGCAAAATAATCTATCGAGCAGTTATTGCTTACCATCTTTTGCATCATATTGATTGCCTTATTTACATAAAGCTTTGCCGATTTTTTTCTTTCTACGATTTCTGCAACCTGCACTGGTTTGAATGATTTTCCAAACCATCGGTAAAGACAGCCTTCAAAAAGAAGATTTGCAGAAGTTTTCATATTCTCATTTGAAGTCTTTGACAGACGCAGAATATCTTCCAGATAAAATTTGATATGTGCGCTTTCATTGTCAGAAATTGCTGCCATTTTGCAGTTTATATTTGAAGTTATCAGAAACTGATTCAAAGTTTTTTCTGTTTTGCCTACACGAAACAATATTGCATAGTAAGTCAGAGGTTTTTTTACTTCTTTTGGCAAAATTGAATGAAATTCACGCGGAGCTGTCAGAAACAAAGAGTTTGCTTTTATGGCATACGAAGTATTGTTTGAATAAAAAGTGCCTTCGCCTTCCGCAAAAAAATGCACTTCGAATTCACCTTCTTCGTGAGAATGATAACGTCCATGCCAATCAAGTTTTTCTCCGGCCATGAGCTTATAAATATAAACTGTTTCCTCGATTTCCATATTTTGAGATTCTATCACAATATATCAATTTTAGATATAGAAAATCAGTTTTCTGTATTGCAATCCTTTCAATTCGAGATGATAATTTATAGGTCACAATTAGACAAAATACATTGGAGGTCTTATGAAAACTGTTGCAGGTATCGATCTTGGAACCCAGAGCATGAAGGTGGTTCTTTACGATTATGAAAGCAAGAAAACTATAGAAAGCGGTTCTTGTCCAATGGACTTGATTTCCGAAAATGACGGAACTCGCGAACAGAAAACTGAATGGTACAAAAAAGGCCTTGAGGTTTGTTTCTCAAAGATTTCCGCAGAAGGAAAAAAATCAATTGAAGCTATCGGTGTTTCCGGCCAGCAGCACGGCTTTGTTCCGCTGGATAAAAACGGAGAGCCTTTATATAATATCAAACTCTGGAACGATACATCTACAGCCGACGAATGCAAACTTCTGACAGAAGCTGTCGGCGGTGAAAACGAAGCTGTAAAGGAAGTTCAGAACTTTATTCTCCCAGGCTTCACAGCCCCGAAAATCTTCTGGCTCAAGCGCCACAAGAAAGAAGCTTTCGGCAACCTGCACTATATAATGCTGCCTCACGACTATCTGAACTTTGTTCTGACTGGAAACTATGTCATGGAACAGGGCGATGCATCAGGTACTGCATTGTTTAACTCAAAATCAAAGACATGGTCAAAAAAAGTCTGCGACGCTATTGATCCGTCACTGCTTTCAAAACTTCCAAAACTGATTCAGGACAACGAATCATGTGGTTCTGTCACAAAACAGGCAGCTGATTGGCTCGGCATTCCAGAAGGAATTCCTGTTTCTGCCGGCGGCGGAGACAACATGATGAGTGCAATCGGAACAGGTGCTGTAAAAAGCGGAACTTTGACAATGAGCATGGGTACATCTGGAACACTGTACGGTTTCAGCGACAGTTCTGTTGCAGATCCTGCATCTGGTATTTCTGGATTCTGTTCATCAACAGGCGGATACCTGCCGCTCTTGTGTACAATGAACTGTACTGTAGCTTCAGAGCAGATTAGAGCTTTACTCGACATGGATGTAAAATCTTTCGACAAAGAAGCAGAAAAAGCAAAGCCTGGCTGCGACGGCGTATACGTTCTGCCATTCTTCAACGGCGAAAGAACACCTAACCTTCCTTATGGAAAAGCAAGCATTACAGGTATGACTGCTGCCAACTGTAATCGTGCAAATATCGCAAGAGCAGCCCTCGAAAGTGCCGTTTATTCTATGCGTGGCGGCCTTGAAGCATTTAAGAGACACGGTTTCACAGCAAAAGAACTTCGTCTCACTGGCGGCGGTGCAAAGAGCCCTCTGTGGAGACAGATTGTAGCAGACATTCTCGATCTGCCAGTCAAAGTTCCTGTATCTTCTGAAGCAGCAGCTTTCGGAGCTGCACTGCAGGCTTTGTGGTGCCTCAAGAACAAAAACGGCGAAAAAGTCAGCATGGAACAGATTGCAGACGAACATGTAGAACTGGACGAAACAAAGACAACTATGCCAAACAAAGACAATACTATTGTCTATAACAGCGCTTTCGATCAGTATACAGAACTTGTAAATCAGCTTTCACCTCTTTACAAGTAAATATTTTACAGCGATGAACTTCTAAAAAAAATAATTCTGACAAATTCTTTCATAAAATTCAGAATTTAATAGTGAGAAGTTCATCCGGAGTGTTTTTTGTAAATCATTATCATTTTACAAGATGCACAGACATGGTGGATTAAAATACAGATTTCATAAAACGCTGTATTTTTGTGAAATCTGTAGTAGCATGAAAAACTGGGATATCAAAAGGGGTGCAGCTATATGCTGTACCCCTTTTTTTCCTTGACACAAGAGCTTCCGTAAATTATGTGTACTATACCTGCGAATTTCAAGCATTTTTTTTCCAAGCTATGCATTGAAATACATCACAATCTTGGCATAAGACTCAAACACATAAATGTCGATAACTAAACTATGGAAAAAGAACTGACAGGTGAACAAAGGCGAAAAAAAATTCTTGAACTTTTGCAGCATACAAAAACGCCTCTGTCTGGAACACAAATTGGCAAAGAAACAGAAGTTAGCAGACAGGTAGTTGTACAGGATATAGCTCTTTTGCGCGAAAGCGGGGTAAACATAATTGCCACAGCACGCGGTTACACACTTGAACACAACACAGACAGAACCAGGCTTCTCAAAGTTCATCACACAAACGAGCAGATAGAAGAAGAACTCAATGCAATTGTTGACCTTGGAGGATGCGTCATAGACGTCATAATAAACCACAGAACTTATGGAAAAATGACAGGCATTTTAAACATCAAAAGCCGACGCGATGTACACAACTTTCTGGAAGACATAAAAAGCGGTAAATCATCACCGCTTCTAAACATTACATCTGGTTATCATTTCCATCATATCAGTGCAGAAAACCAAGAAATACTTGATGAAATAGAAAATTCCCTCAAAGAAAAAGGATTTCTTGCAGATATCCTGCCATACGAAAAAGAACTGACAGCATCAGATTAACCACGATAACACAGTTCAAAATAAACATTCATTAAAAATTTAATTCGTCTCAAAACTGCATTTTGAGCTTTTTAAACAATTTTTACTCTTTATATCTGATACGGCACTCAATTGCTGCAAACAAGACAGCTGCCAGAGAAAGATAGAAAAATACAGGAATCTCTCGGAACCCTGCAAAAAAATCATAGACACCATGCAGTATAACAGGAAAAACAATCGGCCACAAACAAGTCCTCTTATCTTTGATACTATACACGACAAATCCATCAAGACCGGCACAAAAAGTGTGCAGAAGGACAGCTGTAAAAAGTCTCAGACCAAGCTGGTCATGACCACTTACAAGATAGATGAACGTTTCAAAACAACCAAGGGCAAAACCTGCAGTCACAGCATACATAAAGAAAATCTTCTTATCTGTCCAGTGCAACGGTACCAGAAACAGAAAACCTGTTTTCACAGCTTCTTCTATCACTCCGCAAAAAATAACGGAGCTGACAAGAACAGACAGCAGGTTTTTTGTACTGAACAATCCTGTTTTAGAAAGTACAAACTGCAAAGCCGCAATCGGAACTACAGCAACGATTCCCAAAAAACAGGCAAAAAGACCTCTTGTCAAAAGATATTCTCTTACTGTAACAGTAAAAATCGCAAGCATCGTTATCAATGGAATAAAACATAAAAAAATCGCCTGCAAAACAGTTGTTAACACATTACACCTCATAAAGCCAGTAAGATAACTTCAATCAACGAAAACGTTTTCTATCCGCACAGACAGACTTGTATATTATAAAGGAACTTCAGCTATTTGAAACTCCTTAAATTTCTCATACAGATCTTCCAGATATATTCGTAATCCAGTTTACTGCGAAAATCAAATTATGAAAACAAAAAGTAGCACAGACTCATATGTTTCCATAGAATTAACAAAAATCAGCCTTTAATACTGATAGACTCAATAATAAAATGAATAGCTGCACGTGTTTCGTTCAGATTGTCCAGATTATACAGAGCCAGACGGAAAACTCCGTTCTCAATCGAAGAATACATAAGGTCAAACACATCCTTAATGGAAAAATGTTTGAAAACTCCGGATTTTTCGCCGCGAATCAATATTATACTGATAAAATGTTTAAGCTTTATAATCCGATGATCAACACGTTCACGAACATTTCCACCAGATTTCTGAAACTGAATAAGGTATGACAAAAGTACCTTAAAAAGTCTTTTATTCTTTTCACAGTCACAGATAATAGTTTCCAGTGTCTGTTCCAGACACTGTTTTGCATCAAGCGATTCATTTTTTGCAGTTTCAAGAATTCTTTCCTCTATACCGGAAAGCAGCTGTTTGATACTCCACAAAAAAATCTCGCGTTTATTCCTGAAATATATATACAGCGTAGTTCTTGTGATACTACAGCGGTCTGCTATTTTTTGAAAAGTAACATCTTCATAGCCTTCCTCTGTAAACAAATCAAGAGCTTTTTCAAGTATTTCTTTTTTGCGCTTGTCGTGTTCAATAAGTACGGCCATTATTTCTCTTTTTCCTTTAGCAAATTGTAAATATATAAAATCGTGTCCAGATTACCGGCTTTAAGCGATTTCAAACTATCTGCATAACGGCCGAGACTTTTCTGGAATGATTTTTTGTCAGTTATGACACCCATTTTCCAGCCATGAAAGTCTTCAAACAGTCCGGCCATTTTTTCGTACAGTTCATCAGCCTGTCTTTCATCACCAAGTCTATCTCCATAAGGTGGATTACAAAGTAAAACTCCTTCTTCGTATGGAGCACGTAAATCAGCAAAATCGCTCTGAACAAAATCAGGTCTCGGAATTTTTGCATCACTTCCAATGAGCTGCAAAGCACGTCCTGCCATAACACATGCATGTTCAGCGTTCAAACGAGCTTTCTCAACACAAGTTTTATCTATATCGCTTCCTGTAATGCGACACTCAACATCTGTACGGATTTTTGCAGCTTCTTCTTTCTTTATTTCCAGAGCACGCTGCTGATTATATATATTAAGACCTTCGTATGCAAAATTGCGTCCAAGTCCAGGTGCTATGCAGTGTGCATAAAGACAGGCTTCGATAACTATAGTTCCGCTGCCACAGAACGGATCATGAAGTGGAAGTTTTCTCTTCCATACCATTTCCTGAAGGAGTGCAGCTGCTGTTGTTTCACGAAGCGGAGCCATAACGCCCGCTGTACGATATCCGCGTTTATGGAGAGGCTCTCCTGATGTATCAAGCATCAGATGAGCAATGTTGTTTTCTATGTAAACACGGATTGTACACTGATTTCCAGTTTCTACCATTGCGTTTACATGATATGTATCCATAAGACGCTGATAGATTGATTTCTGAATCATTCCCTGAACAGCATGTTCACTTGTCAGTTGACTTTTATAAGTACGAACTTTATCAATAACAACACGTGCATTCACAGGAAGATACGATTTCCAGTCAGCTGCATAACAGCCGTCATACAAATCACCGAAATTGTCTGCTTTGTATTCTGTTACCTGCAGATAAACACGGTCACTTGTTCTAAGACAATAATTTGCACGATATATTGTATCGTCATCGCCCAAGAAGGATACACGCCCCGGATTATTACCTGCGAGCTTGTATCCCAAATGTTTGAGTTCATTACCAAGAATTTTTTCTGCGCCAACTGCGCAAAGTGCCACGAATTTGTTCATAATGACACTTTAACAATTTTTGACAATTTGTTCAATTGATTAAAGCCTGTGCCATGCCTCTCATGTCATCAATTGTGCGATAACCATGGCTCTGCATAAACTGTTTAAGACCTGTTATGATTTCGCTCATGACGTTAGGATTTGAGAACTTTGCACTTCCAACTTGAACTGCTGTAGCACCTGCCATAAAGAACTCAACGGCATCCTGCCAGCAGGCAATTCCGCCCATTCCTATAACAGGAACTCTCATATTCATCGGAAGTTTATTGATTGCTGCTATAACATCGTAAACCATACGCACAGCTATAGGGCGGATTGCCGGACCACAAAGACCTGCCTTGATGTTCTCAAAATATGGCCGTCCGCTTTCTATGTCTATACTCATAGCCTGAATTGTATTGATGAGACTCAGTGCATTTGCACCACCTTCAACACATGCAAGTGCAACAGCGACAATATCAGGCGCATTCGGAGACAATTTTACGATAAGAGGTTTTCTTGTCACACTGCGAACAGTTGATACGCATTTTTTTGCCTGTTCAGGATCAATGCCCCATGCCATGCCGCCTGCTCTTACGTTAGGACAGCTGATATTAAGCTCAATCATAGGAGCATCTGTTTTTTCAAGCAGTTCTGCACCTTTTTTATATGATTCCAAATCACTTCCTGCAAGATTGACAATTGTAACAGGTTTAAGTTTGAGCATTTCAGGAAGTTCTTCTTCAATAAACTTCGGTATGCCAGGGTTCTGAAGACCGATAGAGTTTATGTTGCCGGAAGGAACTTCGATAATACGATTGCCAAAGTTGCCCAGACGAGGTTCAAGTGTTACACCTTTGGCAACTATGCCGCCTATTTCGTTTACTTCAGATAAGCCTCTGTAATTCTGTCCAAATCCATAAGTGCCACTTGCAGCAATTACCGGATTCATAAACTCAATTCCACAGATATTTACCCTCAGATCCGGAATCTTTCCAAAAGCAAGGCATTCCCTTCTTGGAGATGGCGGTGAAAACAGAATTATAGATGCATCAAAAATCGGTCCGTCTTTACATACTCTGCGGTTACCATCAACAACAGGTATTGTACATCCAAGACAAGCTCCGACACCACAAAGCATTCTGTTTTCCATGCTGACAAAGCATTTTACGCCGGCTTCACGAGCAACTTTCTGAATATAAATAAGCATTGCGTTTGGTCCGCAAGCATAGATGACTTTATATCCCTTCTGTTTAACAAGATCTGTAGTAAAAGCTGCAGGAAGCATTCCATGAATTCCAACAGTACCGTCGTCTGTTGTTATTGTAAGATTTTTTGCGTGAACGTTATCAAGTCCATAGCTTCCTGTTTTGAAACTTGCAAAAAAATCATATGATTTAGCTTTGAGGGAAGAAGCAAAATTTGCAACCGGTGCAACTCCGATTCCTCCGCCGAGAATACAAATTTCTGGATTCTGTTCGTCTGAACATTCTTCGCTTTTTATACCTTCAGGAACCTCAAAAGTATTTCCCAGAGGTCCAATAATATGTACTTCGTCGCCAGGAAGCATTGTACAAAGTTCTTCCGTTCCACGACCTTTTTTCAAAATCAGAAACTCAAGTTTAACTACTTTAAGTCCTGTTTTTGCATCAATTCTGTCTTCACTGTGATAAACACTTATCGGACGATTGTACTCGACATTACTTCTTGCACATCGCAGAAGATAAAACTGTCCCGGCTTTGGTGCAAGCTGAGTCTGTCTATCCAGGATTGCATCCATGCACAGAGAATAGACATTTGCCTGCCCCTTAACAAGTGCACACTTTTGAACAAGACACTTGCCGCTATACTGAAGTCCGTGACCTGCGGCATCAATTTCTGCTTTATCCATTATCTGCCTCCGTTCTTGAGTTCATCATATGCTTTGAGAAGATCCTGCTTTGCTTCAAGCGATGCACAGCCGGCACTGTCTCCAAGATCGTCCATAGTTAAAGTTCCGTCTTCCATCTTTTTCTGGCATGTAACAGATTTTTTCCATGCACAAAGAATACCGCGTGATGAGTTTACTGTTCCGCCGGCATTCAAAAGAAGTGTTGCAGCAATACGGGCAGCACCGCCCTGTGCTCCATATCCAGGAATCAAGAAGAATGTATTCGGATACATATCACGCAAAGTACGTGCATCATTCTCCTGTGTGGCACCAACTACAGCTCCAATAGGACCGCATGTCTGATCTTTGTATTCACCTGCGAATTCTGATCCAATTCTCTCCAGCTCAGTTCCTACACGGTTGAGCAAAAGGCCGCCGCTCTTGAGTTCCTGATGTTCGATATCTGTCATACCGGGATTCGATGTACAAAGCAGGACAAAAGCTCCCTTCCCGCCTTTTTCGGAAGTACAATATTCCGTAAATGGCTTGAGAGTATCAAAACCCATATATGGATTTACTGTAATGATGTCTGTTTCAAAATCACCCGTGAAATGAGCTTTCGCATAAGCAGATGCAGTATTTGCAATATCTCCGCGCTTTATGTCAGAAATACAGATCAATCCAGATTCGCGGACTGCTTTCAGAGTTTCTGCATACACTTTCATGCCCTCAAGCCCCATAGCTTCATAATAAGCTATCTGAACCTTAAAACAGCATGCACTTCCTGCACTTTTAACGCGAGAAATAATTTCTTTATTATATGAAAGAACAGCCTGTGCAGGCGTTGAATACTTCGCCAACACAGGCTGTGGAATATAAGAAGGATCTGTATCCAAACCGACACACAATGGACCATATTTTGCTGCAAGTTCCTGCAGACGCTGCATATTATGTTTCATATCAGAAAGTATAGACGGAATAAATAAAAAATTCAATTCACTGCACATTTATGCTATAAACAAAAATTGCAGTTATTTTTTTAATCCATGAAAATTTAAACTGCCTAAATTTCGACTTGAATTTATTCCAGCATTCCCTTTAAGAAAATTCGAATCGAATTCGGGATGACATGATATTTTTTATGTCTTTATTCATGCAATAACGAATCGGAATAAAAAAATCAGGCACTTCTGACAAAAAAATTCCAGAAATGCCTGATGATTTTTATTATGCTTAGAAAAATTAAACTTTTTCTTTATACTGCTGACGTTTAACTTTGAGAGTTGTCGTCATTTCAAGAGGTTTTTCCAGAAGTGTTACTTTTGTAATGCGCTGATACGGAAGCAGTTTATGATTGATTTTGTCTACAATTTGTTTTACAGCATCCTGAACAGTCTGATTATCAAAACAGTTTTCACGTTTGACACCAATTCTGTCGTACAGACTGTCCGCAGGATAAATCAGAGCTTCCAGTTCTTCTGCCTTACGGCTTTCGTTTGCAAGATATCCCTGTACTGTAATCTGCTGTATATCACTTTCCATCTGGAACATATCTTCGATTTCTTCCGGATAGACATTTTTGCCACCGGCCGTAACAATCATATTCTTTGCACGGCCAGACAGCATCAGATAGCCTTCTTTATCAAGCCACCCAAGATCACCCGTTTTGAAATATCCGTCTTCCGTAAAGACAGCAGCAGTTTCTTCCGGCATCTGATAATACCCCTGCATGACCATCGGACCTTTTACACAAATTTCTCCGATGCCGTCTTCATTAGGGTTCATGATTTTCATATCCATTTTTCCCTTGAAGAAACTTCCGACACTTTCAATCTTGAAATGCTCAACAGGGTTGAGCGTAACAATCGGAGATGTCTCTGTAAGGCCATATCCCTGTACAAAGTTAATTCCCATTTCATTGAAGAAGCGGAAAACATTTTTATCCAGAGGACCTCCTCCACAGATTGCAATACGTACTGTATACAGATTTGCCTGTTTTAGAATCGCCTTAAACATATGTTTTCCAGGATTAAGTCCTGTGATTTTCTTGATTATATAAGACAATCCCATAAGGGCACGTATTACGCCGTATACAAAAGCACCCTTCTTCTTTATGCCCTTTTTGATTCCATCTGCAAGTTTATTGAAAAGCATAGGAACACCGAGCATCATAGTTATGCCGCCTTTGTTCAAATCATTCATTATCTTTGAAACAGAAAGACTTTTTCCGAATACGATTCCCGCACCAAGCGAAAGTGATACAATAAAGACTGCCTGCATTGTGTATGCATGATGAATCGGAAGCAACGCATAAAATACATCCGTCGGATACAAAATCATGTTCTTCTGTGCTGAATAAGCATCACTTACAAGATTTTTATGACTGAGCATGACACCTTTCGGTTTGCTTGTAGTTCCACTTGTAAAAAGAATTGCTGCAGTATCTTCAAGCTCAGCATGTGCAAGTTCAATATCCTTTGAGGCAGTCAGATTATATACATATTTATCCTGAAATTTCGCACTCAAAGAATAAACACCGAAATCATTCTTTTTTGATGCATAATAATCATATTTTTCTTCATCAACAAAAAGAAACTTCGGTTTTGCCGTAGCAAGAAGATTCTCCTGCTCATTTGTATGCAAAGCCCAGTCAATCGGACAGATAATTGCACCGGCAAAAACTGCAGCAAGAAAAACAGTTCCCCATTCAGGAGAATTTTTACCAGTCACTGCAACTTTATCTCCGTGTCCAACACCATTTTCAGTAAGCCACTTAGCAAGACGTAAAACATTACTCTGAACTTCTTTATACGTAAATGTTCTTTTTGAATTATCAATATCACTGAAATCTGTGAAACAAGGACGATCTCCGCAACGTTTCACGCTTATATTAAACATCTCAGGGATTGTCGGCCACTCCCCTTTATAATCAGTTCCTTTGTATGGAGCCAGAATCGCCATAGGATCATAATTTTTTAAACTTACCATGTATCTATTATAGCATACATGCACAATAAAGATAAACTATTCAGAAATAAAAAAAGACTCTGCCGGAATTTTTCACAAACACCACCGGCAGAGTCTTCCATAACCAAACTAATGAAACTCAAAATTGAGAATGTTACTTCTTCTTGTTCTGTTTCTTTTCGTTTTTCTGAGCTTCCTTATAGAGCGGATAGACATTTTTTGCAATGACTTCCAAGTCTTTGATACGACTGTCATTAGACGGATGTGTACTCAGAATTTCCGGAAGATTTGAACCGCCCATAGCAGACATCTTTTTCCAGATATTTACAGCTTCATACGGATCATAACCGGCACGAGCCATGAGCTCAGTTCCCATATGATCAGCCTCTGTCTCGTGTTTACGGGAGAAAGGAAGTGTCAAGGTATAATAAGATGCATAAGACATTATTGTTGCAGTTGTGTCACTCACACCAAGAAGCTCTGCTGCAAGAGCGACGCCTGTATCAGTTAATGCACTGGAACTTGCCTGCTCACGGCTGTGTTCCTTCAAAGCATGTGAAATTTCATGTCCCATAACAGCTGCAAGTTCACCGTCCGTCAAGTTCAGGCTTTCGATGATACCCGTATAAACAACTATCTTTCCACCCGGCATACACCATGCATTTACAGTCTGATCGGAAATAACATTTACCTGCCAGTTCCAGCCGCTTATATCGTCACGAAATACTCCTGTCTGAGCAATAAGCTTATCCGCAATGTTCTGAACTCTGGCAACCATCTTTGCATCTTTATTAAGAGTACCGGCAGCTCTTGCCTCATTTAAAACCTGAGCATAAGACTCATTTGCACTCTGCTCCATTGTTTCCTCAGAAATCAACATAAGCTGTCCGCGGTCAGCACCGACAGTACCAGCTTTTGTTGTACTGCTGAACAAGTTGCTGAAAAAACCTTTTGCAGATGCCGGCAACGACAAACATGCTATACAAGATATGAAAACCAAAGTTTTGATTGTGCGATTCATATTCCCTCCATAAAAAGTGATTGGATTTCTGTAGTTTATAAAAAAAATTATTTTGGAAAAAGATACAGCGTACTAAAATACACTGTTATTTATTCACAGATACGCAATTCTTTCTGCACAGTGCCCCGCAATCCGCAAGATTCTAATAATCAAGATAAGCAAAGCCATTTTCCAAGTACAGATATTATAATGAAATCAAAGATATTATTCCATAAGGTTAAATATTTTTTACCGCCATGAAAAAAAAAGCTGTGCCAGATCAAAAGATAAGGCACAGCCATGATTATCAATAAATAACGAGTTTCAGGCAGAAAACTACTCTTTAACGCCGCCAACTGTAACACCGCTGATAATACCGCGGGACAGGAACAGATAAACAATTACCAAAGGAATAATTGCAATACAGATAAGCATATATACTTGACCCAAGTCAAACTTCATGAAGTCCGCGCTTCTCAGCTGAGCAATAAGAATAGGTATTGTCTTCTTTGACTTTGTTGTAATAACAAGAGCAGGAGTAAAGTAGTTGTTCCATGAACTGACGAATGCGAAAATTGCCTGAACCGCAATAGACGGCTTCATCATAGGAAGAACAATTGTATTAAAAGTTCTGAACTCGTTACATCCGTCAACACGGGCAGCTTCTACAATTGAGTATGGCAAAGTTGATTCCATAGCCTGATACAGATAGAAGAATGTAACAGGAGCTGCAATAGCCGGAATATACAGAGCTGCAAGAGTATCAATCATACCGAGCTTTGTAATAAGCCTGATAAATCCAAGTGTAGAAACCTGTGTAGGAACCATCATGATAGCAAGGATGAACTTGAACATAAAATTTCTTCCTCTAAAATGATACATATACAGACCATAAGAAGTCATTGAAGAGAAGTATGTTGTCAAAAATGCTGTCATACAAGAAACGAAAACACTGTTTATAAGAGCCTGGACAATCGGAATATTTGCATTACCGATCATCTTGCTGAAGTTTCCTGCAAAGAACGCACTTGGCAGAATTGAGAAACCTCTCTGAATCTCCTGATGAGAACGAGTTGAGTTAATCAAAAGAATAAAGAACGGAAACAATGATAAAATTACCAAAGCCGTCAAAACTATATATGCTACTAATCTGCGTGAAGCAATACCTGCTGATTGACTTTTCATTTAGCGTCTCCCCTTTGCATTTGAATAATTCTTCATTGTTGAAGAATAGACAGCTGCACTCAAAATTCCTGTTACTGCAAATGTGAGAACGGAAACAGCACCAGCCATACCGTAGTTTTTGCTAGTCAAGTGTTTGTTAAGGTACATGATAATTGTCATTGATGTACGGTTAGGATTTCCTTCACCGTTTGTCAAAATCTGAGGAACATCAAACATCTGAATACCACCAATAAGGGAAGTAATCAAAACGTATACGAAAATAGGCAGAAGCAATGGCATTGTAACCTTGAAGAATACCTGTACAGGAGAAGCTCCGTCAATTCTTGCAGCTTCAAAAAGACTCTCATCGATGCCCATGATACCTGCCATAAGAAGGATTGTTGTATTTCCGTACCACATCAAGAAGTTCATTGTTGCAACAAGACCACGTGTCCAGGATGCAGAAGTAAAGAAACGAATAGGCTCAGATACAAAACCCAGGCTTGTAAAAATACTGTTCATCGGACCATTGTCAGAGAACAATGTAAAAAACAGCATAGAAAAAGCAGATGCCATGATAAGGTTCGGCAGGTAAATTACTGTTTTAAAAAACTGCTGGAACTTAAGGCGGAGCTCATTATTTGTAAACCAGACAGAAAGCAGGAGGGAGACGACAATCTGAGGAACGAATCCCAATATCCACATAATAACTGTATTTCCAGTAAAACGCAAAATATCGCTGGCAAAGACTTCCTTAAAGTTTCTCAGTCCAATAAAGTTAGGACCGACAGTCATAAGTCCAACGCGATAATTTTCAAACAAGCTATTGTAAAATGTTGCGCAAAGCGGAATAAGTGAAAAAATAATATAAACAATAAAGAATGGAGCTATGAAAAAATATCCCCACCTGTCATACTGTACAGTATGCTTTTTCGGTTTTGCCATGGAAAATCCCCCTGTTTTTTACAAATAACTACAACGTTGTAGTTATTAACATATTATCATAGATTCTTACTTAGTCAAGTTATTTTTGTAAAAAATATCCCCTGAACCCTCAAATAATTCACATTCTTTGCACGGATAACTCTAAAAACTACTGTAAAAACAACTGTAAAATTCAAAACATCATTTTTACCTTTACTTTAAACTTATTTTCATAAAACATGGCTTATTGCAAACCAAACTCATAAGTATAAAACAAAAAGCCGAAACTTTAATTATGAAAAGAATTAAAACATTCACAGCAGCTGTTATAACAGCTCTTGCAGTTCTTATACCTCTCAAATGCTACAGTGCACCGAAAGTCTCAGACCAGAGACAGCAGCTCATAGATTTTGCCCTTACACTGCGCGGTACTCCATATGTTTATGGCGGAAAAACGCCGGAAAAAGGCTTTGACTGCTCTGGATTTGTTTCATATGCAACAAGTTACGGAGTAAACGTCGTACTTCCTCCAAGTTCAAGGGGCATTTATACAAACAGCAACGTTACAATCATCAATGAAGCTGACAGAGAACCGGGTGATCTTGTTTTCTTTAAGACAACTTCTTCCGGAGAAATTTCTCACGTAGGCATATACCTCGGTATATACAATGGAGAAGGTTCCCTCAAAGGCAAAAGACTCTTCATCCACTGCGCAAGTGACGGCCCCGAAACGGGCGTCATTGTCAGTCCTCTTGATTCAGGCTACTGGAAAGAACATCTGGCAGGCTGGGCAAGAATCTTGCCAGAAACGGAGCAATGAAATAAGATAGACTGTAATGAAAACTTTACAGTCTATACTTCTGGCAGTTGCCATGCTCTTTACACAGGCAGTAGAATCAGAATATTCTGCTGCCCCAAGACCTGTTCCATCACGTCCAACATACACAGGCGAAAAAGAAATAACAGTATGTTCCTGGAACATCAAACGATGCCCGAAAAATCAAAACACAAATGCAGAAATTCAATCAATTACAAACATTGTAAAAAACGAAAGCATCGACATACTTATCCTTCAGGAAATCCAGGTAAACGGTGATTTTCTTGACTCACTGCAGTCAAGCCTTGGAAGCAGCTGGTATTATTTTTCATCCCGAGACTACGCACTCAGAAAACCATATACAGACAAAAACGGACAGCAGTACAAATCCTGCCAGCCCGGCGACAGGCTGGACAATGCCGTTTTCTATAACAGCGAAGAAATTTCCGCAAAAGATTTGTCCAGCGATTACAATCTGGATAACTTTGCCAGCTGCAAATACAAAACAGACAAAAACATCATGCAG
Organism: Treponema sp.; assembly: GCA_045629255.1. Classification (GTDB taxonomy): domain Bacteria; phylum Spirochaetota; class Spirochaetia; order Treponematales; family Treponemataceae; genus Treponema_D. The sequence goes on from JAZQQW010000109.1 coordinate 22,778, forward strand.
TTTATCAGATTTGATACAGGCAGCCAGCAGACAAAATTATATGTAGTAAACACACACCTGCCGTTTAATGATAAAGACCACAGAGCAAGAGATCTCAAGCAGGCCATCAAATTCTGCAACGATATCGAAGGTTCATCGCATCTGAAAATCATTGCCGGAGATTTCAATTACAAAAATACAGAAATTGAACAATACGCATCAGGATATACAGTAGCCATCAGCGATCCGACAACACTTTCAAGCAAGAAAAACTCATTTGCCTCAAACTATGACCATTTTATCTACAACGACAACGTAGCAGATGTTATTTCGTCAGCACCTAAACGGCTCGCATCTCTGAACGGCACGAAAATAACACTTGGTTCATATGAAGTCAAAGATCCGAAAGGTAAATCTTCTTCTATCACATACTACAGAAATAACATCTCTGACCACGTACCTGTCATAATGACGATAAAGATTCCGTGATAAAATAATGTCTGCAGGAATATGAGCTTTTTGAAATAACTTTGAAATTTCAAGGCACAGAACTTGCAGATTTTTCAAGCAATATCCCAGGGATTTCTGAGAAACAAAACCACAGACACAGGCCGGCACAATTTATTAGATTTTTAATACTAAGAAATCCACTTGTTTAAAACAGAAAGCAGAACTTTCATTTCCAGCGGTTTTGAAACATGGTCATTCATGCCGCTTTGAAGTGATTTCTGTATATCTTCGTAATATGAATTTGCAGAAACAGCAATAACCGGCAGAGACTTCATATACTCACTCTTTGAGCTTCGAATTGCAACACTTGCCTCATATCCGTTCATAATCGGCATCTGAATATCCATCAGAATAAGGCTGAAAAATCCATCTCCTCTGCTTTCAAGAATTTCCATAGCTTCCTTGCCGTTTTCTGCTTCATCAACAGTGACGTCAAAGCTTTCAAGCATATCTTTGATTACCATGCGGTTTATTACATTGTCTTCTACAACCAGCATACGCTTTCCCCTGAATGAAGTCCTGTATTTAAACTCTTCATCAGGTTCTTCTTTCAGACGCTTACTATCTCCGTATGTATTTGTTTTTGCAGAAATCTGATTCTGTTTATTGTTTTCCAGTTCACTCGGTGTATTCGGCATAACGTGAACATCAGACAAAGATTCTTTGCTTCGTTCTGTACCAGAAACCAAGCTTTCAGATGCAAAACTATTTGAAATGCCGGCAATCGCATCAGGCTGAGCAGATATAATTTTGGAATCGGAATCTTGTCTTTCTGCATGACTTACTTCGATATAGAATGTTGCAATGAAAACAGACCCCTCTCCATAAACACTTTCTACCTGGATGCTTCCGCCGAGCTTATTTGCAATACTTTGAGCAATCGTCAGACCAAGACCGTTTCCATTGGATAAAGCACTGTTTACTCTCGTATCATAAACTCTCTCAAACGGAATAAATATCCTTTTGAGGTCTTCCTTTTTGATACCTATTCCCGTATCTTTTACCCTGAACTCATAGCAGCAGACTACAGGAGAACCTATCCTGTTTTCTTTAAGGACTATACCAATAGAACCCTTTTCTGTGAATTTGACAGCATTACCAATGATAAAGCTCATCATTTTTTCAATCTGCTCACCATCACAGTAAACATTGTCATGAATTATCTGACTTGTATCCACATTTATCTTTAATTTCGATACATCATACAAATCTTTTATGCGTTTTATGCTGGCATCCAGAATTTTTGAAAGCGAACATTCTGACTTGACTTCTATGCTTTTGTCGCTGGCAATTTTCGCCATGCTTACAAGTTTATCAGTCTGAGACAAAACTTTTCTGGCAGAAGTTTCTATATTCACCAAAGCATCATACATAGTGCTGTCAAGCGAAGACGTAGAACAGTGTTCAGCTTCTTTCTTTGCAGCTTCAATGAAACCAAACAGTTCAGTTAACGGAGTCCTCAAATCGTGACTAATTCTGGAAAGGAAATCTGCTTTAACTGCATTTGCCGCAATCGAACTTTCGTATGCTGCTTTCAGAGTATTTCTGACACGCTGCTCTGCTTTACGGATACTTGTCATATCCTTGAGATATGTAAACAAAAGCAGATCGTTATTCTCTGTATTTTTAATAAATATAAATTCTTCTTTGATTTCTATCTCGTTTCCGCTTTTTGCTTTTCCGACAAAATCAAACGACTTTTCTATCCTGCCTTCATCAAATTCCCGCAGAAGCTGTTCCCTGCCGTTTTCCTTTATGTATCCGGCTCTGAAATCTTCGGAAACAAGAGAGCTCCATTCCTGAATCATTGAAGAAAAGGAAATATTTTTGGAAATATCATATTTTTCTATATCAGTATGGATGTTGCCTTCAGCATTCAGATTTTTATACCAGACTATTCTGTCCTGTGAAACATTTACCAAAAGAGAAATCAAACCGTCTGATAAAAGTGCACGTTGAAAAAGAACATCATCAATTTTAAACTGGATGTCTTTATTTTCAAGTTCTGCTGAATTAACACTATCTCTAATATTCATCATAAAGAGAACTCCCCAATATTGATATTTTAATCCATACTTTATAAAAAAACAAATATTTTTTTTATCATCTATTGTTTTGAAAACTTCTTAAGAAAATCCTTGCTTTTTAACAAAATCTACTCAATACTTTATTACAAGGGTATCTGTTAAAAAAAACTACAGAAAACGGTATAAGCCTTAACCTCTTATTACCGGCTTAAACAAAGCCTCCCGTACAGACATAAGAAATAATTTTACATAAAAGTAAGGAGCTGTTATGTTTTTTAAATCGTTTGCAGAAGTTGACAAGAAAACAAAAAAAATATTCAGGGTATCTTTCATGCCAATGGTTTTACTCACTGTTCTTACCTGTGGTATTTTTGCAGGCATGCTTGTAAAGACAATAAATGCTGCCGTTGAAAGCGATATCTCAGAAATCGTACAGAAAATCAGTGATGACATAAATTTTGCAATGAAGTCAGACACAGACGTTGTCCGTTCTGTATCCGCCTATGCACAGATTGCAAATACGGAAGAAAACTTAAAGCCATGTGTCGAAACACTTGCAAGAAACCTGAACCTTGCTGATTACATATACTATCTTTCAAAGGAAGCTCCAACTGCCGAAAACAATACTCTGTGGGTTATTAACGATACGTGGATCCCTGACTACGATTTAAGTACAACCGACTGGTTCATAAATGCAATGAACAACAGCGGAAAAATCACATATACCCCACCTTATATAGATGAAATGACAGGGGATGTCATAATCTCCATTACACAGTCGGCATCTGACATAAAAGGTAAAAAAATCGGAGTTGCCGGTGTTGATATTTATCTTGAAAAACTCACAGATTTTTACAGAGACATCAAGATTTCAAAATCAAGCGTCATCTATCTTATCTCTGATACTGGTTTATATCTGACAAATGAAGATTCTTCAAAAATACTCAAATCCAACTACTTTGAAGAATCCAAAATCCCATTTTCTGCAAAAGAATACCTTGACGGCAGAACAAAAGCCAGAATCGTAAAAGGTCTTAAATACTATGCCGTTTCAAAAATCGGAGACGCTCCATGGTTCGTTGTCACGGAAGGAAATATGTCAGACTTCGGCGGTGCCTTCATGTGCACTATGATTATCCTGATTATTTTCTTCCTGGCTTTGAGCTTTATACTTGCAGTTTACATTGTACGCTTTGTGATGTCTTTCCAGAAAAAAGAAACCGAAATGGGTAAGAAACTATTTGTTGAAACACAGAACCTTGTCGTTGCTTCAAAGGAAACTGCAGCTACTTCACAGGATCAGAACGCTGCCGTCAAGGAAATCGTCGCCACTATGGAAGACACGAACAACCTGTCTGAAAACATAGCTGCAAAAATC